>JBBQSA010000007.1:0-87918 GCA_038214295.1 Gammaproteobacteria bacterium
GGCCGCGGAGCTGGTTGTCGATGCGCCGGGACTCGTGCCGTTCCGTGCCGATGATGCGCAGGCCGCCGGAGGTGATGACACGTTCGTGGCGGTCCCGCCAGACGCCACGGTGCGCCTCGCGGTCGGCGTCGGTAGCTTCCGCCCCCAGCCCGGCAAGAGCGGCCTCCCGGTTGCCGCCAAGGCCGATGTCGGTACCGCGGCCCGCCATGTTGGTCGCGAGGGTCACCGCGCCGGGACGGCCGGCTTCCGCGACCACGTTCGCTTCCCGTTCGTGCTGCTTGGCGTTCAGCACCTGGTGGACGACGCCGTCCTTCTCGAGGAGGCCGGCGAGATACTCGGAAGTCTCGATCGAGGTGGTGCCGACGAGCACGGGCTGCTCGCGCTGCTGGCATTCCTTGATGTCCTCGATGATCGCCGCGAACTTGTCCTTCTGCGTGAGGTAGACCAGGTCGGCCTGGTCGCTGCGGACCATCGGCCGGTGAGTCGGAATCACCACGACCTCCAGCCCGTAGATCTGCTGGAACTCGAAGGCCTCGGTGTCCGCCGTGCCCGTCATGCCGGCAAGCTTCTCGTAGAGACGGAAGTAATTCTGGAAGGTAATGGAGGCAACGGTCTGGTTCTCGTCCCGGATATTCACCCCCTCCTTCGCCTCGACCGCCTGGTGCAGGCCGTCGGACCAGCGCCGGCCCGGCATGGTGCGGCCGGTGAACTCGTCGACGATGACGATCTCGCCATTGCGGACGATGTACTCCACGTCCCGGCGGAACAGGGCATGGGCCCGCAAGGCCGCCGTCAGGTGATGCATCAGCCGGATGTTCGCCGCGTCGTAGAGGCTGTCGTTCTCGGTGAGCAGGCCCTCCCGGACCATCAGTTCCTCGACCTTCTGGTGGCCGTCCTCGGTGAGGAACACCTGGCGCCCCTTCTCGTCCACCGAGAAATCCCCGGGGCCGCCGTCATCGTCATCGGTGGCCGCCCGCTCCTGGCGAACCAGGTGGGGCACCAGCTTGTTGATGGCGGCGTAGAGCTCCGAGCTGTCTTCCGAGGGGCCGGAAATGATCAGCGGCGTCCGGGCCTCGTCGATCAGGATGGAATCCACCTCGTCAACGACCGCGTAGGCAAGGCTGCGCTGCACCTGGTCATCCGTGCGGAACGCGAGGTTGTCGCGCAGGTAGTCGAAGCCGAACTCGTTGTTGGTGCCGTAGGTGATGTCGGCCGCGTAGGCGGCGCGCTTTTCCTGCCCGGTCTGGCCGTTGCGGATCACCGCCACTTCCAGTCCCAGGAAGCGGTACACGGGCGCCATCCAGTCCGAGTCGCGCTGCGCGAGATACTCGTTGACGGTAACGATGTGCACGCCCTTGCCGGGCAGCGCATTCAGGTAGGCCGGAAGCGTCGCTACCAGGGTCTTGCCCTCGCCCGTGCGCATCTCGGCGATTTTTCCCTCGTGGAGGGACAGGCCACCGACGAGCTGCATGTCGAAGTGCCGGAGACCGAGCGTACGCCGCGCGGCTTCCCGCACGACGGCAAAGGCTTCGGGGATGAGGTCGTCGAGCGCGGTGCCAGCCGCGAGACGCTGGCGGAACTCGTCCGTCTTGCCGCGCAGGGCAGCGTCATCGAGCGCCTTGAGCCCGGGTTCGAGCTCGTTGGCGGCCGTGACGATCCGGGCGTAGCGGCGCAGTAAACGCTGGTTGCGGCTCCCAAAGAGCCGGGTTAGCCAATTAAACAAGGCGTGTTTCCTCCGCAGCCGGCCGGCCGCGACGGGCTATTCTAGCAGGGCAATTCGCGGAGGCTCAGGCGTCCCTCGGGATCAGGCGGGCCGGGTTCTGCGGACGGCCCCGGTAGCGCACTTCGAAATGCAGATGGGTGCCCGTGGCCCGGCCGGTGGCACCCATGAGCGCGATGGTCTGCCCGGGCTTCACGTAGTCGCCCACCTGCACCAGGTTGAAGGCGTTATGCCCGTAGCGGGTCACCCAGCCACGGCCATGGTCGATCTCGATGAGGTTGCCGTAGCCACTCCGGCGGCCGGACCAGGTGACGATGCCGGGCGCGACCGCCAGGATCGCGCTGTTGGTAAGCCCGGCGAAATCCAGGCCGCGATGCACGGCGGGCTGGCCGGTGAAGGGATCGATCCGCTGGCCATAGCTGCTGGAAATCCAGCCGCCGAGTACGGGGCGGCCCAGGGCGAACGCCCGGCCCAGGTCTTGATCCAGGTCGCGGCCCGGAGCCCGACCCGAATTCCGTGCCGCCGACGCCGGAGGCCCGGCACTGACGAGCTGTGCGGCAGGCTGCACGGGCAGCGTGACCGGGGCCGGCTCCTCGGGCCCGCCCATGGCCTCGGCCACCGCTGGAGCGGAACCGCGCACGATCGGGGGGCTGGCCTCGGTGGCGAGCACCCGCGGGCCGGTCGCCTCGCCGTAGAAAGCCCCCAGGCCAAAACCGGTAGCGCCGAGCAATGCCGCGGCGCAGACGCCCAGGGCGCCGGGCAGCAGCCGGCACGTTAACCAGCCGGTCAGCCAGCCCGTCAACCAGGATGGAACCTGGCGGGCCTCGGCGTCAGCGATGAGTCTTGCGTCCATTACGTCCGGCTGCATCCAGAAACGTTGGCTTTCAGTGGCTTCTGCCCTGTAGAAGCCACCGGGAACGCGGGCTGCCAGGAGCAACGCCGCGTGCCGGTCCCGCTCTTGTTCTATGGCCGGCTGCCGCTTTCGCGACGGTCGACCGCTATCCGGACCGGACAGCCCTGAAGCTTGCCCCTAGACTATGCCGGATGGTTTTTGACTAAACAAGGAACCGGTCACAGCCCGTGAGCAAATCACCCACCAGCGGACCGCGCGGACTTGGCGACCTGATCGCCGCCAACACGCCGCTCGGCAACCTGGCCCGGGCCGCAAGCGCGCGCCTCGATCTGGCCGATTGCGTGCGCAAGCAGCTCCCGGCGCCGCTCGCGGCAGCCGTGTCCGCCTGCAATCTGCGGCCGGACGGGACGCTGGTGGTAACCGCGGCAAGCCCGGACTGGGCGGCGCGCCTGCGCTTCGAGGCGGACGGCATTCTGGCGGGATGCCGCCAGCACTGGCCGGCGGCCGCGCGGGTGCGGTTCCGGGTGGGGACGAACGTCAGCTGAGCCGGCCGCGCCAGGGCAGGCAGGCGGCCAGGTGAACGGGATGGCCGGCGTCAGACGCCGGCGACGAGCGGAGCCCGGTAGGAAATGGGCGCCTCGCGCTGGTCCTCGAAGGTCACGATCTCGAAGGCGGAGGGGTCGGACCGCAGCGCCCGCAACAGCTTGTTGTTGAGATCATGGCCGGACTTGCACGCCGTCAGTTCGCCAACGACGCTGGCGCCCAGCAGGTACACATCGCCGATCGCGTCGAGGATCTTGTGCTTGACGAACTCGTCCTCGAAACGCAGCCCGTCCTCGTTCAGCACGCGGAAATCATCCAGCACCACGGCGTTGTCCATGCTCCCGCCCAGCGTCAGCTGGCGGGCCCGCAAGGCCTCGATGTCCCGCGCGAAACCGAAAGTCCGGGCCCGGGAAATCTCCTTCAGGAAGGCCGTGGTCGAAAAATCCACGGTCGCGGTCTGGGCGTGGCGGCGGAATACGGGGTGGTCGAAATCAATACGGAAGTTGACCTTGAAGCCGGCAAAGGGCCGGAACTCGGCGAACTTGTCGCCGTCCTCAACCCGCACGGTCTTGCGGATGCGAATGAATTTCTTGGCAGCCTTCTGCTCGGCGATCCCCGCGGACTGCAGCAGGAACACGAAGGGAGCCGCGCTGCCATCCATGATCGGGACTTCACCGGCGCTGAGATCGACATAGGCGTTGTCGATGCCGAGGCCCGAAAAAGCAGCCATCAGGTGCTCGATCGTCGCGATCTTGACGTCGCCCCGGACAAGGGTAGTGCCGAGCATCGTCTCGCCGACCTTGTCGGCGTCGGCCCGCACGTCTACCGGGGGATCCAGGTCGACCCGGCGGAAGACGATGCCGGTGTTCTCCACCGCGGGGCGCAGCGTCATGAATACCTTGCGCCCGGTGTGGAGGCCCACGCCGGAGGCACGGATAGAGTTCTTGAGGGTGCGTTGCTTCAACATGGTTCCCGCAGCTCCAATCCCTTGGATGCCGACTGTCACAGGTCCGTTTATATGGGGGATGGAACACGCGCAGGGCCCGGCCGGATACCACCAGCCGGCCGAAAGCAAGCGCACTGCCCTGGCCCAAGCCCCTGAAAACGAACGAAAGTTGATGCCTGCACCGGCGTGCTGCCACGCCGCATTAGCCGCATCAGCCCCGGCACACTAGCACAGGGCGGGAAAATGCCGCAACGGCGCCGGTCGGATAACCGGGGCCTTGGCCCCGGTCATCGGACCGCCGGTCGCCGCAGCCGGCCTTCAGTCAGCCTGGCGCCTCAGGAAGGCCGGGACGTCGAGCAGGTCGAAGGACGCATCGCTGCCGTCAGTCAGCTGGTCACCCACCGCCCGCTGGCGCATGAAGGTTGGCTGATCGTAGGCGTTGTAGCTGTTCCCGTCCGCCGCCGGCGCCGCCGTCTGCGGTTGGGAGGCATGGTGGCCGCCGTGATGGCCCGCGGCAGCATGGCCGCGCTGGGCCACGGCAGGCGCAGGGACGACGACCCGCATCTGGGGCGGCTGCTGCTGCTTGACCACCGGCTGGCCAAGGCCCGTCGCAACGACCGTCACACGGATCGTGTCACCCATCTCGGGATCAATGACCGTGCCGATGACGACGGTGGCGTCGTCGGAGGCGCACTGCTTGACGGTCTCGCCGACCTGGCGGAACTCGCCAATGCCGAGGTTTTCGCCTGCCGTCACGTTTACCAGGATGCCGCGGGCGCCGGAGAGATTGACGTCCTCCAGCAGCGGGCTCGAGATGGCCGCTTCGGCCGCCTCGCGCGCGCGGTCCGGGCCCTTGGCGGTGCCCGAGCCCATCATCGCCATGCCCATCTCGGACATCACGGTACGGACGTCCGCGAAGTCCACGTTGATCAGGCCCGGCCGGGTAATCAGTTCGGCAATGCCCTGCACCGCGCCCTGCAGCACCTCGTTCGCCGCCTTGAAGGCGTCCAGCAGGGTCGTTTCCGGCCCGAGTACCGACAGAAGCTTCTCGTTCGGAATGGTGATCAGCGAGTCGACGTACTTGCCGAGCTCCGCGATGCCCTGCTCCGCGATGCCGAGGCGCTTCTTGCCTTCCATGGCGAAGGGCTTGGTGACCACGGCCACCGTGAGAATGCCGAGCTCGCGCGCCACCTGCGCCACCACCGGCGCGGCGCCCGTGCCCGTGCCACCGCCAAGACCGGCGGTGATGAAGAGCATGTCTGCGCCTTCAATGACCTCGATGATCCGGTCCCGGTCCTCCATGGCGGCCTGCCGGCCGACGTCCGGATTGGCGCCCGCGCCAAGGCCCTTGGTGATGTTGCAGCCGATCTGCAGGGCGGTACGGACATTCGAAGTCCGCAAAGCCTGCGCATCGGTATTGCAACAGACGAAATCCACTCCATCGATCCCGGTGCTGACCATGTGCCGGACAGCGTTGCCGCCACCCCCGCCCACGCCCAGTACCTTGATCACGGCGTTCTGGCTGACCGCATCCATGAGTTCAAACATTTCCTGTCTCCATTGACTTAGTTTGATTGGCGACAACAACAAATCGCATTAGAAATTCCCCTGAAACCAGCTCTTCATTCGACCCCAAACGTCCTGCAGGCCCGCACCCACAGGCAATTCGTTCGCTGCTGTACGCAGCACCTTGCTTCTCCCGTAAACCAGCAGCCCAACCCCGGTGGAATGAATGGGGTTGCGCACCACATCGCCGAGTCCGCGCACGTGCTGGGGAATCCCCAGCCGGACCGGCATGTGAAAAACCTCCTCCGCCAGCTCGACGGCGCCCTCCATCTTGGAGCTGCCGCCCGTGAGGACGATGCCGGCGGCGATCATGTCCTCGAAGCCGCTCCGGCGCAGCTCGTCGCGGATCAGTCCGAACAGCTCCTCGTAGCGGGGCTCGACCACTTCCGCCAGGGTCTGGCGGGCCAGCCGCCGCGGCGGTCGGTCGCCCACGCTCGGCACCTCGATGGTCTCATCGAGGTTGGCCAGCTGGGACAGCGCGCAGGCGTACTTGATCTTGATTTCCTCGGCGTACTGGGTCGGCGTCCGCATCGAGATCGCGATGTCGTTGGTCACCTGGTCGCCGGCGATCGGTATCACCGCCGTGTGCCGGATGGCGCCGTTGTTGAACACGGCGATGTCGGTCGTGCCGCCGCCGATGTCCACGAGGCAGATGCCGAGCTCCTTCTCGTCGTCGGTCAGCACCGCGAAGCTGGAGGCCAGCTGCTCCAGGACGATGTCCTCGACCTCGAGGCCGCAGCGCTGGACGCACTTCACGATGTTCTGGGCGGCGCTCGCCGCCCCGGTAACCATGTGCACGCGCGCCTCGAGGCGCACACCGGACATGCCGATGGGCTCCCGGATGCCCTCCTGGCCGTCGATGATGTATTCCTGGGGCAGGACGTGGAGGATGCGCTGGTCGGCAGGGATGGCCACCGCGCGCGCCGCGTCGATCACCCGGTCCACGTCGCTCTGGGTGACCTCCTTGTCGCGGATGGCCACGATGCCGTGGGAGTTCAGGCTGCGCACGTGGCTGCCGGCGATGCCCGCGTAGACCTGGTGGATATCGCAGCCGGCCATCAGCTCGGCTTCCTCGATGGCACGCTGGATCGACGTGACCGTGGACTCGATATTGACCACGACGCCCTTCTTCAGCCCCTTGGACGGGTGGCTGCCGAAGCCGATGACCTCGATCTGGTTGTCATCCTGCAGCTCGCCGACGATGGCGACGACCTTCGACGTGCCGATGTCGAGGCCCACGATGATTCCCCTGTCATCCTTCCTAGGCACGGGGCAGGTCCTTCCGCGGCGGTGCGTCGTCGTCCTGACTGGCGCTGGCAGCACGCTGCTGCTTCCAGCCCACCGAGAACCCGTTGGTGTAGCGCATGTCGATGAACTGCACGTCCGCCGCCACCGGCGCCACCACGGAATCGAGGGCCTCGAAGAAGCGGGCCAGGCGGTTGTCCACGCTCTGGGACCCGAGCCGCACGGCGATGCCGTTACTGAGCAACAGCGTCCAGGCACCCCGCCCGTCCAGGTCGATGGAGGCGAGTGCCAGGCCCCGCTCGACCAGCTTCTCGTGAATGGCGACGTAGCGGGCGGCGACTTCGGTCTCGGAGCCCTCGGGACCACTCAGGCGGGGCAGCTCGGCGGGAATATGCGTGGTGTGCCGCACGAAGAGCCGGCCCTGGGGGTTCAGCAAACCGTCGGCGTCCCAGCGGGCCGCGGGTTCTTCCTCGGTCACGGTCACCTTGAGCGCATCCGGCCACTGCCGGCTGACGCGGGCCGTGGCAACCCACGGCAGCGCCGCCACCTGCGCCTGGATGGCCCCCAGGTCCGCGGCGAGGAAGCCCTTGCCCATGGCCTTGCGCAGGACCGCTTCGAGCTGGTCGGCGGAGACGCGCTCGAACTGGCCGTTGATAACCACCCGCTCGACCGGCCGGTTCAGGATCCAGCGGCCCGTGGTGACGAAACCGCCGGCCACGACCAGCACACCAATGACGCTCGAGATCGCCATCCACGGGATCGCGGGCAGTTTGATCCGGGGCTCCTCCCGCCGCCGGCGATTGCCGCGCTCGAACAGCTTCACGCGACACCTCCCCGGGCGGGTGCCAGGCTGGTTTCGAGGATCTGCCAGACGAGGTCATCGAAGCCGGTACCGGCGGCGGCGGCAGCCATCGGCACCAGGCTGTGGCTGGTCATGCCGGGCACCGTGTTGATCTCGAGGATCAGCGGGCCGGTCTGCGGCGACACCATGAGGTCAACCCGGCCCCAACCGGCGGCGCCCACGGCCTCGAAGGCAGCGCGGGCGATGTCGGCCAGCTCCCGCTCCCGGTCCGCGGGCAGGCCGCAGGGGCACAGGTAGCGGGTCTCGTCGCTGAAGTACTTGGCCTGGTAGTCGTAGAAGGTGCTTCCGGTCTGGATCCGGATCAGCGGCAGCACCCGGTCGTGGAGGATCGCGGCGGTGTATTCCGGCCCCGCGACCCACTCCTCAGCAAACACATCGCAATGGAAGCCGGAGGCCAGCTCCCAGGCGGCCCGCATCTGGTCCGGGCGCTCGACCTTGGTCATGCCAATGCTGGAACCCTCGTCGGAGGGCTTCACCATTACCGGCAGGCCCAGCTGCTCGCCGGCCTCCACGAGGTCGGCCTCGTTTCGCAGCACGCAGTAGCGGGGCGTCGGCAGGCCGGCGCCCTGCAGGAGGCGCTTGGTGCGGAGCTTGTCCATGCTGACGGCGGAGCCGAGCACGCCGGAGCCGGTGAAGGGCAGGCCCAGGAACGAGAGCAGCCCCTGGAGCGTGCCGTCCTCGCCACCCCGCCCGTGCAGGGCGATCCACACCCGGTCGTAGCGGCCGGCCGTCAGCCGGGCCAGCAGGTCCGGGCCGGCGTCGAGGCCCTCGGCCTGAACACCCTTGTTCTGCAATGCCTTGAGGACTGCCGCACCGGTCAGCAGGGAGATTTCCCGCTCGGCGGAGGTCCCGCCCATCAGGACGACCACCCGGCCGAATGCTGCCGGATCCGTCACCCGGGGATAGCGGAAGGCGGTCATGAGGCCGCTCCGCCCGGCGCCGGGGCCAGGGGCTCGCCAATGAACTGGACTTCGGTATCGAGACGGACGCCGTGCCGCGCCTCGACCGTGTCCCGGACGTGCCCGATCAGGGCCTCGATGTCCGCGGCCGTGGCACCACCGGTGTTGATGATGAAATTTGCGTGCTTCGGGGAGACCTCGGCGCCGCCGACGCGGGCGCCCTTGAGGCCCGCCGCCTCGATGAGCCGCGCGGCATGGTCGCCGGGGGGGTTCTTGAAGACGGAGCCGCAGCTCGGGAGGCCGAGGGGCTGGCTTGCCTTGCGTTCGGAGACAAGTGTCCGGATGCGGTCCGCAGCCGCGGTGTAGTGCTCGTCGAACTTGAATCGGGCAGCCAGGAACCACTCCTCCAGCGGACCGCGCACGTGCCGGTACCCGACCTGGTAGTCATCCCGCCCACGGGTGCGCACAACCCCGCGGCGATCCACCACATCGACCTCGATGACCTTCCCCCAGGTCTCACCGCCGAAAGCCCCCGCGTTCATCCGGAGCGCGCCACCGACGCTACCCGGAATCCCTGCGAAAAATTCGGCTGGACCCAGTTCCCAGCGGCTGCACTGCCGCGCCACCACCGTGCACGGCACCCCAGCCTCGGCCTCGATGACACCGCCACCAAGGTGACGGAGCCCGTTCAGTGCCTGGCCCGTGGCAATTACTACGCCCCGGATGCCACCGTCCCGCACAAGGAGGTTGCTACCGAGGCCGACCCAGTACACCGGCGTGTCCACATCGAGGCTGCGGACGTAGTCCAGAAGTTCATCACGACAACGCGGCGAATAATACACATCTGCAGGCCCGCCTACTCGCCAAGTTGTGTGTTTCGACATCGGCTCGTTGCAGAGGAGCTTGCCGGTCGGTTCGCGCGTCGCCGTCATCACGCCGATGCTCCCGTGCGATCCGCGCCAGCGAGCGGGTGCGCGTCGCGCAGCGCGTGCGCCGCCGCGCCGATGCTGCCGGCGCCGAGCGTCAGCACCACGTCACCGGGCTCCACGACGCCCGCGAGCAGGCTGGCGAGTTCCTCCAGCTGGGGCACGAACACCGGCTCGATCTGCCCGCGACTGCGAATCGCGCGGCAGATGGCGCGACCGTCGGCGCCGGCGATGGGCGCCTCGCCCGCCGCGTAGACCTCCATCACCAGCAGCCGGTCTGCAGCCGACAGGACTTCGGCGAAGTCATCCAGCAGGTCCCGGGTGCGGGTATAGCGGTGCGGCTGGAAGGCCACTACCAGGCGCCGGTCGGGCCAGGCCTGGCGGACCGCCTCGATCGTGGCGGCGATTTCCGTCGGGTGATGGCCGTAGTCGTCCACCAGGACGAAGGGCTTCCCGGCGAGGGCCATCTCGCCCAGCACCTGCAGCCGCCGGTCGACGCCCTCGAAGCCGGCGAGGGCCGCCTGGCACGCGGAGTCGTCCAGTTCCAGATCGCAGGCGATGGCCACCGCCGCCAGGGCATTCAATACGTTGTGCCGGCCGGGCAGGTTCAGTATCACCGGCAGGGGCGCGGCTCCCGGGCGCACGACGGTGAACCGGGACTGCAGGCCGTCCCGCACCCAGTTCTCGACGCGGACATCGGCCTCCGGCGAGAAGCCGTAGGTCAACGTTGCCCGGTGCAGCAGCGGCAGGATCGACTGCACGCCGGGATCGTCCAGGCAGACGATGGCCAGGCCGTAGAACGGCAGGTTGTGCAGGAACTCGACGAAGGTGTGCCGCAGCCGGTCCATGTCGCCGCCGTAGGCGCCCAGGTGATCGTTGTCGATGTTGGTGACGATGGCGACCATCGGCTGCAGGTGGATGAAAGAGGCATCGCTCTCGTCGGCCTCGGCAACGAGGTAGCGGCCCGCGCCGAGGCGGCCATTGGAGTCCGCACTCTTCAGGCGGCCGCCAATCACGAAGGTGGGGTCCTGCCCCGCCTCGGCGAGCACGCTGGCGATCAGGCTGGTGGTGGTGGTCTTGCCGTGGCTGCCCGCCACCGCGATGGCATGGCGGAAGCGCATCAGTTCCGCGAGCATCTCGGCCCGCTGGACCACCGGCTTGCGGGCGGCCCGCGCCGTGAGCACTTCCGGGTTGTCGTCCGCCACGGCGCCAGACACCACGACCACGTCGGCCGCGCCGACATGGCCGGCGTCGTGCTCGCCCACGTACACCAGGGCACCGAGCCGCGTGAGCCGCCGCGTGACGGCGGACTCCTTCAGGTCGGAACCCTGGACCGCGTAACCGAGGTTCAGCAGCACCTCGGCGATGCCACTCATGCCGACACCCCCGATGCCGACCAGGTGGATCCGGTTGATCCGGCGCATCCGGTCACGCATCGGTGGCGCTCCGGGATTGGCGCGCGGACAGCGCGGCAGCGAGGCAGGCGCCAACGATGGCCTCGGTGGCACCCGGCAGCGCCAGCGACCGGGCCCGCTCCGCCCGGGCGAGGCGGAGTTCCGGCTGGTCCAGGTACGCGCGCAGTTCGGCGGCCAGGCTGGCCGCCGTCAGCCGGGACTGGGGCAGCAGCGTGGCGGCCCCCGCCGCCACCAGCCAGCCCGCATTGCGGGTCTGGTGATCATCGACGGCCGCCGGGAACGGCACGAGCACCGCCCCGACCCCCGCCGCCGTCAACTCGGCCACGGTCAGGGCGCCGGCCCGGGCAAGGACCACGTCCGCCCAGCCGTAGGCCTCGGCCATGTCACCTATAAAGGGGAGTACCTGGGCGTCCACGCCGGCCGCCCGGTAGGCGGCCTCGGCCACCGGGCGGGTGGTCTCGCCGGCCTGGTGGCGAATTTCCGGGCGCTGGTCCCGGGGCAGCAGGGCAATGGCCGACGCGACGGTCTCGTTCAGGGCACGGGCGCCCTGGCTGCCGCCGAGCACGAGCAACCGTAGCGGCCCACGGCGGCCGGCAAAGCGCTCGGCGGGAGCTGGCAGGCCGGCAATGTCGGCGCGCACGGGATTGCCGGTGACGCGCGTCCGCACCTTGCTGGAAAAACTGCCCGGGAAGGCTTCAAGCACTTCCCGGGCAAATCCAGCCAGAAGACGGTTGGTAAGGCCTGCGACAGCGTTTTGCTCATGGATCACGAGGGGCCGACGGAGCAGCCAGGCCGCCAGGCCGCCAGGCCCTGCGGTGTAGCCACCCATGCCGAGCACGACTTTCGGCTGGCAGCGCCGGAGGACGCGCGCGGCGTCGACGACGGCCACGAGGATGCGCAGCGGGGCCAGCAGCCAGCTCAAGGCACCTTTCCCGCGCAGCCCCTGGACGCGGACGATTTCCAGCGGAATGCCCTCGGGCGGCACGACCCGGGACTCGAAGCCCCGCTCGGTGCCGAGCCACACGACCTGCTCGTCACGAAGGCGCAGCGCGCGGGCAACAGCCAGCGCGGGGAAGACGTGCCCGCCCGTACCGCCGGCCATGATCAGCACCGGTGCACGCGTCATCGGGCCACCCTGCCGTTCTGCCGCCGGCGGCCGGTGCCCGCCAGGCCACGGTTCTCCAGGTCGATACGCAGGAGCAGGCCGAGCGCCGCCAGGGTCACGATGAGGGAGCTGCGGCCATAGCTCACCAGCGGCAGCGTCAGGCCCTTGGTGGGCAGCACGCCCATGTTCACGCCCAGGTTGATCAGGGCCTGGATCGCCAGCCAGATGCCGAGGCCGATCGCGACGTAGGCCTGGAAGCTGGCGTCCCGCGCCGCGGCGGCACGAGCCACGACCAGCACCCGCCAGATCAGAATGCCGTAGAGGGTGATCATCACGAGGCTGCCGACCAGGCCGAACTCCTCCGCGATCACCGCGAAGATGAAGTCCGTGTGTGCCTCCGGGAGGTAGAACAGCTTTTGCACGCTGCTGCCGAGGCCGAGGCCGGTCCACTCCCCCGTGCCGATGGCGATCAGCGACTGGGTCAGCTGGAAGCCGTCGCCGTAGGGGTCGGCCCAGGGGTTCCAGAAGCCGAGCAGGCGCCGCATGCGATAGGGGGAGAACCGGGCCAGCGCCGCGAACAGCAGAATGACCGGCACCACGAAGGTCAGCACGTCGCGGACTCGTGCGCCGGCGACGAACAGGACGGCAAAGGACATCCCGAGCAGCAGCACGGCCGAGCCGAAGTCCGGCTGGATGAGCAGCAGGCCGGCGCCGGCGCCCACCACCAGTAATGGCTTGAACAGGCCGCCCATCCCGGAGCGCAGCTCCTGGTTGCGACGCACGGCGTAGTCGGCCACGTACATCAGCAACATCAGCCGGGCGGGCTCGCTGACCTGCACGATGTTGATGCCGGCCACGCTGAGCCAGCGCGTGCTGCCGTTGGCCGTATGGCCGAGGCCGGGAACGAGGACGATGACCAGCATGGCGAGGGCGATGCCGGCCATCCACGATCCCAGGCTCTGCCAGATCCGGGTCGGGATCCGGGTCATCACGTAGCCCGCCGCGAGCCCAAGGCTCGCCGCAAACAGCTGGCGCTCGAAGAAGTAGAAGGCATCGCCGTGCTGGCGGTCGCCGAGTGCGATCGAGGCGGAGGCCACCATCAGCAGGCCGATGGTCAGCAGCAGGGCCGTGATGCCGACCAGGATCAGGTCGGGACGTTCCTGGCCCGGGATGGCCAGCTGCCGGCTGCTCATGGTGCGCCTCCGTCGACGGGCTTGATGCCGGGATCCAGGGCGGCGACCGCGGTGGCGAAGGCGTCGCCCCGGGCGCCGTAGTCCCGGTACATATCGAGGCTACTGCAGGCGGGGGCCAGCAGCACAGTCCACCCGGAGCCGGCCAGCGAGGCTGCCACGTGCACGGCTTCCGCCATGTCGGCAACCCGGTGCACGGGACACACGGTAGCCAGTGCCGCCGCGAGCTGGTCCCGGTCACGGCCGAGCAGGACGGCGGCACAGTCCCGGCCCCGCAGTGCCGCTGCGACCGTCTCGAAGCTGGCGCCCTTGCCGTCGCCGCCCGCGATCAACACGAGCGGCCCGGTCACGCTGCCGACGCTGGTGACGGCGGCGCCGACGTTGGTGGCCTTGGAATCGTCGATCCACGTCACGCCATTCCGCCGCGCAACAACCGCCATCCGGTGCGGCAGCGCCCGGTAGGCGCGCAGTCCGGGCAGCAGGCTCTGCAGCGGAACACCGCTCGCGGTCCCGAGCGCCAGTGCCGCCAGCGCGTTGGACACGTTGTGCCGGCCCGTGACGGGCAGTGCGGCAGCCGGCATCAGCGCCTCGTTGCCGCGGGCGAGCCAGGGTCCGTCACTCCGGGGCACGAGCCCGAAATCCTGCCCCGCCGGGATACCCAGGCCGAAGCCCAGGGTCGGCGTGCCCGGGGGCACCAGCGCCGCCAGTTCCGGCAGGTCCCGGTTCAGCACCGCCAGGCCGCAGCGCGCGTAGATACGGGCCTTGGCGCGCGTGTAGGCCGCCAGATCGCCGTGGATATCCAGGTGGTCGGGCGTGATGTTGAGCACGACGGCCGCCGCCGCGGGCACGGGCTCGCTCCGCTCGAGCTGGAAGCTCGACAGTTCGAGGACGTAGTGGGTGGCCGCCGGGTCGAGCAACTCGAGTGCGGGCGTGCCGAGGTTGCCGCCCACGGCCGCGCGCACGCCGGCGCCCCGGAGCATCGCACCCAGCATCGAGGTAACCGTACTCTTGCCGTTGGAACCGGTGATGGCCGTGATGGGGGCCGTCGCCTCGGCGACAAACAGGTCGATGTCGCTCAGGACTGGCAGGCCCCGCCGCCGGGCATCGGCGATCACGGGCAGGTCCAGGTCGACGCCGGGCGACAGGATGACGCGGCCCACGCCGTCGGGAACGGCCGCCGGGGGGCTGCCCGCAATGATCCCCGCCGCCGGCATCGCGGCGCGGATGGCTTCGAGGCCGGGCGGCAGTGGCCGCGTGTCCGCGAAGATCGCACGCGCCCCTCGGGCCGCAAGGAACCGCGCGCAGGACACACCGGTGCCGCCCATGCCCAGCACGAGCGTGATTTCGCCCGTACGGTTCGCGGGCGGCAACTGGTCTTCACTACTGCGGACGGCGGCCATCTTCATCGGATCTTCAGGCTCGACAGGCCCACCAGCACGAGGATTACCGTGATGATCCAGAAGCGCACGATCACTTTCGGTTCCGCCCAGCCCTTCAGTTCAAAGTGGTGGTGCAGCGGCGCCATCCTGAAGATGCGCTTGCCGGTGATCTTGAAGGACGCCACCTGCATCATCACGGACACGGTCTCGGCGACGAAGAGGCCACCCATGATCAGCAGCACGACTTCCTGGCGGACGATCACCGCCACGGCGCCCAGCGCGCCACCGAGCGACAGCGCACCGATATCCCCCATGAACACCTGGGCCGGGTAGGCGTTGAACCACAGGAAGCCTAGGCCCGCGCCCGCCAGCGCGGCGCAGAACACCAGCAGTTCGCCCGCCCCGGCCACGTAGGGAATGCCGAGATAGCGCGCGAAGATCGCGTTGCCGGCCACCCAGGCGAAGATCCCCAGCGCGCCGCCGACCAGGACGGTGGGCATGATCGCCAGTCCATCGAGGCCATCGGTGAGGTTGACGGCATTGCTGGTACCGACGATGACCAGGAAGACGAAGGGAATGAAAGCCCAGCCCAGCGGGATCAGCACGTCCTTCAGGTACGGAATGAGCAGGGCCGTCGAGTGGGGCGTGTCGGCCCGGAGGAACAGGATCACCCCGACGCCGAGCGCCACCAGCGACTGCCAGAAGAGCTTTTCCCGGGCCGAGAGCCCCTTGGGATTGCGCAGGACCAGCTTCCGGTAGTCGTCGGCGAAGCCGACCAGCCCGTAGGCGATGGTCACACCGACCACGATCCAGACATAGATACTGCGCAGGTCCGCCCAGAGCAGCGTGCTGACGACGATCGCGAGGATGATCAGTGTGCCGCCCATCGTGGGTGTGCCGGCTTTCTGCAGGTGGCTCTGGGGACCGTCATCGCGCACGTTCTGGCCGATCTGGCGGACGGTCAACCGCCGGATCAGCGCAGGCCCCAGCAGCAGCGACATGGCGAGCGCCGTCAGGGCGCCGAGGATCGCGCGCAGGGTCAGGTACGTGAAGGCATTGAAGCCGGAAATCCGTGGCGTCAGGTACTCCGCGAGCATCAGCAACATCAGGGCGCCCCTCCGGCATCCACGGCTTCGCCATTCAGTGCCTTCACGAGGCGCTCGAGCCCGGCGCTGCGCGAACCCTTGACGAGCAGTTGCACCTCCGGGGACAGCGAGGGCCGGATCGTTTCGGCCAGGGTGGCCACGTCCGCGGCCCAGTGCCCACGGGACCCGAAGGCCTCGACCGCGTGACGGGACAGGGGGCCGACCCCGAAGAAGCGGTCGATGCCGCTGCGGGCGGCCAGCGCGCCGACTTCCCGGTGCAATTCCACTTCGGTGGGCCCGAGCTCCGCCATGTCACCCAGCACGAACCAGCGCTTCCCGGTGAGCCCCGCGAGAAAGCGGATGGCCGCGGCGACCGAGCCCGGGTTCGCGTTGTAGCTGTCGTCGAAGATCGTGCTGCCCTCGGGACCCGGCTCGGAACGGAGGCGCCCCTTCACATTGAGCATGCCCGCAAGGCCATCGCGCACCGCGTCGAGCGTGGCACCCGCAGCGGTGGTGGCTGCCGCCGCCGCCAGCGCGTTCTGTATGTTGTGGCTGCCGGACATCGGCAGGCGGATCAGCATGTCCCCGGCCGGCGACCGCAGCCGGAACCGCAGCCCCTCGCCATTGGCCGGCAGGATGTCGGTTGCGTGGAAATCGGCCGTGTCCGTGAGCCCGAAGGAGCGGTACTCGATGTCCTGGCGCAGTCCCCGCCAGTAGTCGTGGAAGGGATCGTCCCGGTTGACCACGGCCACGGCGCCGGCGGGCAACCCCGCGAACAGTTCCCCCTTGCCCTCCGCGACGTGCCGCACGGTGCCGCCGAAGCCCGCGAGATGTGCCGGGCCGGCGTTGGTGATCACGCCGACGTCGGGCCGGGCGATCCGGGTCAGCAGCGCGATTTCCCGCTGGGCGCTGGCGCCCATCTCAATGACCGCGGCCCGGTGCGACTCACGGAGCCAGAGCAGGGTGATGGGCACGCCGACGTGGTTGTTGAGGTTGCCCCAGGTGGCCAGCACGCCGCCGTCCTCGCCAGGCTGGCGGACATGGGCACGCATGATGGCGGCCATCATTTCCTTCAGCGTGGTCTTGCCGTTGCTGCCGGTCACACCGAGGACCGGAATCGGGAAGCGCCCGCGCCAGGCGGCGGCGATCTCCTGCAGGGCCTTGCCCGCGTCGGAGACCACGACCTGCGGCAGGGGTAACGGCTGGGGACTCTCGACCAGCGCCGCCACGGCACCGCGCTCCGCCGCCGTCACCACGAAGCCCGCGGCGTCGTGCCGGGACCCCCGGAGTGCGACGAACAGCTGACCGGGTTCGATGCTCCGGGTGTCGGTGCTGACGGAGTCGAAGCCCGTGTCGCTACCGACGAGCCTGCCACCGGAATTTGCTGCGACCCAGGCGAGCGTGGCCATCGTCATGAACTCTGGCCCGCCAGGGCCTGCAGGGCCACCGTCACATCCGCAAAGGGCACGCGGGCGTCGCCCGTCACCTGCACGGTCTCGTGGCCCTTGCCCGCGATCAGCACGGCGTCCTCCGGCCCGGCCAGGCGAATGGCCCGGGCGATCGCGTCAGCCCGGTCCGGCACCACCTGCAGGCGGTCGAGGGAACTGACGCCGGCCAGGATGTCGGCGATGATCTGCTGCGGATCCTCGTGGCGGGGATTGTCGTCGGTCACGATGACGTGGTCGGCGCCGGCCACGGCCGCCGCGCCCATCGGACCGCGCTTGCCCCGGTCCCGGTCGCCACCGCACCCGAATACGCACCACACCTTGCCCGAGCAATGCTCGCGCACGGCGGCGAGCGCCTTGCCGAGCGCGTCCGGCGTGTGGGCAAAGTCCACGAGTACCGCCGGCTGCCCGGGCCTACCCGGGACCCGCTCCATCCGGCCGGGCGGCGGCAGGCACCCGGCGAGGGCGTCCGCTGCCTGGGTCAGCGACCAGCCCTCAGCCAGCAGGATGCCGGCGGCCAGCAGCAGGTTCTCCGCGTTGTACCGGCCCCAGAGCGCACTCCGCAGACGCACCGCCTGGCCCCCGCTGCGCAGCATCAGCTCGAGGCCCTCGGCGCCGGCGGCCTCGACGGTACCGGCAAGTTCCGCGCTGGCGGCGCCGGCGAGCGTCACGCCGAGCAGGCGGGTGCGGGCCGGCAGACGGCTGGCCAGTTCGCGCCCAAAACTGTCGTCCAGGTTGATGACGTCGGTCCCGGCGCCGAGCGCAAACAGGCGCGCCTTGGCCGCGCCATACGCAGCGAGGTCGGGGTGGTAGTCCAGGTGGTCCCTGCTGAGGTTCGTGAAGGCCACCGTGGTAAAGCGCACGCCGGCAACCCGGTCCTGGTCCAGCGCGTGGGACGAGACTTCCGCAACGACGTGCCCGGCGCCCCCGTCGGCCAGCTCCCGCAACTGGCGATGCAGGCTGATGCAGTCGGGCGTGGTGAGTTCCGCCGCGGTCAGCCGGCCGTTGAGCCCGTGGCCAAGAGTGCCGAGATAGCCGGCGCTGCCACCCAGGCGCGCGATGGCCTGCATCACTAGCCAGGCCGTGGTGGTCTTGCCGTTGGTGCCCGTGATGCCGGTCACCCGCAGTGCCTCGGACGGGCGCGCGAAGAAGCGGTTGGCCACCTCGCCCAGCTGCTTGCGCAGGTGCGGCACCGGGATGCTGGCGACTCCCTGCGGCAACACCGGCCCGCGCAGCGCTGCGCCGGGCTCCCACGCGACGGCGCCGACACCGGCCCGGAGCGCGTCGCCGACAAAGTCGAGCCCGTGCCGGCGCGCGCCGCGGCAGGCGATGAACAGCCCGTCGCGCACGGCCTTGCGGCTGTCCAGGGTGATATCCACCACGTCGATGGCGGGCACCTCGGCGGAGAGGCCCGGGAACAACTTGTGCAGTTCCATTTCGCTGGTTCCGGAGGGTGTCATGGGGCGCTGGCGGCCAGCCGCGTCGGCCGGCTGGACGTCACGTCCACCCCGTCGGGCGGTACCGCGAGGATGCGCAGGGCGCCGGCGGCGACCGCCGAGAACACGGGAGCGGAAACGTCGCCGCCGTAGTACTGGCCCTTCGGCTCATCGACGACGATCACGATGGCGAGCCGCGGGGCCGTCGCGGGCACAATGCCGGCGAAGACGGCGGTGTGCCGGTCATCGGCATAGCCACCGGCGGCCACCTTGCGCGCGGTGCCGGTCTTCCCGGCCACCCGGTAGCCGTCGACCGCGGCCTTCAGCCCCGTGCCCTCGGCGGAAACCACCTGCTCGAGCATCGCAACGACGCTCCGGGCGGTCTCCGGGCTGACCACGCGCCGGGCAATCGGCGGGCGGTCCACGCGGACGAGGGACACGGGCCGGTAGAGGCCATCGCCGGCCAGCACCGCGTAGGCCTCCGCCAGTTGCAGCGCAGTCATCGACAGGCCGTAGCCGAACGCCATGGTCGCCTGGCCGATCGGGCGCCAGCCCTGGAACGGCGGCAGCATGCCGGCGGACTCGCCCGGATAGCCGCTGGAGGTCAGCCGCCCCGCGCCGAAGCGGCTCAGCGTGTTCCAGAGCATCTCCTTGTCGAGCTGCATGGAGACGTGGACGGCACCGACGTTGCTGGACTTCGCCAGCAACGTGGCGAGGTCGACGACCCCGTAGTTGTGCTTGTCCTCAAAGGTCCGGTTGCCGACCTGGACGAAGCCGGGGTTGGTGTCGATGAGGCTGCGGGAGTTGAAGCGCCCGCTCTCCAGGGCGGCGGCGACGATCAGGGGCTTGAAGGTCGAGCCCGGCTCGAGGATGTCGGTGATGGCCCGGTTGCGAAACATCATCGGGCTGAACTGGCCCCGGTCATTCGGGTTGAAGGTGGGCTGGTTGACATCGGCAAGTACCTCGCCCGTCGCCACGTCGATCACGACAGCCGAGCCCGACGCCGCCTGGTGCCGCTGGACGGCGGCCTTCAGCTCCCGGTAGGCCAGGTACTGGATGCGCAGGTCGATGGACGTGACGAGGTCGCGGCCCGGGCTCGGCGGCAGCAGGCTTTCGACGTCCTCGATGACGCGGCCGAAGCGGTCCCGGAGCACACGCTTCTTGCCGGGAACGCCGTGCAGCCAGTTATCGAACGCGAGCTCCAGGCCTTCCTGGCCCTTGTCGTCGATGTTGGTGAAGCCGAGCAGGTGCCCGGTGACTTCGCCCGCCGGGTAATAGCGCCGGTACTCGCGCAGCAGGTGGACGCCGGGCACCTGCATAGCATCGATCGCCGCGGCGGCGGCGGGATTCATATGCCGCTTGAGGTAATAGAACTCCTTGCGGACGTTACGGGTGAGCCGCGAAGTCAGCTCCCCGCTGTCGAGCTTCAGGGCGGCGGCGAGGCCCTTGATACGGTCCGGCTCCTCGAGGAGCTGGGACGGGTTGACCCAGACGCTGTCCACGGGCGTGCTTACGGCCAGCGGCTCGCCGTTCCGGTCCTTGATCACGCCGCGCGTTGCCGACAGCGTTGCCACGCGCAGGTGGCGGGCGGCGGCCTGCTTGTTGAGGAAGTCCGTGTTGAAGACCTGCAGGTGCACGGCCCGGGCAACCAGCCCGGTGCCGGCCAGCATCAGCGCGACGGCGACCGTCCACAGGCGCCAGACGAAGCTGTGATAGGCGGGCTTCTGGGGCCGGTCGCTGCTCATCGAGCCACCAGCTTCACGTCATCCCGGGTCGGCGTGCGCATCGCGAGCCGTTCGCGGGCCAGCCGCTCGATTCGCGCCGGGTTCCCCTGCGTGCTCTGCTCGATCTGCAGACGTCCCCAGTCCACCTCCAGGCGGTCGCGTTCGGCCACCAGGGTCTGCAGCTCGACGAACAGCTTCCGCGACTTGTGCTTGGCATAGATGCTGGCCAGCCCGGACAGGAAGACCGCGGCGGCCAGCCCGGCCACGAGCACGCGGGAGCGCTGGGCGGGAGTCATCGCTGCTTCTCCGCGGCGCGCAGCACGGCGCTGCGGGCCCGGGGGTTCTGCGCCAGCTCGGCAGCGCTGGCCCGGACCGCCCGGGTCGTCAGCAGAGCCAGGTCGGGCAACGCCGAGTCAGGCACCACGGGCAGGTCCCGCAGGGCCGGGTCCACCCGGGAGTGGTCACGGAGAAAGCGCTTCACGGGCCGGTCCTCCAGTGAATGAAAGCTGATGACGCAGAGCCGGCCGCCGACCGCGAGGGCGGCGCGGGCCGCCCGCAGCGCCGCCTCGAGCTCCTCGAGCTCCCGGTTGATGTAAATACGGATGGCCTGGAAGCTGCGGGTGGCCGGATGGCGGCCGGGCTCACCGCGAACCTCGCTCGCAATGACGTCGGCAAGCCGGGTCGTGGTGAGTATCGGCGCAGCCGCCCGGGCCGTGACGATGGCCCGCGCAATCCGCCGCGCCGACCGCTCCTCGCCGTAGCGCCAGAGCACGCTGGCGATGCCGGTTTCATCGGCCGCATTGAGCCAGTCGGCGGCAGACACGCCACTGCCGGGATCCATGCGCATGTCGAGGGGGCCCTCCAGCCGGAAGGCGAAGCCCCGCGCCGGGTCCTCGAGCTGCGGGGACGACACCCCCACGTCAAGCAGGATGCCATCGACCCGGCCCATGACGCCTTCCGCCGCGAGCACTTCGCCCAGCGCGGAGTAGGCGCTGTGCACGATCCGGAAACGCGCGTCCTCGGCCTGCAAGACCCGTGCAGCCGCGACGGCCTCCGGGTCCCGGTCGATGGCGAGCAGCCGGCCCGTGGGGCCCAGCTGCCCGAGAATGGCGCGCGAGTGTCCCCCGCGGCCGAAAGTCCCATCGACATAGAAGCCGTCGGGCCGAATGGCCAGAAATTGCAGCACCTCGTCCTT
This sequence comes from Gammaproteobacteria bacterium, assembly GCA_038214295.1. Lineage (GTDB taxonomy): Bacteria > Pseudomonadota > Gammaproteobacteria > Steroidobacterales > SHZI01. The sequence goes on from JBBQSA010000007.1 coordinate 21,535, forward strand.
GAGGACAGGTACATGAAGAAACACCCCAACACCCCGCGCCTTTCATAGAGGCTGCGTTTATTTGCGTTCTCGGCGTCGTGCCTCGCCCTAGAGCGACAGCGATTCGAGTTCGGCCGGCAGGCCCGGACCCTCGCCGCCTTCGCCGCCCAACCAGCTGTCGCGGCGCTCGTTCCAGCGCTGCTCGGCCCATAACTCGAACTTGTTGCCCTGCCCGATCAGCATCACTTCACGTTCGAGAGCCGCGAACTCGCGCAGCTCCCGGGGAATCAGCACGCGTCCACTGCCGTCGAGCTCGAGCTCGCTGGCATAGCCCACCATCAGGCGCTGGAGACGTCGCGTGCTCTTGTTGAAACTCGAAAGGCGCATCAACTTGCGCTCTATCTCTTCCCAGTCCGGCAGCGGGTACAGCAGGAGACAGTGGTCCTGGTCGACCGTGCAGATCAGTTGCCCACTGCAGCGGGTGGTGAGCCGCTCCCGGTAACGCACGGGAATGGCCAGCCGACCCTTGGCGTCGAGGGTGATCTGGGTTGCCCCGCGAAACATCGTTTTTGGGGCCTTTCAGCCCACGTTCTCCCACTACGCGCCACTTCCCGACACTATAGGTTTCACCCGTTCGAGCGTCAACCAAAGCCTGGAGAAAAAGTTGGCGGCACAATCGCTTAAGGTCGGGTGGACGGCTGCCGGCAGGCTTGCCCGGACTCCGTCTGATCGGAAATCATTGGCTTAGCTGGTCTTTCTCGACACCTCGCGGCGGCTGGCTGGCCGGCGCACCGGGCCACCGCCCCGGCGGCCGCGGCGCCGGGAGGCAAGAAACTGCGCAAACGCCACGGCTGGAGCCCACCGCGATGCCCGTTTTCCCGCCCACAGACACCCCACCGCGGGCGCCCCGCCGCATCATTCATTTGGATATGGACGCCTTCTACGCGTCCGTGGAGCAGCGGGACGATCCCGCCCTGCGGGGCCGGCCCGTGGCCGTGGGCGGGCCGGCCGGGTCCCGGGGCGTGGTGGCGGCAGCGAGCTACGAAGCCCGCGCCTTCGGGGTGCGCTCGGCGATGCCCACGGCCCGGGCCCTGCGCCAATGCCCGGACCTCGTCGTGGTCCGCCCGGACTTCGCCCGCTACCGGGAGGCCTCCCGGGCAGTGATGGCGATCCTCCGGTCCGCCACGCCCCTCGTGGAGCCGCTCTCCCTGGACGAGGCCTACCTGGACGTGACCGAGAACCTCTGGGGCGAGCCCCTGGCCACCGAAGTGGCCCGGGAGCTGAAGCGCCGGATCCGGAACGAGCTCGGCCTGACCGCCTCGGCCGGCGTCGCGCCCAACAAGTTCCTCGCCAAGATCGCCTCGGGCTGGCAGAAGCCGGACGGCCTCACCGTCGTCTCGCCCGGGCGGGTCGAGGCGTTCCTGCAGCAGCTGCCCGTCGAGGCCCTGTGGGGCGTCGGGCCCGTGACGGCGCAGAAGCTCCGCGGGATCGGCATCCAGCGGCTCGTGGATGTGCGGGTGGCGGACGAGGCCCTGCTCAACACGACCGTCGGCAGCCTGGCGGGCTGGCTCCGCCGCCTGGCGCAGGGCGACGACCCGCGGGAGGTCACGCCGGACCGGCCGTGGAAGTCACTCTCCGCCGAAACGACCTACGCGACAGACCTGCGGACCGTCGACGACATGGGGGCCGAGGTGCGGCGACTCGCAGGCCGGGTGGCCGGCTCCCTGCAGCTCAAGGCCCTGAAGGCGCGGACGGTCACCCTCAAGGTGCGCTACGCCGATTTCTCCACCGTGACCCGCAGCCACACCGAGCCGCGACCGGTCTGCGTGGCCGAGGCCCTCGCCCGGCGTGCCGAGGCGCTGCTCGCCCGCACCGAGGCCGCGTCGCGGCCCGTGCGCCTGCTCGGTGTCGGCGTCCACGGACTGGTGGCGGACGGCGAGGCGGGGCCGGGGAGCGGCCAACTGGAGCTCTAGGCCCGCTGTAGCCCTGGGCCCGCTGGAGCCTTGGGCCAACTGGAGCCTTGGGCCAACTGGAGCCCTGGGCCCGCTGTATCTCCGGGACCACCGGCGCCCTGCGGAAATTCCCGGCGCCGGGCTATCCTCCGGCGGTAGTGGACCGGGGGGTCTGCAGTTGGGGGAGCAGGCGATTGCGCAGGATCATCGTCGGCAGTCTGTGGCTGCTCGCTCTCGCCATCGTGGGCCTCGTCCTCTACACGCGGCTCGTCGACCGCTACCAGATGGACGGCACGCTTGAGCTGGCGATCCTCACGGCACCGGTGCGCATCGTCCGGGACGAGCAGGGCATCCCCTACATCCACGCCGCGACACTCGACGACGCGCTGCGAGCCCAGGGCTGGGTCACCGCCCAGGACCGGGGCTTCCAGCTGGAGTTCGAGCGTTACCTGTCGAGTGGCCGGGTCACCGAGCTGGTCGGCGAGTCGGCGCTGCAGACCGATATCGAGTTGCGCCTGGCGGGCACGGCCCGGCACGGCCGCCGGCACGCGGCGCTGCTGGCGCCCGCCGACCGGCACTTCTACGCGGTCTACCTGGAGGGCGTGAACGCCTACATCGCGACCCGGGCGGGCGAACGCCAGTTCGGCTTCGGACTGCTCGGCATGACGCCGCAGCCCTGGACCGTCGCCGACCTGATGACCTTGCAGTACTTCCTGAACTGGTCAAGCTCGGTGAACCTGCAGGCGGAACTCGTGGCCCAGGAACTGGGTGACCGGCTGGGTCCCGCCCGCGCGGCGGAGCTGCGCCAGGTCACGATCAATCCGGACGACGGCGGCAGCACCGGGCTCGAACCGGCGGTGGGCACCACGGCTTCAGTCCCCACGGTGGCGCTGAACCTGCGGACGGACCCGGCGTGGTTCCGCACCGGGCCGAAGGCCTTCGAGATCGGCAGCAACCAGTGGGTAACGAGTGGCCGGCGCTCGGCGAGCGGCGCGGCCGTGCTGGTCAACGACCCGCACCTGGACGCCCGGACCCTGCCCGGCATCTGGCACCCCGTGGGGATCATCACGCCAGACTTCCGGGCCGTGGGCGCCGCGGGGCCGGGTATCCCCGGCATCGCCGTGGGCCGCACGAGCCACGTGGCCTTCGGCGTGACCAACGCCTACGCGGACGTCATCGACCTCTACATCGAGACCGTGGACCCGGCACAACCGGACCACTACCTGGAAGGCGACCAGTCCTTTCCTTTCGAGGTCATCGACGAGACGCTGCGCGTGGTTGAGCGGCCAGGCTCCAGCCGTTTCCGGGAGGTGCCGCTCCATATCCGGCTGACGCACCGGGGACCGGTCATCTCGGATCACGGCATGGGTGTGGCCAGCGGCAAGCTGCTGTCGATGCGCTGGAGCGCGCCGGAAGCCATGGCCGCCGACACGGGCGCCTTCGCCCTGTTCACCGCCCGGTCCGTGGACGAGGCCCGGCGGGCGATCGGGCGCAGCAATTCACCCTTCAACTACGTGATCGCAGACACGGCCGGCAACATCGGCCACGCCACGGGCGGCAAGGTGCCCGTGCGCCGCCGGGGCGACGGCTCGCGGCCGCTGCCCGTGACCGACAGCACGGATGCCTGGGACGGCTTCATCCCCTGGGACCGGATGCCGGGCCAGGTGAACCCGGAGCGGGGCTGGGTCGGCAACGCGAACCACCGGACCGTGCCCCGCGACTACCCCTACGCCTACTCCACCTACTTCGCCGCCTCCTGGCGCTACCGCCGTATGCTGGAATTGCTGGACGGCGACCAGCCACTGACACCCGCGGACCACTGGGCCTTCATGCGGGACACGAAGAACATGCTGGCCGTCCAGGTAGCGCCCCTCATGAGCGCGGCGCTCGTGGCGAGTCCCGACACGCGGCAACTCGGCGCGCTGCTGGGCGCCTGGGACCACGTGGACGACCCCACCCGGTCCGAACCCGCGATCTTCCAGTCCGTGTGGCGCCACTTTGCCCGCCGGGCCTTCGCGGACGACCTCGGGCCGGAACTCACGACCCGCTACCTGGGCAGCTATTACCTCTGGCACGAACGGCTGGCCGTGCTGCTGGCCGACCCGGCGAGCGCCTGGTTCGACGACCAGCGGACGCCGGCACGGGAGAGCCGCGACGACCTCTTGCGCCTCGCCGCCCGGGATGCCCTCGCGGAACTCACGCCACTGCTGGGCCCGGACGTCCGGCGCTGGGCGTGGGGCCGGATCCACACCGTGACCTTCTTCAGCCCGCTGGTGCCAGGCAAGGCGGCCGCGAACGTACTCGGTGGCGGGACGCACCCCAAGGAGGGCTCGGGCGAGACCCTGAACCGGGGCACGTTCAAGTTCGACAAGCCCTACGACGCCACGAGCATCGCGTCGCTGCGCATGGTTGCGGACCTGGGCGACCCGGACAAGGTGCTCGCCGTGCTGACAGGCGGCGCCAGCGGCCGGCAGTTCGACCCGCACCTGAAGGACCAGACGCCCGCGTGGCTCGATGGTGAGCCCCGCTACTGGTGGTTCAGCGACGCGGCCATCGCCGCGCACCGGGTCAGCGAGCTGACGCTCACGCCCTGAGCCGCGGGCGGCACTGCTCCGCTCCGGCCCCCGTGTCGCCCCCGGGCCTAGAGCTCGCCGATGGCGCGTTTCAGCCGCAGGTTGCCGAGGGCGACATCGAGCCGGGCATCGTCGTGGTTGCGCATGGCGGCCAGCCGCAGGGCTTCCGCGTCCAGCACCACCGTGTTGGTCGCCAGGCCCACGCCGTAGAGCTCGCGGCCAACCCGCAGGTTCTCCTCCGCCCGGTCGACCGCGAGGCGTGTCAGCGGCACCCGCGCGGCCGCGTCCTGCAGGTCCAGCCAGGCTTGCCGGACCTCGAGCGCAACCCGCGACTGAAGATCGTCCCGGTCACGGTCGGTGGCGCGGCTCTCGCTGCGCAGTGCGTTGGCGCGCTGGCGGGTCCGGCCGGCGTCGAAGAGCGTCCAGGAAAAGCCGACGCCCACCAGGGTGAAGTCCTGGTCGTCCAGTACCTGGTTCTCCAGGTGCTGGAAGTCAGCCATCAGTCCGACCTGAGGCCAGCGGCTTGCGCTCTCGCTGCGGGCCTTCTGGGCCAGCTCCCGGGAACGGGCCTCGAGGCCGGCGAGCTCGCGCCGGTTCGCGCTGGCTCGCTCGACCAGGTCCTCCACCGAGGTCACCGCGAGCGGCGTCTCCGGCAGGTCGGCGAGTTGCGGTTCCCGGTCCAGGGGTTCACCGAGCAGGCGGTTGTAGGCCGCGGCGGCCATGGTGGCCCGGTTCGCGGCCAGCAGTCGCCGCTGCTCCGCCTCCGCCAGCGTCACCTGCGCCGCGAGCAGGTCGTTCCGGGCCACTGACTCCTGCTCGACCATCACGGTCACGTCGTTGACGTGGGCCGTCAGGCTCGTCACGGCTGCCTCCGTGGCCCCGAGCACGCGCCGGGCCCGGAGCACGTCCACATAGGCCGTGGCCACCTGCAGGCGAAGATCCTGCGCGTAGCTCTGCTCGGCGAGCCCGGCGGCCCGGGCCGCCTCCGCGGCGGAACCGATGCCCGCGGTGATGCGCCCGCCCGTGAAGAGCGGCACATCGATCCGTGCACGGCCCATCAGGAAGTCGTCGCCCTTGACCAGTTCCGGAGAGACGAAGGTGCTGCCGCCGACCGGGAAGCTGAACGACGGTGCGTCGTCGAAACGCTGGTAGCTGCCGTCGATCGTCACCCGGGGCCAGCGCTCCGCCCGGGCCGCCAGCTCCCCGGCCCGGCCCGCGTCGGTGCGATTGCGGGTCGCAGCGAGCCCCGCGTCCCGCTCGGCCGACAGCCGCCAGGCATCCTCGAGCGTCTCGCCCAGGGCCTTCGGCAGGGAGAGTGCCGGCAGGCAGAGCACCGCCATCATCACCGCGGGCAACAGGGTCTGCGCTGCAGCTCTGGTCATGCACTGGCCTCCTGAACCCTCGCGGCCTGCTGCCGGCTGCGGTAGGCGAAATAGAAGATCGGGATGGCCACCAGCGTCAGCACGGTCGAGACGAGGATGCCGAAGATCAGCGACACCGCGAGGCCGTTGAAAATCGGGTCGTCGAGGATGAAGAAGGCGCCGCTGATCGCCGCGAGGGCCGTGAGGGCGATCGGCCGGGTACGCACCGCGGCGGCGGCGATCACCGACCGCTCCAGCGTCTCGCCCCGCGCGACCTCGGCATTGATGAAGTCCACCAGCAGGATCGAGTTGCGCACGATGATCCCCGCAAGGGCGATCATGCCGATCATCGACGTGGCGGTGAACTGCGCGCCCAGCAGGGCATGCCCGGGCATGACGCCAATGATTGTGAGCGGGATCGGCGCCATGATGATGAGCGGCATGATGTAGGACCGGAACTGGGCGACGATCAGCAGGTAGATCAACACCAGGCCCACCGAGTAGGCGAGCCCCATGTCACGGAAGGTCTCGTAGGTCATCTGCCATTCGCCATCCCACTTGATGGCGAAACGGCCCGGGTCACCGGGGGCACTGATGAACAGCTGGTCGGGCTGCTTGCCGGACGGGAGGCCATCCCCGACCTGGCCCACCAGGTCGAACATGCCGTACAGCGGGCTGTCCAGCCGGCCGGCCATGTCCCCGGTGACGAAAACGACGGGCAGCAGGTCCTTGTGGTAGATGGCGCCGTCCCAGGGCAGCTGCTCGACCTGGGTAACTTCCGACAGCGGCACCAGCGCGCCCGCGCCGGAACGGACCTCCAGTGCGAGCAACTGGTCGAGGCTCGCGCGATCCGCCACCGGCAGCTGGAGCCGGACCGGTATGGGGCGCCGCTCGCTGCCCGGGTGCACGAACCCGGCATCTACGCCGCGGAGGCCAACGGTCATCGTGCGGACCACCTCGGCCTGCGTCACGCCGAGGAGCGCAGCCTTCTGGCGGTCGACTGTCACGACGTAGCGGCTGGCGGCAGCCTCGGTGGAATCATCCACGTCGATGATGTCTGGCGTCTTGTCGAACAGCCCGCGCAGCTCCCGGGCCAGCGCCTTCTGGCCCGGATAGAAGGGGCCGTAGACCTCCGCGACGATCGGGGCCTGCACCGGCGGTCCCGGCGGCACCTCGACTACCTGCACCGCGGCTCCGTACTGGCGACCTATGGCGGCGAGCTGCGGCCTCACGTCGAGGGCGATCCCGTGGCTCGCCCTGCTCCGCTCGTGCTTGTCGACCAGGTTCACCTGGATGTCGCCCTGCCAGGGGCTGCTGCGAAGGTAGTACTGGCGGACGAGGCCGTTGAAATTGATCGGTGCCGCGCTCCCGGCATAGACCTGGTAGTCGCGCACTTCGGGGATGGTCGCCACGACTGTCGTGAGCTCGTCGAGCACACGGGCCGTCTGCTCCACCGGCGTGCCTTCGGGCATGTCGAGGATCACCTGGAACTCGGACTTGTTGTCGAAAGGCAGCATCTTCAGCACGACCCACTGCACGAGGGTCAGGCCGACTGCCAGAAGGATTGCCAGCGCAAGGCCCGCGTAGAGCCGGTGACGCGCGCGCCGCGCCTGCGGCGCCAGGAGAAAGGGGCGCAGGATTCGCTCAAACAGCCGGCGCAGCTTGCCGGACGCGGCAGACTCGCCGCCATCTTGGCCGCCATCTTGGCCGCCAGTTTGGTCGCCAGTTTGGTCGCCAGTTTGGTCGCCGGCATGCGCAGCGCCGCCAAGCAGCTTGCCCGAGAGCCAGGGCGTGAAGACCAGCGCCACGGCGAGGGAAATCAGCATGCCCATGCTGGCGTTGATGGGTATCGGGCTCATGTACGGGCCCATGAGTCCGCTCACGAAGGCCATGGGCAGCAGCGCGGCGATCACCGTGAAGGTGGCGAGGATGGTGGGCCCGCCCACCTCGTCCACCGCCCCGGGAATCATGTCGAGGAAGCTCCCGCCCTCGAGTTGCCGGCGCCGGTGGATGTTCTCCACGATGACGATGGCGTCGTCGACCAGGATGCCGATGGAAAAGATCAGCGCGAACAGCGACACCCGGTTGATCGTGAAGCCCCAGGCCCAGGACGCGAACAGGGTCGCCGCCAGGGTCACGATGACCGCGGCGCCAACGACGATGGCCTCGCGGCGGCCAATGGCGAACATCACCAGCACGACGACGGACAGGGTTGCCAGGACCAGCTTCTGGATGAGCTTCTGCGCCTTGTCGTTGGCGGTGACGCCGTAATTACGCGTTTCGGTAACCGCGATGCCATCCGGAATGTAGGTGCCGCGCAGGGTGTCGACCCGCGCGAGGACGGCTGTCGTGACATCGATGGCGTTCTCGCCGGGCTTCTTGGCGACCGCGATCGTGACCGCCGGCGCGTGGGACACCCGGCCGGTGGCCGCGCCGCCGGTCCCGTGCCATACGAAGGCGCCCGGCGCATCGGGGCCACGGCTCACCGCGGCCACGTCCTGCAGGTAGATGGGCCGCCCGTCCCGGACCGCCACGACGAGACTGGCCACCTCCTCGCTGCCAGCCAGGAAGGTGCCGGCCTGGACAGGCGCTGCCCGGTCGCTGCCCACGAGGAGCCCCGCCTGTTCGGCACGGTCCGCAACCGCGAGCGCTGCCATGAGGTCCCCGGCGGACAGGCCGAAGCCGGCCAGCTTCTGCGGGTCCAGCTCCACGCGCACCACGCTGTCCGGGCTGCCGATGGTGTAGACATCGCGGGTGCCCGGCACCCGCTTGATCTCCGTCTCGATGGCCCGCGCCACCTGGCCAAGCTCGTGGCCACCGCGGGCCGGGTCCTTCGTCCACAGCGTCAGCGTCAGGATCGGCACGTCGTCGATACCCTTAGGCTTGATCAGCGGCGGCAGGACACCGGCGCCCGGTGGCTGCCAGTCCTGGTTCGAGTAAACGGCGTTGTAGAGCCGGACGATCGCGGCCGTGCGCTCTTCCCCCACCTGGAACTGCACCGTGAGCACGGCGACGCCCGGCTGGGACACTGAGTAGATGTGCTTCACGCCCGCGATTTCGCCGAGGATCTTTTCCATGGGCGAGGCGACGAGGTTCTCCACCTGGGAGGCGCTCGCGCCAGGGAAGCCAATGATGATGTTGGCGAAGGTGACGTTGATCTGCGGCTCTTCCTCCCGTGGCGTCACCAGCACGGCGAAGACGCCCAGCAGGAGGGCCGTCAGGGCGAGCAGCGGGGTCAGCTCGGAGCGCAGGAACTGCCGCGCCACGCGGCCGCTGAAGCCCAGCCTGTCAGTCATGGTTGCGGGCCGCCTCCGGCCCCAGGGCGCGCAGGGCCGCCGCCGGCTCCAGCGCCACGCGCTCGCCGGTCGCCAGGCCCGCGAGTACTTCGAGGCGGTCGCCGAACACCTGCCCGGTGCGCACCTGGCGCAGGGTGACGCGGCCATTGCCGTCCACAACGTAGACGGCCGTCACCTCGCTGCGGGTGACGAGGGCCGTTGCGGGCACCAGCAGGCGCGGGCTGTCGCCGGTGACAAATCCCACCTTCACGAACATGCCCGGATGGAGACCAGCGGCCCCGGGCGGCAGTTCCACGCGGGCGCGGAAGGTGTTCGTGGCGCTGTCCGCCTCGGGAAAGATCGTGACGCGGGTGGCCTCGATCCGGCGCCCGTCGACGTACACCGCCGCCTTGCCGAGCTTCCGGACCTGCTCGACCAGGGACTGAGGAACGTCGACCGTCGCCCGGAGCTTCTCCAGCGACAGGCCGCGTATCAGTGGGGTTCCCGGCGAAACGGCCTCGCCCACCCGCACGAGCCGCGCGGTCACGATGCCGGCGTAGGGCGCCCGCACCTCGGTGTAGGCCACGCCCTCGCGGGCGCTGTCCAGCGCCGCGCTCGCCGCAGCCAGGCGGGCAGCGGCGGCATCCCGCTCGGCGCTGACCTGGTCGAGCTGGGCCTTTGCGACGACCTTGCGCTCGTACATCTCGCGGATGCGTGCGTAGCGAGACTCTGCCTCGGTACTCCGGGCCGCGGCCTCCTGGCGCGCCGCGCTGGCCGCCTCGAGGCCCGCACGCTGCTCGGTGCCACGCAGCCGGAGCAGCACCGCGCCAGCGGGCACCACGTCGTTGACGTCGTAGAGGATCTCGGCGACGCGGCCAGACGTCTGCGCGGACATCGTGGCCTGGTTCACGGCCTCGATGACGCCGTCGAGCTGGCGCTCGGCCGGCACGGCCACCCGCTGCACGACTTCCGTCGCCAGGCTGGTGCCGGCGGCCGGGCTGCTGGCAGGCGCGGGCGGCTTGCCACCGCAACCGGCGGCAACCGCCAGCGCCGTGGGGATCAGCCAGCGAAGCACGCGCACCGCTAGAACGCCGGGCCCGGCTTCACGCCGAGCTTCCGCAGGATGATTGCCAGCGGGCAGAAGCCGGTGAACGAGGACTGGAGCAGGTTGGCGCCCACGAAGGCCGTCAGCCAGAACCACCCCGGGTTTACCCAGAGACCAAGCGCCAGGCTCACGAGAACCACGGTACCCGCGAAGGCCAGCACTGCACGATCGATGGACATCGTCGCCTCCTTTTCCGGGCTAGCCGGAGCTGTCTTTCAGCCGTTCGACACCGAGAGCCTTGAGCACGTAGGTCTCGTAGACAGGGGTCACGGAACCGGTGCGCACCTTGCGCAGGAAATACTTCTCGAAGGCGATCTTGCCGAGGTGCACCCACTTCCCCTTCCGGGCCCAGGTCACGTTGCGCGGCGGGATCTGGGGCAGGGCCACGAAGGCTACCCCGGTATCGCCGAAGTCCGCCAGGCAGATCGCGTTCCAGGTGGCCCTCGCTTCCGGCGGCCTGGCCTCAATGCCTGCGCGGATATTCGCGCAGATGGCGGTAACCATGGACTCGATCATGTAACCCGTCTTTGGCGCACCGGTGGGCACCGGCGTCACTTCCACCGGCGGTATGGCGACGCACACCCCCGCCGAGTAGATCTCAGGATACTTCTTCGAGCGCTGGTACTCGTCGATCAGTACAAAGCCCCGCGGATTGCACAGTTCAGGGACAGCCGCCACCGCGTCCACGCCCCGGAAAGCGGGGAGGATCATGGCGTAGGTAAACGGCAGCTCGTGGTCCCGGACCGGCTGGCCCCGATCATCGACTTCCTGGACAAAAATCCGGTTCTTCTCCGCCTTCGTAACCCGGGCGTTGGTAACCCACTTGATGTCGTGCTGACGCAGCTCGCTCTCCATCAGGCCCTTGCTGTCACCGACCCCGCCCAGCCCCATGTGCCCGATGTAGGGCTCGCTGGTGACGAAGGTCATGGGCACACGGTCGCGCAATTTGCGCTTGCGCAGATCCGCATCGAGTATCAGCGCGAACTCGTAGGCCGGGCCAAAGCAGCTGGCTCCCGGCGCCGCCCCGACGACTATGGGACCGGGGTTCTGCAGGAATTGCTCGTAGGCGTGCCACGCCTCCTGGGCGTGCGCGTGGGTACAGATGGACTGGGTGAAGCCCGCCGGTCCCAGGCCGGGGACCTCGTCGAAGGCCAGCTTCGGGCCGGTGGTAATGACGAGGTAGTCATAGGCCAGCTCCCGGCCGTCGGCCAGCGCAACACGCCGGCCAACGGGATCGATGGCCCGGGCCACCTGCGGCTCGAAGCCGATGCCCTGCTTGGCCAGCGGGGCCGCCAGGTCCACTCCCGTTTCCACGGTGTCCCGCCAGCCCACCGCCACCCACGGATTCGACGGCGTGAACTCGAAGCGCGGCGAGGCGCCCACAAGGACTATCGGATGCTCAGTCCCGAGTTGCTTGCGCAGCTCGTAGGCACAGGGAACGCCACCGATACCGGCACCCAGGATTACGACTGTGGCCATGACTCTTCTCCTCCACGGGGAATTGGAAACTGCTTCACGCGACCGCTCTCCGGGCCTTCGGTGCCCTGGCGGGGCGGCCGGCAGCACGGCCAACCCCCGGCTCCGGCCGGGTGCTGCAGAAGTGATCGTGCAGCAGCCGGACGACATCCATCGCGATGCCGCTCTCGACCCGGTAGTAGATCGTCTGGGCTGACCGGCGCGTAGTCACCAGTTTCTCCCGGCGCAGCACCCCCAGGTGCTGGGACAACGCGGACTGGGACAGGCGCACCAGGCGATTGAGATCGCCCACCGAGAGCTCCCCATCGGCCAGCACACACAGGATCAGGAGCCGATGCTTGTTCGACAAGGCCCTGATGAGCGTCGCCGCGTCCGCCGCGTGGCGCCGCATGAAACTCGGATCAAGAACCAACTGTGCCGACCGGACCACCATGCAACCCTTCAGTTATTTCATATTTCTCTAATACAGAGCTTTCTAATATACTATCCGCCGACCAGGGATTCAATCCGATGCCCGGCAACTCACCCCGGAGAACGACCACGATGCAGCTCTATCCCCACGTCTATGCCGCCAGCGCTGCCGGCTTGCCGGCCGGAGCAGTCTCAGTGACCTCGGCAGGCCTGCCGGCGCTCAGTACGGCGCCACCCGCCGAGTTCGACGGGCCGGGAGACGCCTGGTCGCCGGAGACGCTGCTCATCGCCTCGATCGCCGACTGTTTCCTGCTGACCTTCCGGGGAGTATCCCGGGCCGCGGCCTTTGCCTGGGAAAGCCTGGGGTGCACCGTCGAAGGAACCCTCGAACGGGAGGGCGGCGTCACGCGGTTCTCGCGGTTTCAGACCCGGGCGACGCTCACTGTCGCGAGGGGAGCTGACCAGGTGAAAGCACGGGAACTGCTGTCACGCGCCGAGAAGATCTGCCTGGTGGCAAACTCGCTACGGGGCGAGCGCGCCCTGGAAATCACTATTGTCGAGGCAACCGGCTAACCAGCCGGCCCTCACGCGGGGTCGGTCATCGTGACCGCGGCAGCCTGGCGGAGCCCGGTGATCATCGAGGTCTCCAGCAGGTACTCGCGGGCACGCACCGGATCGGCGGCGGTGGCCTGGAGTTCGGCCAGCGCCAGGCGGCGGCGCTCCGGGTCGTGCTCCTGCATGCGGCTCCGATTGCGGTGCGCCTGGCCGAGAATCTGCTCCTCCGCGACCGGCCGGCGCTGGCGCGTGTACAGGTCCAGCAGTTCATCGGGGGCGCCCTGCCACACCTGCGCCAGCTTCTCGCACAGGCTGAACGCGTCGTGCAACCCGCCGTTCATGCCCATCCCGCCGCTCGGACTGTTGAGGTGTGCGGCATCACCAGCCAGGAGCACCCGGCCTGCACGGTACTCCCGCACGATCCGCTGGTGGATGCGATACGGACGGACCTCGGTCACGGGATAGGCCCGGGGGCCCGGGATGATCCGCTGCAGCTTGGCCTCGATCGCCGCGGGCCGCAGCGCTTCCTCGATGCTTTCTTCAGAATCGGCATACAGGCTGACGCGCCACAGACGCGGGAGTCGCAGCAGGGTGAAGGTGCCCTCCGGCGCCCAGCAGTAACTGACGTTGGACAGTCCCTCGAGGCGCGCCTCGAACGGGAAGGTCGTGGTCACGAGGAGCGTGGTTTCCGGGTACGTGGTGCCCTGAAGCTCGAGGCCGATAGCGCCACGGACCGTGCTCTTTGCGCCATCCGCGCCAATGAGCCAGGCCGCCTCCAGCCAGTCATTGGTCCCCTGCAGGCGGACGGCCACGCCGTCGCCCTGTTGCCGCACGTCGTCGACGGTGACACCCCGGCGCACGTGGCAGCCCTGGCCGGCGAGCTGCGCTTCGAGCAGCTCGCAGTACACCTGCTGCTCGCACTGCAGACGGTAGGGATGGCGCGTGTCCTCGCCGAGGATGCCGAGATCGAACACTGCGCGCTCCCCGGAGGGGTGCATGCGCACCTGCCAGGTCGGTGACACGAGGCCGCGCGCGGCGAGCGGCCCGGTGAGGCCCAGTGTGTCAATGAGATCCAGCGTGGGCGGGTGCCAGGTGGAGGCACGCAGGTCCCGGGCGCGCTCCCCGGTGGCCTCCAGCACGAGCACCGGGATGTTTGCCCGACGGAGCAGCGCCGCGCAGGTGAGCCCGACGGGCCCTGCGCCCACGATGATGACGCCCTCTGCCACCCGCACTCCCCGGATTGAACCTTAAGGCATCTTAGGCCGCCTTCCGGCACTGGCGCCATGATGCGATCATCCGCCGGGGGATGCGAGGCAGATGACGCAGCAATCGGATGCGAAGCCGCCGGGCCACGGCTGGTGGACGCAGAAGCGCTGGTGGGTGGCCATCATGCTCTGCGCAGTCACCACGATCGGCTACGTCGACCGCAACGCGCTGTCAGTCGCGGCGCCACTGATCCGTCGCGAGTTCGGCCTCAGCAACGAGCAGTACGGGGAAATCGGCTTCGCGTTCCTGATCGCCTACGGTGTCGGGCAACTGCTGCTCGGGCCGCTCATCGACCGTCTCGGCAGCAAGCGGGCCCTGCGGCTTGCGGTGCTCTGGTGGAGCGTGGCCGCGATGCTGCACGCCCTGGGCCGGAGCGTCACGGGCTTCTTCGCGGCCCGGGCCTTCCTCGGCATCACCGAGGCGGTGAACTTTCCCGGCGCCTACAAGGTGATTGCCCAGTGGTTTCCGGCCAGCGAGCGCAGCCTCGCGAGCGGCTTCATCACTGCCGGGACCGGCCTGGGGTCGATCCTCGCGCCACCGCTGGTCGCCTTCCTGATCATCACCTTTGACGGTCTGCACGCCGCGGGGATGTCCCCGGTGCACGGCTGGCAGGCTGCGTTCATCGTTCCCGGCTCACTGGGCTTCGCCTGGGTGTGGCTCTGGCAGCGGTACTTTCACCTTCCCCGGGACCACCCGCGCATCAGTCCGGAGGAACTCGCTCTCGTGACCGCGGACGGCCCGCCGCCGGGGGATATCGTGAGGGTCAACGGATCCTGGCGGGCTGAATTGCCGGCCTACTTCCGCCAGCTTGGCCACTGGTTCCGGTACCGGGAGGTCTGGGGACTGGCGCTTGCACGCTTCCTGGGCGACGGCGCCTTCTACTTCTTCGCCTTCTGGATCCCGAACTACCTGAGCGACGTCCGCGGCTTCGGCCTGGGCGAAATCGCGCTTGGCGCGGCCATCCCCTTCCTGTTCGCGGACGCCGGCGCCCTGTTCGGCGGCTGGCTCGGGCAGCGGCTCATCCGCGGCGGCTGGAGCGTGGACCGCTCGCGGAAGACGATGATCTGGACAGGGGCCCTGCTGGTGCCGCTGGCGCTGCCGGCGGTCTACGTGGATTCGCCGGTGCTCGCGGTGGTGTGCATGGGACTCGGGATCTTCGCGATCCAGCTGAAGTCGTCCTCCATGTTCCCGTTGCCGGCCGACCTGATCCCGGCCCGGGCAGTGGCCACCGTGTGGGGCGCGAGCGGCGCGGTGGGCAGCCTCGCTGCCGCGCTTTCCCAGCCGCTGATCGGCTGGACCATCGATCACTACTCCTACGAGCCGGTGTTCGTCGCCGTTTCCCTGCTGCACGTCGCGTCGGCGACGGTCATCGCGCTGTTCATCCGCCGGGTCGAACCCGTGCGCCTGAAGCCCGGTTACGTCCCGGCGTAGCGGTCCAGGAATTCCAGGGTCCGCTGCTCGGCGAGCGCGGTAGCCGCCGGGTGATGACTCTCCCGGTCGTCGCAGGCAAAGCCGTGATCGGCGCCCGCGTAGATATGGAACACGCCAGTCGGGTCGGCCTTGCGGATCTGGTCGATCGTGGCCGGCGGAATGAAGGCGTCCTTCCCGCCGAAGTGATAGAGCACGGGGATCTTCGGCGACATGCGGCTCGCGAGCCGGCCGATACCGCTGCCGTAGTGGGAGACCGCGCAGGCGAACTCCAGCTGGCACGCCGCCAGGTACGCGACTGTGCCGCCCCAGCAGTAGCCGGTGATCGCCGTCTTGCCTGCAGCGGCCACCTCCAGCCGGGCCGCCTCCACATCCGCGAGGATCTGCTCATCGGGTATGGACATGGCGAGCTTGCCACCCCGCTGGAACTCCCCGTAGCCGAGCTGCGCCTCGCGCTCCTTGCGGTCGAACATCGCGGGCAGGATCGCGACGTAGCCGGCGGCGGCGAAGCGCTCCGTGCAGCGCTTCATCTGCTCCGTCATGCCAAAGATTTCCTGGATGATGACGAGGCCGCCCTTCGGCTTGCCCGCCGGCATGGCCTTCCACGCGGCCAGCTTGTGGCCGTCGGCGGCGGTGAGTTCGATCAGTGTGCCCATGGTTTCTCCCCAGAAGGTGCGAGTCGGCCGATAAGCCGGGTTCTGTCGAGGGCAATCATTCATCTGGGACCGCTGTCACCAGCGGCCTCAAGCAACCTACCCGGAAGCCCGCGGGGCGACGGTGCGTCCCTTGCGGGACGCTGCTTCCCTATTTGGTCTTGCTCCGGGTGGGGTTTACCTATGCCGCGGAGTGTTGCCACCCGCGCGGTGCGCTCTTACCGCACCTTTTCACCCTTACCGTGACGACCGGGACTGGCCCGGGCGCCCTTAGGCGGTTATTTTCTGTGGCACTTTCCGTAGGCTCGCGCCTCCCAGGCGTTACCTGGCACCCTGCCCGCCGGAGCCCGGACTTTCCTCCCGCGTGCAAGCACGCGAGCGATTGCCTGGCCGACTCGCGGGGGCAGTATAGGCCCATCGCGACTGGGCAGGTTTCCGGCGCGCGTGTTTGTTACGGGGCCTGGCCGGACTTGGGACTGTAGGGCCCATAGGGCAGGCCCCGGCCCGGGGCGTAGAAGAGGTTGGCGTTGGCCGCCCGACTGACGTTGTGGGCCGCGTCGGTGCCCGTGTTGATCGCCTGGGTGACGGCGGCGGCCACCAGGTCGGCCAGCAGGCTGCCGGAGCCGTTCGAGCCCTGCTGGGCCATCCCAGTGCCTTCCCAGAGGAGCGTGCCCGTGCGGGTATCCACGAGGCTGGCCTTCACCCGGACGATGGCGGTCGTGCTGACCAGCTGGAACTTGCTGCCGTACTCGATCAGTGTCGGAAAGAGCACGGCGTCCGCGCCGGTCAGCTCAACGAGCTTGTTGAGGGGCACCTGGTGCATCTCGCCGGCCGTGGGCAGGCCGTTTTCCTTGAAGAACTGATCGACCACGGCCACGGGGAACACGTAGTAGCCGAGCTCGGCCAGCGGCCGGCTGACTGTGGAGAGGTAACCATAGGTACCTTCCACCGTCGTGCTTTCGTTCAGGGGCGGCACGACGAGTATGGACCGGGGCGGATGCAGGCGGTACGCCGAGTAGTCGTAGGGCTGGGAGGTCACGCAGCCGGTCAGCGCGAGCGCCAGCACAACCAGCGGCAGAAGTGCGGACCGGGCCATCACGGGCGTTTCAGGTTCGCCATGAGGCGATCGACGAACACGGCTGATTCGGGATACTCGGCCTTCTCCGTCCGCAGCTGCTGCTCGGCCTGGTCAAGGCGCCCGAGCTGGTAGTAGACATAGCCGAGTTGCGCGTGCCAGCCGGGCGGCATACGGCGGTTGGCGGCCCGGGCGACCTGGTAATCCTTTTCCATGCCCTCGGCCTGGCGCTCCGGCGGCATGTCTCCCGGCCGCGCGTAGGAGAGGTAGATCTGGTCCTCGTAGCCGCCCCAGGAATACTGCTCGGAGACACTGGCGCAGCCGGCGGCCAGGACCAGCAGCGCGACAGGCAGGAGGCGGATCATCGGCATCCGGCCCGTCTGCTCAGCCGCCAACCCGCCAGCGGCCCTGCTCGAGGCCCTCGACGAGCCGGTCGATCGCTTCCCGGAGCGCGAGGTCCAGGACCTTGCCGTTGAGGGTGGAGTCGTAGCCGGCGGTACCGCCAAAGCCGACGACTTCCCGGTTGCTGAGCGCGTACTCGCCAGCGCCCTGCACGGAATAGATCACCTCCGAGGTGAGGACGTTGACGACATTCAGCGTCACCTTGGAGTAGGCGACCTGCGTCTTGCCGCTGCCGAGGATACCGAAGAGCTGCCGGTCGCCCGTCTCCTTGCGGCCGAACTCCACGACGTCACCGGTGATGACGATGTCGGCGCCCTTGATGTTCTGCTGGGCCTTCTTCAGCCCGGCTTCGCGGGCCAGTTCGTCCATGTTTTCCCGGTCGACCACGTTGAAACGCCCGGTCTCCTGGAGATGGCCGATGAGAATAGTCTTCGCCTGGCCACCCAGCCGGTCCACGCCGTCCGAGAACAGGCCGCGCATGTAGGTGGAGCGGTTGTCGAATTTGCCCACCACGAGCGCACTCTTCGGACCGGAGTAGGCGGTGGCAGTGGCCGCCGCAGCGGGCTTCTGGGCCTCGATCGCGCGGGACGACTCGGTTGCGCACCCGCCCGCAGCCAGCAGGGCCGCAAGGGCCAAGGCTGTGCCGGGCAGGAAGCGCCGCAGTGATGAATGGATCATGGGAATTCAGGGCCTCGCTGAGGTGCGTACTGGCCACAGCATATAACTGATCAGGAAGGAATGGGGATTTCCGGAGCCCCGCAGATCCCGCGCGCGCAGCCAGCGGAAAGCTCAGGTCTCCGGCAGGTCCCGGCCGCTGGCGAGGCGGTAGGCTGCTTTCCGCGGGGCGCCGGTGATCTTTGCCGCCAGGCCCGCCGCCTGGGCTGCCGGCAGTTCCACCGCCAGGATCCTGACCACCCGCGCCAGTTCGGCGTCATCGACGGGCGCCGCCGCGGGGATCCCGGCGACGAGCCAGGTGCATTCGCCCCGGTCGCCGCCGGGATCCGCGAGCAGGCCGGCGCGCACCTCGGCGAGGCTGCCCCGGTAGATGGTCTCGTGCAGCTTGGTCAGCTCGCGCCCCACGGCCGCCGCCCGTTCCGGGCCGAAGGCAGTCGCGGCGTCGGCGAGCGTGTCGGCCAGCCGGTTCGCCGACTCGTAGAACACCAGCGTCTCACCCCGGCTTGCGAGCTCGCGCAGGCGGGCGAGGCGGGCGGCGGAACGGGCCGGCAGGAAACCCTCGAAGAAGAACCGGTCGCTGGGCAGGCCCGCCACCGACAGCGCGGCAATCGCGGCGCAGGGCCCGGGGACGGGACTGACCGGCAGGTCCGCCGCGCGCGCCGCCGCCAGCAGACGGTAGCCGGGGTCACTCACGAGCGGCGTGCCGGCGTCGGTCACCAGGGCCACGCTGTCGCCGGCGCGCAGCCGCTGCAGGATCTCGTCGACCCGCGCCTCCTCGTTGTGCTCGTGCAGGGACAGCAAGCGGGCGCTCACGCCGACCCGGGTTAGCAATTGCCCGGCGTGCCGCGTATCCTCGGCGGCGACGAGCGCGACGCGGCCCAGAACCTCGCGCGCCCGCGGACTCAGGTCGCCCATGTTGCCAATCGGCGTAGCCACCACATACAGCGTTCCCTGCCGCAGGCCTTCCCGGCCTGGTGTGTCGCCGGTGCCCGGCGTGCTGCTCGCGATGCTGCTCATGTCGGTCATTGTCGGAGCACCGTGCCAGCCGCTGCAACCCGCGGCGCCGGCCACCGGCACGAACGGCCCCGCGAGCGCGCTGGCCATGCCCCCGTCGGCCACAGCGCTGCTCGCCACGCCACTGGTGGCGCTGGTGGTACCGCTGTCGGGCCGCCAGCAGGCGCTCGGCAGGGCCGTCCGGGACGGTTTCATCGCCGCCCAGCTGGAGGCGCCGGTCGGCCGGCGCTTCAACTCGCTATTCATTGACGAGGCGCGTCTAAGCGCCGCCGAGGCCCATCGGCAGGCGCTGGAGGCCGGTGCCCGGGTGCTCGTCGGCCCGCTGCTCAAGGAGTCGGTGGAGGCGCTGGCGCCGCTTGCGCGCCAGATGGCCGGGCCCCTGCCAGGCCAGATACCCGTGCTGGCACTCAACAACCTGGCGGATACGGACCCGGGCAGCGGCGGATTCTGGCAGTTCGGCCTCGCGCCGGAAGACGAGGCCCGGGAGATCGCGTCCCGGGCCCTGGCCCTCGGGCAGCGCCGCGCGCTGGTGCTGATTCCCGCCACGGAATGGGGCCAGCGGTTGCTGGCCGGGTTCACCGCGGAATTTATCCGCGGGGGCGGCGTGATCGTCGACACGCGCACCTACCTGCCGGGCGGCGGCGACCTCGCCACGCCGATCCGCGGCCTGCTGCTCACCCGCAACGTGCCGGACACGAGCGGCAACCTCGCGAAGAATCCCGGCGAAAAGACCGTTTTCTCGCCGGGACGGCGCCCGGACGCGGACTTTATCCTGCTCGGGGCCAACAGCAGTAACGGCAGGCAACTCATGCCCCAACTCAGGTTTTTCGGCGGCGCCGACCTCCCCACCTACAGCACCTCGGCCATCTGGGACGAGGACGCCAACGGTGCCGAGGATCTCGACGGCGTGATCTTCCCCGACTGTCCCTGGGTCATCGACCCCGACGGGCGGGCCCGGCTGGTGAAGAGCGGCATCGTGCGGTACCAGGGCCGGGCGGCGCTCGGCCTGTCCCGTCTCTACGCGCTCGGCTATGACGCCTACCGGCTGTTGCCGGACATCCTCCGGCAGCCCATTCCCGGCCCCTTCGCGTCCGGGGAGATTCCCGGGGCCACCGGCGTCCTCTACGCCGACAGCGCGGGCCGTATCCACCGCCGGCTGCCGTTCGCCGAGATCCGCGGTGGCCGCGCCGTGCCGCTGCCCGCCGCAGGCCCGATCCCCGGCACCTGAACAGTACGCCTGGCACCACCATGCCGCCGGATGCCCCGCATCTCGCGCACGGGCGCGCGGCCGAGGCACTGGCGGCACGCTACCTGGCTGCGCAGGGTCTCCGCCTGCTCGCCAGCAATTTCCGCGCGCGCTCTGGCGAACTGGACCTCGTGATGACAGAGCGCGGCGTGCTGGTGGTCATCGAGGTCCGGGCGCGGCGCCGGACCAACGTAGCAACGCCCGGCGCCACCATCCAGCGCAGCAAGCAGCGGCGGGTCATACGGGCCACCCGCTACTTCCTGCTGCGGCACCGGCAGTTCGCCGCCTGGCCCGTACGCTTCGACGTCGTGGAAATCACGGGCGAACTCGCCTCCCCGGTCGTGCGCTGGAGCCGCGGCGCCTTCTCCCTGGACGACGTGGCGCGGGGCTGAACACCCGCCGTATCATGGCGTCTTGCGCAGGACCGGAGACGCCGATGCCCCTCGAGGATGCGATACGCGGCCACTTCACCGACAGCATCGCCACCAAGCAGGCGGCCCTTGCCGTCCTCGTGAGTCCGATCGCCGCGGCAACGGGGCTGCTGGTTTCCGCGCTGAAGGGCGGCGGCAAGATCCTGAGCTGCGGCAATGGCGGCTCGGCCGGCGACGCCCAGCACTTCTCCGCGGAACTCCTGAACCGCTTCGAGCGGGAACGCCCAGGGCTCGCCGCCGTGGCGCTGTCGACCGACACCTCCACGCTGACCTCCATCGCCAATGACTACGCCTACGAGCAGGTGTTCTCCAAGCAGGTGACGGCGCTCGGCCGGCCAGGCGACGCCCTGCTGGCCATATCGACCTCGGGGAACTCGCCGAACGTGGTCGCCGCGGTTCGCGCTGCCCACGAACGCGAGCTGCGGGTGGTCGCGCTGACCGGCCGCGACGGTGGCCAGCTGGCGACGGCCCTGCGGCCGGGCGACATCGAGATCCGGGTGCCGGCGGAGCGCACGGCGCGCATCCAGGAAGTGCATCTCGTCGTGATCCACTGCCTCTGCGATGGCATCGACCGGGCGCTGTACGGGTCGACCAGTACTCCGTAGCCGGCGACACCCCGGGCCTACCCGTACTCCGTAGCCCGCGGCAGCCCGGTCAGGGATCCCTTTCGCCTACCGTGCGGCACGGTGTGCGGCGAAAGGGACCCCGCCCACGCTGCCGCTGCTGGGGAATTGAGGGATGGCCCCATTTCGGCGCTGCACCCGAGCGGGCAGTGGCGGGTGCCTCGCCCGCGACAAGACGTGTACTCACGTCAGCGGGCGGGGTCTCCCGCCGATGGCCGCGGGATGTACCACTGATCCGAAAGGGCTCCCCGACCGGGATGCCGCGGGCTACGGAGAGTAGGACCCTGGCGTTACTTGACGATCTTGAGGGACGGTCGGCCCGCGGGTGGCGGTGCCGGCGTCTCGGGCGGCGACGTCGGCTCGGGCGGTGAGCCGTCGCTGGCCGGTGTGTACTCGTCAGTGGGAAACACCAGGCCCTCGCCGGTCTCCCGCGAATAGATGCCGAGAACGGCGTTCAGGGGCACGTACACCGTGCGGGGCACGCCACCGAAGCGGGCGTCAAAACTGATGGCGTCGTTGGCCAGTTCCAGGCGGCTGGTCGCCGAATAGCTGACGTTGAGGATAATGCGCCCCTCCTGCACGTGCTGGTCGGGAACGGCCACATCAGGCGCCGTGGCGTCCACGACCAGGTGCGGCGTCTGGCCGTTGTCCGTGATCCACTGGTGGAGGGCCCGCAGGAGATAGGGCCGCTTCGGCGTGGCTACTGTCTCATCTCCATCTCGACTTCGGACAGGCTCTCCTGGAAGGCGCGCCGGGCAAAGATGTGATCCATGTAGCGCCGGATCGGCTGGGCACCGCTGCCGTTGATCTCGATGCCGTATTTGGGCAGCCGCCATAGCAGCGGGGCAACGCTGGCATCCACGATCGAGAACTCATCGCTCAGGAAAAAGCGCTTGGCCGCAAAGACCTCCGCACTCGAGAGCAGGCTCTCCTGGAGGACCTTGCGGGCCTGGTTGGTCTGCTTGCGATCGGTGGCCTTCTCGCACTGCTCCGCCATCGCGTACCAGTCCTTCTCGACCCGGTAGAGGGCGAGGCGAACCTGGGCTCTGCTGACCGGGTCGACGGGCATCAGCGGCGGGTGGGGAAAACGCTCGTCGATGTACTCCATGATGACGCGGGAGTCGTAGAGGACGAGGTCCCGGTCCAGCAACGTCGGCGTGGAGTGATAGGGATTGAGGTCCAGGAGATCCTCGGGCAGGTTCTCGTTCTCGACGCTGACGATGTCGATGACGATGCCCTTCTCGGCGAGCACGATCCTGGCGCGGTGGCTGTGGACCGAGGCGGGATTGGAATAGAGCGTCATGGCGGCACGCCGCCCTGGCCCGCTCCCGAAACTATTCCAGTCGTCGGACACCTACTTGACGTCCTTCCAGATTTCCTGCTTCAGGAGGTACGCGAACAACCCGAAGACCAGCAGGAAGGCCACGACGAGGACACCGAGGCTCTCGCGCTTCAGCTTCATCGGCTCACCGATGTAATCCAGGAAGTTCACGGTATCCCGCACGAACTCGTCGTACTGCTCGGGAGTCAGCTTGCCCGGCGTAGTCTGCTCGAACTTCCGGAAGACGATCTGCGTCGTGCCGTTGTGCGCTACTTCCTCGAAGGTGGCGGTCTGCTGCCCCTGCAGCTCCCAGAGCACATGAGGCATCGCGACGTTGGCCAGCATCAGGTTGTTGACCCCGAGTGGCCGCTTGGGGTCCAGGTAGAAGGACCGCAGGAAGTTGTAGATGTAATCCGGCCCCTTCGACCGCGCCATCAGCGAGAGGTCCGGCGGCGTGACCGCGAACCACCGGAGGCTGTCGGCGGGCCGCATCGCGATGTCCATGGTCTCCGTGGTCTTGGCGGCGCTGAACATCAGGTTGTTGATGACCTGTTCCTCGGTCATGCCGAGGTCCTTTGCCAACTGGTTGTAGCGGACGTACTTCGCCGAATGGCAGCCCTGGCAGTAGTTGACGAAGTTGCGCGCCCCGCGCTGCAGGGAAGCGGCATTGGAAACGTCGTTGTTGGCGCGGGCTTGATGGCCGCCGCCTTCCGATGCCAGGGCGGGCATGGCGCCCGACAGCACAAGAACGCCAGCCATGGCCAGAACGGCGGAACGCAGGCGATAGGTCAGGGATTGACTGGGCATGACGCGCTCACTCGTGCCCGTGGTAAACGACGCGCTCGGGGACCGGCTTGGTCCGCTCGCGCGAGGTGTACAACGGCATCAACAGGAAGAACCCGAAGTAGATGGCGGCAAAGAAGCGGGCCGCGTAGACGTAGACCTTCTCGGTCGCCGGCTGCAGACCCAGGTAACCCAGCGCGACGAAACTCAGCACGAAGGCCGCCAGGGCCACCTTGAACTGCCAGCCCCGGTAACGGATCGACTTGACCTTGCAGCGGTCCAGCCAGGGCAGGAGGAACAGCAGGACGATGGCGGCGAGCATCAGGAACGCACCCCAGCCCTTGCTTGGTACCGCCCGGAGGATGGCGTAGAAGGGCGTGAAGTACCACACGGGCGCGATGTGCGCCGGCGTCTTCAGCAGGTTAGCGGGCTCGAAGTTCGCGTGCTCCAGGAAGTAGCCACCCATCTCGGGAGCAAAGAACAGCACCGCCGCAAAGATGATGGCGAACACGATGATCGCGACCAGGTCCTTGGAGGTATGGAACGGGTGGAAGGCCACGCCGTCCAGCGGAATGCCGTCCGGGCCCTTCTTCTCCTTGATCTCGATGCCGTCCGGGTTCAGGGAACCCGTCGTGTGCAGGGCGAGAATGTGCACGACCACGAGCAGCAGCAGTGCCAGGGGAACGGCGACCACGTGCAGGGCGAAGAACCGGTTCAGCGTGATGTCCGAGATGAAGAAGTCGCCCCGGATCCACTCGACGAGCCCGGCCCCGACCACCGGGATGGCCCCGAACAGCGACACGATGACCTGGGCGCCCCAGTAGGACATCTGGCCCCAGGGCAGCAGGTACCCCATGAAGGCCTCGGCCATCAGCGCCAGGTAGATCAGCATGCCGACGACCCACAGCAGTTCCCGCGGTGTCTTGTACGAGCCGTACATCAGCGCACGGAACATGTGCAGGTAGACCACCACGAAGAACATCGACGCGCCAGTGGAGTGCATGTAGCGGATCAGCCAGCCCCACTGCACTTCCCGCATGATGTATTCGACGGACGCGAACGCATCCTCGGCAGAGGGCTTGTAGTTCATCGTCAGGAAGATGCCCGTGACGATCTGGAGGATGAGCACGACCAGCGCAAGGACGCCGAACACGTACCAGACGTTGAAGCTCTTGGCGGCGTAATACTCGGTGACGTGCTCCTTCATCATCGCCGTGAGCGGGAAGCGCTCGTCGATCCAGTCGATGAAGCGGCCCGATCGGGTGGTGGCAGTGCTTGCTGCTCCGCTGCGTGGGGCGCTCATGCGGCGGCTCCCGTGTCCTCGCCGACCACGATCAGCTGGTCGCCGACAAAGCGGTAGGGCGGGATCTCCAGGTTGGTGGGCGCCGGCGAGCCGTTCATGACCCGCGCCGCCAGATCAAAGCGCGAACCGTGGCAGGGGCAATAGAACCCTCCCACCCAGTCCGGACCCAGGTCGGCGGGCGCCACGTCGAAGCGCTCGAGGGGCACACAGCCCAGGTGGGTGCAGACGCCAATGACAACGAGGTAGTCGGGACGCAGGGCGCGCGTGGCGTTCTTGGCGTACGGCGGCTGGTTCGACTCGTTCGAATCGGCATCCTTGAGCATGCCCAGGTTCTCATCGGCGAGGCGCGTCAGCATGCTCTTGTCACGGCGCAGGACCCAGACCGGTTTGCCGCGCCAGACCACGCGGACCATCGCGCCTTCGTCGAGCTTGCTGACGTCCACGGTGACCGGGGCGCCAAGCGCCTGGGCCCGGGTGCTCGGGCGGAAGGACGCAATGAATGGTGCTGCCGTAAATGCCAGGCCGACCACGCCCGTCACGCTGGTGGCCACGGTCAGAAAATGACGGCGGCTTGCAGACGCCTCTTCGCTCATCGAGCTGTTCCTCTAGAAAAATCCCGGTAACCGCTGCCTGGCCCCGGACGCCTGGCCCCGGAAGCCTGGCCCGAGCTGCAGAGACGCGGCAAAAAGCCGAAAAAGTATACACGCCGGGAGCGCGGCTTGCCTATCGCCGCTTGCCTGCCGATCGGGCCGCGGAGCCTAGGCCCGGCGGCGAATCCGGGCGCCCAGTTGCTGCAGCTTCTCCTCGATGCACTCGTAGCCCCGATCAATGTGATAGATGCGGTCCACCACGGTCTCCCCCTCCGCCGCCAGGCCCGCCAGGACGAGGCCCGCCGAGGCCCGCAGGTCCGTGGCCATCACCGGGGCGGCCCGCAGGCCGGAAACGCCCTGGACGATGGCGGTGTGGCCCTCGATCTTGATGTTGGCGCCCATGCGCTGGAGCTCGAGGGCATGCATGAAGCGGTTCTCGAAGACATTCTCGATGATCGTCCCGACGCCGTCGGCGACGCAGTCCAGGGCCATGAACTGGGCCTGCATGTCGGTCGGGAACGCGGGATAGGGGTCGGTGCTCACATCGACCGCCCGGGGCCGGCGGCCACCCATGTCGAGGTCTATCCAGTCAGGGCCGGTATGGATGGTGGCGCCGGCCGAGCGGAGCTTGGCCAGCACCGCCTCCAGGTGCTCGGGGCAGGCCCGGCGGGCCCGGATGTGCCCCCCGGTAATCGCGGCGGCCACCAGGAAAGTACCCGTCTCGATCCGGTCCGGCTGCACCTCGTACTCGGCACCGTGCAGGCGCTTGACGCCCTGGATGACGATGCGGTTGGTGCCCGCGCCCTGGATCTGTGCGCCCATCGCGATCAGGAAACCGGCCAGGTCCACGACCTCGGGCTCCAGGGCGGCGTTCTCCAGCACGGTTTCGCCGTCCGCGAGACAGGCGGCCATCATCAGGTTCTCGGTACCGGTGACCGTGACCTTGTCCAGCAGGATGTGCGCGCCCCGCAGGCGACCCGACCGGGCGCGTATATAGCCGTCGACGATCTCTACTTCCGCACCCATCGCCCGGAGGCCAGCCACATGCAGGTCCACCGGCCGGGCGCCGATCGCGCAGCCGCCGGGCAGCGAGACGTCCGCCTGCCCGTAGCGCCCGACCAGGGGGCCGAGCACGAGGATCGAGGCCCGCATGGTCTTGACGAGGTCGTAAGGCGCCGCGCATTCCGTGATGGTCCGCGCATCGACTTCCAGGCGCATGCCGTCGTGAACGGTGACGCGGACGCCCATCCGCCCGAGGAGCTCGATGCTCGTCGTGATGTCGTTCAGGTGGGGGATGTTGCCGAGGGTCACCTGCTCGTCCGCCAGCAGGGTCGCTGCCAGGATCGGCAGCGCCGCGTTCTTCGCCCCGGAGATGCGCACCTCGCCCTCGAGGGCCCGGCCACCAGTGATTGCCAGCTTTTCCATAGCTTACGCGGGTGCGGGGTCCAGGCCTGCCAGGAGGCCTGTCAGGAGGCCTGCCGGGCGGCCCACTCGTCCGGCGTGTACGCCTGGATCGAGAGGGCGTGAATGTCGCCACCGATGTGGGTGCCCAGCGCACCGTAGATGAGGCGGTGGCGCATCAGGGTGTGCTTGTCCGCGAAGGCCGGGCTGATGACCAGGGCCTCGAAGTGCACGTTGTCCGTGCTCTGTACGGTGGCTGTCGTGCCGGGCAAATGGGCCAGGATCAGCGTTTCGATCTCTTGTGGTGTCATGGAACCTGAGGGGGGAAGAACCGGTGAGGCGCGGCATTATAGATGACTTACAATCCGGGCCCATGAGTAAAGCAGCCCCATGAGTAAACCAGAGCAGGGCAGCGGCTCGCAGGACTTCCAGGCCCGGGGCCGCCGGGTCCTCGAGATCGAGGCCGCCGCGGTTGCCAGCCTTGCACCGCGGCTCGACGCACGTTTCGACCGGGCCTGCCAGCTGTGCCTGGACTGCCGAGGCCGGGTCGTGGTGACGGGGATGGGCAAGTCCGGCCACATTGCGGGCAAGGTTGCCGCAACGCTCGCCAGCACCGGCACGCCGGCTTTCTTTGTCCATCCCGGGGAAGCCAGTCACGGCGACCTGGGCATGATCACCGCCAACGACCTCCTCATCGCGATCTCCAACTCCGGCGAGACCGACGAGATCGTGAAGCTCCTGCCACTGCTGAAGCGCCTCGGTATCCCGCTGATCATGCTTACAGGCAATGCCCGGTCGACGCTGGCGGATTCAGCCACCGTGGTGCTGGATATCGGTGTCCGTGAGGAGGCCTGCCCGCTGAACCTCGCGCCGACCGCGAGCACCACCGCGGCGCTCGCGATGGGCGACGCCCTGGCGGTGGCACTGCTGGAGAGCCGCGGCTTCACGCGGGAGGACTTCGCCCTGGCGCACCCGGGTGGCTCGCTCGGCCGGCGCCTGCTGCTGCGGGTCGATGACCTCATGCACACCGGCGACGGGGTGCCCCGCGTCAGCCCGGAGACCCCACTGGCCAAGGGCCTCGTCGAGATGACCCGGAAGGGGCTCGGCATGACAGCCATCATCGATGCCGGAAACAAGCTCGCCGGCATCTTCACGGACGGCGACCTGCGCCGTGTGCTGGACCGGGGCATTGACGTGCATCGCACACCAATGAGCGAAGTCATGACCGTCAACTGCCGGACCATCGCGCCCGGCGTGCTGGCGGCCGAGGCCGTGTACATGCTGGAGCACTACAAGATCAACGCCCTGCTGGTCGTGGACGACCAGCAGAAGGTCGTCGGCGCCCTCAACGTCCATGACCTGCTTCGTGCAGGCGTGATGTAGGCGGCGTTTCCCGGATGGATCAGCGCGCGCTCGAGTCCGCCGCAGCCCGCATCCGGCTGCTGGTGCTCGACGTGGACGGGGTGCTCACCGACGGCAGTCTCTGCTACGACGCCGAGGGGCGCGAGTCCAAGAGCTTTCATGTGCGGGACGGCTACGGCATCCAGCAGCTGCTGGCCGCGGGTGTGCTCGTCGCCGTCATTTCCGGCCGGCGCTCGCTGGCAGCGGCCGCGCGCCTTGCGGAGCTCAAGGTACCGCACGTGTATCTCGGCCGGAACGACAAGCGCCGGGTACTCGACCAGCTGCTGACCGAACTGGACGTGCCACTGGACCGGGTGGCCTGCGTCGGCGACGACGTCACCGACCTCGAGATCATGGGCCCGGCGGGCCTCGGCATCACGGTGGCCGACGCCCACCCGGAGGTATTGCGCGCGGCCGACTGGGTGACCACGGCCCTCGGCGGCCGGGGCGCCGTCCGGGAAGTCTGCGACCTGCTGCTTGCGGCCCGGCCACCCGCCTGAGTAGGGTCGCGGCATGGAATTCCAGCACCCGGTCCGTTTCACCCTGCTCCTCGGCGCGGCCCTGGTGACCACCTACCTCGTGTTCGACAGCCCGTCCCCGCCCGACGACGCCGGGGCGCGGACCGGACTGGGGCTTGGCTACTATGTGAAAAATGCGACGCTGACCGGCACGGGGCCCGACGGCCAGGTCCTCTATCGCGTGACCACACTGGCGGCGGAGCAGCTCCGGGCGGATGGCACGGTCACCCTGGA
This sequence comes from Gammaproteobacteria bacterium, assembly GCA_038214295.1. Lineage (GTDB taxonomy): Bacteria > Pseudomonadota > Gammaproteobacteria > Steroidobacterales > SHZI01. Next base: position 50,586 of record JBBQSA010000007.1, read on the forward strand.
GGACGTCAACGTCGATTACGCGCCCGCGGCGGAGGTGCCCTGGCGGCTGAAAGCCGCTCACGGGCGTATGCCCAAGGATCGTAATATCATTGAACTCTCGGGCGAGGTGGTCGCAGAGACCGATGCAGCCGCCAGCCCGGCCATTGCCGGAGCCCGGCGCCGCAAGAACGCGGCACCGCTCCTGATCCGAACCGATTACCTGGAGCTGGATCCCGAAGCCCACGTCGCCAGTACCGAGCACCTGGTGACCGTGGAGCGCGACCGGGACACGCTCCATTCCAGGGGGATGCGTGTCTATCTCAAGCAGGACCGTCTGCAGTTCGAATCCGAGGTTCGCGGACGGTTCCTGCCCTGAACGACGTCGCATCCTGTCCGCGTTAGCTGGCAGCCTGCTCGGCCTGCTGCTCCTGCCTCTTTCACTGCAGGCGGCTGACCGGCCGGAAGCCCCATTGGTCACGCCCCTGACCCCGGCGGACCCTGCCCTGCCGATCGATCTCGATGCCGCGTTTTCCGAATTCGACCGCCGCAACGACCGGCTGGTCTTCCGGCAGCTGAACATCCGACAGGGGGCCCTGTCGATCAAGGCCGACGAGGCCACCGCCGATCCCGCCGACTTCGACAACAGCACCTGGGTTTTCACCGGCAACGTCGTCATCGTCAATGGCGCCACGCGCACCAACTGCTCCCGGGCGGAACTGAGCTTCCGGGATAACCGGCTGCGCAAGGCCGTGCTCACCGGCAAGCCGGCGGAGTTCAGCCAGGCGGGCACCGGCGGGCGGGCGCCGACAAAGGGCCGCGGCGAGTTGCTCGAGTACGACCTGGAGGCCGCCACGATCAGGATGACCACCAACGCTTTCCTCAGCGATGGCCGGAACGAGATTTCCGGGAACAGCATCTCCTATGACCTGGCGCGCGAGGTGGTGCGCGCCGGTGGTCAGGAGGGTGGCCAGGTGCGGATGCGCATCACGCCGGAAGCGAAGAAGGCCGCCCCGGTGGACAGCCCGTGAGTACCCTGCGGGCGGAGTCGATCAGCAAGCGCTTCAAGCAGCGGCAGGTGGTCAAGGACATCTCGCTCACCGTCGAGAGCGGGGAAATCGTCGGCCTGCTCGGCCCCAACGGCGCCGGCAAGACCACCGCCTTCTACATGATCGTTGGCCTGATCCCTACCGACGGGGGCAGGATCACGCTCGACGACCATGACCTGACCGGCATGCCCATGCACCGCCGGGCCCGGCTGGGCCTGGGGTACCTGCCCCAGGAGGCGTCGGTGTTCCGCAAGCTGAGTGTCGAGGACAACATCCTCGCGATCCTGCAGACCCGCTCGGAACTGTCCCGGGCCGACCAGGAAAGGCTCCTCGAGGAGCTCCTCGAGGAACTCCACATTGGCCATGTCCGCGCCAGCATGGGCGTGAGCCTGTCGGGCGGTGAACGGCGGCGGGTGGAGATCGCCCGGGCCCTGGCAGCCGAACCCCGCTTCGTGCTGCTGGACGAGCCCTTCGCGGGGGTGGACCCCATCTCCGTCCTGGATATCCAGAGGATCATCCGCCACCTGGCTACCCGGGGGATCGGCGTCCTCATCACAGACCATAATGTGCGCGAGACACTGGGAATCTGTGGCCGGGCTTATATCCTCAGCGACGGGGCCATGATTGCCGAGGGCACCCCGGACACTATTCTCGAGAACCGCCAGGTCCGCGAGGTTTACCTCGGCGAGGGATTTAGACTATAGGCTGCGCCGGGACGCACCACGGCGCTTCAGGGATGACGATGAAGCCGGCACTACAACTCAGGATCAGTCAGCAGCTGACGATGACGCCGCAGCTGCAGCAGGCCATCCGCCTGCTGCAGATGCCGGTGGCGGAACTCAATACACAGCTCGAACAGCTGCTGGCCGAAAACGTGATGCTGGACCTGGAGGAATCCGCTCCCGGCGCCGGCGAGGACAACGTGGAGCTGGACGCTCCCCCGCCGGACCCGGCGGCCGGCGGCACGCCGGATGACGAAACACCCGCTGACAGCTGGGATGATGCCGACAGCGAGTCCGTGGCCGTGGCCGAGCCCGCCGGCAACGAGGACGGGGACTCCCTGCTCTGGAGCGAGACCTCTGGCAGCGGTGGCAGCTGGGACGGCGAGGATGGCCGGCCCGAGCCCAGCGACCGGTCCAACGAAACCCTGCAGGCGCACCTGCTGTGGCAGCTCGAAACCGAGCACTTCGAGCCCCGGGAAGTCGTGATGGGCCAGGCGCTCGTCGATGCCATGAACGATGCCGGCTACCTCACCGAGCCCCTGCCGGTGATCCTCGAGACCCTGGCAGCCTCCGGCACTTTCACGCTCGAGGAACTCGAGCACGCGCTTGGCAAGGTGCAGGCGCTGGACCCGGTGGGCGTTGGCGCCCGGGACCTCGGCGAGTGCGTCCGGCTGCAGTTGCGGCAGCTGGCGCCCGACGTGCCGGGCCGGGAACTCGCGCTCGCCATCACCGTTGACGGCCTCGATCTCGTGGCCGAGCAGCAGTTCGGGATACTCCGCCGGCGGCACGAGGTGTCCGAGGGTGAGCTGGATACCGCCCTCGCCCTCATCCGCAACTGCCACCCCAAGCCCGGCCTCGCCATTCAGCCCGCGACGCCCGACTACATCGTCCCCGACGTCTTCGTCCGCAAGCGCAACGGGCGCTGGGCGGTGGACGTCAACCGGTCAGTCACGCCGCGCCTCAAGGTCAACCAGGCCTACGCCGACCTGGTGCGCGGCGACAGCGAGCACACCACGCTTCGCAACCAGTTGCAGGAGGCCCGCTGGCTGGTGCGCAGCCTCGAGATCCGCAACGACACCCTGCTTAAAGTGGCCCTGTGCATCGTGGACCGGCAGGCAGAGTTTCTCGACCACGGCGAGGAAAGCATGCGCCCCATGGTGCTGCGGGATGTGGCCGAGCTGGTGGAAATGCACGAATCCACGATCTCCCGGGTCACGGCCAACAAGTACATGCACACCCCCCGGGGCGTGTTCGAGTTCCGGCACTTTTTCTCCAGCCAGGTCACGGGCGACGACGGCAGCGAGCAGTCCTCGACCGCCATCCGGGCCCGGATCAAGAAGCTGATCAGCCAGGAGGACCCGGCAAAGCCCCTGTCCGACAGCCAGCTGGCGACGCTCCTGGCCAAGCAGGGCATCCAGGTCGCACGCCGAACAGTGGCAAAATACCGGGAAGCGATGCATATCGAGCCGTCAAGCGAGCGCAAGCGGCGCCCGCAGCGGTAACTACAACAAGACAACGGAAGGAAGGCACGATGCAACTCAACCTGACCGGCCACCACGTCGATATTACCCCGTCGATGCGCGAGTATGTGGAGTCCAAGCTGGGGCGCCTCGAACGGCACTTCGATCACGTCACGGTCGTGCACTGCATCCTGACAGTCGACAAGCTCCGGCACCGCTCCGAGGCCACGGTGAACCTCTCCGGCGGGCAGCTGTTCGCTGAGGCCACCGAAGAGAACATGTACGCGGCCATCGACTCCATGGTCTCCAAGCTCGATCGGCAGGTGCGCAAGCACAAGGAAAAGCTGACGGACCATCACGCCCGGGACACCACCAAGCGCGACCTCAACTGAGGTCGGCGGTCGGCCCGCGCCATGCGCCTGATCATCGTCAGCGGCCTTTCGGGCTCGGGCAAGACCGTCGCCCTGCATCATCTCGAGGACCTGGGCTTCTATTGCATCGATAACGTCCCTGCCGCACTTCTCGCGATGATGATCGCCCAGATCACCGCCACGCAGGACCCGCTCTACGCCAACCTCGCCATCGGCATCGATGCGCGCAACCGGGCGGCGGACCTCGCCCGCCTCCCGGACGTGGTGCGGGACCTGCGGTCCCGGGGCATCCGCTGCGAGGTGCTTTTCCTGCACGCGGACGACAACATGCTGCTGAAGCGCTACGGGGAAACCCGGCGCAAGCATCCCCTGAGCGCCGCGGGACTCAGCCTCCGGGAGGCGATTGATCGCGAGCGGGCGCTGCTCGGGCCGATCATCGGCTCGGCCGAGCTCGTGCTCGACACCACCCGCACCAGCATCTATGAACTGCGCGACATCATCCGCCGCCGGGTGGGAGCCCACGAGCAGCCCGGGTTGTCGATCCTGATCGAGTCCTTCGGCTACAAGCACGGCATACCCGCGGATGCCGACTTCGTGTTCGACCTGCGGTGCCTGCCAAATCCCTACTGGGACGTGGCCCTGCGGCACCTGACCGGGCGGGACGAGAAGGTCGTGGAGTTCCTGGAGGCGGCGCCAAGCGTGCAGCGCATGCACGACGACATCCTCGCCTTCCTGGACCGCTGGATACCGGAATACATCGACTTCAACCGCAATTACCTGACGGTGGCGATCGGCTGCACCGGCGGCCAGCACCGGTCGGTGTACATGGCGGAAAAGCTCGCCGCAGAACTCTCGAAACGCTATTCGCCGGTGATGACCCGGCACAACGAGCTGCCGCGGGAACAAGGCCGGCTCCAGGCGCCCCAGTTCGGGGGCCAGCTCGACGACTAGGACGCGTCGGCCATCTGCAGGACGCGGACCCGCTGCGAGTACTCCTCGCTGAGATCCCGCCAGCCGCTGATGCCTGCCGGCGCCAGGATCGGCTGGCCGTCCATGAATGCCAGGAGATCCTCCCGGCGGTTCATCCCGTCCTCGTAACCGAGGGCAATCAGCTCTTGGGTGTAACCCGATTCGAACAGCAGGTAGCTGAGCAACTGGCTGCCCCCGTAGTTGAGAGCACCCATCCCGCGCATGAGGAGCCGGACGGGCTTCGGCATTTCCTGGATGTGGCGGGCCGCAATCGCCTGGATGTCGCGACTGGGCAGCATGATGAAGGCGTCGGTGTGGTGGAGCAGGCCGAACTCGCCCTGCATCACCCGGCCGGGCGAGTTCTCAAGGATCAGGTTGATACGGATCAGGTTTTCCAGGTCGGACGACAGGCCGTCCATGAACAGCGCATCGAGGATGTAGCCCGCGATGCGCCCGAAGCTGGGATACGGCACGGGTTCGTCAACACCGGGCAGGGGCTCGGCCCCCTCGCTGCGCACGCCGATCACCAGCAGCCGGTGCGCTCCCAGGTGGAGCGCCGGGGACAGGGGCGTGGCCTGGCGCATCGCGCCGTCACCGAAGTACTCCTGGCCGATGCGCACCGGGGGAAAAATCATCGGCACGGCCACGCTCGCCATCAGGTGCTCGAGCTGGATGGACGTCGACCGGCCCTTGCGCCGCACCCGCTCCCAGGGATGGCAGTTCGCCGTGCCCTGGTAGAAGGTGACCGAGCGGGCCGAGCCGTAGCCGGCCGCCGTGATCGCCAGCGCGCCCAGGTAGCCCTTGTCGATGGCCTCCTGGATGGAGTCGAAGTTGATCCGCCCCCGCAGCAGTGCCCACAGGGGGTCGTTGTCGAGGAAGGCCTTGGGATTGCGCGGCCCGAGCCCACCGAGGACCACCGCGGCCAGCCAGTGCAGGCTGCTCTTCAGCATGGTGCCGGCGTCGCAGCGGAACACCTGGCTGGAGTGAAAATTGGCCCAGACCCGTTCCAGGTCGGTCACTGCGACCCGGAAGGACCGGGCCCGGGATGCGAGCACCGCCGCGCTGATGGCGCCGGCCGACGTACCGCTGAGGACGGCGAACGGATTGGAACCCCGCCGCGGCAACAGCTCGGCAATCGCCTTGAGGACCCCCACCTGGTAGGCCCCCCGGGCGCCACCGCCCGGCAGGACGAGTCCAATGTGCTTGTCGAGACCTCCCGGTCCGATGCTTTGTCTGCGTTCCTGGCCCATGCAGCCCGCTCCCGGAGCACTATCGGCTGCCGTGCGGCGAATGGTAAGCACAGGTGATTCGCCGGGACAAGCCGCTGAAACCCGATGCTATGCTCATCCGCTTCCGAAACGGAGATTGATTGCATGATGCGTGAAGCAGCTCTCATCGCGGGCCTGGTTGTGGTGATCGCGATCGGCTACAGCTGGATGAACGCGGCCCGGGCGGCCCAGCCCGAAGTCGGCCAACCGGCGCCGGCTTTCCGGCTGCAGGACCAGAACGGCAAGTGGCATGCGCTGGACGATTTCCGGGGCAAGTGGGTGGCCGTGTACTTCTACCCGAAGGCGGACACCCCGGGCTGCACGAAGGAAGCCTGCGAGTTCCGCGACAACATCTTCGCCTTCGAGGAAATCGGCGCGACGATCCTCGGCGTCAGCATCGACGCCATCAAGGACCAGAAGAAGTTCGCCGAGAAGTACAGCCTGCCATTCCCCCTGCTGGCCGACATCGACGGCAAGACGGCGGAAGCCTACGGTGTGCTCACCAACCTCGGGATCATGAAGCTCGCCCGGCGCCATTCCTTCCTGATCGCCCCTGACGGGACGATTGCCAAGCACTACGACAAGGTCGACCCGGCCACCCACTCGAAGGAAGTGCTGGCCGACCTGAAGGCGCTGGGGGCCCGGAAAACGGGCTGATCAGCGGCCCCTCACCGGGAGCACCGCTTCAAACGTTGTAGGTCTGGTGCCGCTCGGGCATCTCGACGGCCGTGCCCTTGAGCCGTCCTGCGAAGGTCTGCATGGTGTCCGGTTCGCCGTGAACGAGAAAGGTGCGCGCGGCACCCGTGTGCGCGTGCCAGGCCAGCAGCTCGGCCTGGTCCGCGTGGGCCGAGAAGCCATTGATCGTGTGAATGCTGGCCTTCACGCGGATCTCCTCGCCAAAGAGCTTCACGGTCTTGGCCCCGTCGATGATCCGTCGCGCGAGCGTGCCCCGGGCCGCGTAGCCGACGAAAATGATCGCGGAATCCTCCCGCCACAGGTTGTGCTTCAGGTGATGACGCACCCGGCCACCCGTGCACATACCCGAACCGGCCATGATTACCGAGCCACCGGCGATGCGATTGAGGGCCATGGACTCCGCGGCCTCCCGGGTAAAGTGCAGTCCCGGCATGGCAAAGGGATCGCGGCGATCCCGGAACAGTTCGCTGGTCGCGTCGTCGTAGCATTCCGGGTGGTTCCTGAAGATGGTCGTGGCCGAGATGGCCATCGGGGAATCGAGGAACACCTGCATGGTGCGCGGCAGGCGGCGGCTGTCGACGGCCTCGCGGAGGTAATAGAGGATCTCCTGGGCGCGTTCCAGGGCGAAGGTCGGGATGATGACGTTGCCACCCCGTGCAAAGGCCTCCTCGACGGCCACGTACATCTCCTCGACCGACGGGCCTATCGGCTTGTGCAGCCGGTCCCCATAGGTGGTTTCCATGACGACCGTATCCACGCGGGGGGGCGGCACGGGATCGCGGAGTATCGGCCGCCCGCTGCTGCCAATGTCCCCGGAGAAGAGGATCCGGCGGCTCGTTCCGCCCTCGGTGAGTTCGAGCAGTACGCTCGCCGAACCCAGGATGTGACCCACGTCGATGAACGTGGCGCGGATGCCGGGCGCGATGTCCAGGGGCTTGCCATACACGGCAGTGCGACCGAAGAAGTCCAGGGTGTTCAGGGCCTCGAGCGTCGTGTAGAGCGGGCCTGCATCGCCCTGCTCGGCTTGGCGCCCGGCGCGCCGCGTGCGCCAGCGCGCTTCTTCCTCCTGCAGGTGGGCCGAGTCCAGCATGACGAGCCTGGCCAGTTCCCGGGAGGCCGCCGTCGTGACGATCTCGCCGTGGAAGCCGCGCTTGGCCAGCAGGGGCAGCCGCCCGCAGTGGTCCAGGTGCGCGTGGGTCAGCAGCACGTAGTCGATGTCTGCGGCCTCGAAACCGAAGGGCTCGGCGTTCTCCTCGTCCAGGCCCCGCCCGCCCTGGTAGAGGCCACAGTCGATCAGGAGCCGCTTGCCGGCGCACTCCACCAGGTGACAGGAGCCCGTAACTCCCTGGTCCGCACCGTGAAATTCCAGCTTCATCGACTTCTCCCTGAATCAGGCCAGTGGCTCGCCGTTGGCCGCGTACCACTGCCGGATCCCATCCCAGATCTCCCCGGCGCTCTCGGCATACCAGAACAGCTCCCGGTCCTCGGGATCGACGACGCCCTCGGCGACGAGGAAGTCGGGATCGAAGGCCTTCTGCCAGAACTCACGGCCCACGAGGACCACTGGCACGGGCTTGATCTTGCGGGTCTGCACGAGCGTGAGCGTCTCGAACAGTTCGTCGAGGGTGCCATAGCCGCCCGGAAAGGCGACGAGCGCCCGGGCGCGCAGCAGAAAGTGCAGCTTCCGGAGCGCGAAATAGTGAAACCGCATGCACAGTTCCGGCGTGATGTAGGGGTTAGGGAACTGCTCGTGGGGCAGCTTGATGTTGAGACCCACCGACTTGGCACCGACATCAAAGGCGCCCCGGTTGGCGGCTTCCATGATTCCCGGTCCGCCGCCCGTCAGCACCACCAGCCGCGAACTCTGCACGCCGGCCTCTGCCCGGGCGACGAGCTGCGCGAACTCCCGCGCGATATCGTAATAGCGGCTCTTCGCCACGATGCGCTCGGCGATGTGGACCCGCTGTTGCCGTTCCTGGTCGCCAGGATGCGCCGCGCTCTCGGCGCGCCGGGCCTCGAGGGCCCGCCGGGCCGCCGCCGGTTCGGGAATCCGCGTGCTGCCGAAGACCACGACCGTCTGTTCAATGCCGTGCCGGGCGAGCAGCATCTCCGGCTTGGCGTAGTCGACCTGCAGCCTGAGACCGCGGGTCTCCGGGAGCTGCAGAAAGTCCACGTCCTGGTCGGCTTCGCAATAGCTGGGGCTTTCCAGGATCGCCTTCAGCCGGGCCGGCGCGTCCCGGTCGTCCTCGGCGGGCTTCGGCGTCTGCCAGGGCAAGGGCTCGCGGCGCCGGAGCCTGGCGGGGGGTGCTGGTGGGCGATTGCCGGACATGCTGGACGCCCTCCCTGGCGCTCACCGCTGGCCAAAACGCCAGCGTATTGAAGTATAGGCCGAACCGGCGTGCCCGCCGGCGGACCAGCTCCGCCGTCGCCGTCGCCGTCGCCGTCCGCCGCGTAGCGCCGAAGTACCTGCTCGATCTGGGCCAGTTGCCAGGGTGGCAGCTGTGCGCCGTCGATAGCCGGCGGCCAGCCCACACTGTTGCGCAGGATCGCGGCCAGTTCGAGCCGGTCGGCGGCCGGCAGGGCGAGGAGCGCCTGGAGATCGATCACCATGACACGACACTAGGGCCGCGGCGGCTCCGGAGCCAAGGTGGTGTTTCCGGCGATTTCGTCAGGTTCCCGGTTCGCCTACACCGGCTCGTCGTGATCCTGCGCCACCAGGCCGCGGCCCGGCACTTCCCGGCCCGGGGGCTCGACCACCCGCGTGAAGGCCCGGCCCAGGCGCCACGCGACCACTGCCCAGACCGCGGCGATCACGGCCCCCGTGGCCGCGATCCCTGCGAGGCCGAGCCCGAGACCGCCGAGCAGGGCATAGAACCAGGCGTTGGCCGCGTCCCCGCCCCGGTAGATCACGGTGTCGATGACATTCTTCGCCTTAAAGCGGCTTTCCTTCGGCAGCGCGGTGAACAGCAACTCCCGGGCGGGACGCGTGATCGCGTAGTCACCCGCCCGGCGCAGGACCTGCACCGCGATCAGCACGAGCAGCACCGGCGCCGCCGACAGGGCGATGAAGCCCCCGATCATGAAGACCGGCACGACGAGGAGCACGGCCGTCAGGCCGAAGCGCGCCACCATCCGGCCCGTCGCGAAAATCTGGAAGGGAATGCACAGCGCGTTCACCGTGAGATCCACCGTGGCGAGCACCCTGGTGCGCTCCGCCGACGTGGCCAGGGAATCCCGCAGGAGCTCGGCCTGCTGCATGTACATGAAAGTGCCGACTGCGGTGAAGAGCAGCACGAACAGGGCGATGCCCAGCAGGTAACGGGAGTTGGCGAGCAGGGAGATGCCGGCGAGCGGACTGCCGCCCATGGGGTCATCAGCCTGCATCGGTGCGGACAGCGCCTTGTGCGGACTGGCCGGCGACACCCGCTCCCAGTGCAGCAGGTAGCGGACCAGGAACACGGTGAGCAGGATGAGCAGGCCGGCACAGAGCAGGAGACTGTCGATGCCGTAGCGCTCCGCCATCAGGGACGTGGTGGCGGGCCCCGCTACGGCGCCGGCACTGCCCCCCGCGGCCAGGAACCCGAACAGGCGGCCTGCCTGTTCAGGAGAGAAGATATCCGCCATGAAGCTCCAGTAGACCGACAGGACGAAGAGGTTGAACACCCCGACCCAGACGAAGAACGACTGGGCGACCCACGGCGGCGGTTCATCGCCGGTCTCGGCGAATGCAACGTAGAACGCGGCCACTATCGCGACCAGCAGCAGGGACACCCACGGCACGAACCGGGAGCGTGACAGGTGCGTGCACGCCCAGCCGTACAGGGGCACCACGAGCAGCATGGCGCCGAAGGACAGCAGGAACAGGTACTTCAGGTTTTCCACGCCGCCGGCGATGCCCATCGCGTCGCGGACGGGCCGCAGCATGTAATAGGCGGCCATCATGCAGAAGCCATAGCCGGCGCCGGCGAGCGCGGCGCTGACCTCGGCACGTTCAGCGCCAATCAGCCGGGCCACGAACCCGTGTAAGCGGGTCTCCTCGCGCGCGACGATGGCCGAAACCTAGTGACCGGTCCCGGCTGGTGGTCGGGCTGCCGTGCCGCCCGCTTCCTGGCGCCGGCCCAGCCACCAGCCGTTCAGCGCCCAGGCCGCAGCGAGGCCCGCCCCCATCACAGCAACACCAACGGTGGACAGGCCGCCGGCCTCCAGCGCGGTCTTTACCTGAGCGGAAAGGGCGTCGCCGCCGCGATAGACCGGGACGTCGATGAGGCTCTTGGCCTTGTACTTCGTCTCGGTGTCCACGAGGCTGAAGAGCATCTCCCGGCCGGGCCGGATGAACGCGTACTCGCCCACCCGTCGCGCCACGAAGACCACGGCCAGCATCGCGAAGGTGTTGACGGCCGCGAGACCGAGGAACCCGGCAACCATGATCAGCGGAACGACGGTGACGAGCACCACGACGCCCAGCCTCGAGGCCACTCGCCCCGTGATGAACAGCTGCAGAAGGACGGTCAGACCCTGCACGATGTAGTCGAGGCGGGCAAACACCTGGGTGCGCTGCTCACTGCTCGCGAAGGTCTCGGTAACGAGGCGCAGCTGCTCGAAGTACAGGAAGGTATTGACCGAGGCCAGCAGTATCACGAACAGGGAGATGCCCAGCAGGTAGGGTGACTTGAGCACCAGGGAAAAGCCGGCGAAGGGATTGCCGCCCATCGGCCGGTCCGGCGCCCGGGGCGCCGCCGGGTCGGAGGGCATGGCGGACCACGCCGCCAGTAGCCGGCGCTGGCAGTAGATGGCGATCAGGAAGGCGCCGCCGCCCATGCAGAGCACGCCGGGATTGCCGATCCAGGGAACCGTCAGGTCCGTGAGCAGGGGACCGACGAGGGCTCCGGTCGTGCCCCCCGCGGCGATCACTCCGAACAGGCGCCGGGTCTGGTTGGCGTCGAAGAGTTCCAGCAGGAAGCTCCAGAACACCGACACAATGAAGAGATTCAGTACGCTGATCCAGACATAGAAGAACTGGGCGACGGCGAGGTTCTTCTCGTCGGTGGCGAGGGCCGCGCCAACGCCAAACAGGGACAGCGCCACCACGCCGTAGATCCAGGGCAGAAAGGCGCTCCGCCTGAACTTCGTGCAGGCCCAGCCGTACAGCGGAACCACGGCCAGCGAGACGATCCAGGTGACGACGTAAAGGTCGCTGACCCGCTCTGCCCCGAGAATCGTGCCGACTGTCTCGCGCACCGGCCGCACGGCGAAATAGCCACCAAGCACGCAGAAGAACAGCACGAAGGCCGTGACCACCGGCTGGATCTCCGACGCCTCGATGCGGGCGGCCCGGCCCAGCAACCGGCCGAGCAGCGAGGGCGGCGACGCAGCCGCCGGCGGCTGGCTCATCGCTTCGGCTCGTCAGCCGCCAGCGCCGTAAAGCTGGCGTTCCAGTCCGTAGTGGGCGGCGTCTGGGCGCCGTAGGCCTCGAAGGTGCGATTGCGCGCCGCGGGCGCCGTGAGGGCCGCGACGCAGATCCGGGCCACGTCGGCGCGTGGTATGACGCCTGTGCCCTTGTCGCCCTGCTCCAGGCGGACACCGTTCTGCCCGCCGGGCTTGTTGGTCAGGCCGCCAGGACGAACGATGGTGTAGGGCACGCCGCTGGCGCGCACCGCGTCCTCGCCCTTGCCTTTCCAGATGAGCACGTTGTCGAACATCTTGTTGAGCACGTGGTCCTTGTTGGTCACGCCCGACGACGAGACCACTACGATCTGCTCCAGCCGGGCCGCCGCCGCGGCGTCCGCCAGGTTCCGGACGCCCTGGTAATCCACGAACTCCGGCCCGTTCGCCGGGTCCTTGCGGGTGGCGCCGATGGCCACGATGGCGTAGCGAACGCCCTTCATGGCGGCATCGATGGTCGGCCGCTGGCGGACGTCGCCGGTGGCGTACTCGACGCTCTCGCCAAGGACGGCCCGGGCACTGTCTGCGTCCCGCACCAGGGCGCGGACCTTGTAGCCGGCGGCGTTGAGTTCGCTGACTACCTGCCGACCGGTGCCGCCCGTCGCGCCTGCCACCAGGACGAGGTCCGCCGCTGCTGCCGCCTGGCCGATGCCGGCCAAGAGCAGGCTTGCCAGCGCCAGCTTTCTCACAATACTCCGCATGTTCATCGCTCCCTGGTGACTGAAAGGATCTGCATGGAATTGGTCTTGCCGGCCACGCCGGACAACTCGCCCTTGGTGACGATCACCAGGTCACCCTCGCGGACGTGGCCCATGCCGAGCAGCAGCTGGAACACCTCATGGTAGATACGTTCCACGTCCGTGTGGGTGATGTCGAAGGCCACGGGGTACACGCCCCGGTACATCACCACCCGGCGGCGGGTGGTCTCGTGGCGGGTGAAGGCGAATATCGGGATGTCCGAGCGGATTCGCGACATCCACAAGGGCGTGGACCCGGACTCCGTGAGGGTAATGATCGCCGTCACGGGCAAGTGGTTCGCGGTGTACATCACGGCCATCGCGATGGCCTCGTCCACGGCCTGGAAGCGGTCGTCGTTGCGGTGGTTCGGCCGGCCGAGTGTCAGGTAGTAGCTCTCGGCGCCGATGCAGACCTCCGCCATCGTCGCCACGGCACGCACCGGGTACTCGCCCACGGCGGTCTCGGCGGACAGCATCACGGCATCGGTGCCGTCCATGACTGCGTTGGCGATGTCGGACACCTCGGCACGGGTCGGCACCTGGCTGTGGATCATGGACTCCATCATCTGGGTGGCCGTAATCGCCACCTTGTGCCGGTGGCGGGTCATTTTAAGGATCTTTTTCTGCAGGCCCGTGAGGGCGGCATAACCCATCTCGACGCCGAGGTCGCCCCGCGCGACCATCACCGCGTCGGACGCATCGATGATGCTCTCCAGGTTCGCGATGGCCTCGGCCCGCTCGATCTTGGCCACGAGGAGCGCGGAACTGCCGGCCTGCCGCAGCAGCTCCCGGGCTTCGTGGACGTCTTCGGCCCGGCGGACAAAGGAGACCGCGAGCCAGTCCACGCCGAGCGCGGCGGCACGCTTCACATCCTCCCGGTCCTTGTCCGTCAGGGCGGGCGCCGACAGGCCCCCGCCCTGCTTGTTGATGCCCTTGTTGTCCGCGAGCCGGCCACCCTGCGTCACCACGCAATGAATCCGGGACCCGGAGACCCGGTCGACGGTCAGCGTGATGAAGCCGTCATCCAGCAGCAGCACGTCCCCGGGGCCGACGTCCTGACTGAGCTGGGCATAGGCGACGCCAACCCCCTCCAGGGAGCCGCCAGCCGGGTCCATCGACGGGTCGAGGACGAACGGCTGGCCCTCCTCGAGCTGCACCGGCCCATCGCGGAAACGCTGGATGCGGATCTTCGGCCCCTGGAGATCGCCGAGCACGGCCACGTACTTGCCGCTTTTTTCCGCCACCTCGCGCACCATGCGCACGACACGCTCACGGTCGCCCGCGCCACCGTGGGAGAAATTGACGCGCACCACATCAGCACCCGCGGCGATCAGTTTCCCGAGAGTCTCGGGATCTTCCGTGGCGGGACCGAGGGTGGCAATAATCTTCGTCCTGCGCATGACGAACTGCCCCACCGGTACAACAAAACCCCCGGCATTATCACACAGGGCCCGGTGGACCGAAGGGCTCAGGCCGTGAGCTGGATCCTGAGGTCGTTCACGTTGGTGCGGGTCGGCCCGGTGACCAGGAGGTCACCAAGGGCGGCAAAGAACCCGTAGCTGTCCTGGGCAGCGAGCGCCACTGCCGGATTCCGCCGGACGCGGGCGGCGCGCAGCAACGTGTCCGGCGTCAGGAGCGCGCCGGCATTGTCCCCCGTCCCGTCGATGCCGTCGGTGTCCGCCGCGAGGGCGTGTGCGCCGGCGTCGGCCCCCAGGGACAGCATCAGCGCGAGCAGGTACTCGCCATTGCGCCCGCCCCGGCCGCCGGGATGGCGGACGCTGACGGTGGTCTCCCCGCCGGAGAGCACGGCGGTCCGCTCGCCGCCGGCCCGCAGCGCGCCGAGCAGCGCCGCGTGTTCCTGGGCCGCCGCCCGGGCCGGGCCGGCGACGTCCCCGAGGACTACCGCCTTGTAGCCGGCCACTCTGGCCCCCCGGGCCGCGGCGGCCAGGGCGCTCGAGGAACTGGCGACGATCCGGGCGGTGACCGGCGGCAGCCCGCGGGCGGTCCCGGCGGGAGCCTCGAGCACGAGCGCGCGCGCGATCGCCGCGGACAGCGGGATCCGGTACCTGTCCAGGATGGCCCGCGCCTCCGCCCGGGAGACCGGGTCGGGCGCCAGTGGACCGGAGCCGATGTCGGCGAGCACGTCGCCGGGAACGTCCGAGATGGCGAGCAGCAGGATCTCAGCCGCCCGGATCTCGCGGCCCAGGCCGCCGCCCTTGATAAGGGACAACTTGCGGCGGACGGTGTTGATCTCCGCGATACCGGCCCCGGAAGCCAGCAACTGCCGCGTTAGCGCCTGCTTGTCGGCCAGCGTGACGCCAGGCACCGGCTGGACGAGCAGCGACGACGCGCCACCCGACAGCAGCACGAGGCACCGGTCCTCCGGCTGGCAGGTACGGGCAAGCTGCAGGATGCGCGCGCCGGCGGCGACGCTTGCCTCATCGGGAACGGGATGGCCGGCCTCGAGGATCTCGATTCCCGGCGCCTGCTCGCCAGGCCGCAGGCCATGCCCGTAGCGGGTAACCACCGCGCCGCTGACCGGGCCCAGGTCGTGGGCTGCGTGATGCGCAGCCACGGTGACAGCCATCGCGGCGGCAGCCTTGCCCGCGCCGATGACGACGGTGCGGCCCGCCGGACGGACCGTGGGGAGATGGGCAGGCAGACAGTTGGCCGGCTCGGCCGCCGCGACGGCGGCCCGAAACAGCTGTATCAGCAGCTCACTTTGGGGCGCGCGCACGCTTGGCGCGGCTCGCGGCGCCTGCACGCTCGGCGAGGACCGCCACGGCCGGCAGGACCGTGCCATCCAGGAATTCCAGGAACGCGCCACCACCCGTCGACACGTAGGAGATCTGGTCCACAAGGCCGTACTTCTCCAGCGCCGCCAGGGTGTCGCCACCACCGGCCACGCTGAAGGCCTTCGACTTCGCCACGGCCTCGGCGAGGCGCTTCGTGCCCCGCCCGAACCTGTCGATCTCGAAGACCCCCACGGGGCCATTCCAGATGATCGTGCCCGCGCGGGCTATCAGGCGTGCGTACATTTCGGCGGTGCGCGGCCCGATGTCGAGAATAAGGTCCGCAGGGCCGACCTTGCTGACAGGCCGGGTGGCTGCCGCGGCCGTGGGCGACAGCGCCCGGGCAACCACCACGTCGGTCGGTAGGGGAACCGACGCCCGGAAGCCCTTCCCGCTGAGCCGCCGCGCCTCAGGAATCAGGTCCTTTTCACAAAGTGACTTGCCAACCGGGTACCCGGCCGCGGCCAGGAACGTATTGGCGATACCGCCGCCCACGATCAGCTGGTCGACCTGCCGCGCGAGGGAGTTCAGCACCTTGAGCTTGGTGGAGACCTTGGAGCCGCCGACGATGGCGACCACCGGCCGCTCCGGCTTGCGGAGCACGCGCTCCAGCGCCGTCAGCTCCGCCATCAGCAGGGGCCCCGCGCAGGCGATGGGCGCGTACTTCGCCACGCCGTGGGTGCTGGCCTCGGCCCGGTGTGCCGTGCCGAAGGCATCCATGACGAAAATGTCGCAAAGGCGGGCCATGCGCTTTGCCAGCGCCGGCGAGTTCTGCTTCTCGCCGGGATTGAAGCGCACGTTCTCGCACAGGACCACTTCGCCGTCGGTGATCTCGAAGCCGTCGAGCCATTCCCGGACGAGTGGCACGGGCTGGCCGAGCAGCTCCGCGAGCCGGTTGGCCACGGGCCGCAGCGAGAGCGCCGGGTCGAATACGCCCTCCTTCGGCCGCCCGAGGTGGGACAGGAGGATCACGGCGGCGCCGCGCGCGAGCGCGAGGCGGATGGTTGGCAGCGCGGCCAGGATGCGGGCCTCGCTGGTGACGCGGCCGTCCTTCACGGGCACGTTGAAGTCCACCCGGATAAGCACGCGCTTGCCGGCGAGACTCTGGTCGATCATGCGCAGCACGTTCGTGGTCATGGGGCTCTGCTCACTTCGCCTTGATGAGGGCGAGGGTCGTGTCTAGCATCCGATTGGAAAAGCCCCACTCGTTGTCGTACCAGCTCAAGACTTTCACCAGGGTGCCACCGCCCACGCGGGTCTGGGTGGAATCGAAGATCGAGCTGCGCGGGTCATGGTTGAAGTCCACGGACACGAGCGGCTCGGTGTTGTAGCCGAGGATGCCCTTCAGCTCGCCTTCCGAGGCCGCCTTCAGGATGCCGTTGACCTCGTCGACCGTGGTCGCACGGGCTGCAGTGAAGGTGAGATCCACTACCGACACGTTGATGGTGGGCACCCGCATCGCGAAGCCGTCCAGCTTGCCGTTCAGCTCGGGCAGCACGAGGCCCACGGCGGCAGCAGCGCCGGTCTTTGTGGGAATCATCGACATGGTGGCCGAGCGGGCCCGGCGCAGGTCCTCGTGGTAGACGTCGGTCAGCACCTGGTCGTTGGTGTAGGCGTGGATCGTGGTCATCAGGCCCTGCACGACACCGAGCTTCTCGTGCAGCGGCTTGACGAGCGGCGCGAGGCAATTGGTGGTGCAGGAGGCGTTGGAGATGACGGTGTGGGACGCCTTCAGGGACTGGTGGTTCACACCGTAGACGATGGTGGCGTCCACGTCCTTGCCGCCGGGCGCGGAAATGATGACTTTCTTCGCGCCAGCCTGGAGGTGAGCGCCCGCCTTCTCCTTGCTGGTAAAGAGGCCGGTGCACTCGAGAACGACGTCGACGCCGAGCTCGCGCCACGGCAGCTCCGCGGGATTGCGCTTGGCCAGCACCCGGATCCGATCGCCATTGACGACCATGGAATCCCCTTCGACCGCGACGCTGCCGGGGAACTTGCCGTGCGCCGTGTCATGACGGGTCAGGTGCGCGTTGGTATTCGCGTCTCCGAGATCGTTGATGGCGACGATGCTGATCTCGCCGTTGCGCTTGCCCTCATAGAGGGCACGCAGGACATTGCGGCCGATCCGGCCGTAACCATTGATGGCAACCTTGACGGTCATCTGAACTACTCCTGACTGCTACGCGCCCAGCAACTCGAGCGCTTCCTTCGAAACACGCTCCGGGGTGAACCCGAAGTACTCAAAAAGATCCTTGGCCGGGGCGGACTTGCCGAAGACATCGAGCCCGATGACCCGGCCGGCCGAACCGACCCACTGGTGCCACGTCGCCGTCACCCCCGCCTCGATGGCAATCCGGCGGGTCACGGCGGCAGGCAGCACGGATTCGCGCCAGGCGGCGTCCTGTTCGGCAAAGACGGTGGGGCACGGCATCGACACCACGCGCACGCCGTGGCCCTTCGCGGTCAGCAGGTCGGCCGCGGCGATGGCCAGCGCAACCTCGGACCCAGTGGCGATGAGGATAACCTCCACCGTGTCGGCGTCCCGCAGCACGTAGCCGCCGCGCCGGATTGCCGCAACCTGCGCGGGCTGGCGCGGCTGGGCGGGCAAGGCCTGGCGCGTCAGCACGAGGCTGGTCGGGCCCTTCGTCCGTTCGATCGCGTCCTGCCAGGACACCGCGGTCTCCACGGCATCGCAGGGCCGCCAGACGCGCATGTTGGGGATAAGCCGCAGGCTGGCGGTGTGCTCGACCGACTGGTGGGTCGGCCCATCCTCGCCCAGGCCGATCGAGTCGTGGGTAAAGACGAAGATGACCCGCACCTCCATCAGCGCGGCCATGCGCAGGGCATTGCGCGAGTAATCCGAGAACGTCAGGAAGGTGCCGCCGAAGGGAATATAGCCGCCATGCAGTGCTATGCCGTTCATCGCCGCCGACATGCCGAATTCGCGCACGCCCCAGGAAATGTAGTTGCCGGCCACGTGACCCGGGCCGACGGTAACGGCGCCCTTCACACGGGTCAGGTTGGAGCCCGTGAGGTCAGCCGACCCGCCGAACAGCTCCGGCAGGACAGGCACGAAGGCATTGAGGGCGTCCTCCGAGGACTTGCGCGTGGCTTTCGCGGCGGTGTCCGCGATGATCTTGTCCAGGGCACTGCGCGCCTGTGCGGGCCAGGTCGCGGGCAGGTCCCCCGCTACGCGGCGGTTGAATTCGGCCGCCAGCTCCGGGAAGTCCCGCACATAGCCGGCGAACAGCTCGCGCCACTGCTGCTCCAGGCGGGCACCCTGGGCGTGGGCATCCCAGCCCGCCCGGATGGCGTCCGGAACGACGAACGGGGGCGCCGTCCAGCCGAGGAATTTCCGGGCTGCGGCGGCCTCCTCCGGTCCCAGCGCCTCGCCGTGCACCTTCTCGGTGCCCTGCTTGTGGGGCGCGCCCCAGCCGATGATCGTCTTGCAGCAAATCAGCGACGGCCGGGCGGTCTCGGCCCGGGCAGCCTCGATGGCCTTGCTGATGGCTGCCGGATCGTGGCCGTCCACGTCGGCCAGCACGTGCCAGCCGTAGGCGCGGAAGCGCGCCGGGGTGTCGTCCGTGAACCAGTTCTCGACGTGCCCGTCGATGGAGATGCCGTTGTCGTCGTAGAGACAGATCAGCTTGCCGAGGCCCAGCGTGCCCGCGATCGAGCAGGCCTCGTGGGAAATGCCCTCCATCAGGCAGCCATCGCCCAGGAACACCCAGGTGTGGTGATCGACGACCGGGAATCCCGGCCGGTTGAACTCGGCAGCCAGCAGCTTCTCGGCGAGGGCCATGCCGACGGCATTGGCGAGGCCCTGGCCCAGCGGGCCCGTGGTGGTCTCGATGCCGAGGTGCAGATCCCGCTCCGGGTGCCCCGCGGTGTGGGACCCCAGCTGCCGGAAGCGGCGGATCTCGTCGAGGGACAAGGGATACCCGGTCAGGTTGAGCACCGCGTAGAGCAACATCGACCCGTGGCCGTTGGAGAGCACGAAGCGATCCCGGTCGGGCCAGGCGGGATTGGCGGGGTTGTGCCGGAGAAAGTCGTTCCAGAGCACTTCGGCAATGTCGGCCATGCCCATGGGCATGCCCGGGTGGCCGGATTTGGCCTGCTCCACGGCGTCCAGGGACAGGACGCGGATCGCGTTCGCCAGCTGGCGGCGCTCGGCGGCGGAGCGGTTTGTCCGGGCTTTGGCTGTCATGGCACCCCCAACGCCCCGGACGAAGTGCTGAGGAAATTCTCGCGATGGCCCGCAGCGGGGGCGCATTGTCGCGTAACAGTGCAGGGGCCGCAACGGGCTGCGAGCCCGCGGCTTATGTCAGTTCCTGCCGGAGCGCCCACATGACGGCAAGCGAGCGTCTATAATTCCGGGCCCGAATCACCACACCCGGACAATCAATGGCCAGCCGCAAACTCTTTACCTCCGAATCCGTCTCCGAGGGTCATCCGGACAAGATGGCCGACCAGATCTCGGACGCGATCCTGGACGCCATCCTGGCCGAGGAGCCGGAGTCCCGCGTCGCCTGCGAAACCCTCATCAAGACGGGCTTCGTGCTGGTCTCCGGCGAAATCACCACCAACGCCTGGATCGACCTGGAAGCGCTGGTCCGGCAGGTCGTCTGCGACATCGGCTACGACCACTCGGACAAGGGCTTCGACGGCAACTCCTGCGGCGTGCTCAACGCCATCGGCAAGCAGTCGGCGCACATCGCCCAGGGCGTCTCGCGCAAGCAGAAGCGCGCCCAGGGGGCCGGCGACCAGGGAATGATGTTCGGCTACGCGACGAAGGAAACCGACGTCCTCATGCCGCTGCCTATTACCCTCGCGCACCGGCTCGTGAAGCGCCAGTCCGAGGTGCGCCGCCGGGGCAAGCTCGCCTGGCTCCGCCCCGACGCGAAGAGCCAGGTCACGGTCATCTACGAGGACGACAAGCCGGTGGGCCTCGACGCCGTCGTCCTGTCCACCCAGCACGCGCCCGGCGTCCGGCAGAAGGACATCCGGGATGCCGTCATCGAGGAGATCCTCCGGCCGGTGATCGGCAGGAAGTGGTTCGCCTCCCTGAAGAAGGACAAGATTCACGTCAACCCGACCGGCGCCTTTGTCATCGGCGGCCCGATGGGCGACTGCGGTCTGACCGGCCGCAAGATCATCGTCGACACCTACGGCGGCATGGCCCGTCACGGCGGCGGCGCTTTCTCCGGCAAGGACCCCACCAAGGTGGATCGCTCGGCGGCCTACGCGGCCCGCTACGTCGCTAAGAACATCGTCGCCGCCGGCATTGCCGACCGCTGCGAGGTGCAGGTGTCCTACGCCATCGGCGTTGCGGAGCCAACGTCTGTCAGTGTCGAGACCTTCGGCACCAGCAAGATCGGCCCCGAGCGGCTCGACCAGCTGGTGCGCAAGCACTTCGACCTGACGCCCTACGGCATCCGGGAGATGCTGGACCTGCACCGCCCCATCTACCGGGCGACCGCGGCCTACGGCCATTTCGGCCGGGAAGAACCGAATTTCACCTGGGAACGAACTGACAAGGCCGAGGCCCTGCAGCGGGACACCCGCGGCAAGCGCTGACGCCTTAAAAGCACCCCGAACCGAAGTTTTGCCAAGGACATACCAGATGAGCACCAAGCCAGTTTTCGCCAGCAAGGACGACTTCCGGGTCGCGGACCTAGGCCTCGCCGATTGGGGCCGCAAGGAGATCGCCATTGCGGAAACCGAGATGCCGGGCCTGATGGCGGTCTGCGAGGAATTCGGCAAGGCGCAGCCACTGAAGGGCGCACGGATCGCCGGCTGCCTGCACATGACGATCCAGACGGCGGTGCTGATCGAGACGCTGGTCAAGCTGGGCGCCGAGGTCCGCTGGTCATCCTGCAACATATTTTCCACCCAGGACCACGCGGCCTCGGCCATCGCCGCGGCTGGCGTTCCCGTCTTCGCCTGGAAGGGCGAGACCGAGGAGGAATACTGGTGGTGCGTCGAGCAGACCGTGAAGGGTCCCAAGGGCTGGGTACCGAACATGATCCTCGACGATGGTGGCGACCTGACCGCGATCATGCACGACAAGTACCCCGAGATCATGCAGAACGTCCGCGGCATCTCCGAGGAAACCACCACCGGGGTGGCGCGGCTCTACGAGATGGCCAAGAACGGCACGCTCAAGTGCCCGGCGATCAACGTCAATGACTCTGTCACCAAGTCCAAGTTCGACAACCTGTACGGCTGCCGCGAGTCCCTGGTGGACGGCATCAAGCGCGCCACCGACGTCATGATCGCCGGCAAGATCGCCGTGGTGGCCGGCTACGGCGACGTTGGCAAGGGCTGCGCGCAGTCACTGCGCGGCCTCGGCGCCACCGTCTGGATCACCGAGATCGACCCCATCAACGCCCTGCAGGCGGCCATGGAGGGCTACCGGGTCGTCACCATGGAGCACGCCTGTGACAAGGCGGACATCTTCGTCAGCGCCACGGGCAACTTCGGTGTGATCACCTACGATCACATGGCGAAGATGAAGAACCAGTCGATCGTGTGCAACATTGGCCACTTCGACAGCGAGATTGACGTGGCGGGCCTGCGCCAGCTGAAGTGGGAGAACATCAAGCCCCAGGTTGATCACGTGATCTTCCCGGACGGCAAGCGGATCATCCTGCTGGCCGAGGGCCGGCTGGTGAACCTCGGCTGCGGCACCGGCCACCCGAGCTTCGTGATGTCCAACTCCTTCACCAACCAGGTCCTCGCCCAGATGGACCTGTGGCAGAACCCGACGAAGTACGAGAAGAAGGTTTACGTGCTGCCGAAGCACCTGGACGAGAAGGTCGCCCGCCTGCACCTGAAGAAGATCGGCGTCGAACTGACCACCCTCACGCAGAAGCAGGCCGATTACCTCCGCGTGCCTGTCGCGGGCCCCTACAAGCCCGATCACTACCGGTACTAGCAGTACCCGGCAGTGCCTCCCCGGGACGGTCTGCTGCCGGAGTCCGGCGTCCCCGGCCTCATTCCCACCCTGAACAACACGGGGTGGATGACTGAGACCCTGGACGACTACTCCCGGGCCTTCACCGAGTACGCCGGCACCGTCGCGGCCGAGTGCCTGGACATCGGGTGCGCCTACGGCGTCGCCACACTGCCCGCACTCGCCAACGGCGCCCGGGTGCTCGCCTGCGACCTGGAACCACGGCACCTGGACATCCTGGCGCAGCGGGTGCCGCCCGAGGACCGGGCGCGGTTTCGCAGCCAGCCGGGGGAACTGCCCGCGGTGGATTTCCCGGCGGCGGCCTTCGGCGCCATCCTCTGTGCCCGCACCCTGCATTTCCTCCGGGCACGGGACATCGAGCTGACGGTCCGCAAGATGCACGACTGGCTGCTGCCCGGCGGCCGGGTCTTCCTGATCACCGACAGCCCCTACGTGGGGCCCTGGTGGAAGAGCGCGCCGGAGTACGAACGGCGCAAGCGCGAGGGCTGCCCCTGGCCCGGCTTCGTGCAGGACTATGCCAGTCTGCTGCCCCCCGGCACGGACACGTCCCGGCACCCGTCGTTCATTCACCCGCTCGACCCGGACATTCTCCGGCGGGTCGTCACGGCGGCCGGGTTCGAGGTGCTGGACGCCGCGTTTCTGCGGGGCGGCGGGCAGCGTGCCACGGGGCGTGAACACGCCGGTGTCATCGCCCGCAAGCCCGCCCCATAACGCGACCGTCGTCGCATTATCCGGGGCCTCCCGTCCCGGCAACGCCGGTCTCTGCGAACCCCGTTCAGCGGCCCGCTGGCGGGGCCGCTATAGTTTCCGGGTGACGACGCCGCTGCGCATCCTGCACATCACCGACCCGCACCTGCACGCGCAGCGGACCGCGCGCATGCGCGGCGTCAACACGGACGACACCCTCGTCGCGACGCTGGCGCAGGCGCTTGCCGACCCCCGCCCACCCGCGATGATTCTGGCCACCGGCGACCTCGTCCAGGACGAGTCCCGTGCCGGCTACGAGCGCTTCAGGGAGTTGCTGGCGGCGCCCGGCGTACCCGTCTGCTGCATCCCGGGCAATCACGATTCCCCCGCGGTCATGCAGCAGGTGCTGTCCACGCCCCCGTTCCAGCTTGGCGGCACCGTGCGGCTCGGCGGCTGGTCGGTCATCCTGCTGAACAGCTACGCACCCAACGATGATGGCGGCGTGCTGCCGCCGGCGGAGCTTGCCTTCCTCGAGGGGGCGCTCGCCGCCTCCGGGGATCACTGCCTGATCGCGCTGCACCATCACCCCGTGCCGATGGGCAGCCGCTGGCTCGACAGCGTTCCCCTGCGCAATGCGTCCGAATTCCTCGCCGTCTGCGACCGGCACACTCATGTGCGCGGCATCGCCTGGGGACACGTCCACCAGGCGTCGGACCGGGAGAGGCGGGGCGTCCGGCTGATGAGCACCCCGTCGACCTGCGCGCAGTTCAGGCCCGCCTCCGACGAGTTCGCCCTCGACACGCGCCCGCCGGGCTACCGGTGGATTGATCTCCACGCCGATGGCAGCATCGGGACCTCGGTCGTCTGGGTGGAGTGACGGGCATGGAACGAGCCACGGGCCCCGCCTGGCGGGCATTGGTGCTGCTGTTCATCGGCCTCTGGGCCGGTGCCTGGGCCAGTGCTGCCTCCGCGCTACCCCTCTGGGAACTCACGGGAACGCGCAACCACATCATGGTGCTCGGTTCCATTCACTTCCTCCGTGCCAGCGACTACCCGCTGGCGCCGGAAATCACTGCCGCCTTCGACGCCGCCGACATACTGCTGATGGAGATCGACCTGGACGATCTCGATCCAGCCGCGAGCGCACGCACCATCAACGCCCTCGCCCGGGATGCCAGGGGCCGGACGCTGCCAGAGCTGCTGGGCCCCGAAGCCTGGCGGGCCGCGTCCGCGGAAGCGCGGCAACTGGACCTTGACCTCGGGCCGATGACGCCCTTTGAGCCCTGGTATGCAGCCATCGTCATCACGCAACTCCGCCTGGCCCAGCTGGGCTTCGATCCGTCGCTCGGCATCGAGTCGCGCCTGGCAGCGGATGCGAGCCGGCGTGGCAAGGAAATACAGGGGCTCGAAACCCTCGAAGGCCAGCTGGGCATGCTGGACTCGCTGTCCCCGGGGGCGCAGCGGGAATTCCTCCAGAGCACGCTGGAGGAAGCCCGCGAGGCAGGCGACATGGCGGACGGGATGATTGCCGCCTGGAAGGCGGGCGATACCCGCGCCCTGAATGCCGACTTGCTGGACAGCGTGCGCGACCAGCCGGAGGTCTATCGGGCGCTGATTATCCGGCGGAACGAGAATTTCGCGCGCGCCATTCGCGCTCTCGCCGGCGACTCACGCAACTACCTGGTCGTGATCGGCACGCTGCACCTCGTGGGGCCGGACAGCGTGCTCAAGTTACTGGAACGGGCCGGGGTGCCCTCCCGGCAGATCGCCGGTCCAGCCCCGGAATAAGCCCTAGACCTCGATCATCTCGAAATCTTCCTTGCCGGCGCCGCAGTCCGGACAGCGCCAGGATAACGGCACATCCGCCCAGCGGGTTCCGGGCGCGAGACCGGTCTCGGGGGCACCGGCCCGCTCGTCGTAGAGATAGCCGCAGATCAGGCACATGTAGGTCTTCATCAGGCAAGGCTTCCTATTGGGGCTTGTCGCGCCGAAACGGACGGAGCATCGGGCGGAGGAATTGCAGCAACTCGACAGGATCGGTGAGCTCGAGGCAGCGCTGCTTGTCGGCCGGCGGCATCGGCAGGATCTCCGCGAGCCGGCAGCCAACCCAGGCGGCGTCGTCATAGTGCTTCTCGATCGCAGCGTAGAGACGCCCGAGGTCGTCGATCACCGACTCGAGCAGCGTCGCCAGGGGCCGGAACTCCTCCGGCAACGGTATGCGCGGCAATTCGGGCAACAACTCGATTTCACCGACGTACAGGCCGTCAGGCTGGCGGGAAGTGCCGTGCAGCCGGAACTGCCGCGTGCCCTTGGCCGTGATGCCGAGGATGCCATCGCTCCCCTGGTACCAGTCGATGATCCGCGCCAGGCTGCCAACCTGGCTGGTCTCGACCTCGCCCGTATCCCGGCCGCCGAGGATCAGCACGACCCCGAAGTCGGAGTCCTCCCGGAGACACCGGCTGACCATGTCGAGGTAGCGTGGCTCGAACACCCGCAGCGGCAACGGCCCGTCCGGAAACAGGACGGTGCCGAGGGGAAACAGCGGGACCGCCGTCGACGTCACTGCCCGCTACCAAGCGCCAGGGCCAGCGCCCCGTGGATGCCCTGGAAGTCCCCGTTGCTCATCACCACCACCGCATCCCCGGCGCGCCGGTTCGCGACAATGCCCGCGATGATGCCTTCGATGTCCTGGCAGACACGGATGCGCGGATCGGCACTGAACTCCGCGTCCAGGTCCCACTTGAGGCCACCGGGGCGCAGGACCCAGGCCTCGTCCGCCGCGCCCAGCGCGGGCGCCAGCGCGCCCTGGTAGACGCCGAGCTTCATGCTGTTCGAGCGGGGCTCGAACACGGCGATGACACGCTGGACCCCGGCGCGCTGCCGGATGCCCTCCAGCGTCCGCCGGATCGCCGTCGGATGGTGCGCGAAATCGTCGAAGACCTGCACACCACCGAACTCCCCGAGGCGCTGCAGGCGGCGCTGCACCCCGCGGAAACGGCCGATGGCCTCGATGGCCACCCGCGGCTCCACGCCAACGGCGCGCGCCGCAAGGAGAGCCGCCACGGCGTTCTCGGCATTGTGGGTGCCCGACAACTGCCACTGGCAGCGGCCCACTTCCTGGCGCCCGTGCAGTACCCGGAGCGTGCCTGCGGGCTCCTCCACGCCAACCCAGACCGCGCCGTCCCGCTCCGAACGGCCGTGGTCGAGTCGGCTCGCAAAGCGCTCCAGTGGCGTCCAGCAACCCTGCCCCAGGAGTGCCTCCACGTTGGCGTCGGCCGCCGGTACGACCAGCCGGCCGTTGCCCGGCACCGCACGGACAAGCTGGTGAAACTGGCGGGTGATGGCCGCGAGATCCGGGTAGATGTCCGCGTGATCGAACTCCAGGTTGTTGATGATCAGCGTCTGCGGCCGGTACAGCAGGAATTTCGCGCGCTTGTCGAAGAAGGCCGTGTCGTACTCGTCGGCCTCGATGACGAACACGGGGTCGGTGCCAAGCCGCGCGGAGAACTCGAAGTCCGACGGCACGCCGCCGATCAGGAAGCCCGCCTGCCGGCCGGCGTACTCGAGGATCCAGGCGAGCAGGCTCGTGGTCGTCGTCTTGCCGTGGGTGCCTGACACGGCGATCACCGAGCGGTTGCGCAGCACGGCATCGGCCAGCCACTCCGGGCCCGACAGGTAGGGGATCCGCCGGTTCAGCAGCTCCTCGATGACGGGCATGCCGCGCGTCATGACATTCCCGATCACCACCACGTCCGGGGCTGGATCGAGCTGGGCCGCGTCGTAGCCCTCGACAAGTTCGACGCCGAGCCGGGCGAGCTGGTCGCTCATCGGCGGATAGATATTGCGGTCCGACCCGGTCACCCGGAAGCCCGCCTCCCTGGCAATGGCCGCGACACCACCCATGAAGGTGCCGCAGACTCCCAGAATGTGGACGTGCTCCATGCTCGGACTCCCGGGGGCGGTCAGGCAGGTGCCGGCCCGAACTGGGCAAACACCAGGTAGTTGAGGAAAAAGTAGGCCACCGCGATGGCGAGCCCCGCGACGAAGGGCGCTGACAGGGCGCGGGAAAAAATGTGGCCATTCACGACCAGCGACCAGCTCACCACGGCCAGCAACCCGATCGTCGGACCGACGGCAGGCTTGCCGGGCGCGGCTGCCGCGTCCAGCCAGACGGTGAACGGCAGCATGCACAGGCCGAGGACGGCGCCAGTGCCAAGCATCGCCGTGAGCGTTTGCCGGAAGCGGGGCGCGTGCCCGGCCAGCCGCAGCAGCCCCCACAGGCAGCCACAGAGCAGCAGCAGGTCGAGGGCCAGGCTCTGCGCGAGCGCCAGGGGAGCAGAGTAGACCGGCACCGCCAGGAACCCCTGCACCACCACGTAGACAACGCCCGCGATCAGCAGCAGGAAGCGCGAATCAGGCAAGTCTTCCGGCCCGCGGCGGCGCAGTGCGATCTGGAGGAAAACGTCGAGGATCGGCAGCATCATCCGGAGGCCGTGCGGCCCGGGCCCGTAGTGACGAGACTGCATGATCCACTACACTCCCCGTTTATGCCAGTCCTCGATCTCACCGACGTTCTCATCGATCAGCAGGCGCGTCTCGTTGACGCGTGTGGCCGGATCGCCGCATCAGACCTGATCTACGTCGACACCGAATTCGTCCGCACGACGCAGTTTTCGCCCCGCCTCTGCCTGACGCAGATTGCCGCGGGGGATCAGGTGTTCTGCGTCGACGAGCTGGCCGACATCGACACAAGCGCTCTCTGGGACCTGCTCTGCGCCGGCCGGGGCCTGCGGGTCCTGCACGCGGCCAAGCAGGACATGGAAGTGGCGTGGGTCCGCTACCAGCGGCTGCCAGAGCCCCTCTTCGACACCCAGATCGCCGCGGCGCTGGTCGGCCAGCCCGCGCAGGTGGGCTATGCGGGCCTCGTGAAGCACCTGCTCGATGTCGATGTGGACAAGACCCACACGCGCGCGGACTGGTCGCTGCGCCCGCTGGCCCCTGAACTGCTGCACTACGCCGCCAGCGACGTGGTCCACCTGCCACTCGTCTACCAGCTACTGTGCGAGCAGCTGGAAAAGCTCGGGCGCTACGCCTGGGCGGAGGAGGACAGCGCCCGCCTGGTCGATCCGGCACTCTATATCGTCGATCCGGATGAGGCCTGGCGGCGCCTGGCGGGCATTCCGAGGCTGCCGGTGCCGGCGCAGCTGCGGGCACGGCGGCTGGCCCGGTGGCGGGAGGAATACGCCCTGCGCTCGGATCGCCCGCGGCAGTGGATCCTTGGCGACAAGAGCCTGCTCGACATAGCGATGCGCCGGCCCCGCACCGAGAGCGAACTCGCGGCCTGCGCGGAAGTCCAGCCAGGCGTCGCGCGGCGCCAGGCGGCCGCGCTCCTTGGGGAGCTCGATGCCGCGGACAGGGACTACGCTGCTGGCACTGACATCGTGCAGGAGGCGAGGCCCGAGCTTGTCGATCCCGAGCAGCTGAAGCGCCTCAGCCGGGTTGTCGAGGACGTGGCGAAGTCCCTGGGCATGGCGCCGGAGATCCTGGCCACCCGCAAGGACCTGACGGCGGCCATTCGCGGCGACCTCGACATTCGTCCGCTCGCCGGCTGGCGCCGGCCCGTCATCGGCGAACCGCTGCTGGCAGCCGTCCGCGCGCTATAAGCCGCTGTCGCGCCCTGGGCCCGATCCTAGGCCGGCCGCGCAAGTGCGGCGGTGACCCGCGCGTAGACATCGTCTACGGCGCCCTCGCCAGCGACCTTCCGGAGCAATCCCGCCTGGCGGTAGTAGTCCACCACCGGCTCGGTCTGGGCACGGTAGACCTTGAGACGGTTACTGATCGTCTCCTCGTTGTCATCGACCCGCTGGACCAGCTGGCCACCGGCCTTCGTGCAGGCGTCGAGCTCGGCCTGCGGTGAAAAATAGATGTTCAGCAGCTTGCCCGTGAGCGAGCACGTGCGGCGGCCCGTGAGCCGCTTCAGGAGGATGTCGAAGTCCACGTCGATCAGGACCGCGGCGTCCAGCGGACTGCCGATCCCGGCGAGCATGCCCTCGAGCGCGCGGGCCTGGGCCAGGTTGCGGGGAAAACCATCCAGCACGAAGCCCTTGGCCGCATCGGGTCCGTTCAGCCGCTCGCGTATCATGCCGAGCACGATATCGTCGGACACCAGCTCGCCCGCGTTCATGGCGGCTTTTGCACGGAGGCCGAGCGGTGTGCCGGCGGCGACCGCCTCGCGCAGCAGGTCACCGGTCGACAGCTGCACGGCACCCTCGAGGGCCATCAGCCGCTGTGCCTGCGTTCCCTTACCGGAGCCAGGCGCACCAAGAAAGACTATGCGCAAGAGGGTGTCCCATTCAGCCGCGATGGCGGCGTAAGCTACAGTGAGCCCGCAGTGGCCGTCAAACCAGCCGAGGATCGCATGAGCAAGCGGAACGCCTTTTATGCCCAGTCTGGCGGCGTTACAGCCGTCATCAATGCCTCAGCCTGCGGCCTCATCGAGACAGCCCGCAAGCACCGCAGCCGGATCGGCAAGGTGTACGCGGGCCGCAACGGCATCCTTGGTGCCCTGGACGAGGACCTGGTGGACACCAGCCGCGAGAGCGCGCGCGCCATCGCCGCGCTCCGGCACACGCCGGGCGGCGCCTTCGGCTCGGCGCGCTACAAGCTCAAGGGCCTTGAGCAGAACCGCGCCGAGTATGAGCGTCTCATCGAGGTGTTCCGCGCCCACGACATCGGCTACTTCTTCTACAACGGCGGTGGCGACTCGGCGGACACCTGCCTCAAGGTCTCCCAGCTCGGCGCCGCCCTCGGCTATCCCCTCGTCGCGATCCATGTGCCGAAGACGGTCGATAACGACCTCCCCGTCACGGACACCTGCCCGGGCTTCGGCTCTGTCGCCAAGTACGTGGCCGTGTCGACCCGCGAAGCGGCGCTGGACGTGCAGTCGATGTCCAGGACATCGACCAAGGTGTTCATCCTGGAGGTCATGGGCCGCCACGCCGGGTGGATCGCGGCCGCCGCCGGTCTCGCCGGCAGCAAGGCCGGAGACCCGCCCCACATCATCCTGTTTCCGGAAATTCCCTTCGACCGGACGGCATTCCTCAAGCGCGTGGCCGACTGCGTGCGCAAGTACGACTACTGCGTGATCGTCGTCAGCGAAGGGGCGCAGTACGCGGACGGGCGCTTCCTCGCTGACGCGGGGACCGTGGATGCCTTTGGCCACAAGCAGCTTGGCGGGGTCGCCACGGTCATCGCGACCATGGTCCGGGACGAACTGAAACTGAAATACCACTACGCCATCGCCGACTACCTGCAGCGCTCGGCCCGGCACATCGCGTCCCGCGTCGATGTGGACCAGGCCTATGCCGTGGGCAAGGCCGCCGTGGAACTGGCCCTGAAGGGCGAGAACTCCGTGATGCCCACCATCGTCCGCCGCTCGGACCGGCCCTACCGCTGGAGCGTCGGCAAGGCGGCCCTGGCCGACGTCGCCAACCGGGAAAAGATGATGCCGAGAAGCTACATAAGCCGCGACGGCTTCGGGATTACGGCCGCCGCGCGCCGGTACCTGGCACCCCTCATCCAGGGCGAGGCCTACCCGCCCTACCGGGAGGGCCTGCCGGCCTATGGCGCCCTCAAGCTCATCCCTGTGAAGAAGAAGCTGCCGCCCCGGAAGCCCGCCCGATAGCCGGGGCGCTTCCACGCCAAATCTTTAGTGCTATGATTGCGCGCCTTTTTTCGGCCCCGCTTCGCTGCCCGCCGGCCCATCCCGCTTGATGAGGCGGCGGCGGAATGAAGCACCTCAAGTCAGGCAAGAAAAAAACCGCCTGACTTCCAAATGAGTAGTCTTGGAGGACTCGACCATGTCAACCGACCTGGCCATTGCACTGGCCATTGGCGCTTCGCTGCTGGCCCTCGTCTACGGCGCCCTGTCCGTGCGCTGGATCAACGCCCAGTCGCCGGGTAACGCCCGCATGCAGGAGATTGCCGCTGCCATCCAGGCGGGCGCCAAGGCCTATCTCAATCGCCAGTACACCACCATCGCCGTCGTCGGCGTGGTGCTTGCCATCCTCCTCGCGCTTGCCCTCGACCCCTACACGGCGGGCGGCTTCGTCGTCGGCGCCGTCCTCTCGGGGGCCGCCGGCTTCATCGGCATGAACGTGTCTGTCAGGGCCAATGTGCGCACGGCCCAGGCCGCGAGCGTCGGCCTGAATCCGGCGCTGCAGGTTGCGTTCCGCGGCGGCGCCATCACCGGCATGCTGGTCGTCGGGCTCGGCCTGCTGGGCGTGGCGGGCTACTTCGGCCTGATGCGCGGCATCATCGGCGACGAGGCTGCCCTGCACTCCCTGATCGGCCTGGCCTTCGGCGGCTCGCTAATTTCCATCTTCGCCCGGCTCGGCGGCGGCATCTTCACCAAGGGCGCGGACGTGGGCGCCGACCTGGTGGGCAAGGTCGAGGCCGGCATCCCGGAAGACGACCCCCGCAACCCGGCCGTTATCGCCGACAACGTGGGCGACAACGTGGGTGACTGCGCCGGCATGGCCGCGGACCTCTTCGAGACCTATGCCGTCACCGTAGTCGCAACGATGGTTCTGGGCGGCCTGCTCTTCAAGGGCGCCGACGGCGGGCTGGATCTGAACTACATTGTCTACCCGCTCGTGCTGGGGGCCGTGTCGATCATCGGCTCCATCATCGGCACCTTCTTCGTCAGCGTGAAGGAAGGCGGCAAGATCATGAACGCGCTGTACCGGGGCACCGCGGTGTCCGGCATCATCGCTCTGATCGCCTTCTACCCCGTCACCCAGGCCATGATGGGCGCCTCGGCCAACAACCTGTTCCTATGCGCGGTCATCGGCCTGCTGCTGACTGCCGCCTTGATCTGGATCACCGAGTACTACACCTCGACAGACTACGCACCGGTGCGCTACGTGGCTGCCGCCTCCCAGACGGGTCACGGCACCAACGTGATCGCCGGCCTCGCGATCTCGATGAAGTCCACGGCCCTGCCCGTACTGGCCGTGTGCGGCGCCATCTGGGGCTCCTACGAGCTCGAGGGCCTCTACGGCATCGCGATCGCCGCCACGGCCATGCTGTCCATGACCGGCATGATCGTCGCACTCGACGCCTACGGCCCGATCACGGACAACGGCGGCGGCATCGCCGAGATGTCCGGCCTGCCGAAGAACGTCCGCACGATCACCGATGCGCTCGACGCCGTCGGCAACACCACCAAGGCCGTGACCAAGGGCTACGCCATCGGCTCCGCCGGCCTGGCCGCGCTGGTGCTCTTCGCCGACTACACTCACAACCTGGAAGCCGCCGGCAAGCTCGAGGTGTTCAGCCTCTCGGACCCGGCCGTGATCATTGGCCTGTTCATTGGCGGCCTGGTGCCCTACCTGTTCGCCGCCATGGCGATGGAGGCCGTGGGCCGCGCTGCGGCCTCGGTGGTCGTGGAGGTGCGCCGCCAGTTCAAGGAGATCAAGGGCATCATGGAGGGCACGGGCAAGCCCGATTACTCCAAGGCCGTTGACCTGCTGACCAAGGCGGCCATCAAGGAGATGCTGATCCCCTCCCTGCTCCCGATCCTCGTCCCCGTCGTCATCGGCTTCGGCATGAACGTGCTCATGGGCCCTGGCGCCGGCATCCGCGCCCTGGGCGGCCTGCTGATCGGCACCATCGTCACCGGCCTGTTCGTCGCCATCTCGATGTGCACGGGCGGCGGTGCCTGGGATAACGCCAAGAAGTACATCGAGGAAGGCAATTTCGGCGGCAAGGGTTCGGAGACGCACAAGGCCGCCGTTACGGGCGACACCGTGGGCGACCCCTACAAGGACACCGCCGGTCCCGCCATCAACCCGCTGATCAAGATCATCAACATCGTTGCGCTGCTGCTGGTGCCGCTACTGTAGTTGCTGCCGCAGGAGCGGCCTTAGCCGCGATCCTGGCTGCGGACTGCACTCCGTAGCGCGCGGCATCTCGGTCGGGATCCCTTCCGGCTACCGTTGAGTACAACGGTGAGCGCCGGAAGGGACCCTCGCGTGCTGCCGCTCTGTCCGGGGGTTCCACCGAGAAATTCGCCGGGGTCAGCTGAGCCTCACTTCAACGGACTATTTCACCACCCGGCGTTCGTGTCGGACCCAGTCGACCTCCATCGTCCAGGCCGGGGTCGTCATGGGCGACCCGTTGATCTTCGCGAAGTTCAGGACGGCGAACATTGGCTCCGGATACTGGTCGCCCTGCCCGGTGCTGCGATGGATCTCGGCGCCATCCAGCAGGAAGAGCAGGTCGCTTCCCGCCCATTCCACTCCGTACTCGTGCCAGTCGGCCAGCGCGGTTTCCTGCACGTGCATGAGCTCCTGCCAGTCGCCGCCACCGCACGTACCCAGGCTCTTGATGCCGCGCACGGCGTAGTGGTCTGGACCGCCGTCGCTGTGATGCTCGAAGATGTCGATCTCCCCGGATCCCGTCATCGGCCAGCAGACGTTCTCGTCCGGCTCGTCGACCGGGGGCTCGTTGTTGCGGGCACCGAGCAGCCACCAGGCCGGGAACATCCCGGCCTGGCCGCTCGCCGGCACGCGCAGCCGCGCTGTCCACCGTCCCTGCACGAATTCCCGGCGGTTCTTCGAGATGATGCGCGCCGCGACATAGGGCGTGGGCGGGTGCTGGACGCCGCTCTTGCTCAGGTTGTCACACGCGGCGGGCGCGCCGAGGTCCACCACCCGGAGCTTGAGCGTGCCCTCGCTGACGACCCGGGTGCCGTGCAGGCCGTTCGGCACGTAGCACTGGAGTTCGTCGTTGACCCAGAGCTGCTGGTCCTGCCAGTTGCCGGGATCGAAGCGGTCGAAGTCGTCGAGGAAGTCGGTTTCCCACATCCCGGCGGCGGTCGCTACCGGGCTAGCCGGCGGAGCGCCGTTGCCATCCATGTCCGCGCAGCCGCTGGTGGCGAAGGCGGCTGTCGCGGCGAGGACGAAGGCGAAAACGCGGCGTTGCCCACGTCGGGGTTCACGAGGCATGGCGGAGCCGCTCCTTACTCCTGGTGGGGAACAGGCCGTTCAATGAGCCGGTCTCCAGTCTGCCAGCCCGCCACGCTGCCCGCCACCGACGCCCGCCGGCGCCATGGGCGCGACCCGGGTGCCAATGGCCCGCGACATCCCGGCACAATCATCCTCTGCAGGCAGTGGCAGCCAGGCCGAGAATTCTTCTGGCGCTCACCGCGTACTCCCGGTAGCCAGAAGAATTGTCGGCCGGGATGCCGCGCACCCTTCCCGGCCCGACGTCTGCATGCTCTACTTCGCGCGTTTCATCCAGCGAATTTGTCGACATGAAATTGTCCTTCACCAGGCTGTCGATGTTCCTTGCCGGCGTGATTTTCGCGGTGGTCGGGGCCACGGCGCAGGACGCCGGCACAACCAACGTGCTCGACACGATGTCGATCACCGACTTCAGGATTTTCAGCCCAACCGGCATTTCACCGCAGTCCAAACCGTTCACGGCTGACCCGGCACTTGGCCCTGTATGGGTGATCTCGACATTCGTGGCGTCCCCGGAGGACGATTCCGGGGACGGAACCGCGGTATTCGATCTCATGCCGGATGGTGTGCCGGTTCCCGCGGGCACGTAATTTTCGACCTTTGAGACCGCGCACATGGCACCGTTGGACCCGGACCAGATGGTCTCCATCACCATGAGCGGCGCCACCAGGATCCTCACGCAGGACGACCTGAAAGAGCTGATGAGCGAGGAAGACTTCGCGGCGTTCGAGGAGTCGGTGGCGGCGTCGAAACCGTTGCGCCAGCTGATCAATGTCAATCGCTACTCGGTCCCGGGGGAGGAAACCTTCTTCAGTGTGTCAGCACTGACGGTGGAGAACATCCGGCCGATTTCCCTAGAGCTTGTCATCGGCCAGGGACCCATTCCACCTGGCGTCCAGCAGTACATTGACCGGACGAATCGCAGCTGGTTCTATCGTTACCGCTATACGCTACTCGGCTTTGCCTCCGTGCTGGTGGTGGCAGGCTGGGGCTTCCGCCGTATGGCCGCCTAGCGGGTCGATGCCTGACCCAGTGGTACTCCTGCGCGTTGAGCCAGCTGCCACTGCCGTCAATGTCAGCGGCGATGTCGAGGCCAGGTACCCGAGGATCTGACCCCGAACACCCGCTTCAGCCGCGGCGGTCGCCGCGCCTACACGACGGAGAGGGCTGACGCCGGCTCGCCAAGCCGGTGCGGCCGGTCGATGAAGTACCCCTGGATGAAGTCAACGCCGATGGTCCGCAGGGTTTCGAAGTCCGCCTGGGTTTCCACCTGTTCCGCGATCACCTTGAAGCCCAGGATCCGCGACACGCTGGTGATGGCGGTCACGACCTGGAAATTGAGCGACTCCGGGCGCAGGTCCCGGGTGTAGGTGCCGTCGATCTTCAGGTAGTCAATCGACAGGTCCCGGAGCGTGGTGAAGGAGCCGAGACCGCTCCCGAAGTCATCGAGGCCGAACTGGCAGCCGATGCCGTGCAGCACCGCCACAAAGCGGCGCGCCTGGTCGAAGCGCTCCATGACGGCCAACTCACTCACTTCGAAACAGATCCGGTGCGGCGGCACCTGGCTGTGGTCCAGGCACTCCACGACGAAGTCGAGGAACCCGTCCTCCGCGAGGGCCTGGGCTGACAGGTTGATGCTGCAGCTCCGCTCGTCCGGCAGCCGGATCGCGCCGTGGCCAATCGCCGCCAGCGTCGCCTGGACAACCCACCGGTCGATACTCGCCATCAGCTGGTAGCGCTCGGCGGCCGGGATAAACTGCCGAGGCGGCACAAGCTTGCCGTCCTCATCGGTCATCCGCAGCAGCACCTCCAGCGCCGGCCCGCGCGTCACCCGGCCCGTGGTGGAAATCACGGGCTGGGCATGGATCTCGAAGTGATTCTCCCGCAGCGCCACCTGCAGCTGCCGTAGCCAGTGAATGTCGCCCCGCTGCCGGGCCGAGACCTCGTCCCGCGCAGAGTAGACGTGCACGCGGCCCCGGCCCTGCTGCTTGGCCACGTAGCAGGCCGAGTCGGCGGCGCTCAGCAGATCCTTCAGCGTGCCGGTCTCGCGGGAAACCTCCACAAGACCGATGCTGATACCGATGGTGAAGATCTTGTCCTGCCAGACGAACCGGTAGTCGCGAATTGCGTTGCACACGTCGTCGGCGATCTGGCGGGCCTTGTCGAGGGGGCAGCGGATCAGGAGCATGCCGAACTCATCGCCGCCAAGCCGCGCAACAAAGTCAGAGTCGCGGACCTGGTCGCGAATGAGCTTGGCCACTTCCCGCAGCATGTTGTCGCCGGCCAGGTGGCCACAGGTGTCGTTCACGGCCTTGAAGCGGTCGAGGTCCATGTAGCAAAGGACGGAGTTCACCGAGTCCCCATGCCCGCCCTCCAGCGCCTCGGCGAGCCGGCGCTCGAATTCCTGCCGGTTGATCAGGCCCGTCAGGGCGTCATGGGAGGCCTGGTAGGAGATCCGGCGGGTCAGCCCCCTGATTTCGGTGACGTCGTGCATGATCACCACCGCGCCCGCCACGGTATCGCCGGCGCCGATGATCGGCGAGGCGGTGAGTTCCACCGACAACTCCTTTTCGCCATCGCCCGCGATCATGAGCGCCCGGCGGCCGAGCCCGACCTGGCGGCGCTCGGCAAGACAGCGCGCGACGGGATCACCGAGATCCTTCCGGTCGTTCTCGTCGACCAGCGTGATCAGGTCGGTCAGGCGCTTGCCCGTGGCAGCTTCCCGGGTCACACCGGTCAGCTTTTCGGCGGCGCCGTTCAGGTAGTCGATGACCCCGTCGGTGTCGGCGGTAATGACGCCCTCGCCGATGGATTCCAGGGTGATCTGGGCCTGCTGCTTGCCGCGCCCGAGGTTCGCCTCGATGCTTTTGCGGTAGCTGACGTCCCGGGCGATCGACAGGATCGCCTTCTGGCCCCGGTAATCGATCATCGTGCCGGACGCCTCCACCCAGAGGCCGCCCTCCTCCCCCGAAATCAGCTGGATTTCGTAACGGTCCGGCACCAACTCCCCGGCCAGGCGGCCCGTGATGTTCTTGCGGGTCATGGCACGGTAGGCCGGCCTGACGAGATCGGTCACCGGGCGGGGGCCGCGAGGGGCAGGGGGCGAACCCCCAACCCGAAACGGCCCCACCAGTGAGAACAAAAACAACCACCCGAGCACA
>JBBQSA010000008.1:0-79361 GCA_038214295.1 Gammaproteobacteria bacterium
CGTTACGGAGCGGGACAGCTGAACGTGCGCAACAGTTACTGGATCATCGCCGGCGGCGAGCAGGGCAGCACCGAGGACGGCAACGTGGCGGCCAACGTCAGCAGCCGGGGCTTCGACTTCGACCCGAAGTTCGGCGGCTCCAACAGCACCAACATCACCGGCACCTACCCGCTGCCGATGCAGGCGACACCGCAATTGCTCACCGCGGCCCTCGTCTGGCACATCGACATCACGGGTCCGTCCGGCCCCGGCTTCAACACCACCGCGACGCTGCGCAACCTGGACCTGGCGGTGATCGATCTCGATGCCAGCGGCTCGCCGGTGCTGTCCTCCCAGAGCCTGACCGAGAACACGGAGAACATCTGGTTCGTTGTGCCGGCCAACGCCCGCTACGCCCTGCGGGTGACGCGGACTGGCACCTTCAACTGGCGTTACGCACTGGCCTGGCAGCTGCTCACGGACACCGACGGCGACGGCGCCCCGGATAGCATGGACAACTGCACGCAGGTGGCGAACGGCCCCATCGTTCCCGATACCGGTGGCAACAGCCAGCTAGACACAGACGCTGACGGCTACGGCAACCGCTGCGACGGCGACCTGAACAACAACGGCGTCACGAACGCCCAGGACAACACGATATTCCGCAGCAAGCTCGGCTCGACCGAGGCCGTCGCCGACTTCAACGGCAACGGCGTCGTGAATGCTCAGGACACCACGATATTCCGCGGCCTCCTGGGGTCGACACCGGGGCCGTCGGGGCTGGTGCCTTAAGCGCACCGGAAGCCGCTACACTCCACCCTGAGTGGATGAACTGAGCAAAACCGTCGGCGACGCCTGGACCTGGCTCCACAACGCCAGCCTTCCCCTCGGGGACATGCGCCTGGAAGTCTGGCGCGTCATCGTGCTGGTCGTCCTTGTGCTCGCCGTGGCAGTGGCCGGCCAGCTGACCGAGCGGGCCATCCGCCGGCTCGGCAAGCGCTGGTCGGACGGCGAGGCCGTCTACCCGGCGGCTTACGCCCTCGGCCGGCTGGGCAAGTACATCGTGTTCATCATCGGCGCCACGCTGGGCCTCGACACGATGGGCCTCGACCTCTCCAAGCTCGCGATCATCGGCGGCGCCATCGGCGTCGGCGTGGGCTTTGGCCTGCAAAACATCGTCAGTAATTTCGTCTCGGGCATCATCCTGCTGGTCGAGCGCAGCCTGAAGGTCGGTGACTTCGTCGACCTCCAGTCCGGTGTGCGCGGCCGGGTGGTGGAGATCGCGATGCGCTACACGCGCGTGTCCACCAACGACTCGGTGGACATCCTGGTGCCGAACTCGGAGTTCGTGAACGGCCGGGTAACCAACTGGACCTTCGACGACTTCAACCGCCGTATCCACATCCCGTTCGGCGTGGCCTACGGTACCGACAAGGACAAGGTCAAGAAGGCGGGAATCGCCGCTGCCGGTCGCATCCCCGGCGTGATCCTGGACGACCCGCGCCGGCCGCCCAACGTGTGGCTGGTGGAATTCGGCGACAGCAGCCTGAATTTCGAGCTGGTCGTGTGGGTAGCCCGTGAACTCGTCGTTGCCCCCGGCGCCACGCAGGCCAAGCTGCTCTGGGCCCTCGACGACGAGCTGCGGGACGCCGGCATCGAGATCCCGTTCCCGCAGCGGGACCTGCACGTGCGTTCCGGGGAGCTCAAGGTGCGGACGAACGAGGCGCGCTAGGGGACCAGCTCCGAGGGTCCCGGCGGCCTGCCGAGCAGCTGGCGCAAGTAAAGCGCGTCCTCATCGTCCACGACACCGTTGCAGTTGAGGTCGGCCCGGCTGAAGAGCGGCGCGACGCTGGGCTGACCCAGCTGCTGCCGGAACAACGCGACGTCCTGGCCATTCGTGAAACCGTTGTTACTCAGGTCGCCGTCGCAGCGGTTGCCGTAGCCATCACCGTCGCTGTCGCACTGGTCCGGGTTGGGGACTGCGATGCAGTTGTCCAGGTGGTCCGCCACCCCGTCCCCGTCGGCGTCGCCCATCGGCTGGATGTTGGCGACGAAGCCCTCCCACCAGCTCTGCGGGTTGATACCGGTGACCGCAATGATCCTGCCATTCGCCGAGATGCCCACGGCCTGCTGCATCTTCCAGCCGGTCAGCCCGGTGGCGCCATTTGCAACCAGTACCTCGACGAGGTCCCGCATGCCAGTGGCTTCGGTCCAGATGAAGATGTGCTTCTCGGTGTCCCGGTATTTCGAGCTTTCACCCACCACGACACTGCCATCGGCGGAAACCGCCCGCGCCAGGCTGTAGTAGTGCCCGGGGAAGGCGCCGAGCCCCACCATGCCGTCCTCTGCGGTCCAGCGGAAGGCCTCGGCCTCCCCCGGCGTGGCGTTCGACCCGTAGCCGACCACAACGGTGCCGTCGCCGGAGACGCCAAGGGCGTTGGAATACCAGCCGCCCGGGAGAGTGCCCAGCGACTGCATTCCGGTAGCCTCGGTCCAGCGGAAGCCAATGTTTGCGACATCCCCGATGACGACCCTGCCGTCGGCGGAGGCCGCCTTGGCTTGCCCGGGACCGAGCAACTCCACGCCGCCCGCCGCCGTCCACCGTATAGCGCCGTCGGGTCCCAACCCGACGACGACGTTCCCATCGGCGGAAACACCTCTGGCGGCGGTTATCTCGCTGCTCAGAGCCTGAACGGTGCTGCCGGCCAGATCACCGGATTCGTTGGCGTGCCAGATAACGGCTTTCGATTCCGTGCCATGGTTGAGCGATCCAACGATCACCAGCCCGTTGGCCGAGACAGAGGAAGTCGAGCCGAAAGTGGACGCTGGTCCGGGCAAACTTGCCAGGCTGGAAATTCCGAGTTCGTCAGTCCAGCGGAAACTCCCCGCCTTCCCCTGGTCGTCGAAGCCCTGACCGGAGGCTACCCGGCCATCGGCGGAGATGCCGGTTGCCATCATCCTCGACAGTGACGAGCCGGGAAGGAGCCCCAGTGGCCTGAACGTCGCACCATTGTCCCGGACGAGGAACATCCCCACCCCCGGTTTGCCACCCGAGGCGGGCAAGTCCGCAGGGCTGTCCGTCCAGTCGTAGCTCCACGTCCCGTCCGGCTGCCGCAACACGCTGATCTCGAGCCCCGAGAGGCAGCACTCGATATCCCCCGAGTTACCGATGAAGTTGGCCGTACCAAACAGGGTGGTCGGCACCTGGTACCCGTTTGCCGGCACCGGCGTCGACGGGCTGCCCATCAGGAACCCGGAGAAGAAGCGCACCGCGTCGTCGTAGCCGGTGACGCTGGGATTCAGGCTGCCATTCACGAGTCCCGTAATGGCCGTGACATTATCGACAAGTCGCCACCCGTCCCGCGTGTAGCTGTTCTCCTTCCCCAGGCCCCTGGTCACCCACGGCGCCAGCCAGACCAGGTTGGTCCTGGTGTCGAGCACCTCGACGTCATTCAGATAGACCAATGCAGCGCGGGCGGGCATCCCGTACGTGAGGGCGAGAGTGATGGCAACCAGGAGGCGGTGCATGGGGCGGTAGCCTTTATTCTTCTTATTACGGAGACTCTATTGCCGGGCGAGCATAGTCAGTATCAGGGGTTGCCGAATCACCCAAACGGGTGACATCGGCGGCCTTACTTGCCGATGCAGAAGCTGGCGAAGATCCTGCCCAGCAGGTCATCACTGCTGAACTCCCCCGTTATGTCCGCCAGCGCCAGCTGGGCGGCCCGCAGCTCTTCTGCCAGCAATTCACCTGCCCGATTGGACTCCAGCTGCTCCCGGCCCGCATCGAAGTGCACCCTGGCGCGGCGGATGCTGTCGAGGTGCCGTTGGCGGGCGAGCACCGTGCCCTCGCCCGGGTCGCTGAAGCCCACCGTTAACTTGATGAGGCCGCGAAGATCGTCGAGGCCGGCGCCGGTGCGCGCCGAGAGCCGGAGGACGACGGGATCGGTGCCGACAACGGGGCCAGGCGACTCCCCTGTCAGGTCAATCTTGTTCCGCACCAGGATCAGCGGCACGCCGGGCGGGACTTCCGCGAGGAGCGCCGCGATCGGCGTTGTGTCCGTGGCATCCACCACCAGCAGCGTGAGATCCGCCAGCGCCAGCTGGCCGCGGGTGCGCTGGACCCCTTCCCGCTCCACCACGTCGTTGGTGTCCCGCAGGCCGGCGGTGTCGACGATGTGCACCGGCAGGCCGTCGATATCCAGGTGTTCGCGGACCAGGTCCCGGGTGGTGCCGGGCTGGTCAGTGACGATCGCGGCGTCGTAGCCGGCGAGGCGGTTCAGCAGGCTCGACTTGCCGCTGTTGGGCCGGCCGGCCAGCACCACGTGTATGCCGTCGCGGAGCAACGCGCCCTGGCGGGCCGTGGTCTCGATGCGGGTGAATTCCGTCGCCACGCTGTCGAGGCGCCGGCGGAGCTCATCGGTGCCGAGGAAGTCGAGCTCCTCCTCCGGGAAATCAATGGCGGCCTCCACGTACATGCGCAGCGCCGTCACCTGCTCGTTCAGGCCGAGGATCGCCGCGGAGAACTCGCCGGCCAGGGAGCGCTGCGCCGCCCTTGCCGCCGCCCGGGAGCCCGCGTCGATCAGGTCGGCGACTGCTTCAGCCTGCAACAGGTCGAGCTTGTCATTGAGGAAGGCCCGCTCAGAAAATTCGCCGGGCCGCGCGGCGCGCGCGCCTAGCCCCAGCACCCGCTCGACGAGCAGCTCCAGCAGTACCGGGCCGCCATGGGCCTGGAGCTCGAGGACGTCCTCGCCGGTATAGGAATGCGGCGCGGGGAAGTACAGCGCGAGGCCGGTGTCGAGGGTGTCGCCGTCGGCATCGCGGAAGGGAAGGAGCGTCGCCAGCCGGGGCTCGGGACAGCCACCGAGCACGGCGTCGGCGATGGCCCGGACCTGGGGGCCGGAGACCCGCACGATGCCCACCCCGCCCCGCCCGGCGGGCGTGGCCCGGGCGACGATCGTGCTGCTACCGGGGGGCGTGGTCATGGCACCCGCGGCGGCGGCGTCAGTCCGCGCCCAGCACCTTGTTGATGCGCCACTGCTGGGCCATGGACAGCACCGAGTTGGTCAGCCAGTAGAGGACGAGGCCGGCCGGGAAGAAGGCGAAGAAGCCCGTGAACACCACCGGCATGATCTGCATCATTTTGGCCTGCACCGGGTCTGGCGGCGGCGGGTTCAGCTTCTGCTGGAAGAACATGGCCGCGCCCATCAGCAACGGCAGCACGAAGAACGGGTCGCGGGACGAGAGATCGGTGATCCACAGGACGAAGGGCGCCTGGCGCATCTCCACGCTCTCCAGCAGCACCCAGTAGAAGGAGATGAAGAACGGG
Organism: Gammaproteobacteria bacterium; assembly: GCA_038214295.1. Classification (GTDB taxonomy): domain Bacteria; phylum Pseudomonadota; class Gammaproteobacteria; order Steroidobacterales; genus SHZI01. The sequence continues at coordinate 5,309 of JBBQSA010000008.1, forward strand.
ATCTGCACGAGCATCGGCAGGCAGCCCGCCGCCGGGTTGATCTTCTCCTTCTTGTACAGCTCCATGAGCGCCGTGCTCATGGCCTGGCGGTCGTCCTTGTAGCGCTCCTGCAGGGCCTTCATCCGCGGCTGCAGCTTGCGCATGCCCGCCATGGACCGGCCGCTGGTCTCGCTGAGCTTGTAGAACACCAGCTTGATGAGGAACGTCACCAGGATGATCGTGAGGCCCCAGTTGTGGACGATGCTATGCACCTTGTCGAGCAGCCAGAACATCGGCTGGGCCAGGATGGTCAGGCGGCCGTAGTCGACCGTGAGCTCGAGCCCCGGGGCGACGGCGGTCAGGTCCTTCTGCAGCTTGGGGCCGATGAACAGTTTCGAACGGAAGCTGCCGGTACCCGCGGGGGCGATGGTCTGCAGCGGGCCGATGGCGCTGACCAGGTACTTGCCGTCGGCGAAGCGGCCGGAGTACTGCCAGGTCTCGGCGGACGGCGGCACCGCTGCCGCGAGGAAGTGGTGCTGGATAGCCGCGAACCAGCCCTGGGAGACCGTCTGGGTAAAGGGCGTCTCGGCCAGGTCCTCGACCTTGAGTTTCTGGTACTTCTTGCCGTCGTAGGTCACAGGCCCATTGAAGGAGTAGGTCTCGACGTTGAGCATGCTCTGCTTGTGGGGCGTGAAGAGCCGGTGGATCTGCAGATACTCCGCCGCCTGGTAGGGTTCGCTGCCCTTGTTCTGCACGTTGTACTCGAGGTCAATCTCGAAGCTGCCGGGGCGGAAGGTGTAGGTCTTGGTCACCACCACGCCGGCAGGGCTTTCCCAGCGTAGCGGCACCTGCAGGCTGGAAGCGCCGCGAGCCAGGTCGAACTCGGAGCCGGTGGCCGTGAACTCCGCCAGGTGATTGGCCTCGGGCTGGCCTTTGGCGGCCCGCAGGCCACCCTGCATCGTGAAGAAGGTCGCCGGGTTGGACGACAGCAGTTCGACCGGGACGTCGGGCTGGTCCTTGTGGACCGGGTAGGTGGGCAGCGTGGCGTCGACGATGTTGCCACCGCGGGGATCAATCGCCAGGTCCAGCACATCGGTGCGGACGCGGATCAGCGCGGCGGACACGGGAGCGCTGGCGGTCGGGGCAACTACGGGCTCGGCGGCGGGGACCCCCGGCAGCGCGGGCAGGTCGGGTGCGCCATTGGTGGCGGTCGCCGCTGCGGCGACCGGCTCACCGACGGGTGCGCCGGGTAACGGGGTGGCGACGGTGCCGTCGGCAGCCAGCGACTTGGGCGCATGCGTCTGCTGCCAGGTCTGCACGGTGAGCCACACCAGCATCAGCAGGCCGACCCAGAGAAAAATTCGCAGGTTGTCCATCGTCACGTGGTGTTTGTCCCTGTGGGTGGGCTGTTGGTGATGCGCAGCCAGTGCTTCTCGATGCTCGCGGCAATCTCGGCCCGGTCTGCGGCCCGCGTCCCGTCCCGGGCGAGCACAACGAGGTCCACGGCGGGCAGGTCCCCGGCCCGCCGGCGGAAGCTTTCCCGGACTAGCCGGCGAAGGCGGTTGCGGCCCACGGCAAGGCGCACTTTCTGCTTGGAGATTGCGAAGCCGAGGCGCGGTTGCCCGAGAGCGTTCGGATGAAACAGCACAGTGAAGAAACGATCGCCAGACCGCTGGCCGTTCTTGAACACGTTATCAAAGTCCGTCGCGTGGAGGAGGCGCCGGTGCCGCGGGAAGGTTGGTCGGGGATCGCCGCGCGGAGTCTCTGGAGGCAAGGTGGGCGGCGTGGCGCTCGCGCTCCGGCAGCCGGCCCTGGCGGTCAGACCGTGAGTCGCGCGCGGCCCTTGGCCCGGCGGCGCTTCAGCACCAGTCGACCACCGCGGGTGGCCATGCGGGCGCGGAAGCCGTGCGTCCGGGCGCGCTTCAGTTTGCTGGGCTGGTAGGTTCTTTTCATGAGAGAAACTCGCCGGAAAACAAAAGGATGGGATAGTCAGGAGGGCGGAAGGTTAAGGAGCCGCCCTCCCCCTGTCAATAGCAGTGCTGCCTGTGGATAAGTCCGGAGTCGCCCGCTAGACTGCCGGCCTCCCCTTTCCACAACCATAATCAGATTCACGGGGTGAATCCGTGCAGTCTTCTCTCTGGGGCCGCTGTGTCCAGCAACTGCGGTCCGACCTGCCCGAGCAGCAATTCAATACCTGGATACGCCCGTTGCAGGCCGTCGAGGAGCCACAGAGCATCCGGCTCCTGGCGCCCAACCGCTTTGTAGTCGACTGGGTGAACAGCAACTGCCTCGAGCGCATCACCGAGTTCCTGCAGGAAACGCCCGGCATGACCGTGCGCGTGGAAGTCGGCAGCCTCGCCAACCTGCAGCGCCAGGCGTTGCCGGCGGCGGGCAAGCCCCGGCTCCCGACCACCATCGGCGGCAAGCTGAATCCCGACTACACCTTCGACAAGTTCGTCGAGGGCAAGAGCAATCAGATGGCCCGGGCTGCTGCATTGCAAGTAGCCAGTAACCCGGGTCGGGGCTACAACCCGCTCTTCATCTACGGTGGCGTAGGACTCGGCAAAACCCACCTGATGCAGGGAGTTGGGCACGTGATCGTCGCAAATCGGCCCGAAGCCCGCGTGGCCTACGTGCACTCGGAGCAGTTCGTGGGCGACATGGTTCGTGCACTGCAACATAACACCATCAACGAATTCAAGGCGTCCTACCGGTCGCTGGACGCCCTGCTGATAGACGACATCCAGTTCTTCGCCAACAAGGAGCGCTCCCAGGAGGAGTTCTTCCACACCTTCAACGCCCTCCTTGAGGACCAGCGGCAGGTGATCCTGACCTGCGACCGCTATCCCAAGGAGGTCAACGGCCTGGAGGAGCGCCTGAAGTCCCGCTTCGGCTGGGGGCTGACCGTCTCCATCGACCCGCCCGAGCTCGAAACCAGTGTGGCGATCCTGATGAGCAAGGCGGCGGCGGCCCACAAGGACCTGCCGGAGGAGGTCGCCTTCTTCATGGCCCAGCGGATCCGCTCCAACGTCCGCGAGCTGGAGGGCGCGCTCCACCGCGTCATGGCGAACTCCACCTTCACCGGCCGGCCCATCACGCTCGAGTTCGCCAAGGATGCCCTGCGGGACCTGCTGGCACTGCAGGACCGCCTGGTGACTATCGAGAACATCCAGAAGACGGTTGCCGAGTACAGCAAGGTGCGCGTGGCTGACCTGCTGTCGAAGCGGCGCAATCGCTCGATCACCCGACCGCGGCAGATTGCCATGAGCCTCGCGAAGGAACTGACCAGTCACAGCCTCCCGGAGATTGGCGACCAGTTCGGGGGCCGCGATCACACGACCGTGCTGCACGCCTGCCGGCGAGTGAAACTGCTGCGGGAGACGGAATCCCGCGTGCGCGAGGATTACCTGAACCTGATCCGCATCCTGACGGCCTAGCGGGTTTCGACGAAGCTCTGGGTGAGGCGTGAGTATCTTGTGGACAAAGTGCCGGAGAGGAGAGCCACACAGTTTGTACACAGGTGCTACATTGTCTGTCAGGCAGTAAACGCACAGGCTGAAGTGGTCCTAAAGCACTATAAATAAAGGCGCAATGCGATTTCATCAACAGCTGAGTGCCTCCCTAATAATCACTACTATTCTGTATATCAAAACAGTAATTATTAATCGCCACCTGCATAGGACCCCGGCATGAAGTTCACTACCTCGCGTTCAACGCTGCTGAAACCGATCCAGGCTGTCATCGGCGTTGTGGAGCGCCGTCAGACGATGCCGATACTCGCTAATGTCCTCATGGTGGTGCGGGGCCAGGAACTCGCGGTCACCGCGACTGATCTCGAGGTGGAGCTGGTCGCTCGTGTGCCACTCGACAAGGTCGACAGTGAGGGCGAAGTCACGGTGCCCGGGCGTAAGCTGCTGGACATCTGCCGCGCGCTGCCTGATGACGCCAACGTGCAGGTGCACCTGGACGGCGACCGGCTGGTCATCAAGTCCGGTCGCTCGCGCTTCGTACTCGGCACGTTGCCCGCGGCGGAGTTCCCCGTCGTTGACGAGGTGGAACCGGTGCAGAGCCTGCAGTTGAGCCAGGTGGATCTGCGGACGTTGATGGACAAGACTCATTTCGCGATGGCCCAGCAGGATGTTCGTTACTACCTCAACGGCCTGCTGCTGGAGGCGGGCCGGAAAGTGGTGAGGGCCGTGGCGACGGACGGCCACCGGCTCGCCTTGTGTGAGCTGGCGATTGACGGGTCCAAGAGCGGCAAGTCAGCGAAGAGCGAGTCCCACCAGGTGATCATTCCCCGGAAGGGCGTGCAGGAGCTGCAGCGGTTGCTGGTGGGCGAGGGGGAGGTAACTCTGGCGATCGGAACAAATCACGTTCGCGCCACGATCGGCGACATTCGCTTCACTTCGAAGCTAATTGACGGCCGTTTCCCCGATTATGAGCGCGTGATCCCGAAGCCCCAGGGCAACGTTTTGAAGGCTGGGCGTGATGTGTTGAGGCATGCGCTGCAGCGCGCCGCGATTCTTTCCAATGAGAAATACCGGGGTGTGCGGCTCGAGTTGGCCGACGCCACGCTGCGCATCCAGGCCAATAACCCGGACCAGGAAGAGGCCCGGGACGAGATCGAGGTGGAATACAGCGGTGATCCCCTGGAGATCGGTTTCAACGTCAACTACCTGCTGGACGCGCTGGCGGCTGTGGATGGTGAGCAGGTGGAACTGGGCTTCGTGGATGCCAACAGCAGCTGCCTGATCACTAGCCCGGGAACGGCGATGGCCCGGTACGTGGTGATGCCCATGCGGCTTTGACGTGACGGCGGCCAGCCAGGCCCCGGTGGTGGCCGAGGTTCAGCTCGGCGCCTTTCGCTGCTTTGATTCGGCCGCGCTGCAACCGGGTCCTGGATTCAATCTCATTGCCGGGGCTAATGCTTCGGGCAAGACGAGTCTGCTCGAGGCCATCTATTTCCTCGGGCGGGGCACGTCTTTTCGGGCCCCCCGGGCAGAGGCGGCCATCCGCTTTGATGCGGATCGCTGCACGCTTTTTGCGCGCTTGGGCACAGGGAGAGCCTCCCGGGTCGGACTTGAGGTATCCCGGTCGGACGGATTGGCAGTGCGGGTCGACGGGGCGCCGGGCACCCGGGCGGACTTGGCCCATGCCCTGCCCGTGCAGATCCTTGATCCAGCGAGCCATGAACTAGTGAGCGGCGCCCCTGCTGGGCGGCGGCAGTTCCTGGATTGGGGGGTGTTCCACGTGGAACAGTCCTTTCTCCCGGCCTGGCAGCGGTACCGGCGAGCCCTGCAACAGCGAAATGCGGCCTTGAAAACCCGGAACGGCGCGGCGGCCTGGCTTTGGGACGAGCCCCTGCTGGCGGACGGGCTGCTCGTAGACGCTTGCCGGCGGCGCCAGCTGGAACTCCTGGAACCCCGGGTGCGGGAGGTGGCGGAGCGCCTGCTGGGTGCCGAGGTGGCGCTCAACTACCAGGCTGGGTGGGCCGAAGAGCTCAGTCTCGCCGACGCGCTCCCGAGGGCGCGCGACCGGGATCTCCAAATGGGCACGAGCACGGTTGGACCCCATCGGGCGGATTTCCGCATCACTGTCCGGAGCCGGCGGGCGCGGGACACCGTGTCCCGGGGCCAGGAGAAGCTGGTGGCAGCGGCCCTGACCCTTGCGCAGATCGAGCTTGTGGCTGAGGCGCGGGGACAGACGGTCGTGCTGTTGTTGGATGAGCCGGGCGCGGACCTGGACCGGGAACATCTGGAGCGGCTCCTGGCCGACGTGGCCCGGGCCCCGGTCCAGTCCTTCGTCACCTCGCTAGATCCGGGCGGTGTCCGCATCCCCGAGGGTGGTCGGGCGTTCCACGTGGAACATGGAGAGGTGCGAGCTTTGCTATAATTTACTGCTAACCAATCGGGGCACCTCATGGTCGAATCAGAGCGCTACGACTCCAGTAATATCAAGGTCTTAAAGGGCCTCGACGCGGTCCGTAAACGCCCCGGCATGTACATCGGCGATACCGATGACGGCACCGGGCTGCATCACATGGTTTTCGAGGTCGTCGATAACTCCATCGACGAGGCACTCGCCGGCTTCTGCACCAACATCACGGTCACGATCCACGCCAACGAAGCGGTCACCGTCACCGACGACGGCCGCGGGATCCCGGTCGATATGCACCCGGAGGAGGGCAAGTCCGCCGCCGAGGTCATCATGACCGTGCTCCACGCGGGCGGAAAGTTCGACAGCAATTCCTACAAGGTCTCCGGGGGTCTCCACGGGGTCGGCGTCTCGGTGGTCAACGCCCGGTCCGAAGTCCTGGACCTCACGATCTACCGGGAAGGCCGCATCCACGAGCAGCGCTACCACTTGGGCGATCCGGACGCCCCGTTGGCGGCGACCGGCGAAACCAAGCGTCGCGGCACGGTCATCCGCTTCCGTCCAAGCGCCGAGATATTCACGAACATCCAGTTTCACTACGACATCCTGGCCAAGCGGCTCCGGGAGCTGTCGTTCCTGAACCAGGGTGTGCGTATCCACCTGGTGGACGAACGCGACGGGCGCGAGGACGTCTTCGCATTCGAGGGCGGCATTCGCGCCTTCGTCGAGCACCTGAACCGCAACAAGACGCCGATCCACAGTTCCGTCATCCACTTCTCTCGCACCATCGACACGATCATTGTCGAGTGCGCACTCCAGTGGAACGACGGCTACCAGGAGAACATGTTCTGCTACACGAACAACATCCCCCAGAAGGACGGCGGCACGCACCTTTCCGGCTTTCGCTCCGCGCTGACGCGCACGCTCAACACCTACATCGAGAAGGAGCTGAGCTCCCGCAAGGAAAAAGTCGCCACCACCGGTGACGACGCCCGTGAAGGCCTCACTGCCGTCCTGTCGGTGAAGCTCCCCGATCCCAAGTTCTCGTCCCAGACCAAGGACAAGCTCGTGTCGTCCGAGGTCAAGGCCGCGGTCGAGACGGTGGTGGGCGAGTACCTCGAGGCCTTCCTCCTGGAGCATCCCGCCGAGGCCAAGATCGTCGCCTCAAAGCTGATCGACGCTGCCCGCGCGCGCGAAGCGGCGCGCAAGGCCCGGGAAATGACCCGGCGCAAGGGCGCTCTCGACATTGCCGGCCTGCCCGGCAAGCTTGCCGACTGCCAGGAAAAAGATCCTGCGCTCTCCGAACTCTTCCTGGTCGAGGGCGATTCCGCAGGTGGTTCCGCCAAGCAGGGCAGGGACCGGCGGACGCAGGCCGTGCTGCCGCTCAAGGGCAAGATCCTGAACGTGGAGAAGGCGCGCTTCGACAAGATGCTGGCGTCTGCCGAAGTGGGCACGCTCATCACGGCGCTCGGCTGTGGCATCGGCCGGGACGACTACGATCCCGACAAGCTGCGCTACCACCGGATCATCATCATGACCGACGCCGATGTGGACGGCTCCCACATCCGCACGCTGCTCCTGACCTTCTTCTACCGGCAGATGCCCCAGCTGGTGGAGCGCGGCCACATCTACATTGCCCAGCCGCCGCTCTACAAGGTCAAGCGTGGCAAGCAGGAAACCTACGTGAAAGACGACGTGGAGCTCAACACGCTGCTGCTCCGCGCCGCGCTCGATGGTGCGGCGCTGCATGTGAACGCAACGGATCCGCCCCTGCAGGGCGACGCGTTGCGCAGCCTCGCGGAGCAGTTCGTGATTGTGATCGCCATGATCCAGCGGCTCGCTCGCCGCTACGACACCCGCATTCTTGACCAGCTGCTGTTCCAGCCCGAAGTTACCCCGGCCCGGTATGCCGACAGGGACTGGCTGGCCGGTTGGGCGGCGGGCCTCCAGAAATCGCTCGCGGCCGTCGTCAACGGCGGCAACGTCGTGTACCGGATCGATGTTTCCGACAACGAAGATGGCATCCAGGGTTTCACGATTCGTCGTGCCCGGCACGGCGTCGACGAGCGCACCGAACTGCCGCTGCGTTTCTTCGAGTCGCCCGAGTACCGGAAACTGGCGGAACTGCGGAACAGCCTGGACGGCCTGATCGGCACCGGGGCCCGCATCGTCCGCGGCGACCAGAAGCGGGACGTGAGCAGTTTCCGGGAGGCGATGGACTGGCTGATGGCCGAGGCCCGCCGCGGCCAGACCATCCAGCGCTACAAGGGCCTTGGTGAAATGAATCCTGAGCAGCTGTGGGAGACCACGGTGAACCCGGCGACTCGCCGGCTCATGCAGGTGCGGATCGAGGACGCAGTGGCCGCCGATGAAATCTTTACCACCCTGATGGGCGACCAGGTGGAGCCGCGCCGCGAGTTCATCGAGCGCAACGCGCTCGCTGCGGAGAACCTGGATATCTAGCGGGCCGTACCCCGAAGCTCGGCAACCTGTGCCTCGATCCAGGCCTGGATCTCCAGGCCGACTTGCCGGGCGTCCCGGCCGGCAGGATCCACCGGCGCGCCGATGCGGAAGGTGACGGTGCCTGCGCGTTTGCGCCACCCCCGCCGCGGCCAGTAGTCGCCCGCGTCGTGGGCTACCGGCACGATCAACCGGCCTGCCTCCTGGGCGAGCAGGATGCCGCTCAATCCGTAGCGGCGGGTTTCCCCAGGCGCCATCCGGGTGCCCTCCGGAAAGATGTTGACCCAGTGGCCCTCAGCCAGCCGCGCCTTGCCCTTCGCAAGCACCTGCGCGACAGCCTCGTGGCCGGCACCGCGATCAATCGCGATAGGGCGCACGGCCCACACGGCCCAGCCGAGAAACGGCGCCCACAGCAGTTCCCGCTTGACCACCCAGCACTGACGGGGAAACAGTAAGAACTGGACCAGCGTCTCGTAGGCGGAGGAGTGCTTCAGCAGCACGACGGAATTGCGGGCCGGGATGTGCTCTGCGCCTTCCACCCGGAAACTGAGGCCGCAGAGCTTTTCCATCAGCCAGAAGACCCCGCGCACCCACGCAACCACCAGGGCGTAGGCAACCGGGTAGCCTGCCAGCCGGCCCAGGACGACGATCACGCTCCAGAGCAGCACGCTCAGGAACATCAGCACAGTGAAGAGGACAGAGCGGATCAGCATGCAGGTTCCCGTTTCTCGGCTATCAGCAGTGTGGCCGCTGCGGCCAGATCCGGAAAGACCTCGGCGGTGTGCCCCGCGTCCAGTCGCGGCTCGGTCGCCACGCCGTTACCCGTGCGTACCAGCATCGCCCGGGCACCCACTAGCCAGGCCGCCTCCAGGTCCCGCCAGGAATCGCCGATGGCTGGACGGCCCTTCAGGCTCGCGCCAAACGAGGCTTCGATCTGGCGCATGAGCCCGGCTCGCGGCTTGCGGCACTCGCAGTTGTCCTCGGGCCGGTGAGGGCAGAAGAAAATACCGGCCAGCTGCCCGCCGGCTGCTGCCACGGCCTGCCGCATGCGTGCGTGGATCTCCTCCAGCGTCTCCAGGGTAAACAGGCCACGGCCGACGCCGGACTGATTGCTGGCGACCACCACGGTGAAGCCCGCACGGCAAAGGTCCGCCATGGCCTGAATGCTTCCCGGCAGCGGCAGCCACTCCGTAGGGCTGCGGATGAAATCCGGCGACTCCCGGTTGATCACGCCGTCCCGATCGAGGACGACCAGCTCAAGTGGGGTGGTGTTGACCATTGCTCCGGGAGTGGCCCGGTACCCCTAGCCGCCCGGGGTGGACAGGCAGGACAGGTCAGCGACGTCGAGGAAGAGCTCCCGCAGCCGCCGCAGCTGGGCGAGCCGGTTGTTGCGCACCGCCGGCACCTCGGCCATGACCAGCACGGCATCGAAGAAGGCGTCCACGGGCGCCTTGAGTGCCGCGAGCCCCTGCAGCGCCTCCCGGTACTGCCGCCGGGCGAGGTGCTGGCGATGTGGCCCGGTCACCTGCTCGATGGCCGCGTGCAGTGCCTTCTCTTCCGGGGCCTCGAACAGCGCCGTATCGACCCGGTCCGAGCCGGCCGCAGCGCTCCGCAGGATGTTGGCAATGCGCTTGTTCGCCGCCGCCAGGCTCTCCGCTTCCGGCAGCGCCAGGAAGGCGCGGACGCCAAGCAGCCGGGCGTGAAAATCCACGGGCGAGGCTGGCCGCCGGAGCCGTACCGCCTCGAAGGTCTCGGTAGTCACGGCACCGGCCGGTAGCCCGGGTGCCAGGCCGTCCAGGTACCAGGCGCGGCCCCGTTCCAGTATGAAGTCGTAAAGCTCGGCCGCGAGGGCGGCCGGATCCTTGGGCTTTACCGGCTGCAACCCGACGGCGCGCGCGAGCAGTGCCGGCATATCCAGGTCGACCTTGTCCTCAATGAGGATCCGCAGCAGGCCGAGCGCCGCGCGGCGCAGGCCGAAGGGGTCCTTGTTGCCGCTCGGCCGCTTGCCGAGGGCGAAGACGCCAGCCAGCGTGTCAGCCCGGTCGGCGATAGCGAGAGCCCGGCCCGCCGGAGTTCCTGGCAGGCGATCGCCGGCGTGGCGCGGCAGGTACTGTTCCTCGATGGCGGCGGCTACCGTGGCGGGCTCGCCATCCTGCGTGGCGTAGTGAAAGCCCATCCGGCCTTGCAGTTCGGGAAACTCGCCCACCATCTGGGTGAGCAGGTCGGTCTTTGCGAGCAGTGCTGCCCGCTCCACGGGGGCCGGGTCATGGCCGAGCGCGCTTGCCACCGAAGCGCCAAGCGTCGCCACCCGCTGCGCGCGCTCGAGAACGCTGCCGAGACCCTGCTGGAAGACGACAGTGCCGAGGCGCTCCACCCGGTTCGCCAGCGGCACCTGCCGGTCCTGGTCCCAGAAGAAAGCCGCGTCGGACAGCCGTGGCAGAATAACGCGTTCGTTGCCCTGCCGGACCTGGTCCGGATCGCGGCTCTCGAGATTAGCCGTGGTAACGAAGCGGGGCAGCAGCTGGCCGTTCGCGTCACGCACGGGGAAGTAGCGCTGATGGCCCTGCAGCGTCGCGATCACGACTTCTTCCGGCAGGCGCAGGAACCGGGCATCGAAGCTGCCGGTGATGGCGACGGGCCACTCCACGAGCCCAGTGACCTCGTCGAGCAGGGCCGGGCTGTACACGGCCTCGCCACCCGCCGCCGCAGCGGCAGCGTCGGCCATGGCCTGGACCCGCGCCCGTCGCACCGCGAATTCCGGAATCACCCGGCCCTTGCCCGCGAGCAACGCCGGGTAGTCAGCGGGCGCCGGGATGGGCAGCTCCTCCGGGGCGTGGAAGCGGTGCCCGCGGGTGTTGCGGCCGGGGATGATGCCGAGCACCGGCGTGTCGAGCACCGTGTCGCCAAGAAGCATGATGATCCAGTGGACGGGCCGGACGAATTCCACGTCGCCGCTGCCCCAGCGCATCCGCCGCGGAATGGGCAACGCCGCGAGGGCCGTCGTGACGAGCCCGGTGAGCAGTTCAGCGGCGGGCCGGCCCGGCACACGCGCACTGTGGAACAGCCAGGCACCCTTCGGCGTCTCCACCCGGCCCAGCGATTCCACGGGTACGCCGCAGCCCTCGGCGAAAGCGAGGGCTGCCCGGCTGGGAGTCCCGTCGGCGGCGAAGGCGACGTTGACAGGCGGGCCGCGCTTTTCGATCAGTTGCTCGGGCTGTGTGAGCTCCAGGCTAGCGGCCAGCACGGCCAGCCGGCGTGGCGTGGCGAAGGACTGGAAGCTGGCGAAGCCAAGGCCCGCGGCCTTAATGCCCTCCCGCAGGTGCCCGGCGAAGGCGCGCTCCAGGTCGGCCAACGACTTCGGTGGCAGCTCCTCTGTACCAATCTCGACGAGAAAATCCGCGGTCGTTGCCATGCTGACAGGGGATCCGGCGGCGCTCAGGAAGTGGCCGCCGCGGGGGTCCGGGCACCGGCCAGCAGGGGAAAGCCGAGGGCGGCCCGGCTGTCGTAGTACGCCTGGGCCACCGACCGGGCCATCTCGCGGACCCGCAGGATGTAGCGCTGCCGCTCACTGACCGAGATCGCCCGGCGGGCGTCGAGCAGGTTGAAGGTGTGGGAGGCTTCGAGGACCTGCTCGTAGGCGGGCAGGGTCAGGCCGGACTCGATCAGGCTCAAGCAGGCTTTTTCCGCCGCGTCAAAGCGGGGAAACAGCACGCCGGTGTCCGCGGCCTCGAAGTTGTAGCGGGACATCTCGACCTCGTTCTGGTGGAACACGTCCCCGTAGGTGACGCGGCCGAGGGGGCCGTCGGTCCAGGTCAGGTCGTAGACGCTGGCGACGCCTTGCAGGTACATCGCGATACGCTCAAGGCCGTAGGTGATCTCGCCAGTCACAGGCCGGCAGTCCAGTCCGCCCACCTGCTGGAAGTAGGTGAACTGGGTAACTTCCATGCCGTTCAGCCAGACTTCCCAGCCGAGACCCCAGGCGCCCAGCGTGGGCGACTCCCAATTGTCCTCGACGAAGCGGATGTCGTGCACGAGCGGATCGATGTCCAGCGCCCGGAGCGAATCCAGGTAGAGCTGCTGGATTTCCAGCGGCGATGGCTTTATCACCACCTGGAACTGGTAGTAGTGCTGCAGCCGGTTGGGATTTTCCCCGTAGCGCCCGTCAGTTGGCCGCCGGCTCGGTTGCACGTAGGCGGCACTCCAGGACTCCGGCCCGATCGACCGGAGGAACGTGGCCGCGTGGAAAGTGCCGGCACCCATGGGCATGTCGTAAGGCTGCAGGATCACGCAGCCCTGGTCAGCCCAGTAGCGCTGCAAAGCAAGGATCAGATCCTGAAACGTCCGGGGGCGTCTCGACTGGGTCAAACGGGGGTACCGCGGGGCGAGCAAGGCGGCGCAGTATAAGCCCTGCCCTGCCGGACCGTAATGCGTGCGGCCGGACCCCTTGTTGCACCAAGTCAGTGCAGATGTTTGGCGTAACGCACCGTTCTGATGCAGGCTGGCGGATCCAGCAGATGCTTTGGCCATTATTATCAATGACTTGGCCGATGCTCGCCTTTGGCACGCCTGTTGCAATAGGATAGGGCGCTGCCGCGCCCGACCAGAACCACGAAGCCCCGCCCGGCAGCCACCCCGTTTTCGCACTTATTGCCAAGGAGTCGCCATGTCCACGCCTGCCAATGCCCTGACGTTCCTCAAGGAGAAAGAGGCCAAGTTCGTCGATCTGCGCTTCACCGACACCCGCGGCAAAGAGCAGCATCTGACTATTCCCGCCCACACCGTCGACGCCAGCTTCTTCGAAGACGGCAAGATGTTTGACGGCTCCTCGATCGCCGGCTGGAAGGGCATCCAGGAATCCGACATGGTCCTTATGCCGGACGCTGCCAGCGTCGTCGTCGACCCCTTCATGGAAGACACCACCGTGAATATCCGGTGCGATGTCTACGAGCCATCCACGATGCAGGGCTACAACCGCTGTCCGCGGATGACGGCGCGCCGCGCCGAGGCCTACCTGAAGTCCACGGGTGTCGCCGACCAGGCATTCTTCGGCCCGGAAAACGAATTCTTCATCTTCGACGACGTGCGCTACGGCTCCGACGTCAGCGGCTCCTTCTACCAGATCGACTCGGAAGAAGGCGCGTGGAACTCCCGCAAGGTCTACGAGCACGGCAACACGGGTCACAGACCGGGCATCAAGGGTGGCTACTTTCCGGTGCCGCCGGTCGATGCCCTGCACGACATCCGCTCCCAGATGTGCCTGACTCTCGAGGAGATGGGCCTCGGCGTCGAAGTCCACCACCACGAAGTTGCCACGGCTGGCCAGTGCGAGATCGGTGTGAAGTTCGGCAGCCTGACGCAGAAGGGCGACGAGGTGCAGATCCTGAAGTACGTGGTGCAGAACGTTGCCCACGCCTACGGCAAGACCGCCACCTTCATGCCAAAGCCCCTCGTGGGCGATAACGGCAGCGGCATGCACGTGCACCAGTCCCTGGCAAAGGGCGGCAAGAACCTCTTCACCGGCGACCTGTACGGTGGCCTGTCCCAGACGGCCATGTACTACATCGGCGGCATCATGAAGCACGCCCGGGCCATCAACGCGCTGACCAACCCCAGCACCAACAGCTACAAGCGGCTGGTGCCCGGCTTCGAGGCGCCCGTGATGCTGGCCTATTCGGCCCGCAACCGCTCCGCGTCGATCCGCATCCCGTTCATTGCGAATCCCAAGGGCCGCCGCATCGAGGTGCGCTTCCCGGACAGCATGGCAAATCCCTATTTCGCCTTTGCCGCGATGATGATGGCGGGCCTCGACGGCATCCTGAACAAGATCAACCCGGGCGAGGCGATGGACAAGGACCTCTACGACCTCGAGCCGGAAGAGGACGCGAAGATTCCGAAGGTCTGCTTCTCGCTCGAGCAGGCACTCGAGTCCCTGGACAAGGACCGTGACTTCCTGAAGGCCGGCAATGTCTTCAGCGACGACCTGATCGACGCCTACATCGCGTTGAAGATGGCTGAGGTCACCCGTGTCCGCATGGCGGCCCACCCTCTTGAGTTCGAGTTGTATTACAGCCTTTGACATAGCGAGATTCGGCGGCGCCCGGTACGCCCCCAAAGGGTGTACCGGGCGCTGGTTGCCCCCAGGCCGGGGGCGTATGCTTCGCGCATGTACGCCCTGCTCGCCATTCTTGCCCTCGCCCTGGGTTCTGCCGATGTTTATCGCTGGACCGATGCTGACGGCCAAACGCATTACACGGATCGACCCCAACCCGGTGCTGAGCGGATCACGATTACCGTCAGCCCGCCGGCCAGCGGCGCCGCAACCGGCGCCGCTCAGGGCGCCAGCCCGCGGGACGACTCGGAGCCGGACGCAGCGGCAACTCCGGTGGGCTACCGCTCGCTGACCATCACCAGCCCGGCGCAGGAACAGGTACTTTGGAATATCGAGGGCCAACTGGGCGTCGCAGCGGCAGTACAGCCGGGACTGCAGGCGGACCACGCCCTTCGGTTTTACCTGGATGGCCGGATGGAACAGGCGGCCCCGGGGGCCAGCGAGACACGATTCACGGGGGTGTTCCGCGGCGAGCACAGCCTGCGGGTGGAAGTGGTGGACGGCACGGGCAGGACCCTGGTCTCGAGCCCGGAGACCCGCTTCTTCGTGCGCCAGACATCGCTGCTCAATCCGACGCCGACCGTCCCCTAGCTGAAGGCCCTGCGGGGTCAGGCCCCGCGCCCCAGCCCGCCGATATTCTCGGCAGTCTCGCCACCGCCGTCCTCATTGTCGAACCCGACGGCACCATCGTTTACCTGAATGCGGGGGCCGAGGACCTTCTCGGCGTCAGTGGGCGGCACAGCCTTGGTCGCACGCTGCAGACCCTGCTGCCCAGCCTGCGCAGTCTGGGAGACCTGTTCCGGCGCGCCGCGGCCGAGGGGGAGATCTTCGGCCAGCTCGTCAGCCTCACCGCCCACAAGAGCGATACGACCATCGAGGTGGCCTGTCACATTTCCCCCGCCCGCGGTCCCGACCGGCGCGTGCTCGTCGAATTGTCCGATGCCACCCAGTGGCGGCAGATCGACCGGGAGCACGCGCTGATCAGCCAGCGGGATGCCAGCCGGCGAATGATCCGCCAGCTGGCCCACGAGATCCGCAATCCGCTGGGCGGCCTGCGGGGCGCGGCCCAGTTACTTGAGCGCGAGCTGCCGACGCCGGAATTGCGCGAGTTCACGCGCATCATCATTGGCGAGGCCGACCGCCTCACGGCCCTGACGGACAGCCTGCTCGGCCCGGTCCGCCGCCCGCAGCGGCAGACCGTCAATGTGCATGAAGTGCTCGAGCGGGTCGTGGCACTGATCGCGAGCGAGCGGCGCGACGCTGTCCAGGTGTTCCGGGACTACGATCCCAGCCTGCCACCCCTGTCCGCTGATCCCGACCAGCTCATCCAGGCGCTGCTGAACATTGCCCGGAACGCGCTGCAGTCGGTGGGTGCGGACGGGCACGTCCTGTTCCGCACACGGGCGCTCACCAACTACCCCATCGGCGCCGTCCGGCACAAGCTCGTGGTCTCCATCGAGATCGAGGACAGCGGGCCCGGCGTCCCGACGGACCTGGCCGAGTCCATCTTCTACCCGCTGGTCACCGGTCGCACCGACGGTACCGGCCTCGGGCTGCCCATCTCCCAGGACCTCGTGAGCCGGCACGGTGGCCTGATCGAGTACCAGTCCCGGCCCGGCAAGACCGTCTTCATGGTGCGGCTGCCGCTCGGCACCGTCCCGGCGAAGGCACCCGGACCGGCATGAACGGCCGCGAACTTTCCGTCTGGGTCGTGGACGACGATGCCTCGGTGCGTTGGGTGCTCGACCGGGCCCTGAACAACGAGGGCATGAACACCCGCACCTTCGAGTCCGCCGACAACCTCTTCGAGGCCCTGCGCGACGAGCAGCCGGACGTGCTGATCACGGACGTGCGGATGCCGGGCACCGACGGCATGGAGGCCATGCGCCGTCTCGTCGACGACGGCTACTCCTTCCCGGTGATCGTGATCACGGCCCACGCGGACCTGGACAGCGCCGTCGCCGCCTACCAGGGCGGCGCCTTCGAGTACCTGCCCAAGCCCTTCGACGTGGATGACGCCGTTGCCCTCGTGCGCCGCGCGGGGCGCTTTGGTCCCCGGATCAGCGGCGGCCAGGTGGAACCCGAGCGGCCGGTGCCGACAATGATCGGGCGGGCGCCCGCGATGCAGGAGGTATTCCGCACGATCGGCCGTCTGTCCCGCTCCAGCATGACCGTCCTGATCACGGGTGAGTCCGGCACCGGCAAGGAGCTGGTGTCCCGCGCACTCCACGAGCACAGTCCCCGCGCGGCCGAGCCGTTCATCGCCTTGAACACCACTGCCATCGCCTCCGAGCTGCTGGAGTCCGAGCTTTTCGGCCACGAGCGGGGCGCCTTCACCGGCGCCGACAGCCGCCGCATCGGGCGCTTCGAGCAGGCCGATGGCGGCACCCTGTTCCTGGACGAAATCGGCGACATGTCGACGGCGCTCCAGACCCGGCTGCTGCGCGTCCTGGCCGAAGGGGAGTTCTACCGGGTCGGCGGGCAGGTGCCGATCCGGGTGGATGTCCGGGTTATCGCTGCCACCAACCAGGAACTGACCAGCGCGGTGCAGGCCGGCACCTTTCGCGAGGACCTGTTTCACCGGCTCAATGTCATTCACATAGTCACCCCGGCCCTCCGGGACCGGCGCGAGGACATCCCGCTCCTGCTGGACTTCTACCTGCGGGAGGCGGCCCGGGAACTTGGCACGCCGCCGAAGCGGCTGGCGACCGAGGCACGTAACCTGCTCGTCAGCTTCGACTGGCCGGGCAATGTGCGCCAGCTGGTGAATGCGTGCCGGCGGCTGACGGTCACCGCCCCCGGCGCGGAGATCCGTCCGGAGGACATCCCGGACGAACTCGGCGGCCAGGCTGGTAGTCGTCCCGGTACCGCGGATTGGGCGCTCCGGCTGGCCCGCTGGGCGGAGGGCGTCCTGAAGGACAGCGAGGCGAAACCCCTGCTCGATACTGCGCTCCCGGAGTTCGAGCGGACCCTGATTCGGACGGCGCTCGCGCATGCCCGGGGCCATCGCCAGGACGCCGCCAAGCTACTCGGCTGGGGCCGAAACACCCTTGCTCGGAAAATCCGGGAGCTGGGGCTGGAGTAGGGCTATCCGCCTGTTTTTATTGGCTGATTTTGTATAGACAGTAACTATCAGTCTATCGACAGTAGAGTAGACAGTCAGCCCGCTGCCGCTTCCTGCAGGGGCTTCCCGGCCGCCTCGCCGGTGGCCAGCGTACCCACCAGCGCGCTCACCGACCCGAGGCCCTGGCGCCGGAGATAGTCCGCGATGCCGGCGTTGATCCGGCCGCAGACCAGCGGGTCGTAGAACAGACCGGTACCGACACCGACGGCCGAGGCGCCGGCGATCAGGAACTCCAGGGCATCGGTCGCGGTGGTGATCCCCCCCTGGCCGATGATCGGCACCTTGTGGGGGCCCGCCTCCTGGTAGACCTGCCAGGTCTTCAGCAGGGCAATGGGCTTGATGGCCGGTCCCGACAGCCCGCCCTGGACGTTGGCCAGCACCGGCCGGCGCTTCTCCACGTCCACGGCCATGCCCATCAGGGTGTTGATCACCGCAAAGGCGTCCGTACCGGCCTCGATGCAGCGGCGGG
This sequence comes from Gammaproteobacteria bacterium, assembly GCA_038214295.1. Taxonomy (GTDB): domain Bacteria; phylum Pseudomonadota; class Gammaproteobacteria; order Steroidobacterales; genus SHZI01. The sequence goes on from JBBQSA010000008.1 coordinate 23,324, forward strand.
CGTTTTCCCGGATGTCGGTCTGGTTGGGCGACAGCTTGGTGATAAGCGGCTTCTTCGTGGCCTTCCGGCAGGCCGCCACCACCCGCGCCGAGACCTCCGGGTAGTTCCCGAAGGCCACCCCGCCTTCCTTCACGTTCGGGCAACTGATGTTGATCTCGATCGCATCGATCGGGGAGTTGTCGAAGCGCCGGCAGACCTCCACGTACTCCTCAATGGTCGAGCCGCAGGCATTGGCGATGAAGCGGGTCTCGCCGAAGTCCAGCCCTGGGAGAATCTGATTGACGACCGTATCGACGCCGGGATTCTGCAGGCCAATAGCATTGAGCATGCCCATCGGGGTCTCGGCAATCCGGTGGGGCTCGTTGCCCAGCCGCGCCTCAAGGGTCGTGCCCTTCAGCACGATGGCGCCGACGTCCCGGTTCGAGAAGCCGGCCACCCGTGTGTATTCTTCGCCGAAGCCAACGCACCCGGACAGCAGAACGATCGGGGATGCGAAGGGCAGCCCGCAGAATGTGCTGGCGAGCAGCGCGGCGTCGGCTGGAGAGACGGCTTTGTTCAATCTGATTCTGTTTCGTCCGGAGATCCCTCCGAACACGGGCAATATCATACGCCTGTGCGCCAATACGGGGACGGCGCTCCACCTCGTCAAACCGCTGGGTTTCAGCCTGGAAGACGCCCAGCTGCGCCGCGCCGGGCTCGACTACCACGAGTGGGCCCCGGTCCGGCAGCACGACAGCCTGACGCACTGCCTCGAGAGCCTCGGGCCAACACGGCTCTTCGCCCTGTCTACCCGCGGGCAGCGGGGCCACTCGGAGCCCGCGTTTGCGCCGGGGGACAGTTTCCTGCTCGGCCCCGAGACCAGCGGCCTGCCGCCGGAGGTGCTGGCGCCGTTCCCCGCGGAGCAGATCCTGCGCATCCCGATGCGGACGGAAGCACGCAGCCTGAACCTGTCGAACGCGGCCGCCGTCGTGATCTACGAAGCCTGGCGCCAGCAGGGCTATCGCTAGCGCGGCGCGGATTACTCCGGTTTGAGCGCCCGGGCCATGAGGGCGAGGACGGCGTCCTCGGGCGCCAGATTCTCCTCGAGCACCCGGTAGATCTGCTCGCAGATGGGCATTTCCAGGTTCAGCCGCCGGGCCACGGCCCGCACCGCGCCCGCCGCGAACTGGCCCTCGACCACCTGGCCGATGTGCCGGGCGGCGTCGGCCGCACTCTCGCCGCGGGCGATGGCGAGGCCGAAACGCCGGTTGCGGGACTGGTCGTCGGTACAGGTCAGCACCAGGTCGCCCATGCCGGACAGTCCCATGAAGGTCGCCGGCTTCGCGCCAAGGGCCGTGCCGAGGCGCGTCATCTCGACCAGACCGCGCGTGATCAGGGCGATCCGGGTGTTGGCGCCGAAGCCGAGGCCGTCGGAGATGCCGGCGCCGATGGCCAGCACGTTCTTCACCGCGCCTCCCACCTCGACGCCGATCATGTCGTCGGAGGTGTAGGCGCGGAACGTCTTGTCGGAGAGACGGGCTGCAAGCTCCGCCGCGAAGCCCGCGTCATTTGAGGCGACTGTCATGGCGGTCGGCAGGCCGGCGCCGACCTCCCGGGCGAAGGTGGGCCCGGACAGGACCGCCATGGGAACGCTGCTGCCCAGTTCCTCTGCCGCCACTTCGTGGGGCAGGCGGCCGGTGCTGTGCTCGAAGCCCTTGGTGGCCCAGGACACCCGCGCGGTGGGCAGCAGGTGGGGCCTGAGCGCCGCGAGCGTGGCCCGGAAGGCGTGGCTCGGGACGCAGAGCAGTAGCTGCCGGTGGCCGCCCACGACGCGCCCCAGCTCAGGGTCGGGACGCACGCTGGCCGGGAGCGTGACACCGGGCAGATAGCGCTGGTTGATGCGGCTGGCGGCCACTTCCTGCATGGCGCCGGCATCGCGGCCCCAGAGGGTCACCGGTTGGCCGCCGCGGCCGAGCTGCACAGCCAGCGCCGTGCCCCAGGAACCGGCACCGAGGACGGCGATGGCCTGGGAGTTGTCGCCGGGTGTCACGTCGTCAACACCCGGTGTTGCTCAGGCCTGGCCCGCCGGCAGGCCTTCGGCGGTGCTCCTCGCCACGGCCTCCGCGAAGACCGCGGTGAAATCGATGGGTTGCAACAGCAGCTGCGCGAAGCCACCCCGCTGTACCGCCGATGACACCGCTTCACGGGCGTAGGGGAACAGTGCGTTGGGGCAGGCCACGCCAACGATGGCGCGGGTTTCCTCCGCCGGAAAGCCGCTGATCTGGAAGGCACCCGCCTGCTGCAGCTCGATCAGGAACAAGGTGCGTTGCCCGGCCAGCGCGTGCACGCTGACATGCAGGACGACCTCCATCACGCCGTTGCCCAGGTCCCGGTGGGAGGTGCGCAGATTCAGCTTTATCTCCGGATCCAGCCCCCGCTCGGTCAGGATCTCGGGGGCATTCGGCGATTCGAAGGAGAGGTCCTTGACGTAGAGCTGGCGCAGGCCGAACTGGCGGGGATCGCCCGCGCTAGCGCCGTTGCCCGCTGGGGCGCCACCACTGGCTGAGTCAGTCATGCACGCTCCGTCCTTCACTGATGGACTTCAATAGCGGGTCCAGATCGCCCGACCGCTCAAGGCTTGCCAGGTCATCGTAACCGCCAACGTGGGTGGTACCAACGAAGATCTGCGGAACCGTGGTGCGCCCCGAGCGCGCGATCATCTCGGCGCGCCGCCCGGGCTGCTGCTCGATATCGATCTCGGTGACGCTCACCTGCTTGGTGCGCAGCAGCTCGCGGGCGGCCGCGCAGTAGGGGCACCAGCTGTTGCTGTACATCTGCACGATCGACCCGGCAGCCATCGGCATCTTCCGGCGCTCAGCGCTTCCCGCTGACGAGCGGCTGGTTGTCGCGCTGCCAGCGCTCCAGGCCGCCACCGAGGCTGAACGCGCCGTCGAAGCCGGCGGCCCGCAGGGTGCGCGCGCAGTGCAGGCTCTCGTTGCCAGCCTCGCAGACCACCACCACGCCGCGCTTCTTCTTGATCTTGCCTTCTTCGCCCTTCGCCAGCTCCGCCGGCGACATGTTCACGGCGTTCACGATGTGCCCGGTCGCGAACCGGTCGGCGGCGCGCACATCGACGACGACGGCCCCGTTGTTGATCATCCGGACGGCCTCGGGCGCCGAGACCTCGAAGGCGGCGCGGGCCCGCAGCCGCAACTCGAAGGCCACGACGGCGATCAACATGAGCACCGTGGCGGTCACGAGGTAGGGATTCGCGGCGGCGAAGGCGAGCAGTTTGTCCATGGAATCCGATCTGGCTGGCGGCGCATTATACCCATGGCCTAAACTGCGGCGACGATGATCCGCTGTCTGTTCTGCCTGGCCCTCGCGCTGTTCCTGAGTTCACCGGCCACGACGCTGGCGGCGCGGGAGCCCGGTCGGGCCAAGGCGCCGCCAACCGCCCGGAAGACAGCGCCGAAGACCGCAGAGGAGCTTGCCCGGGTGCGCGACCGCATCCGGGATCTCGAAAAGCAGAACCGGGATGACCTGGCGAAGCGCGGCGATCTGGATCGCCAGTTGCGCTCTGCCGAGACCGCGGCGGCGCGCTCGCGCCAGGAGCTGGCCGGCATCAGGGCCCAGCTTGTCGAGGCCCAGCGCCGCCTTGCGGAGCTCACCCGGCAGCTTGACGCCACGCGCGCGGATCTCCAGAAGCAGCGCACCGCGCTGGCCGGGCAGTTGCGGCTTGCGCACATTACTGGCGGCAGCGAGCGCGTGCGGGCGGTGTTCAGCCAGCAGGATCCGGCGGAGGTGGGGCGCCGGCTTACCTGGCTCGCCTACCTGGCACGCACCCGCAGCGAACTCCTGGGCTCGATCCAGGCAAGCCTCGAGGCGCTCGAGCGGGATCAGCAGGCGGTCGCGGAGCAGGAGGCGTCACTGGCGGAAATAGAGTTGCGGCGTCGGAGCCAGCTGGCCGAACTCGATGGCGCCCGCCAGCAGCGGGCCGGCGTCGTCGCCAGCCTCGACGCGCAGGTCCGGGGCCAGAAGCAGCAGCTCGCCCGGGCGAGGAGCCAGGCCGCCGAGCTGGAGCGCGTGTTGCGCGACCTCAAGAGGGCGGCGGCCCAGGCACGCCGGAACGCACCCCCGGCGGGAGGCTCGTCCGCCCCCCTCGCGACAGGGAAACCCCTCGGTAAGGGCCGCTGGCCGGTGGCGGGGGAGATGCTGGCGGACTTCGGCCAGCCCCGGGCGGGCGGCCAGCTGCGCTGGGACGGCGTGTTGATCTCGGCGCCCGCCGGCAGCGAGGTCCGGGCGGTCCAGCCGGGGCGAGTCGTGTACGCGGACTGGCTGCCGGGCCTCGGCCTGCTGCTGGTGCTCGACCACGGCGGCGGCTATCTCAGCCTGTACGGGCACAACCAGGACCTGACCCGGGCCGTCGGGGACCGTCTGGCGGGAGGCGACGTCCTTGCCCATGTGGGGGATACCGGCGGCCAGCCGCGGCCGGCTCTCTATTACGAGGTGCGCCGCAACGGACAGCCGGTGAATCCCCGCGGTTGGGGTAACTGAAGGCGCGCTCCAGGGACTGTGGCCCAGTCCATCCCGGGCCGGAAGGCCCTGTGCTACCGTCATTCCCGTCGCCGGTTTGCGGAATACCGTGAAGTACATGCGCGTCAGAGGCTTGGTGCCGCTCGTCACCGGCGTGCTCCTGGGGGTCTCCCTGGCGCTCGGTGGCGCCGTGCTGGCCGGCTTCACGCCGCCCGGACTGGGCAGCACGGCATTGCACCGGGAGCCGCCGGCCCTCCCGCTGGAAGACCTGCGGATCCTCACCGAGATCGCCGATCGCGTGAAGCGCGAGTACGTCGAATCCGTGTCGGACCACCAGCTGATGGAGAACGCGGTCCGGGGCATGCTCGCGGAACTCGATCCCCACTCCCAGTACCTGGACGCCCGGGAGTACGAGGAGATCCGGATCAACAGTAGCGGCAGCTACACCGGCGTTGGTCTCGAACTGCACACGGCTGACGGGCGCGTGGGCGTCGTGGAGCCGATCGAGGGCACACCGGCAGCCCGCGCCGGCATCCAGGCCGGCGACGCGCTGCTGACGATCAACGGCGAGCCCATCGACCGGCACAATGTCAGCGAGACGATCCGGCGCATGCGCGGCCCCGCGGGCAGCCACGTGCTGCTCACCGTCGCCCGGGACGGCCGGCCCGAGCCCATTGCTTTCAACCTGGAACGTGGCGCGGTCGACCTGCACAGCGTCCGCTCCCGCGCGCTTGCTCCCGGCTTCGCCTACGTGCGCATCGCGCAGTTCAGCGACACCACCGCCAAGGACCTGCGCCGGGCCATCGCCCGGGTGAACCGTGACACGGCGGGCGGGCTCCGCGGACTCGTCCTGGACCTGCGCGACAATCCCGGTGGTGTCCTTGACGCCGCTGTGGACGTGGCCGACAGCTTTCTCGAGCGCGGCGTGATCGTCACGGCCAGCGGGCGCACCCGCGACGCGACCTTCAGCCACGAGGCCGTTCCTGGCGACCTTCTGGAGGGCGCGCCGCTCGTGGTCCTGGTCAACGGGGCCTCCGCCTCTGCGTCAGAAATCGTGGCTGGTGCCCTGCAGGACCATCACCGGGCGCTGCTGCTGGGCACCAGGACCTTCGGCAAGGGCTCCGTGCAGACGGTGATGCCCCTGTCGGACGGTCGTGCCATCAAGCTGACCACCTCCCGTTACTTCACGCCGTCGGGCGCCTCCATCCAGGGCCGCGGCATCACGCCCGACGTCGAGCTCGACGCGGCCACCACGGACGCGTACCTGCAGCGGGCGCTGCAGCTCCTGCGGGCCGGCACCGTGGTCCAGGCGCGCGCGGACTAGCCTCTCCTATGGAAGCCTTGCAGGGCATCGCGCGCAGCCTCCGGGAGGTGCAGCTTCTGCTGCTGCTCGTCACCACGCTGTTCTATTTTGTAGCCAGGGATGCGATTGACAGCTCCATCACCTGGTTCCTGACCCTGCTGGGCTACGGTATTGTCGCGCTGGCGAGTCCATACCTGTCTCGCCTGCGACGCGAACCCCGGCTGCGGCTCGTCGTCGACACCGCGGCCATGGCGCTGCTGATCACCGCGCTGATTGCCCAGGCGGGTGCCAGTGCCGGGCCCCTTAGCCATCTCTATCTGCTGCCCGTAGTCACTGCGGCCCTGCTGCTCGGACGGACAGCAACCGGGCTGCTCCTGCTGCTGATCCTCGCGGGCCGGCTGCTGGTCGGGGTGTTGCTGGACGGCCCGGAGTGGCTGGCCCTGCCGACGCTGATCGGACTGTTTGCCGAGCTCGCGCCGACCCTGCTGGTGGCATTCCTGACCTGCACCCTCTCCAGCGACCTGGACAGGGCCACGCGCACGATTCGGTTCCTCGCGGAACGCGACGAGCTCACGGGCCTGTACAACCTCCGCGGCTTCAGCAAGCTGGCGGAAGCTGAATACAGCCAGGCGGCAGGCATCAGCGCCCCGAACGCGCTCCTCATGGTCGACGTGGAGCAGTTGGGCCAGATCAACGACCGCTTCGGGCACGAGGCCGGCGACCGGGCGCTGCGGGCCGTCGCGGCCGGCATCTTGCGCGCCACCCGCACCGGCGATCTCTGTGCCCGCTATGGCGGCGACGAATTCGTGATCCTGCTGCCACGCTGTGGCCGGGAAGCTGCGGAGGTGGTGGCAAACCGGATTCGCCACGATGTGTTTTCCGGTACGCAGGACTTCAACTACGCGATGCGCCGCCTCGCCGTAGCCATCGGGGTCGCCGCCAGCCCCGCCGACGGGCAGGACCTTCGCATCCTGTTCCGCAAGGCGGTTCGCAACCTGCGCAAGGAGAAGCTGGCCCGGCAGTCTCGTGGCTCCGGCGTGCGGACGGCCGCCGGCGAACTGTCTCCCTGAGGCCTGGTGGGCGCCTCGTGAGCGCCTAGGCGTCCGGCGCGCCCTTGAGGGCGGCCCGTACACGCTGCGCGTGCTCCGCCAGTACGGCGGGATCAGCCAGGCTGCGGCCGTGGGTGCGCAGGGGCTGCCCCGCGTAGCGCGGCACGATGTGCAGGTGGAAGTGAAAGACCGTCTGCCCGGCTTCCGCGCCGTTGAACTGCATCAGGGTGATGCCCGCGGGGCGGAAGGCCTGGCGGACAGCCAGGGCCACGCGTTGCCCCGTCCGCATCACTTCCGCCGCCATGTCTGGCGGGAGATCGAAGAGGTCCTCTGCCGCCGCTTTTGGGATCACCAGCGCATGGCCTTCGGACTGGGGCATGGCATCCATTATGACGACAACCGCATCGTCCTCGAAGATGCGGTGCGCCGGGATCTCGCCCCGGAGGATGCGCGCGAAAATATTTGCCGGGTCGTAGGCCAAGGGCCACCTCCGCGTCTAGCATAGGAGCCGTGCGCCCCGATGCCAATCGCTGTTTTGTCTGCGGCCCCGGTAACCCGATCGGCCTGCGCCTCCATTTCCACATCGACCCGGAGGATGTCTGCCGGGCGGAGTTCACCCCGGGCCCCGACCACGGGGGCTACGACCAGCTGACCCACGGCGGCATCGTCTACAGTGCGCTCGACGACGTGATGGCCAACTGGCTGTTCCTCAAGGGCATCCGGGCCCACACGGCCCGCTGCGAGATCCGCTACCGGCAGCCGCTCGCCATCGGTACCCGTGTGCTGCTGGAGGGCCGTCTCGTCCGCCAGAAGGGCAAGGTGGCGTTTCTCGAAGGTCGGATGCTGAAAGCCGACGACGGTTCGCTGGTGGCGGAAGCCGAGGCGAGCTTCATGATCGTGGCCGGCTAGCCGCGCCGTTCAGCCGGCGCTGGCAGCTGGGACGGGAACCCCCGATGTCCAGCGGACGGCATCCACCTGGCCCCGCGCCCCGGTCAGCCGCTCGAGCGCCTCGGCGAAGCGGACGGCATCGCCGCTCGTCACGAACCGATGCTCGCCTTGCCGCGGCCCCTGCTCCGCCAGGCCGTGCTGCTGCAGCACCGTGCCGAGATGGCGGGCGATGGCAGCCGCCGGCTCGATGACCGCCACGTCCGGGCCGACGAGACGGCGAATTACGTCGATCACGAAGGAATAGTGCGTGCAGGCCAGCACGATGGTATCCGCCCCGGCCGCCAGGATCGGAGCCAGGTAGCCGCGCAGCATCGCCTCAGTGACCGGGCCATCGAGCTCCCCGGCCTCGATCTGCTCGGCAAGGCCGACGCACACCTGGTTCACCAGGCTGATCCCGGCCGCGTGCCGGCCGGCAGTGGCCTGGAACAGGCGGCCCTGGAATGTGGCCGGCGTCGCCATGATCCCCACGACGCCGCTTTTCGTCAGCGCCGCCGCCGGTTTCACGGCCGGCTCCATGCCGATCACCGGCACCTGCGGGAAACTCTCGCGCAGGTGTTTCAGCGCCGCCGCCGAAGCGGTGTTGCAGGCGACCACCAGCGCCTTGCAACCGCGATCGAGCAGGAAACGGGCGATACCGTCACAGTAAGCGCGGATCTCGGTCTCGCCCCGCGGACCGTAGGGAACGTGGGCCTGATCGGCGAAGTAGATCGTGTCCTCCTGCGGGAGGGCGCGCACGATCTCGCGCCAGACGGACAGGCCGCCGACACCGGAGTCGAAAACGCCAATGGGTCCCCTGGTCGCGGTCACGCCATGGCGGGCGGGGGCGCCTCGAAGAAGCCGATGTCGTAGATCCCCGTGCCTTCGCGGAGCGGCTTGCAGCCCTTCTGGTAGTCGTCGCTGTTATAGAAGGCCAGCAGGTTGTCCATGCTCGGGAACTCCAGCATGACCAAGACCTTGCTGTTCAGCAGGGTGCCCGACACGACGTTGGACGACTTGCCCCGGACGATGTACTTGCCGCCGTGGGAGCGGGCAAGGCGTGCCGACTCCTCGGAGTACTTCTTGAGACTGGGGCCGGGGTTGGTGACTTCGACGACCGAGAGGATGTACGCGGGCATGTGCTTGGCTCCAGGAAACGGAATCGTGGGGGCGCATTATCCGGGGAAGACGGTCCGCGCATCAATGCGGCGATCCCGGCACATCTTCGGCATCGACCAGGGTATCCAGGTGCATCAGCTTCCGGACAACGGGCGACAACGCCAGGAGGGCAAGGCCCGCGCCGACGGCGACCCAGCCAACTGTCGAGTAGACGTGCAGCACGGTCTGCTGCTCCATCCCCGTGCCCGACTCGGCCTCGGCGCCCGCCACTGCCGCGATGAGACCAGCGGCGAAATCGCCGGTGGCCGAGGCAAAGAACCATGTGCCCATGATGAGGCTTGCCATGTGCGCCGGCGCGAGACGGTTCATGGCCGACAGTCCGACGGGAGATAGACACAGCTCGCCGGTCGTGTGCAGGAGGTAGATGAGAAAGATGTAGACCACCGGCGTGGCAACGCCGGCGGCGGCACCGGCCACGAGCACGAGAAACCCGGCACCAAGCTGGATCATTCCCAGGCCGAACTTTGCCGGTGCGGAGGGCTCAAGCCCCCGGCTGGCGAGCCAGTGCCAGAGGCCGGCAAACACGGGACCCAGCAACACGATGTAGACGGCATTGATGGACTGGAAGACCGATGCCGGTACGCCGGCCCGCTCGACGAACCGGTCCGTGTAGAGGTTCAGGGACGACCCGGCCTGTTCGAACAGGGCCCAGAAGAGAATCGAGCCGATGATCAGGAACATGGCTGCAAAGATACGATCCCGATCGGCAGGTGGCAGGCGGAAGACGGCCGTGTACAGCACGTAGGCCACCAGCGCGAAGCCCGACACGCCGAGCAGCTTGCCCACCAGTTCCTGGTACTGGACAAGCCACCACACCAGGCCGACGCCACCGACGCCGCCGAGGTAGATCAACCATTCACGGCGCACGCCCCAGACGCGCTCGCGGAGGCGGGCTGCGTCGGGCGCCTCGCCCTTGCCCATCAGCAGGGGTTTGCCCCACATGAAGACCGCCAGGCCGAACAGCATGCCGACGCCCGCGGCGCCGAAGCCATAGGACCAGCCGAAGGTTTCGCCGAGATAGCCGCAAAGCACGGCACCCAGGGCCGCGCCCAGGTTGATGCCCATGTAGAAGATCGTGTAGGCCTGGTCGCGTCGCGTGTCGGTCCGGGGGTAGAGCTGGCCCACGATGACCGAGACGTTGGCCTTGAGGAACCCGGACCCGACGATGATGAAGGACAGGGCGAGCCAGAAAACGTCGAGTGTCGGGCTGCCCTGGCCGCCCTGGCCTTCGACCCCCATCAGGAAGTGGCCCGACGCAAGCAGGACGGCGCCAAACAGCACCGCCTTGCGCTGCCCCAGGTAGCGATCGGCCAGATAGCCGCCGATTACCGGGGTGATGTAGACGAGGGCGGTGTAGGCCCCGTAGATGATGCTGGCCCGCTCATTGGAAAAGAGCCAGTGCTTGGTGAGGTAGAAAATCAGGAGGGCACGCATGCCGTAGTAGGAGAAACGCTCCCACATCTCGGTGAAAAAGAGAACGTAGAGCCCTCGCGGGTGACCGAAGAAGGTCGCTTGCGGAGCGCCCGGCTGCATTCAGGCGGGCTTGTCGCGCACGGACTCGTCGGCCGGCGCGGGCCGGGACAGCAGGCGCGCCATCAGGATGCCGGCCTCGTAGAGCAGGTACATCGGTACCGCAAGAAGCGTCTGGGACAATACGTCGGGCGGTGTCAGCACCATGCCGACGACGAAGCAGCCGAGGAACACGTATTGGCGGTTGCTGGTTAGCAGGCTGATTTCCACGATGCCGCTCAAGACCAGCAGCACCGTTGCCACGGGGACCTCGAAAGCCACGCCGAAGGCGATGAACAGCACGAGCACGAAATCCAGGTAGTGGTTGATGTCGGTCATGATCTGGACGCCGGCCGGCGCGGCGGTGGTGAAGAAGCCGAACATCACGGGGAAGATCACGAAGTAGGCGAAGGCAACCCCGAGGTAGAAGAGCAACACGCTGGAAACCAGCAGCGGGACCGCCAGCCGCTTTTCCCGCCTGTAGAGGCCCGGGGCCACGAACGCCCAGATCTGGTAGAGGACGATGGGTATGGCGAGCATGATGGCCACGTAGAAAGTGGCCTTGAAGGGCGTGAGAAAGGGCGAAGCCACTTCGGTTGCGATCATCGTCGCACCCTCTGGTAGCTGTGACATCAGCGGCTGGGCGACCGCCTGGAACACTTGCCGAACGAAGGGCAGCAGGCAGACGAACACCGCCAGGATTGCGCCCATGGCCTTCAGCAGGCGGGTGCGCAGCTCCAGCAGGTGTGACATCAGGCTGGCCTCGGGGAGCTCCTCCGGGGGGTCGTTGTGCTGGTGATCGTTATCCGCCATCGAGTCCGCCATCTAGCCGTCGTCAGGACGACCCGGGTCCGGGTGGGGTGCCGTCGGCGGGATCGGCGGCTGCTGCCCGGGCATCCGGCTCAGGATCCTTGGGAATCAGGTCCTCGGCGCCAGGCCGGCTGTAAGCGGCCTCCGGCGTAACCGGCGGCGTGGAGTGCGGGCGGTTTTCACTCGCCATGATCCGCCGCTCCTCGGCCTCGATCTCGTCCCGTATCTGCGTGGTGAGGGTTCGTGCCATGCGGCGGGCATTGCCGACATAGCGGCCGAGCTGGGCTGCCACCTTGGGCAGCTTCTCCGGCCCCAGCACCACGAGGCCGAGCGCGAAGATAAGGGCGAGTTCCCAGAATCCGACTTCGAACATCGCTTGTTTTTGCCCCGTACCCGGTGAGCACCGCCAGCCCGGCGGGTGATGACCAGCGCCCGGGCGTCAGGCCTTGCCGCCGCGCTCCGATTTCTGCTTGGCACTACCCGCTTCGGGAAACTCTGCGTCGGGCTTGCCAAGCTGCCGGGGTTCTTCCTCGCCTTTGTCCGCGTCGCCCATGGCTTTCTTGAAGCCCTTCACGGCGCCGCCCAGGTCCTGGCCGATGTCCTTGAGGCGCTTGGTGCCAAAGATCATCACCACGATCAGGAGAACGATGAGAAGCTGCCAGATGCTGATGCCGCTAAGTCCCATGATGGTTACTCCGGAGGATGCGTTGCCACCGCGAATGCAGCGGGACGGAAATGCCCGCGTAAGCGTTTAGGATAGCCTGATCACGGTGCCGCTACGTGACAAAGATCACGGTCAGCGGATCAGGCCGGGGGCGCGACGCGCAGGGAAAACGTGACGGGACCGCTATTGACGAGCTCCACATCCATGTCGGCGCCAAACCGCCCTGCCTGCACCCGGGTCCAACGCCCTTTCGCCGCGGCCACCAGGTGCGCGAACAGCCGCTCGCCGTCCGCCGGCGGTGCCGCCGGCTCGAACCCGGGCCGATTACCGTGGCCCGTGTCCGCGACCAGGGTGAACTGCGGCACCAGCAGCAGCTCCCCGCCGGTGTCGACCAGGCTCCGGTTCATGCGCCCGGCCTCGTCCGCGAACACCCGGTACGCCAGGAGCCGTTCCGCCAGGCGCTCGGCGCCCGCCGGGGCATCGCCCCGCTCGATCCCGGCCAGCACGAGCAGCCCGGGCCCGATGGCCGCCACAAGCTCTCCCGCCACCAGCACTCGTGCCCACCGAACTCTCTGTAGAAGGCCAATCAAGACATTTTTCCCCCACTAATACCAATAAAAAGCCGTTTAAATTGCTAGCTATCCCCACAAACCGAATCTATCGTCCATTTTTGCCATCAGGGCATCAGCATGCCGGGTAGGCTAACATTTGTGGGAAACCCGGTGTCTCTGGTGGCGCGAATCGTCACCCTGGTGGCATTTTTACTTGGCCTGGCCAGCTGTGGTCCGGCCGAGTCCCCCGGCGACCCCCGGCCTGCCGTCAAGACCTTCCGCTACTCGATGGACCAGGCGCCGACCACCCTGGACCCGGTCCAGGGATCCAACATCTACGCGAACTTCGTCATCGTCAACGCCTACGACACGCTCTATTCCTACAAGTACCTGGCCCGTCCCTACGAGCTGAAGCCCAACCTGGCGGTCGACTTTCCGGCCATATCCGCGGACGGGCTGGTCTACACCTTCCGCCTGAAACCGGGCGTGCACTTCGTCGATGACCCCTGCTTTCCCGGCGGGCGGGGGCGGGAAGTGGTCGCCGAGGACTTCATCTACTCCATCAAGCGCCAGTTCGATCCGGCGAACCAGCCCCAGGGCGCCTGGCTCTGGCAGGACCGGATAGCGGGACTCGAGGAATGGAAGGCGGCGGGCTCGCACTACGACCGGCCGGTCGCCGGCCTCCGGGCAATCGATGCCCACACGCTCGAGATCCGCCTGGTCCGCCCCTACCCGCAACTGGTGTCCACCCTCGCCCAGGGCTATTCCGCCCTGGTCGCTCGCGAGGCCGTCGAAAAGTACGGCAAGGGTCTCGGCGTTCGGCCCGTCGGTTCGGGGCCCTTCAGGCTCGTGTCCTACGACACGGCCCGGGTCGTCATGGAGCGCAATCCGCACTTCCGGCAGGAACCGGTGGACCTCGCCGCCGAGGGCTACGACCCCGCGACCCAGGCTTTCAGCGGTGTGGAGGCCATCCAGGGCCGGTCGCCCCCGTTCGTGGACCGGCTGGAATTCAATTTCATCAACGAGCCCAGCGCCTCCTGGACGTCCTTCACCAAAGGCGACGAAATCCAGCTGACCGTGCTGCCCATCGAGCAGGTCGACCGGGTGCTCGCCAGCAAACACCCGGTCACTCTCCGCCCGGAGTACGCGGGCAAGTACCACGTCTACGCGGGCCTCGAGGCCGGCTTTGTCTTCACGGCCTTCAACATGGATTTTCCAGAGTTCGGTTACAACGATGACCCGGAGCGGGCGCGCCGGAACAAGGCCCTGCGCTGCGCGATCATCAAGGGCTACGACTGGGAGGCCCGCAACAAGAGCTGGTACTTTGGGCTCGCCGAGTACTTTCCGGGCATCATCGTGCCTGCCAGTCCCGAGTTCGATCCGGACCTCTCCCGGGAAAGCGTCACCCGCGACGTGGCTGGTGCCCGGCGTCTCCTGAAGGACAACGGCTGGACTCCCGACAATCTGCCAGAGCTCGTCTATGGCACTACTGCCGGTACGACAGAGCGCCTGATCTTCGAGCAGTTTCGGGCCTGGATGCGCGACATCGGCTTTCCACGTGAGAAGGTGGTGCAGAAGACCTACGCCAACTTCGGGGACATTTCACGGGCCTGGAAGCGCAACCAGCTGCCTCTCGTGGCCAAGGGCTGGGGCCTCGATTACCCGGACGCGGAGAACACGCTGCAGCTGTTCTACGGGCCGAATGGCTCGCCCGGTTCCAACGACGCCAACTGGAAGAACGCCGAGTTCGACCGTCTCTACGAGCAGACCTCGGTGATGCAACCCTCGGACGAGCGGACGGCCCTCTACCGGCGGATGAACCAGCTGGTGATCGACGACTGCGTCGCTATCACCGGGATTTCCAGGACCCGGATCTTCCTCTGGGACAAGGACGTGATCGGCCTGCCGGACCGGGAAATACTGGGCGGATTCTGGCTGAAATACGTCGACGTGGCGCCCGCGCCAGCGGGCGCCCGGGGCAACTGACCGGTGGAAATTCTCCAGTACTCCCTGCGCAAGCTGCTCGGCGGACTGCCGCTGATTCTCGGCGTCACCCTGGTGAGCTTCGCCCTGATGGTCTACTTCGGGCCGGACATGACCTACCTGCTGCTGGGCAAGAACCCCACGCCCGACCAGATCCTCGAGGTCCGGCACCAGCTCGGCTACGACCAGCCTTTCCTGCAACGCTACCTCGACTTCCTCCGGCAGATCGTCACCCTCGACTTCGGCAACGCCTCCACGGGAGAGCGGGTGACCGACCTGCTGGCAAAGACCATCCCGGTGTCGCTCATCCTGATCCTGCCGGGCTTCATCCTGGGGCACGTGGTGGGGCTGCTACTGGCAATGGCCGCTGCCTACTGGCGCGGAACCTGGCTCGACAAGCTGATCATGGCGGTGGCCGTGACCGGCATGAGCGTGAGCTTCCTGATCGTGATCATCGGCTGCCAGATCCTGCTCAGCTCCGCCGATGGCCTCGACCTGTTCCCGGTCCGGGGCTGGAACGCCAGTAGCTTTGGCAACTACGTCAGTTACGTCACTGTGCCGACCATCGCCACCATGTTCGTGGCGCTCGGCTACGAGACGCGCTTCTACCGGTCGATCGTCGTGGAGGAGATGACCCGGGATCACGTGCGCACGGCCCGGGCCTTTGGCCTGCCCGAGTCGCGGATCTTCTGCCGCAACATCCTGAAAAACTGCCTGATACCCATCATCACCCGGATCATGTTTTCCATACCCCAGGTGGCGATCGGGGGCGCCCTGCTGATCGAGAGCTACTTCGGTATTCCCGGCATCGGCAAGGCGACCTATGAGGCTATCGTCACCGGCGACCAGCCGGTGCTGAAGGCCGTGGTCAGCCTGACCGCGATTCTCTTCGTGATGGTGGTGGTGCTGACCGACATCCTCTACCGCGCCGTGGATCCCCGGGTGACACTCAAGTGAGCGCGGCCAACCCGTCAATCGCAGCGCCGGCCCGGCGCCGGTCCGAATCACTCTGGTGGAAAGCGGCCCGCAAGTTCGGCCGCGACCGGCTTGGCATGGTCGCCCTGGCCGTCGTGCTGATCTACTTCGTGGCGGCGCTCGGGGTCTGGCTGGGCTGGTGGGCCATGGGCTGGCCCGATCTGTCGGGCGACAAGTGGGAGCCGATGTCCCGTGCCCACTGGTTCGGCACCAACATCATCGGCCAGGACATCTTTGACCGGGCAATCTTCAGCACCGCCACGGCCTTCGAGGTGGGACTGATCGTGGCACTGGTGGCCACCGGCATCGGCGCCGTCCTGGGTGCCTTCGCCGGCTTCTTCGCCGGTAGCTGGATCGATGCCGTCTTGAGCTGGCTCATGAGCGTGCTCGACGCGATTCCTTTCTATCTCTTCGTGGCAGCGGTCGCCTACGCCCTGGCGGACAATCCCTGGGCCATGCACGTCGCGATGATCACCACGTTCTGGATCGGCACCGGGCGCCTGATCCGGGGCGAGGTCATCAAGCTGCGGGGCATGGAGTACATCGAGGCGGCGCACTCGATCGGCCTGCCGGAAATCACGATCATCTTCCGGCACATCCTGCCCAACACGGCGCACATCCTGCTGGTGCAGGCCTCGGTGACCTTCGTGAGCGCGATCAAGGCCGAGGTGATCCTGAGTTTCCTCGGGCTGGGGATCAAGGACGGCATGAGCTGGGGCCTGATGATCGACGAGAGCACCAAGGAGGTCCTGGCGGGCTTCTACAACAACTTTCTCGCGGCCTCGCTGCTGATGTTCGGGCTCGTCATGGCCTTCAACGCGGTGGCCGACGCGCTGCAGGACGCGCTTGACCCGCGGAAGGTCGGCTGATGGCTGCTGCTGACAGCATGCGCCCCGTACTCAGCGTCCGTGACCTGACGGTGGAGTTCGCCACCGAGGAGGGGGTGGTGCGGGCTGTGGACGAGGTGAGCTTCGACGTGCAGCCGAACGAGACGCTGGGCCTCGTCGGCGAGTCCGGCTGCGGCAAGACGGTTACCGGCCTGTCGATACTCCGCCTGATCCCGATGCCCCCCGGGCGGATCGCCGGCGGCCGTATCGAGCTGCTCGGCCGGGACCTGGTGCCCCTCGACAACCGGGCCATCGAGGATATCCGCGGCCGCGACGTCTCGATGATCTTCCAGGAGCCCATGACGGCGCTCAATCCCGTGTTCACCATCGGCAGCCAGATGACGGACGTCCTGCGCCGGCACCGGCAGCTCACCCGCCGCCAGGCGCGGGGCGTCGCCGCGGAGCTGCTGGCCAGGGTCAACATCCCGGCACCGGAGACCCGGCTGGACGACTATCCCCACCAGCTGTCGGGCGGGATGCGCCAGCGGGTGATGATCGCGATGGCGCTGTCCTGCAACCCGCAACTGCTGATTGCCGACGAGCCGACGACCGCGCTCGATGTCACCACCCAGGCCCAGGTGCTGCAGCAGATCAGCGATTTGCAGGCGGAGTTCCGCATGGCCGTGATCCTGGTGACCCACGATCTCGGCGTGGTGGCCGAGACCTGCCAGCGGGCGGTCGTGATGTACTGCGGGAGTATCGTCGAGGCAGGCGAGGTGGCCGAGCTGTTCAGCCACCCGCGGCATCCCTACACCGCCGGGCTGCTGGCCTCGATTCCCCGGCTGCGGAGCGAGCGCCTGGCGGAACTGCCCGTCATCCCGGGCCGGGTGCCCGACCTGTTAAACCTGCCCGCCGGCTGCCGCTTCGCGGACCGCTGCCCGCGGGTGCAGGAGCGGTGCCGGGTGGAGCGGCCCCGGATGACCGGCGCGGACGCCGGCCACGGGGCGGCTTGCCACTACCCGCTCTAGGCCGCTCCAAACCGGCGTCAGGTCACCGTGACCTTCTGCATGGTGTCGCCCTGCTCGATGGCGTCAAGCACGTCCAGGCCCTTGGTGACCTTGCCGAACACGGTGTGCTTGCCGTCCAGGTGCGGCTGGGGCCCGTGGGTGATGAAGAACTGGCTGCCGTTCGTGCCCGGGCCGGCGTTCGCCATGGAAATCACGCCGCGCTCGTGCCGGAGCGGATTGCCCTTGAACACGTCCTCGAAGCGGTAGCCGGGGCCGCCGCGACCGGAGCCCGTGGGGTCACCGCCCTGGACCATGAAATTGCTGATCACCCGGTGGAAGGTTACGCCGTCGTAAAAGCCCTCCTGGGACAGGAAGACGAAGTTGTTCACCGTCTTCGGCGCGTGTTCGGGGTAGAGCTCCAGCTCGAGGGCTCCCTTGTTGGTCTCTATGCTGACCTTGTAGGTCCGGTCGGTGGCGATCTGCATGGCGGGCGGTGCGTCATATTGCTTGGCAGGCATGGCGTGCTCCAGGTGCTTCGCGGCTGTGAAGGAAATCGGGCCTCGCACTCTATACTTGCCGGATGACTCCTGGCGACCCCGATGTGCCGGCCGTGCCCCTGGTGGAGGTCACCGACCTCCGGAAGTACTTCCCTGTGCGGGGCGGCCTGCTTCGCCGCGTCGTCGCGCAGATCAGGGCCGTGGACGGGGTCAGCCTCGCGGTGCCGGTGGGGCAGACCCTCGGCCTCGTCGGCGAGTCGGGCTGCGGCAAGTCCACGCTGGGCCGGACGATCCTGCGGCTGCAGCGGCCTACCGGGGGTTCGATACGCTTCGCCGGCGAGGACATCACGCACCTTTCCCGAAAGCAGCTTCTTCCCTGGCGCCAGCGCATGCAGGCGGTTTTCCAGGACCCCTACGGTTCCTTGAGTCCCCGGCGCACGGTGGCGCAGACCATCCGGGAGCCGCTGGACGTGCACCGCGTCGGCACAGCCCGCGAGCGGACAGCCCGCGTGGCCGAGCTGCTGGACGTGGTGGGCCTGAGCGCCCGCTCCGCCAACCGCTATCCCCACGAGTTTTCCGGCGGCCAGCGCCAGCGTGTGGGCATCGCGCGGGCCCTGGCGCTGAATCCGCGGTTTATCGTGGCGGACGAGCCCGTGTCGGCGCTCGACGTCTCGGTCCAGTCCCAGGTGCTGAACCTCATCGCCCGGCTCCAGCGGGAGCGGGGCATTGCCTTCCTGTTCATCTCCCACGACCTGGCGGTCATCCAGCACGTCAGCGACCGGATCGGGGTGATGTACCTGGGGAAGCTTGTTGAACTGGCCCCGGCGGCGGCCCTGTTCCGGGAGCCATTGCATCCCTATACCGTCGCGTTGCTGGCTGCGGTGCCGCAGCTGGATCACCGCGGCCAGAAGCGCCTTGCCCTGTCGGGCGACGTGCCCTCGCCGCGGAATCCGCCGGCGGGGTGCCCGTTCCACACCCGCTGCCCCCGGGTGATGGCTGTCTGCCGCTTGACGGTGCCCCCACTGCGTCCCGCACCCGACGACGCCACCCGCACCGTCGCCTGCCACCTCTACGAAGGTACCGGACACCGAATTAGTTAGTTTCGTTAGTTGTCGGACGAACAACTAACGAAACTAACTAATTCGGTGTCCGGTACCTTTTCTCCTTTTTTCAGGAGCGCCAGAAGGTGGGGGAGATCAGGACGAGCAGGGTGAAGACTTCGAGGCGCCCGAAGAGCATCGCAAAGATGCACACCCACTTCGCCAGGTCGTTCACCTGGGTGAAGTTGGCCGCGACCTTGCCGAGCCCGGGTCCCATGTTGTTGATTGACGCGGCCAGCGCCGAAAAGGCCGTGACCTGGTCCAGGCCGCTGCCGACCAGGATCACCAGCATCACCCCGAACAGGATGATGTAGACCACGCAGAAGCCCCAGACCGACTCGATGACCCGCTGGGACACCACGGCATTGCCGAGGCGCACCGGAATCTCCGCGGCGGGATGCACGAGGCGTTTCACTTCCCGGACACCCTGGTTGTAGAGCAGCAGCCAGCGGACCACCTTCATGCCGCCGCCCGTGGACCCGGCGCAGCCGCCAATGAAACTGGCGAGTATCAGCATGAGCGGCAGGGCGCCCGGCCAGGTCTCGAAGCTGCCGGCCACGAAGCCTGTGCTGGTCATGAAGGACACGAAATGAAATGTGGCCTGCCGGGCCGAGGCCCCGACGCCGGGGTAGGTCCCCGAGAGGGCCAGCACGGCCGTCGCACCCAGCGAGAGGCTGAGCAGTATCAGCCCGTAGGTGCGGAATTCGGGATCCTTCAGGTAGTTGCCGAGGCCACGGGTCCGCCAGGCAACAAAGTGCAGGGAAAAATTGGCGGCCGCCAGGAACATGAAGACGATGGCGATGGACTCGATCAGCGGACTGTGGAACCAGGCGATGCTGTCGTCATGGGTGGAAAAGCCCCCGGTAGCCAGCGTGGCGAAGGCGTGGCACACGGCGTCGAAGAGGCCCATCCCCGCGTACCAGTAGGCCAGCGTGCAGGCCGCCGTCAGGCCGACGTAGATCAGCCACAGGGCCTTGGCCGTCTCGGTAATGCGGGGCGTGAGCTTGCTGTCCTTCATCGGACCCGGCGTCTCCGCCCGGTACAGCTGCATGCCGCCGACGCCGAGCATCGGCAGGATAGCCACTGCAAGCACGATGATGCCCATACCGCCCAGCCAGTGCAGCTGGGCGCGGAAATACAGGATGGACTTCGGCAGGCTGTCGAGCCCGGTCAGGACCGTGGCGCCGGTGGTCGTGAGTCCCGATACCGCCTCGAAAAAGGCATCGGTGACCGACATTTGCGGCGTGTCCACGAGCAGCAGCGGCACGGCGCCGAAGCTGCCGAGGCCGAGCCAGAACACGGCGGCCACGAGGAACCCGTCCCGGAGCCGCAGCTCCCGCCGGTCCTTCCGCGCCGGCAACCAGGCGATGAGGCCCGCGGCGAAGGTGATGGCGAAGGCCTCGATGAAGGACGAAGCCTGGCCGTCGCCGAAGTAAACGGAGATGGCGACAGGCGGCATCATCGTCACGCTGTACAGCATCAGCAGCAGGCCGAGGATGCGCTGGACGACTTTCAGGTGCATGGGGTGTTCTGCGTGTGCTCGCGGAGCCGCTGGTCAGGGCCGGAAAAGCCGCTCTACCTGCTTGATCTGGCGCCGGTCCGACACGAACAGGATCAGGTGGTCCTCCGCCTGGACGACGGTGTCGTGGTGGGCCTGGAGCACTTCGTCGCCCCGCACGATGACATTGATGGTCGCCCCCTTCGGCAGCTGGATGTCTTCCACCTTGCGGCCGACCACCCGCATGTCGCGCCTTCCGTCCCGGGCGATAGCCTCGATGGCCTCGGCACGGCCCCGGCGCAGCGTGTGGATGCGCACCATGCCGGACTGCCGGACGTAGGCGAGCAGAGCGCCGATCGTGATCTGGGGCGGCGAGATACCCACGTCGATGCGCGGGCCCTCCACCAGTTCGGCATAGGCCGGCCGGTTGATCAGCGCCATCACCTTCTTGCAGCCGAGGCGCTTGGCAAGCATCGCTGACAGGATATTCACTTCCTCGGCGTTGGTCAGGGACACAAAGACGTCCGAGCTGTCGATGTTTTCCTCCAGGAGCAGCTCCTCGTCCGCCGCATCGCCCGCCAGCACGATGGTCTTGGCCAGCTGGTCCGAGATCTTGCGAGCACGCTCCCGGGAGCGCTCGATCAGCTTGACCTGGTTGGAGCCCTCGAGGGCCTGGGCCACCCGGAAGCCGATGTTGCCGCCCCCCGCGATGAAGATCCGGCGCACCGGCTCCTCCAGCTTGCGCATCTCGCGCATCACGGTCCGGATGTCCTGGCGGGCGGCAATGAAGAACACCTCGTCGTTCTCCAGCAGGCGCGTGGTGCCCTCCGGCAGGATTTCCTGGCCGTCGCGGTAGATCGCGGCGATCCGGGTCTCGATCTCGGGGATGTGGTCCCGCAGGGTGCGGATCTCCTGGCCCACCAGCGGACCGTCCCGATGGGCCCGGATACCAACCAGCCGCACCTTGCCGTCGGCAAAGTCCAGCACCTGGAACGCGCTGGGGTAGTGGATCAGCTGCTCGATGTAGCGCGTGACCAGCTGCTCCGGGCTGATGCAGAGATCCACTGGCACGCGATCCGAGCCGAAGAGGCCGGGTGTGTTGATGTACTCCGCCGAGCGCACCCGGGCGACTTTCGTCTGTGTGCCAAACAGGGTGTAGGCCACCTGGCAGGCGATCATGTTTACTTCATCGCTGTTCGTCAGCGCGATGATCATGTCGGCCTCTGCGCCGCCAGCGCGCTCGAGAGCGCCCGGGGACGCGGCGTGGCCGAGCACCGTCCGCACGTCCAGGCGGTCCTGGAGATCCCGGAGCACGGTGGGATTGGAGTCGATGATCGTGACTTCGTTGGATTCCTCCCGGGCCAGGTGATACGCGGCCGTCGAGCCGACCTGCCCCGCGCCCAGAATGAGGATCTTCATGGGTTCACATCACTTCCAGGTTCGCGTAGGACATCACCAGCCACTTCGCACCGGCGCCTTCGAAGTTGACCTGCACCCGGGCGTGGACGCCGGCCCCCTCGTAGCTCAGCACGATACCTTCGCCGAACTTGCCGTGCTTCACCCGCTGCCCGAGACGGAGGCCGAAACCGGAGTCCTCAGCGAGGGAGCCGCCGCGCCGGAACGTGGGCTGGGAGACATTGACCCGGGGCCGCACTTCCTCGACGAGCTCTGCCGGGATCTCGCTGATGAAGCGGGAGGCCTGCCCGAAGCTGTCCGTGCCGTGCAGCCGACGCTGCTCGGCATGGGTCAGGTACAGCTCGGTCATGGCCCGGGTGGCGCCCACATAGCAGAGGCGGCGCTCCTCCTCGAGGCTCTCGGCATCGTTCAGGGACCGGCGATGGGGAAACAGCCCGTCCTCCAGCCCGGTCAGGAACACTACCGGGAACTCCAGCCCCTTGGCGGAGTGCAGGGTCATCAGTTGCACGCAGTCGTCCCAGGTCTCGCCCTGGGCGTCGCCCGACTCCAGGGCCGCGTGGGACAGGAAGGCGACCAGCGGCGGCATCGATTCCCCGGTGTCCTCCGGGCCGTAACTGCGGGCGGCGCTGACGAGCTCGTCCAGGTTCTCCAGCCGGGCCTCCGCCCGGTCCCGGGGTTCCTTCCGGTAGTGCTCGATGAGCCCGCTGCGCTGGATCACGTGGTCCACCTGCTCGTGGAGGGCGAGGCCCGCGGTGTCCCGCGCCAGTGTCTCGATCAGGTGCAGGAAGACCTGGATTGCCTTCGCGCCCCGGCTGCCGCTGTCGCCGGCCGCGACAACCTGCGCGGCCCGCCACAGGGACAGCGCGTTGGCCTTGCCGTACTCGCGGATCGCATCGACCGAGCGCGCGCCAATTCCCCGGGTGGGGACATTCACCACCCGCTCGAACGCGGGGTCGTCATCCCGGTTGGCCAGCAGCCGCAGGTAGGCCAGTGCGTCCTTGATCTCCGCGCGCTCGAAGAACCGCTGCCCGCCGTAGACGCGGTAGGGGAGCCCGGCCCGCAGCAGCACCTCTTCAAACACCCGGGACTGGGCGTTGGAACGGTAGAGCACCGCCGCCTCGCTGCGCGAGTTGCCCTGGCGCACCCAGTCCTGGATCCGGCCGACGACGAACTCCGCCTCGTCCCGCTCGTTGTAGGCCCGGTACAGCCGGATCGGCGCGCCCTCGCCCCCGGCAGTCCAGAGCTCCTTGCCGAGCCGGCCCGTGTTGTGGCCGATGATCGCGTTGGCGGCGCTCAGGATTGTCTTCGTGGAGCGGTAGTTCTGCTCGAGCTTGACCGTGCGTGACCCGGGGAAATCCCGCAGGAAGCGCCGCAGGTGCTCCTGCCGGGCGCCGCGCCAGCGGTAGATCGACTGGTCGTCGTCACCCACCGCGAAGGGCACGCCCGTGTCCCCGGCCAGCAGGCGCAGCCAGGCGTACTGGATGGCATTGGTGTCCTGGAACTCGTCCACCAGGATGTGGTGGAAACGGCGGCGGTACTGGGCGAGGAGCTCGGGGTTGTTCTTCCACAGCTCGAAGGCCCGCAGCAGCAGCTCCGCGAAGTCCACGAGGCCGCCCCTGTCGCAGGTCTCCTGGTAGACGCGGTACAGGTGGATCAGCTGGCGGCGCGTCGGGTCGCCGTCGTCCTTCAGCTGGTCGGCACGCTGGCCCTCGTCCTTGTGGTGGTTGATGAACCACTGGATCTCCCGGGGCACCCAGGTCGTCTCGTCCAGGTCCAGGTTCTTCAGCAGCCGGCGGATCAGCCGCTGCTGGTCCTCCGCGTCCAGGATCTGGAAGGCCTCCGGCAGCCCCGCGTCCCGGGCGTGCCGGCGCAGCAGGCGATGAGCGAGGCCGTGGAAGGTGCCGATCCAGAGGTGATTCACCGGCATGTCCAGCAGTTCCTGGACGCGCCCGCGCATCTCGGCGGCAGCCTTGTTGGTGAAGGTGACGGCCAGGATGCCGAGCGGCGAGACGTTTTCGACCTGGATGAGCCAGGCGATCCGGTGCACGAGTACCCGGGTCTTGCCGCTGCCGGCGCCCGCCACGACGAGCATGGGTTCCTGGGGCGCCGACACGGCCTCCCGCTGGGCATCGTTCAGCGGGTCGAGAATTGGCGTGACATCCATGGCGCCAGAGGAGTCTAGCAGCTTAGCCTCCCGGGCAAATCCACAACTCCACGGGCCGGTTGTCGCTGCCGAGTGCCGGGCTCGAGGTGCAGCCAGCAAGGACGCGTGGCGGCATCACGGGGACCGGCGTGTCGCGGCAGGGGAGCCGGCCGTACAGATCCCGCTCGGCGACGAAGACCGGCGGCAGGGAGCCGCTGTCCTGCCCCGCCGTCGCGGCACTAAGGTCCGCCAGGATGGCCAGTGACCGGCCGCACACGACCAATGCCCGGGCCGGATCCCCGGTGCCCCCCGGCTGCTCGACCAGCCTGAGGCTCGCGGGCGTCGCGAGGATCGGGCCGTACTGCCGGATCGCCGCGAGTGTCCAGGCCGCGGCGTCCTCGCGCAGGTCGCGGTTGGGGTCGCCACCCCGGAGCGCAAGCAGGCGGTTTTCGAAGGCCGCGTCGCGGGGCGCCGCACCGGGCTCCGGGTCGCCGAGCTTCGCGAGGATGCCGGCAATCTCCACCATCGCCGCTGCCGAGCCGCGCTCGCTGGCCCGGCCCAGGTACTCGATGGCGGTGAAGGGATCATCCGGCAGGCTGCCCACCGCGTAGGCCTGCAGCGCACCGACGTCGCCCGAATCCGCCAGATTCTTCAACGTGGTGCGATCCATCGTGGCGTAGACCTGTGAGGGCGCGTTCCCGGCGGGGACGCCCGCCAGCGGCTCCGCGCCGAGAAAGCCACGGGCGAAGCGCCAGTCCCGGTAGCCCGCCAGCAGTTTCTCGCCATCGAGGCCCCGGGCCTTGAGGGCCGCCAGCAGTTCATCCCGCGTGCCGACCCGCGGAATCGCGCCGGCCGGCTTGGCCGGAGCGGCGGCGGGGGGCGCCGCTTCGGGCTCGAGCAGCGGAGGAACGCCTGCCACAGGGGCGGAGGATTCGGTGGCGGCCGCCCGGTCCGGGATCGCGGGCGAGTCAGTGTGCGGGGTCAGCAGCCAGGCGAGGACGCCGAGCGCGATCAGCACGCCCGCCACGGCCAGCGCGCCGCGGTTCACGGGCTAACGCCCCGTGGCGGGGCGGAACACCGCGGGGAAAGAGGTGGCGTGCAGCAGGTTGATCGTCGCCAGCAGCAGGAGCGCGGCGAAGCCGTTGTGCGCAGTGGCGAGTGGTAGTGGTAGCCCGAACCAGACGATCGCGACGCCGATCGAGACCTGCAGGACCACAGCGGTGAGCACGAGAGTCGCGGCCGTGCGCGCGGCCGGCGCCCGCCGCCGGACCCACAGGGCCACGCTGGCCAGCACGAGGAGCGTCAGCAGGGCCCCCAGCCGGTGGGTGAAATGAATGGCGACGCGCGACGGTGCGTCCAGTACGCCGAACTCGTAGTTGATGCCGAGGCCACGCCAGAGCACGAAGGCCTCCGCGAAGTTGGCTTCGGCCGGCCACCACTCGCCCTGGCAGGTGGGTACGTCGGGACAGGCGAGGGCCGCGTAGTTCGAGCTGGTCCAGCCCCCGAGGGCAATCTGCCCGATCAGGACCAGCAACCCGGCCAGCACCGGCCGGGCCAGCCGGCGCCGCTGCCGGTCGGCGTTCCGGCGCCGCTCCTCCAGCAGCAGCCAGGCAAGCAGGCCGAGAGTTGTCAGGCCACCCAGCAGATGGCCCATCACGATGAGCGGCTTCAGCAGCAGGGTGACGGTCCACATGCCGAGGAGCCCCTGGAAAATCACCACCCCGAGCAGCGCGAGGGGCAGCGCCACCGGTTGCCGGGCCGAGCGCCGGTTTCGCCAGGCAAACACGGCGGCGAGAGTGATGACGAAGCCCAGGGAGCTGGCCGCGTAGCGATGAATCATCTCGCGCCAGGCCTTGCCGGCCTGCAGTTCCCGGTCGGGAAACACGGACTGGGCAGCCGCGCGCTGCTCCAGGTCGCCGGGCAGCACCAGGTGCCCGTAGCAGCCGGGCCAGTCCGGGCACCCGAGACCCGCATCCGACAGGCGCACGTAGGCGCCGAGGACGATGACGACGAGGGCGAGTCCTGCGCCGACCCACAGGCAGCGACGGTACCAGGCGGCCGCGTTCATCCGATTTGCGAGGCCTTCAGCAGGAGCTGGAGGTCGGAGTGCATGTCCTTCATCGCGGTGCCGGCCGGGAAACGCAGCACGATGTTTCCCCGGGGGTCTGCGACGAACACGTCACCTTCGGAGAACTCGCCGAGGGCGGCGAGCACCGCATTACGGGCGCTAAGGCGCTCGGTCATCACCAGCAGTCCCGGGTGGTCGGCGGCGACGAAGCCGGGGTTCGGCGCGCCGCTCGTGGCGATGAAGAAGCGCTGGACCCGGGACATCTCCTTGCCCAGCGCCCGGCGCACCTGCCGGGTCCGGTAGAGGGCTTCCTTGCAGGCGTCGTCGCAGTCGCCGCGGCCCACGTAGAGCAGCGACCACTTGCCGGCAAAGTCCGCGGTGGCGCCATCGGCCACCAGCATGCCGCCCACGGGCAACGTGCGGGGCTGCGTCAGGAGAACCCCGTGCGCGACGGTGCCGGACGGCCGCCACTGGGGTCCGCCCACGTAATACAGGATGATCGCCACGGCCAGCGGGCCGAAAAACAGCAGGGCCATCAGCAGGGGAACGAGGCGGTTACCGGGCTTCCGGGCCGGTTCCGGGATTGCGCTTGTCACGACGTCTGCCTTCTGTTCGCTCTCACCACCAGCACCACGTAGATCACCACCACGGTCAGCGCCAGGCCGAACCATTGTACGGCGTAGGCCAGGTGCCGTTCCGCCACCATGCCACCCGGGTGCCAGTCCCGGACGAAGCCGTCGGGGTCCCGGGCATCCAGCAGCAACTGGAAGTCCCGCAACGGCGTCCCGAGCTGGGCGCTGACCTCGGCGCTCGTCGGGAACAGCAGCCGTCGGGGCCAGGGCTCGACAGCCGGCATGGCCCCCGTGGCCAGCAGGATGCCGGGACGAGGCAGGTGTTCGATGCGGCCGACCAGTTGCCTGTCGCCGCCATCAACCCGGATATCCGGCAGCTGCCTGCGGTCGCCGTTCGCCGGCACCCAGCCCCGGTTGACGAGGACCGTGCCCGACGCCGTTTCGAAGGGGGTCAGCACCTGGTACCCGGGCCGGCCCGCGTAGCTCATGTTGTCGAGCAAAACCTGGTGGTCCGGGTCGTAGTGGCCAGTGAGCCGCAGCACCGCGTACCGGCGGGCAGTTGCCTCCCCATCGGGCACCAGTTGCTGCAGGGCAGGCGCGGTGGCGCCCGCCGCAAAGCTGGCCTCGAGGACCCTCTTTTCTGCCGCGCGGCCAAGCTGCCAGAAGCCGGCCGACGTGCCGATCAGGACGCCGCCGGCGGCCAGCAGCAGTCCCCACCAGGTGCCCCACCAGTGGTGCCGGGACCGACGGCCTGGCAAGCTCAAGTTATGATGCCTTCCATGTTCAAGGGCCTCGTGATCCTGCTCCTGGCGGCCATCCTCGTGAGTCTCTTCTCGGGGCTGTTTTTTCTCAACCGGGACAAGAGCGATTCGCGCCGGACGCTGCGCGCCCTGACCGTTCGCATCTCGCTGTCCGTACTGCTCTTCGTCGTGCTGCTGATTGGCTGGTGGACCGGCGCCATCCAGCCGCACGATGTCATGAATCGCTGAGCCCGGCCGGGCTCCGTACGCACCCCTGGAAATGCAGCGGGCGGACCCTGTGAGGGGTCCGCCCGCGCGTCCGGCCCGTCTGCTGGCGTCAGAGCCAGTAGACGAAGATGAACAGCCCGAGCCACACCACGTCGACGAAGTGCCAGTACCAGGCCACGCCCTCGAAGGCGAAATGCCGATCCGGCGTGAAGTGGCCCTTGAGGCAGCGCAGCCAGATGACCGTCAGCATGATGGCCCCGATGGTGACGTGCAGGCCGTGGAAGCCGGTCAGCATGAAGAAGGTGCTGCCATAGATCCCGGCCGTGCTCAGCTTGAGGTTCAGCTCGGTGTAGGCGTGGTTGTACTCGTAGGCCTGGAAGCCCAGGAAGATGAAGCCCAGGACGAAGGTGAGGCCCAGGAAGAGGTTCAGTATCCCGCGCTTGTTCGCCTTCAGCGCGTGATGGGCGATCGTAAGGGTCACGCCGCTGGTCAGCAGGATCGCCGTGTTGAGGGCCGGGATGCCCCAGG
This sequence comes from Gammaproteobacteria bacterium, assembly GCA_038214295.1. GTDB lineage: Bacteria > Pseudomonadota > Gammaproteobacteria > Steroidobacterales > SHZI01. The sequence continues at coordinate 51,410 of JBBQSA010000008.1, forward strand.
GCCCCATCGTCTCGTACTCGCCGCCGATGCGGCCCGGGCCGCTGGACGGCCAGGTGTTCTCGAATTCGGGCCACAGGAACTTGTTGGTCACGATCTCGGAGCCTTCACCGCCAAGCCAGGGCAACGACAGCTGGCGGGCATAGAACAGTGCGCCGAAGAAGCAGGCGAAGAACATCACCTCGGACAGGATGAACCACATCATTCCCATGCGGAACGACTGGTCCACCTGGGCGTTGTAGGTGCCGGCCTCGCTCTCGCCGATGACCTCGCCGAACCAGAGGAACATCATCAGGATCAGGATCGCGGCGCCCAGCAGGGCCACCGGGGCCGTGGATCCGCCGTTCAGCAGGATTGAGACACCGACGAACAGGGTGAAAAGGCCGACGGAGCCGATGATCGGCCAGTGGGTGCCGTGGGGGACGTAGTACTTGTCCTGTGCATGCGCCATGTCAGTGTCTTCCTGGGTCTAAACGGATCAAGTGGTGGGGGCAGTAGCGGCCAGCTCGGCGACCAGCTTGGCCGTCGCCGGGCGATTGACGTAGAAGGTGTAGGAAAGGGTAATGCGGTCGATGAATTCGGGCAGCTTGGTGTCCACCATGAACTGGACGCCCATGTCCCGGCCCTCGCCGGCCGTGAAGTCCTGCTGGGTGAAGCAGAAGCACTGGGTCTTGATGAAGTGCTTGGCCGCCAGTCCGGGGGCCACGCTGGGCACGGCCGAGCCCACCAGCACCCCGTCCGTCAGGTTGCGGGCGTAGAAGGCGGTGTTGTAGAGCTGCCCGGGGTGCACCTGCATGGAGCTGACCACGGGCCGGAACTCCCAGGGCGCCTGCTCGTTCAGGGCCGTCACGAACTCCACCGTCACGAGGCGCTCGGTGTCCACGCGGGTGTCGGTGATGGTGGCGGCCACGGTATTCGTGCGGCCGCCGATGCCCGTGATCTTGCACATGATGTCGTAGAGCGGCACCAGCACGAAGCCGAAGGCGAACATCGCCACCGCGAGCACACCGAGGCGGAATATCAGCTGGTTATTGCCCGTATGCGCCACCGCTCAGCTCCGCAATCCTGTCGCCAGGATAAATCCCAGGTACATGCACAGCGAGATGAACCCGAGCAGCAGCGCCGTGCGCCGCGCGCGCCGCCGCTGTTCCGCGAGCAGCGCGGCGTCGGTGCCGGCCGGGTTCGTTGGCGCGGAACCGGTCACTTGACGACCGGCGCCTCGTCGAAGGTGTGGTACGGAGCGGGTGACGGCACCGTCCACTCGAGACCCTCCGCCTGGTCCCAGACCTGCGCGGGAGCCTGCTTGCCGCCACGAATGGTCTTGATCACGACGTAGGCGAACAGCAACTGGGCCAGTCCAAAGCCGAATGCCCCGATGCTGGAGACCATGTTCCAGTCAGCGAACTGGGTGGCGTAGTCCGGGATGCGGCGGGGCATGCCGGCGAGACCCAGGAAGTGCTGCGGGAAGAACGTGATGTTGACGAAGATCGCCGAGAGCCAGAAATGGATCTTGCCGAGGGTTTCGTCGTACATGTGGCCGGTCCACTTGGGCAGCCAGAAGTAGGCGCCGGCGATTGCGCCGAACAGGGCGCCCGGTACCAGCACGTAGTGGAAGTGCGCCACCACGAAGTAGGTGTCGTGGTACTGGAAGTCCGCCGGGGCGATGGCGAGCATCAGGCCGGAGAAGCCGCCGATCGTGAACAGGAACAGAAAGGCCAGCGCGAACAGCATCGGCGTCTCGAAAGAGAGCGAGCCGCGCCACATGGTGGCGGTCCAGTTGAAGACCTTCACTGCTGTCGGGATCGCGATGAGCATCGTGGAGAGCATGAAGAACATCTCGCCCGCCAGCGGCATGCCCACCGTGAACATGTGGTGGGCCCAGACGATGAAGGACAGGAAGCCGATGCTCGCCGTGGCGTAGACCATCGCGGCGTAGCCGAACAGGGGCTTCCGCGAGAAGGTCGGGATGATCTGCGACACGATGCCGAAGGCCGGCAGGATGATGATGTAGACCTCCGGGTGGCCGAAGAACCAGAAGATGTGCTGGAAGAGCACGGGATCGCCGCCGCCCGCTGCCTGGAAAAAGCTGGTGCCGAAGAACTGGTCGGTGAGCAGCATGGTCACGCCGCCAGCGAGCACGGGCATGGCAGCGATCAGCAGGTAGGCGGTGATCAGCCAGGTCCAGACGAACAGCGGCATCTTGAGCAGTGTCATGCCCGGGGCGCGCATGTTCATGATCGTGACGATGATGTTGATGGAGCCCAGGATCGACGACATGCCGAGCAGGTGGACGGCGAAGATCGCGAACGGGAAGGCATTGCCCGTCTGCAGGACCAGCGGCGGGTAGAGCGTCCAGCCACCGGCGGGGGCACCGCCGTCCATGAACAAGGTAGACAGCAGGATGCCGCTGGCGAAGGGCAGGATCCAGAACGACCAGTTGTTGAGGCGGGGCAGCGCCATGTCTGGCGCGCCGATCATCAGCGGGATCATCCAGTTCGCGAAGCCGACGAACGCCGGCATGATCATGCCGAAGATCATGATCAGCGCGTGCATGGTGGTCATCTGGTTGAAGAAGTCGGGATTCACAAACTGCAGGCCGGGCTGGAACAGTTCCAGGCGGATGATCATGGCCATCGCGCCGCCCACGAACAGCATCACCAGCGCGAACAGCAAGTAGAGGGTGCCGATGTCCTTGTGGTTGGTGGTGAAGAGCCAGCGCGTGAGGCCCTTGGCCGGACCGTGATGCTCGCCGTGATCGTCGTGGGCCTTGCCACCGTGGGAATGCCCGTGGTCATGGCCGGCGTGGTCGTGGGTCTGGGTGCTCATGGCTCGTGCTCCGGAGTCGGAATTCAAACGGGGTGGCGGATCAGTTGGCGGCGACGGCCGCCGGGGCTGCCGGTGCCTTCTGGGCGGCCAGCCAGGCCTCGAACTCTGCCTTGGGCCGGGCATCGACCACGATCGGCATGAAGCCGTGGTCCTTGCCGCAGAGCTCGGCGCATTGCCCGCGGTAGATGCCGGGCTTGTCGATCTTGAACCAGCCCTCGTTGACGTAGCCCGGGATGGCGTCGCGCTTCACGGAGAAGGCCGGCACCCACCAGGCGTGGATCACGTCGTTCGCGGTAAGGAGGTAGCGGATCTTGACACCCGCCGGGACCACGAGGGGGTTGTCCACCTCGAGGAGGTAGTGCTCGACGTCCTTCGGGTTCAGGCCGGAACCGAGCTGGCGGGTGGCATTGCTGGTCGGGGCGAGCGTGCTGAAGAAGGAGTAGTCCTGGCCCACGTAGTCGTACTGCCACTTCCACTGGTAGCCCGTGATCTTGATGGTCATCTCGGAATTGCGCGTGTCGTCGATGCGGACCAGCGCCGGCGCCGTCTCGTAGCCCAGGAAGACCAGCACGAGCGTCGGGATGACCGTCCAGATGATCTCGGCCGTGGTGCTGTGGCTGAACGTGGCCGGCACGGCACCCTTGGACTTACGGAAGGTCACGATCGCGTAGATCATCACCGCGAAGACACCGATGCCGACGATCGTGCAGATCCAGAGCACCAGCATGTGCAGGTCGTAGGCTTCCTGGCTCGTGGAAGTCACGCCCTCCGTCATGTTCAGTGTCCAGTCGGCCCGGGCGGGCAGGGCCAGGGCGGCCACGAAGAGGCCGGTGAGCAGCTGGCGGGCTAGAGTGGCAACTCGGCGCATGTCAGTTATTTCCCTGAATCGTTGTCTTGAGTCGGTGTCTTGAGAAGCGTTCGTTATCCTGGAAGCCTGCTCTGGCTCCGGTTCTGGCTCCGGCCGTCGTCGGCCAGCAACTCGGCCAGCCGGTTCTTCAGTCCGCGGCGCTCTGTGTCCGTCAGAAACGCGCCGATCTCCACGCTCTGGCCCCGCGACCGGAAGAGCAGCCGGCTGGGCCAGTGGGCCGGGTTCCCGGAGCGCAGCTCGATCCGCGTCCAGGGACGCTGAAAGGAGTAGGCAATCCGGTCCGTGCCGCCACGCCAGACCTTCCAGCGCTTCTCGATCACCACGCTGGCGTCATCCACCCGGATGTACTCCCGGGTCTCGGACCGGCGCTGCACCCAGTTGACCGCCCCGTACAGCACCGCCAGCTCCAGTCCGGCGAACGGCAGTACGGGCCAGAAGCCAAGCGCCGCGCATCCCAATGCGATGCACGACAGGATGGCCGCCAGCGATCCGTAAAACCAGGCAGTAGCACGGGGCGTCAGGGAAGAATTCGGCCGAAGCTCGAACGAATACACGTGAGGACCCCTTCGCGGGCGCGGAAATTTTACTTGAACAGCCGGTGCCGGCGCAATTTGACCGCGTGTGCCGCGGCACGACCTTAGGCGAGGGGAAACAGCTGTTTACCGGCCCATCTGGGAATCATTCCCGGTTGGCCGCGACGCGCCTCAGCCGGACCGGCGACCAATCTGCCCGAGTCCCACGGCGATTTCATCGCTGCCCTGCCGCCGCCGTGTTGCAGGATCGGCGGACCACGCCTGCCCGAACACGATTTCGACCGTCGCCGGCAGCAGCCCGGCCGCGTCCCGTTCCTGCTCGTAGGCCGCCGTGAGCCGGGACCAGGCCTGCCGGCCGGTGAGGCCCCGCGGGCGCCCGCTGCCCGCGTTCGTGGTGCCCGTGGCCCGGAGGTCGGCGATCAAGCGGCTGAATTCCCGGTACTGCAGGGTGATCGTTTCGTTGTCCATGACGGGTTCCGCGAGCCCGGCCCGTACGAGCCCGTCACCGAGAGCCCGCATTTCCGGGAACGGCATCACGTGCGAGGCCTCGTCCACGGCCCGCCAGGCCCGGCGCAGCTCTGCGTAGGAGGCGGGCCCCGGGGTCGCAAAACTGAACAGGCCCGGGTGGCGCAGCACGCGCCGCACTTCCCCGAGGACCGCGTCCAGCGCCGGGCTCCAGTGGATGGCCAGGCTGGAAAACACCAGGTCGAAACACTGGTCCGGGAAGGGCAGCCGGGCCGCATCGGCGCACACGGAGAGGGCACCGTGTCCGGCCCGTCGGGCCGCGACCTGCAGCATGCGGGGCGCGAGGTCGAGCGCGACCAGCTCCGCGTCGGGATAGCGGGCCGCCAGGGCGGGCAGCGCCTGGCCCGTGCCGGCTCCCAGGTCGAGGATGCGCCGGGGCTGGAGGCTGACCCACTGCAGCCGGTCCAGCAGCCGGTCGCGGACCTCCGCCTGCAGGATTGCCGCCTCGTCGTAGGTCCCGGCGGCCCGGGCGAACGAGCGGCGGACCTGGCGCAGGTCCACCGGCGGAACGTCGCGTCCGGAACCGGCGCCGCTCATGCCGTCGCTCATGTCGCCGCGGAGGGTGCCGCCGCCGGCCGGAGGCCCAGCCGGGCCAGCAGCTCCAGATCCCGGTCCGTCGCGGGATTTGGCGTTGTCAGCAGCTGCTCGCCGTAGAAGATGGAGTTGGCGCCGGCAAAGAAGCACAGGGCCTGGAGCTCTGAACTCATGTCGGTGCGTCCGGCGGACAGGCGGACCCGGGATTTCGGCATCAGGATCCGGGCCACGGCAATGACCCGCACGAAGGTGAGCGGATCCACTGCCGTCTCGCTGTCCAGCGGTGTGCCGGTCACCCGCACCAACTGGTTCACCGGCACGCTTTCGGGGTGCTCGGGCAGGGTGGCCAGGGTGTGCAGCAGCTCGATCCGATCCTGGTCCGCCTCGCCGAGGCCGATGATCCCGCCGCAGCAGACCTTGAGGCCCGCATCCCGGACCGTCTTCAGCGTGGCCAGCCGGTCGGCGTAGGTCCGGGTGGAGATGACCTGGGGATAGAAGGCCTCGGAGGTGTCCAGGTTGTGGTTGTAGTAATCGAGGCCCGCGTCCCGCAGGGCCTCGGCCTGGTCTTTCGTCAGCATGCCGAGTGTCGCGCAGGTCTCGAGGCCGAGGCCGCGCACCGCGCGGACCATCTCCGTGATCTTTTTGAGCTGGCCCGGCTTCGGGTTCCGGTAGGCAGCGCCCATGCAGAAGCGGGTGGCGCCCCGCTCCCGGGCGCTGCGCGCGGCATCGACCACCGCGGCCAGGGGCACCAGCGCTTCCGGGGTGAGGCCGGTGTCGAAATGCACGCTCTGGGGGCAATAGCCGCAGTCTTCGGGGCAGCCGCCGGTCTTGATGCTCATCAGGGTGCTGATCTGCACTTCAGCCGGGTCGAAGTGGGCCCGGTGCACCGTGTGGGCACGGTACAGCAGCTCGTGGAGTGGCTGGCCAAAGAGCCCGGCGACTTCAGCGACGGTCCAGTCAGTGCGGACGGCGTCCGCGTCGGCGCTCCGGCCCTGGGGCCGCCCGGTCGGCATTTCCATGCAAAGACCCTGTTTTTGCCGGGGGACCCGAGCGGTCCCCGGCTGCTAAATGGACGGGCAGTATCGGAACGCGTTGGAGGCCTGTCAACTTGTGAACTGGCGTCGGGTTGACGAAGTCCTGGATGCCCTGTTTCCGCCCCGCTGCCTGCTCTGCGGGCAGCCGGCGGGCAGCGCCGGGGCGGCCTGCGCCGGCTGTCTCGCGGACCTGCCCTGGCTGCCGGACTGCTGCCCGGACTCCTGCCCGGATTCCTGGCCGGACTCCTGGCCGAGCCCCCCACTGCTGGCGTGCTTCGCCAGCGTCCATTCCAGCCTTGTATATGAGTACCCGGTGGACCGGCTGATCGCCGCTGCCAAGTTCGGCCGCCAGCTGCCCGTGGCACGGCGCCTCGGGGAGCTGCTGGCGCTGCACGCCCCGGCGCTGCCCGCGGCCCCGGACGCGGTCGTCCCCGTGCCGCTGCACTGGCGCCGGGAGGCCAGCCGGGGCTTCAACCAGGCGGAGGAGATCGCGCGGGCCCTGTGCAGGCTTCGCCACTGGCCGTTGCGCGCCGACCTGTGCCGGCGGGTCCGCCCCACGCCGGAACAGTCGGCCCTCGGTGCGGCGGCCCGGCGGGACAACCTGCGGGGCGCCTTTGCCCTGGCGGCGCCGCACGCCGCCGCGGGCTGCCGCCACGTGCTCCTGGTGGACGATGTCCTGACCACCGGCGCCACCGCGGCAGCCGTCGCGAGCGTGTTCCAGGAGGCTGGCGTGGCCGAGCTGTCCCTGTGGACCGTGGCGCGCACGCCGGAGCCGGGTCAGGCCGCGGCGCGAAAGGTGTAGTCCAGCAGGATGCCGGCGAAGACCGCCGCGCCGACGTGCCGGTTGGCGAGGAAAGCCCGGAGGCAGGCGGCCGGTTCCCGGCGGCGGATCACCCACGTCTGGTTGGCAAGCAGCAGGGCGGCCACGGCCACCCCGGCCTGGTACCAGCCGCCGAGCCCCCCCTCGCGGCCGGCGAGCAGCAGGCCGACGACCAGCACCACCTGCAGCAGGACGATCATGAACAGATCCGCGGCGCCAAACAGTATCGCCGTGGACCGCACGCCGATCTTCAGGTCCTCCTCCCGGTCTGCCATCGCGTACATCGTGTCGTAGATGACGGCCCATACGACCACGACGAGCCACAGCAGCCAGGCGAGGCGGGGCACGGCCTCGGTCTCCGCGGCGAAGGCCATGGGAATGCTCCAGCCGAAGGCGGCCCCCAGCAGGAACTGCGGCGCCGCCAGCCAGCGCTTGCTGAAGGGATACACCAGGGTGAGCACCGCCGCGCCGATGCCGAGGAGCTGCGCGAGGGGATTGAGCAGCATGAGGAGCGCGAGGGCCACGAGGCCGAGGACGCCAAACAGGGCGAGGGTCTCGGCCGGGGTGACCAGGCCCGCCGCCAGGGGCCGCGTGCGGGTCCGCTCGACGCGGCCGTCGATGTCCCGGTCCGCGTAGTCATTGATCACGCAACCGGCGGAGCGCATGACGATGACGCCCGCCACGAAGACCAGGAACGTGACCGGCCGCGGCTTGCCGGCCCCCGCGATCCAGAGGCCCCACAGTGTCGGCCACAGCAGCAGCCAGAGGCCGATCGGCTTGTCGAAGCGCATGAGCCGGGCGTACTGGCCGGCCTGAGTGGCCAGTTCCCGGCCTAAGCGGGCGAGACCGTGGGGCTGTGCCGTGGGCATCGGCGAAGTCTAGCCGGTCCTGCGGGGACCTGGCCGGAATTGCAATCCGGGCGCAGGCCCGCTGGGCGTTACTTGTCCAGGACGAGAACGCCGTTGGCAACCGCGATGCGTTTGCCCGGATCGTAGGCCATGTGCACCTGCTTCTCCTGGCCGGCGAGTCGGTAGGTCACGTCGTAGCCGTTGGGAACCTGCTTTCTGTCCCGGACCGTCGTGCAGTTGCGCTGGGTTTCCTGGTAGGTGTTGCCCGCCTGCATCTTTTCCTGGATCTTGTTGCCTGCGTAGCCGCCACCCACGGCGCCGCCGACGGTTGCCAGCTTCTTGCCGTTGCCGCCACCCACCTGGTTGCCGATCACGCCGCCGACGATGGCGCCTGCCACCGTTCCCACGACCTGGTTTGGATCGCGGGTCTCACGCGTGCGCGTTACGACTTCGTCCCGGCAGTCCTGCCTTGGCGTGCTGACGGACTTCATCGCCGGCTTCACCGCCAGCACCTCGGCGTAGGCCGAGTCATCCAGCATTCGATAGCCCGCCACGGCGCCGATCGCGGTGACGGCCAGCCCGCCGACAACCAAGCCTATCAAGAGGTTCTGTTTCATCGCGTCGCATCCTGTTTAACGGGCCTGCAGATGAAGACCATGACAGCAGCCTGGCCCGTTCTGAGGGGGGTGTCGGTGCGCTACCGTACCCTCGCCGGGCTGTTCGTGCGCTAGCAGACGGTGAATGTTCCCCCATCGGCAGAGAGTGACCATTGGCTTGGCCGCTGGGTTGGCCCTGTGGCCGGGAGGGACGCACCGTGCCGCTTGCCGAAAACCACCTCATCAGCCTGCTGCCGCGCGCGGAGCGGCAGCGAGTCATCGGCGCCTGCAGCGACGCCACACTGGATTTGGGCACCGTGCTCTACCGGCCCGGCCAGGTTACCCGCCACGTCTATTTTCCCCGGAGCGGCTACGTCTCGCTGGTGACCGCCGACCGGGGCCGACCAGCCCTCGAAGTGGGCATGGTTGGACGTGAGGGGATGCTCGGGGCGCACCTGGCCCTGGGCGTGGACCTTGAGCCGCTGCACGGGATCGTTCAGGGGCAGGGTGCGGCGCGCTGCCTGTCCGGGGTGGCCTTCCGCCGGGAGCTGGCGCGCGGCACCGGCCTGAAGCGGATCGTGGACCGCTACCTGTACATCCTGATGGTGCAACTGGCGACAGCCTCCTCCTGCACCCGGTTTCACGGCGTCTCCGCACGTCTCGCGCGCTGGCTGCTCATGAGCCAGGACCGGGCCGAGTCCGACACTTTCCCGGTCACCCAGGCGTTTCTCGGCTATATGCTCGGCGTCCGCCGGGTCAGCATCACCGACGCGGCCGGTGGCCTGCAGCGGCGCGGGCTGATCCGCTACCAGCGCGGTGTGATCACCGTCTGTGACCGGGACCGGATGGTCGCCGCGGCCTGCGCCTGCTACAAGGACGACCAGGCGGCCTACCGCAAATTGCTGGGCTGACCCCCCGGCAAATGTTCGCTACCGTACGGACGATCGCCGGCCAACTGGCTAGATTCCTCTTGCGGATTACCGCCCTAGGGGACATACCATGAATTTTCGCCAGACCATCGCCTCGATCACCATCAGCTGCTTCCTGTCGCTGGCACTGCACGTGCCCACCGCCTCGGCAAACGTGATCGGGACCCAGGCCTACCTGTCTGCCACGACCCGGGCCGGCCAGATCGCGTCGGTGCAGGCCTCCCTGGCCCGCGACGACGTGCGTGCCCAGCTCCAGAAGTTCGGCGTCGATGCGGCTGATGCCTCCGCCCGCGTGGCCTCGCTGACCGATGAGGAACTCACCACCGTCAGCAACCAGCTGGATACCCTGCCCGCCGGCGGCGATGGTGTCATCGTCGTCCTCGGCATCGTGTTCCTCGTGCTGCTGATCCTCGAACTCACCGGCGTCATCCATATCTTCAGGAACGTCTGAAGCCGCCACCCCCCGATCGCAACGCCAGGAGCCGATTCCAATGCTCGAAACCATCGCCGTCATACTTCTCGTCCTGTGGGCCCTGGGCCTCGTCACCTCCTACACGATGGGCGGTTTCATCCACATCCTCCTGGTCATCGCGCTCGTCGTCATCGTGATTCGGGTGATCCAGGGCCGGAGGGTGTTGTAGATGGACACCGCCAGAATCGCAGGCATCGCCTTGCTGGTTGCCGGCATCCTTGCCCTGGCCTACGGCGGCTTCAGCTACACGAAGGACACCCAGAAGGCGAAGCTGGGGCCCATCGAGCTGACGGTAAAGGACACGAAAACGGTCAACATCCCCGTCTGGGCCGGCGTGGCGGCGCTGGTGGCCGGTGGGGCGCTGCTGCTGACTGGTGCGCGGAAGTCCTGAGTGCGCGGTCCTGAGTGCGCGGTCCTGAGTGCGCGGTCTAGGGCCGCGCGACTTCGGGCAACAGCCGGTCGAATTCCTGCTTGACCACCCCGTAGCACTCGCAGGCGTAACTTTCCAGCTTTTTGCGGTCCGTGACGGTGATCCTTCCACGGCTGTAGTTGATCAGGCCGGCCTTCTGCAGCTTGCCGGCGGATTCAGTCACGCCCTCCCGGCGCACACCCAGCATGTTGGCGATCAGTTCCTGGGTCATCACCAGCTCGTTCGAGGGCAGGCGGTCCAGGCTGAGCAGCAGCCAGCGGCACAGCTGCTGCTCCACCGAGTGATGCCGGTTGCAGACCGCTGTCTGGCCCATCTGGGTGAGCAGCGCCTGCGTGTAGCGCAACAGGAGCCGCTGCATCGATGTCGCCCGCAGGAATTCCTCCGTGAGGAGCTTCCCCGGCAGCCGGTAAGCGGTGCCGGCACTCTGGACAACGCCCCGGCTCGGCGTCGTCTCGCCGCCCATGAACAGCGCCACCCCGACCATGCCCTCGTTGCCGACAATTGCGATCTCGGCGGAATGGCCATCCTCCATCACGTACAGCAGGGAAACGATACAGTTGGCCGGGAAGTACACGTGCTGCAACTTGGTGCCAGATTCGTACAGCACCGTGCCGAGCGGCATCGGCACCTGCTCAAGGTGCGGCTCCACCCGCTCGTAGGCGTCTTCGAGCAGGGCGGCGAGCAGCCGGTTGTCACGGGGCGTCGGCGTGTTGATTGGCATACGGCCTCCCCAGGGCTTAGGCGCCTGAGCCTGTGCATTGAGCATAGTCCTCCGGACAGCTGTCCGCTACCGAACACACCTGGCGCAAGGGTTATGTACGCCCCCGCACAGACCCGGACGCCGCTGGGCCGCATGCTAAACTCATAAGAAGCCGCTCATCGGCTTTGGGGACAACGAATATGCGTAATGCAACAAGAAACCGGCGTCGCCTGCATCTCGGCACCGCGCCGCTGGCCGGCGCGCTGCTGCTGGTCGGTGCCTGCGCCTCGGCGCCATTGGCTCCGACCGCCTCGCTGGACGCGGCCCGGGTGGCAATTGCGAACGCCGAGCGCGTGGATGCCGGCCGCTACGCCGGCGTGGAGCTGGGCGAGGCCCGGGAGAAGCTGGCGGCCGCGAATACCGCGGCTGGCAAGAAGGACGTCAAGGACACGGACATGATCACCGCCGGTCGGCTCGCTGAGCAGGCCCGGGTGGAAGCGGAGCTGGCCTCCGCCAAGACAGAGCAGGCCAAGGCTACCGCCATCAACAGCCAGCTCAGCAGGGACGCCAGCGCCCTGACCGAAGAAATGCAGCGCGCGGGAGACCAGCGATGAACACCCATAGAACCAGCCGTATCTTTCCGGCCCCGACGATCCTGGCCTCAGCCGCCGTCCTGCTGGCGATCGCCGGCTGCGCCACGACGCCGATGAGCCCGCCGGGCGCTGCCGACGCACGCGCCAAGCTGACCCGGCTCCAGTCCGATCCGAACCTGGTCAATCGCGCGCCGGGCGCGCTGAAGGAAGCCGAAGCGGCCGTCCGCACAGCCGAACAGCCGATCAGCAAGGACGAAGCGCTGGGGGCCCACCGGGTCTACATGGCGGACCGCAAGGTTGAGATTGCGGCGGCGGCTGCCGCGACCCGCTACGCGGAGGACCAGCGCTCGGTGCTGGAGGCCCAGCGAAGCCGGGCGCGTCTCGACGCCCGCACCCAGGAGGCCGACGCGGCCCGTGCCGATGCAGAGGCCGCACGCAAGGCGGCAGCGCTGGCCAGCGGCGACGCCGAAGCGGCGCGAGCCGCCGCGGCTGACGCCAACAGCGACGCCGCCGAACTGCAACGGCAGATTGCCGAGATGCAGGCCGAGGTGACAGACCGGGGCCTGGTGCTGACCCTGGGCAACGTGCTGTTCGCCACGGGCAAGTCGGACGTCAAGGTGGGTGCGGCCAGCAATCTCAACAAGCTGGTGACGTTCCTGGAAAAGTACCCCGACCGGACTGCCGCGATCGAGGGCCACACCGACAACGTCGGCAGCGACTCGTCCAACCAGGCGCTTTCCCAGCGCCGCGCGGAATCGGTACGCGCCTACCTCGTGCAGCAGGGCATCAGCGCCCGGCGGCTCACGGCGATCGGCATGGGTGAGGGTGATCCGGTGGCGGACAACGACACGACCAGCGGCCGCCAGCAGAATCGCCGGGTGGTGGTGGTGATCGACAACCCGCCAGCCAAGGCGGCTGGCACGGCGAACTAGCAACGGTTCAGCGGCTCCCGCGACGGGGTCGCCATGCGCACCATGGACCCGCGAGGCTGCAAGGCCTCGCGGGTTTTTGCCTGTTTGGGACCAGCGGCTGCCGGGAGACCTGCCCATGAGCTACGAAGAACCGTCCTATACCGTCGCCGGTCGCGCGGGCCCCGTGGAGTTTCGCCGCTACGAACCGTCCCTCGCCGCCGAGACCCTGGTGGAGGGCATTGACGACTTCGACCAGGCCGGGAACGAAGGCTTCCGCCGCCTGTTCCGCTACATCGCCGGCGGTAACACCCGCCAGTCCCGGATCGCGATGACCGTGCCGGTGGCCCAGGCGCCAGCGAAACGGGAGAGTGAGAAGATCGCGATGACGGTGCCCGTCCAGCAGACCCATTCCGGCGGCGGCTGGCGCATCGCCTTCATGGTGCCCGGCCAGTACACCCTCGAAACCGCGCCGACACCTTCTGATTCGCGCGTCCGGGTAGTAGAGGTTCCCGGGCGGCTGATGGCCGTGCTGCGTTACGCGGGTCGGTGGACCGAGCGCAACTACCAGGGGCAGCGCGCCGAGTTGCTGGAGCGGCTCTCGGTGGCTGGAGTGGCAACCTTGGGTGAGCCCCGGCTCGCTCGTTATAACGGACCGCTCTCGCTGCCGATGTTCCGGCGGAATGAAGTGCAGGTGGAAGTGGAGCGGGCGCCGGACTGAAAAGCCACTGCCGCCGGACCGGAGGGGGCCCGGCGGCAGTGATTCGCGACAAAGCTACAGCGTGTCGTCGGCCACCAGCAGGCCCAGCGGCCCGCCATCGATACCATCCCTGGCAATGACCGTCGCGACGGTGCCCGCCGGTGCCGGCAGGGTCGCGAAGATCGCCACCGGCGACTTGAGACCCGCCGGCGTCACCGACACCTCGTAGGTCCCGCCGGCCAGGGCCACGTAACCCGTGTTGGCCTTGAACGGCACGTTGGCGAAGGTCGGGCTCACCGTGTTGATGTCGGTGCCGGGCGCGGCCACGTAGATGTCCACGGGGCCGGCGCTCGGCGAGCCGTGGATGATGCGCACCCGGGCCTCCGTTGCGATGCTGCGGCGTTCGTCGGTGAGCACAAGCGGCTCGATCGCACTGAAGACGTTCACGGCGAGCACGGAGTAGCGGACCCCGGCCTGCAGCGTCAGGTCCGCGTTGATCGCCGTGATCGTCTGCGACTCGTCATCCACGACCTTGATGTTGTAGGTCGCCGGGGGGACGCTCGCGTAGGCGGAGAGCGCCGGGAAGGTCACGCCATCGAACAGCGGCGACGCCAGGTTGTCGTTGACGATGACATCGACGGCACCCGTGTCGGGTGACAGGTGGCCGGCCCTCACGCCCGCTACCGTATCGACGTCCAGCAGCTCGGACTGGGTGGTGCCGTCATTGACCAAAAGCGAGATTGGCGATGGTCCATTGGTGGTGTTGTTGACGGCCACCACCAGGAGATCGGACCCGGCCGTCAGCGCTACCGTGCCCGAGTCGTAGACCGGTGTCAGGCTGCCGGTCAGCGTCGCGCGGATACGGTAGGAGCCCGCGGGCACCTCCACGGGGCCCAGGTCGCCACCAAAGTCGAAGGTGCCGAGGGGCGCGGTCGAATTGTCGAGGACCACGGCCGGGGCCGTAACGTAGACCACGACGCCCTGGGGCGCAACCGGCGCCGCATGGACCACCTGGACCCGCACTTGCCCGGCAGTCACTGCGGTGGACGGATTGGATATCACCAGCGGCTGCAGTGTGTTATCTCCCACCTTGCCGATGGCGAGGACGCTGTAGTCCGTTCCACTGTCGAGACTGAAGCCGGCCACGGGAATGACCGTGACATCGCCGGCCGGGGTGATGGCGTCAACACGCAGGTCGTAGGTGCCACGACTGAGGCGGAGGAAGCCGGAACCCTGCTTGTAGTCCACCTCCGTAAGCACTGGCGCGCCGTCCACCAGTACGTTGACCTTCGGTGCGTCGGGAGAGGCGTGAATGACGCGGAGCTCACCTGTCGGCGTTCCATTGCTCCCGCCACAGGCACTCAGAATCAGTGCGCCAAACGCCAGTGTCGCTCCCAGGAGGAGACGGCGAACGGCGACCGTTGCAGTCGGCTTCGTTACAACTTGCTCGTGATACAGCACGGTGGATACTCCGAATTGAACATATGACGAGCAGTGTTCTTCGGATGGGTTGGCCGAAAGGATTCAGGGCCGGCAGTGACGCGGTGCAACCGATGCCTGTCCTGTAGCCTCTATACTGCTGCACACCAACAGCACTGGTCCGGGGACAAGCTGTGCAACTTTCCTTTCGTCGTGCGTTCGCGTCGCTAGCGCTATTACTCCTGGTTTCACTTCCAGTGGCGGCGAGTGTCGAACCGGGTCTGGCGCCGACGCGGGACGCCATATCCCAGGTGCTCGTGGCGGTCCTGATCGCCGGCGTGTTCGTGCTGCTCGCGCTGGAGAAGGCGCACCGGGTCCTCGTGATCGCCTCCGTCGTGGGACTGATGTGGCTCGTCACCTATCTCACCCCCTACCAATTACTGCCCTTCGACACGGCCAAGAACGCGCTTGACCTGAACGTCCTCGTCCTGCTGGCCTCGATGATGGCGGTAGTGGGCGTCCTGAAGACGACCGGCGTATTTTCCTACGCGGTCGGCAGGCTGCTCCGGACCTCCGGCGGCCGGCCGGCCCTTATCGTCGCCCTGATGATCTGGTTTACCGGCATCCTGTCGAGCCTCGCGGACAACGTGACGACGGTGATCTTCGCCACGCCCATGGCCCTGGAGCTCGCCGCCCGCCTCCGGATCCGGCCGATGGCCGTCCTGCTGCCCATGGTGATGGCCTCGAACATTGGCGGCACGGCCACGCTGATCGGCGACCCGCCGAACATCCTGATCGGTTCCGGCGCCGGCCTGTCCTTCCTGGACTTCGTGCTCAACCTGACGGCCCCCGTGCTGCTGATGCTGGTGGTCCTCGAGGTTTACTCGCGCCGCTACTTTGCGGACGACCATGCAGGCGCGCTCCAGCAGATCGATCCGGACACGCTCGCTCTGCCGGAGCTCAGGAACCCGGCCCTCCTTCGCTGGGGCCTCATGATCTCGGCCCTGATCTTCGTCGGCTTCCTGACCCACAGCCTCACCGGCATGCCGGCCTCGATACCGGCTGCCGTGGGCGCCGCGGCGCTGCTCGTGGTGCAGGACGTGCTCTATCTGCGCACCCGGGACGCGTCCATGGACGAGCGGATCCACGGCATCCTCCGGGTCATGCAGGACGAGATCGAGTGGCCGACCCTGGCATTTTTCGCGATGCTGTTCATGGCGGTCGGCGCGGCGGTGGCCACGGGCCTGATCGACACGCTGTCGCTTGGCCTCGCCTCGTTCATCGACTGGGGAGCCGCCCACCTGGGTCTTTCGCCCAGCGGCACCCTGCTCTTCGCGGCCCTCCTCGTGCTGTGGGCCAGCGGCGTGCTGTCCGCGCTGATCGACAACATCCCCTACGTGGCAGTGACCATCCCGATCATTGCGAGCCTCACCGGCCAGTTGCAGGGCGACACCGAGATCCTCTGGTGGGCGCTGTCGCTGGGAGCCTGCCTCGGGGGGAACGGCACGGTCATCGGTGCTTCCGCCAACGTCACCGTGATCGGCCTGGCCGAGCG
This sequence comes from Gammaproteobacteria bacterium, assembly GCA_038214295.1. Taxonomy (GTDB): domain Bacteria; phylum Pseudomonadota; class Gammaproteobacteria; order Steroidobacterales; genus SHZI01. The sequence goes on from JBBQSA010000008.1 coordinate 67,697, forward strand.
GGACGGGTACAAGATCAGCTTTGGCCAGTTCGCCCGCTTCGGCGTCCGGGTGACCGCCATGACCCTGGTGATTTCCTCGGTATTCATTGCGGCGCACCTGTACCTGGGCCCGGCCATCACCCACGGCACGATGCTCGCCATCCTGGCGGCGGTCGTCCTCGCCCGGGCCGGCGCCCGGAAGGCCGGTCGCCCGCAACCGGTGTGACGCGCGTCTTGCCCCGGGGCTGACAGGGCGCCTATAGTTGACGTATACGTCAACTTATTGTGCCCCGAGGTGCCGGCCCGTGTCCGACCAGGCCTATTCGATCCAGCAGCTTTCCCGGGAATTCGACGTGACGCCCCGGGCGCTCCGCTTCTACGAGGCCAAGGGCCTGCTGGCGCCGGCGCGGCGGGGCACTACCCGGCGCTACTCCGACAGGGACCGGACCCGGCTCCGGCTGGCACTGCGCGGTAAACGCCTCGGGTTTTCACTGGAGGAGTGCCGGGAGATCATCGATATGCACGCGCCCGGGCAGCCGGGCGGGGCGCGCCAGCTGCTCCGCCTCTGTGGCAAGATCCGCGAGCATCGTGCCGACCTGCTGCAGAAGCTCCGGGATATCGAGGCGACGCTCGTGAGCATGGACGAGGTCGAGAGCAGCTGCCTGGTCGAACTCCTAAGGATTGACGCTAACGTAAGGAAGCTCAGCCAGTGAACACCGCGCCCCCCGACTTCCTCGATGCTGGCCTGGACGATGGCGCCCGCCTCCTGCGGGACACCGTTCGTGAATTTGCCGCCCGCGAAATCGCGCCGCGTGCGGCGGCGATCGATGCAGCCAACGAGTTCCCCAACGAGCTCTGGCCCCGGATGGGGGCAATCGGGCTGCTGGGAATCACGGTTGACCCGGAGTACGGCGGCGCCGGCCTCGGTTACCTCGAGCACGTGCTGGCGATGGAGGAAGTCAGCCGCGCCTCGGCGTCCGTGGGCCTTTCCTACGGCGCGCACTCCAACCTCTGTGTGAATCAGCTGCACCGGAACGGCAGCGACGCGCAGAAGCGCCGCTACCTGCCGCGCCTGGTGAGCGGCGAGGCGATCGGCGCCCTGGCGATGAGCGAGCCCAATTCCGGCTCCGACGTGGTCAGCATGCGGCTCCGGGCCGAGCAGCGCGGGGACGTCTACCGCCTGAACGGCACCAAGATGTGGATCACCAACGGGCCGGACGCGGACGTACTGATCGTCTATGCCCGGACCGGGCCAGACGCCGGCGCGCGGGGCATCACAGCGTTTCTCGTTGAGAAGGGCTACCCGGGCTTCTCCACGGCGCAGAAGCTGGACAAGCTGGGCATGCGGGGATCCAACACCTGCGAACTGGTGTTCCGGGACTGCGACGTGCCTGCCGCCAATGTGCTCGGCAAAGTCAACGAGGGGGTGCGCGTTCTCATGAGCGGCCTCGACTACGAGCGGCTGGTGCTCAGCGCCGGGCCTCTGGGGATCATGCAGGCCTGCATGGACGCGGTGCTGCCCTACGTGCACGAGCGCCGGCAGTTTGGCCAGCCCATCGGCGAGTTCCAGCTGATCCAGGCCAAGCTGGCCGACATGTACACCACGCTCAACGCCTGCCGGGCCTATGTGTATGCCGTGGCGCGGGCCACCGACGCGGGCCACGCCACACGGCAGGACGCGGCGGGCGTGATCCTCTACGCGGCCGAGCGGGCCACGCAGATGGCGCTCGACGCCATCCAGATACTCGGTGGCAATGGCTATATCAACGAGTACCCCGTCGGCCGCCTGTTGCGCGACGCGAAGCTCTACGAGATCGGCGCCGGCACTTCCGAGATACGCCGGATGCTGATCGGCCGGGAACTGTTCAGGGCCACGGCCTGATCCTTGCCCCGGTTTTATCCCTAACCAGGAGTCGCCCGATGGCTGGCCGCTATTACGAGGAGTTCCGGGTGGGCCAGGTCTACGCTCACGACATTCACCGCACGGTGACGGAGACCGACAACCTGCTGATCACCACGCTCACGCACAACCCGGCGGCGCTGCACCTGGACGCGGAGTACGCCGCGGGTACCGAGTTCGGCCGGGTGCTGGTCAACAGCTGCTTTACGCTGAGCCTGATGGTGGGGGTGTCCGTTCACGACACCACGCACCGGACCGCCATCGCGAACCTGGGCTGGGACGAGGTGCGCTTTCCACGCCCGGTATTTATCGGCGACACCCTGAGGATCGAGACCGAGGTGCACTCCCTGCGGGACAGCCAGTCCCGACCCGACGCGGGCATCGTCACGTTCATCCACCGGGCCTTCAACCAGCGCGACGAGCAGGTGGCCAGTTGCAATCGCGTGGCCCTCATGCACAGGCGGCCTGCCCCATGATTCCGCGCAGCTGGCTGTTCGTGCCCGGCGACAGCGAGCGGAAGATCGCGCGCGCCCTCGTGGCCGGCGCAGACGCCGTGATCCTTGACCTGGAGGATGCGGTGGCGCCGGAGCGCAAGCCCGGGGCGCGGCAGCTGACTGCCGCCGCGCTTGCCGCCCGACCGGCAGGCAGCCCGCCCTTGTGGGTGCGGGTCAACCCGGTTTCATCGGGCCTGATGTCGGCGGATCTCGCGGCCGTGATGCCCGGGGCGCCGGACGGCATCGTGCTGCCCAAGCCGGACTCCCTCGCCGACGTCGAGGCGCTCGACCGGGTGCTCACGGAACTGGAGGGCGACCGCGCCGGCCGCGCGCCCACGCCGGTGCTGGCGATCGTTACCGAAACCGCCCTCGCCGTGCTGAACCTGCCGGGCTACGCCGCGCCGCCGACGCGCCTGCTTGGCCTCACCTGGGGCGGCGAGGACCTCTCGGCCGAGCTCGGCGCCACGGGCAACCGCGCGCCCGACGGCGAGTTCCACTTCACCTACCGGCTGGTCCGGAGCCTCTGCCAGATTGCCGCTGCCGCGTGCGGCCGGCCCGCGTTTGAAACCATCCAGCCCGACTTTCGCGACCGCGCGGCGCTGGAGCGGCAGGCACGCCGGGCGGCCGAAGAGGGTTTCAGCGGCATGCTGGCCATCCACCCGGACCAGGTACCAGTCATCAACGCCGCGTTCACGCCCACGCCGGAGCAGCTGGCGCACGCGCGCCGCGTACTGGCCGCCTTCGACGCGGCCCCGCAGGCCGGCACCGTCCAGCTGGACGGCCGGATGCTCGATCGTCCCCACCGGGCGCAGGCCGAGCGACTGCTGGAGCGGGCACGATGAGTATTCTCGACTCACTGCTGGACGTCCGCTCCGCCGGGTTCGCCGGCAACCGGGCCGTTAACGAGGCGCTGAGCGCCGATCTGCAGGCCAGGGTTGCGGTCGTGGCGGCCGGCGGCGGCGAACAGGCCCGCGCGAAGCACCTGGCTCGGGGCAAGCTGCTGGTGCGGGACCGGATTCGTGAGCTCGTGGATCCCGGCTCGCCCTTCCTCGAATTCTCCCAGCTGGCCGCCACCGGGCTGTACGACGATGGGGTCCCGAGCGCCGGCATCGTCACCGGCATCGGCCGGGTTGCGGGCCTCGAGTGCGTGATCGTTGCCAATGACGCCACGGTCAAGGGCGGCACCTACTACCCGATCACCGTGAAGAAGCACCTGCGCGCCCAGGAGATCGCGGCCGCCAATCACCTGCCCTGCATCTACCTGGTCGACTCGGGCGGCGCCTTCCTGCCGTTGCAGGACGAGGTATTCCCGGACCGGGAGCACTTCGGCCGCATCTTCTACAACCAGGCCAACCTGTCCGCCCGGGGCATACCCCAGATCGCCGTGGTCATGGGTTCCTGCACCGCCGGCGGCGCCTACGTGCCGGCGATGGCCGACGAAAGCATCATCGTGAAGGGGCAGGGCACAATTTTCCTCGGCGGCCCGCCGCTGGTGAAGGCCGCCACGGGCGAGGTGGTCAGCGCCGAGGAGCTGGGCGGCGCCGACCTCCACTGCCGTACCTCCGGCGTCACCGACCACTACGCCGCCGATGATCGCCACGCGCTGGCGCTCGCCCGGCAGTCCGTCGGGAATCTGAACCAGGCGAAAGCACCCTGGCTGAGCTTGCGGCCCCCCGCCGAGCCGCTCTACCCGGCGGAAGAGCTGCTGGGCCTGATTCCGGCCGACACCCGCAAGCCCTATGACGTGCGGGAAGTGATTGCCCGGCTCGTGGACGGCAGCGAGTTCAGCGAGTTCAAGCAGCTTTACGGGACCACGCTCGTGTGCGGCTTCGCGCACCTGCACGGCTACCCGGTGGGGATCATCGCCAACAACGGTATCCTTTTCTCCGAGTCTGCGCTTAAGGCGGCGCACTTCATCGAGCTTGCCTGCCAGCGCCGGGTGCCGCTCGTCTTCCTGCAGAACATCAGCGGCTTCATGGTTGGCCGGAAGTACGAGGCCGGCGGCATCGCCAAGGACGGCGCCAAGATGGTCATGGCGGTGGCGAATGCCCGCGTACCGAAGTTCACGGTCGTGATCGGCGGCAGCTTCGGCGCTGGCAACTACGGCATGTGCGGCCGGGCCTTCGACCCGCGCTTCCTCTGGATGTGGCCGAATGCGCGGATCTCCGTGATGGGCGGCGAGCAGGCGGCCACCGTGCTGGCCGAGGTGCGTGGCGGCAGCAGCCGCGATGCCCAGGACGAGGAAGCGTTCAAGGCGCCGATCCGCGCGCAGTACGAGACCCAGGGGCATCCTTACTACGCGACGGCCCGCCTCTGGGACGACGGGATCATCGATCCGCGGGACACGCGCCGCGTCCTTGGGCTCGGCCTGTCGGCGGCGCTCAACGCGCCGCTGGAGGAGACCCGCTTCGGCGTCTTCCGGATGTGATGTTCAGCAGGATCCTCATCGCGAACCGTGGCGAGATCGCCTGCCGGGTGATCCGGACGGCGAAGCGCCTCGGCATCGACACGGTGGCGGTGTATTCCAGTGCCGACGAGCGCGCCCTGCACGTGCAGCTGGCCGACGAAGCCGTCGCGATTGGCGCGCCGCCGGCCCGGGACAGCTACCTCTGCGTCGAGGCGCTGCTGGCCGCCGCGCGCCGCACCGGCGCCGAGGCCGTCCACCCGGGCTACGGCTTTCTCTCGGAGGACGCGAATTTCGCCGAGGCCTGCGCGGCCGCGGGCCTGGTTTTCATTGGCCCGACACCCGCCGCGATCCGCACGATGGGGAGCAAGAGCGCTGCCAAGGCGCTGATGGCTGCGGCGGGTATTCCCGTCGTGCCCGGCTACCACGGCGAGGAGCAGTCGGATGAACGGCTGGCCAGTGAGGCCGCGCGTATCGGCTACCCCGTGATGCTGAAGGCAGTGGCCGGCGGCGGCGGCAGGGGCATGCGCCGGGTCGATGATTCCGCCGGGTTCTCCGCCGGAATGTCGGCTGCCCGCAGGGAGGCCCGCGCCGCCTTCGGCGACGAACGGCTGATGGTGGAGAAGTATCTCGACAGTCCCCGTCACCTGGAGGTGCAGGTCTTTGGTGATACCCAGGGCAACGTCGTGCACCTGTACGAGCGGGACTGCTCCGTGCAGCGCCGGCACCAGAAGGTCGTGGAAGAGGCGCCGGCACCGGGCCTGTCCGCGGAGCAGCGCGCTGAGCTGGGGCGCATGGCCGTCGAGGCCGCCCGGGCCGTCGCGTACACGGGTGCCGGCACTGTCGAGTTCATTGCCGATCGGGACGGCCACTGCTACTTCATGGAAATGAACACCCGCCTGCAGGTCGAGCACCCGGTGACCGAGTGCATCACGGGCCTCGACCTGGTGGAGTGGCAGCTGCGGGTAGCCGCGGGTGAGCCGCTGCCTCTCGGCCAGGCGCAGATCCGGATGTCCGGCCACGCCCTCGAGATGCGCCTCTGCGCCGAGGACCCGGAGCGGGACTTCCTGCCGGCCAGCGGCCGTCTGCGTTACCTCCGGTTTCCGGCAGAAGGACCCGCTGTGCGCGTCGACACCGGCGTGCAGGCGGACGATGCCGTCACCATTCACTACGATTCCCTGCTGGCCAAGTTGATCGTGCATGGCCCGGACCGGCGGGCCGCGCTCGACCGGGCCCGGGCGGTCTTGCGGGAGACCGGGCTGGTGGGTCTCCGCACGAACCGGGATTTCCTGGCGGCGTTGATGGCCCATCCCGCCTTTGCCAGCGGCCGCGTGGACACGGGCTTTATCGAGCGCCACCGGCAGGCACTGCTGCAACCGGCGCCAGCTGTGCCGGACGCGGAGACCATCCTCGGACTCGCGGCCGCCGCCTGGCAGCGGTCCCGGGCGGAGCGACTGGCGGCGGCGTCCGCCGACCCCCACTCTCCCTGGCACGACACGGGCGGCTGGCGGCTCAATCTCCCGCCAGAGGGCCGCCTCGACGGGCCCGCCGTTTTCGGGGACGACGGCGTCGTGCTGGAGGCCACCATCGACGGCCACCGGCGGCGCATCACCGTGGTGAGCGACGGCGAAACCGTGACGCTGCTCGAGGCGGGCTGCTGTTCGCGGCTGCCTCACCCGGGGCGTGCCGCCCTCGACGCGGCGCGAATGGTCTCGCCGGGCGGACTCAGGGCGCCGATGCCGGGCCGGGTGGTCGCGGTCCACGCGACACCCGGCGCCAGCGTCCGGCGTGGCGAGGTCCTGCTGGTCCTCGAAGCCATGAAGATGGAGCATGCGATCAGTGCGCCCGCCGACGGCACCGTCAGCGTCGTGCACTTTGCCGCCGGGGACCTGGTGGACGAGGGTGCCGAGCTGCTGTCCATGATGGATCCCGGGTAAGCCGGCCCGTGGACAGCCGGCTTGCCGCCGCCACCCCGGACGCCCGCGCAGGACGGCAGGGCGAGGTTCACTGGCTAGTGCTCGCGGTGGCCGTGGCGGCGCTGGCTGCCCTCGCCGTGCTGGTCTTCGCGCTGGTGCCGGCGATTCCCCAGGATCCTGCCTACCACGGCTTCGCCGATGACCGCGCCTGGCTCGGCGTACCCAATTTCGCCAACGTGGCCTCGAATATCCCCATGCTGCTGCTGGGAGCCAGCGGGGTCTTTAGCCTGAGCCGGGTGTCACCGGGCCTGCCGATGCCCGCCTGCATCGCTTTCAGCGTGGCGGTGATCCTGGTTGGCACCGGTTCGGGCTACTACCACTACGCGCCAACCCGGGACACGCTTGTGTGGGACCGGCTGCCGATGACGGTGGCCTTCATGACGCTCTTTGCCAGCGTGATCCACGACCGGCTGTCCGTTCGTCTTGCCCGCTGGCTGCTCTGGCCCCTCGTCCTCGCCGGCGTCGGCTCGGTCCTCTACTGGGACTGGACGGAGCTTGAGGGCCGCGGCGATCTCCGGCTCTACGGCCTGGTGCAGTTTGTGCCGCTGCTGCTGGTGCCCGCGATGCTGCTCACGCGTCCCCGCGGGATGCTGCACACGGGCTGGCTATGGGCGATGATCGGCCTCTATGGTGCCGCCAAGCTTGCCGAGCAGGCCGATGCGCCGATCCTGGCCGTCACCGGGATCCTCAGTGGGCACAGTGTCAAGCACCTGCTGGCCGCCGGGGCCATCTACTGCGCCCTCCGGGCGATGCACCGGCGGTTGCGGTTGCCCTGACATAAAGGGTCAGCGATGAGCACGGGTCCCATGAAGCCGCCACAGGACGCCTCGCCGGATGCCCTGTTCAGAGAGGCTCAACGCTGCCGGCAGGCGGCCCAGTGGCAGCAGGCGGAGGGACTGTATCGGCGGGTGCTGGAGCTGGCGCCAGACCACGTGGCCGCACTGGAGGAACTGGCCAGCCTGTTCGCCCAATTCGGTTATTACCAGCCAGCTGCCGACCTGCTGGCGCGGGTAGTCGAGCTGCAGCCGGGTTCGGTATCCGCGACGGCTGGTCTCTCGCGAGTGCGCGCCGAGTTAGCGTTGTCCCTGGACCCGGACTACGCTGTCACGCCGGAGGCTCGCTGGGCCTCTGACGACTGTGTGCTGGACGAGACGAACGCCAGCAGTACGGTTTTCGTGATCTTCGCCGGCCTCGGCGTTGGCAGGTCGCCGCCCACTTTCATCTTCCGGAAGTTTTTGGCGGCCTACCAACAGATCAACAAGCTCTTCGTCCGCGATCTGTCCCTGAGCTGGTACCTGCGCGGCATACCTGGAATTGGCGACGGCGTGGACGCGACAGCCGCCGGACTGAAGGACAGGCTCCGTACCTTCGAGCGCACGGTATTCATGGGCTGCTCGGCGGGTGCGACGGCCGCGATACTTTACGGAGCGTTGCTGGGCGTGGACAAGGTGATCGCCTTTGCACCACAGGCGCTGCTGAGTGCGCGCAAGCCAAACGAACTGGGTGATGCCCGCTGGGAGCAACGCCTGGCGGCCCTGCGGCAGGAACCCGTGGAGTCGAGATACCTTGATGTCGTGAATCTTGCTCCATTCCAGACGCCGATCGACATCTACTATCACCAGAGCGAGGTGCAGGACAGTGCCCACGCAAGGATGTTTCAGGGCCAGTCAGTCACCCTGTTCCCGCAGCCGGGCACCGGTCATCTGATCGCGCTGCAGATGCGTGACCAGGGCTTGCTCCGGCCGATCATTGAGCGCGAGCTGCTGGGTTAGGTCTGCGTCCACATGCGCTGGAGGTTGCTGAGGGCAAAGTCCAGTCTCAGGAACTGATCGGTGCGGCCAGCACTCTGCAGGATCTCATTGCGGACCCCGAATACGGCCTGGAGAATTTCCCGGCGTTCCTGCTGGGGAATCAGGCTCTGGAGCCAGCCGACAGCCGCCCGCCGGCAGCCGCTTGTGACCTCGTTGACCCGGTGGACCAGCCCCGACGGGTAGATGGCCATGTCGCCCTTGTCGAATTTCACAGGGAGATCGTGCCCGAGAACCCGCAGTACCAGTTCGCCGCCCGCATAGTCGTCGGGGGACGACAGAAAGATCGTGAATGACAAGTCGCTCCGGATAACTTGCCGCGGTTCCCAATTGACTGCATTGTCCGTATGTTCTCCGTACTTCATCCCTGCCGTGTAGCGGGAAAAGGTGATGCCAGAAACCTTGTAGGGAAACGCGTAGCTCTTGAACTGTTCGTATTTCATCAGGGCGTTGTGGACAAGCTGGTTGGCGTTCGGGCCGCTTGGGTCCTTCGGATCCAGCTGCAGGTTCGACTTGATACCTTGCCCGGCCCCGCCAGCCGAGATCCGACCGTCAGTAAACTTCCCGGGTTTCAGCAGCCGCTCGAGTTCGTCGAGCTCCGATATGGAAAGAACGCTTTGAATCCTGAACATATGTACCTCTACGGGGTGGGCCTTGCTGGACCTTTGTAGTGCAATTATAGAGTCCCGCACAGCTACCGGCGGGACTGCATCGGGCGCCCGGGTTCCTGAAAGCCAGGCCCTGACAATAGGTACCAAATGCTGTTCCTGACCGGTAGCTACACCGCGCTGTTGTTGGCCTCGCAGGGCGTAGCCGGTGGTGTTGTGCCGATGCCCGAGATCATCGTGACGGCCAGGCGCCTCCCGGAAGCGCTGGCCACCCTGCCGGTGTCGGCCACGGTGCTCGACGCGGACCAGCTCCGGCTGCAGAACTCAACCTCGCTGGACGATATCGCCCGCTTCACGCCGGGCTTCTCGTTCAACTCGGCGGCCGGACGCGGTCCCAACTCCAACCGGCCGATGGTCCGCGGCCTGACGACGATCCGCAACGGCATTACCAACTCCACGGTGGCCGCGACCTTCGTTGACGGGGTTTACCTGGGCGGCTCCAGCCAGTCCACGCCGTTGCACGACCTGGAGCGTGTCGAGATCCTGCGGGGGCCCCAGTCCGCCCAGTTCGGCCGCGCCACCTACGCCGGCGCCATCAACTACATCACCCGCAATCCGGGCGCGGAACCGGCCGGCGGCCTGGAAATCACCGCTGCGGAGCACGAGACCTGGCGGGCCAGCGGCTGGCTCGGCGGCCCGCTGGCCGGGAGCTGGCTGCGCGGCCTGGTCAGTGCCGGCATCGATGAGTACGGCGGCGAGTACCGCAACACCCGCGACGGGTCGCTGGTGGGCGGGGAGCAGTCCCGCGATGCCAGCCTGAAGCTGGTGGCAACGCCGCTACCCGAGCTGGACGTGACCCTGAGGGTGGCGGTGCAGGCCACGGACGACGACCACTTCGCCACCTGGCTGCAGCCCCGCGCTGCCAACAACTGCTGCTTCCGGTCCGCCGATGCGCCGCGGGCCCGGGAGTACTACAGCGGCAAGGCGCTCAAGTCCGACACGGTCACGCTGTACACCGATGCGCTGAACGAGGCCGGTGGCGCGGGCTTTGAGCTGGACCGGACGCTCGGCTCCCTCGCCATCAACTGGCGCTTCAACGGCGGCTGGACGCTGTCCAGCCTGACCGGCGGTGTCCGGGATGACCTGCAGCGGGGCTTCGACGCGTCCTATGCGGCCTATGACCCGCTGCCGTTCCAGGCCGGTTCCTTTCTCCAGCGGGACGAGCTCGAGCAGCGGGATTTTTCCCAGGAGTTCCGGGTGAGCTCCCCGCGGGATGCCCCGTGGCGCTGGACCGGCGGTGTCTACTATTACCGGGGCAGCCTGGATGAGGTGGTCGAGAACCGGGTCGTGGTCGCCCCCGACGGCGCGGTCAGCGTCGCCCGGAATTTCGGTGACCTGGCCCGGCAGGAGGTGGCGAATCGGGCCGTCTTCGGCAGCGTCGAAACCGACCTGCCCCACGACCTCGTCGCCGGCCTCGAGCTGCGCTACGCGGCCGACGACGTGCAGGTGGGCAGCGTGCCGAACCTGGAGGGCGCCACGCCGGGGGCCACTTACGACGCCACGTTCCGCAGCCTGTCGCCGCGCCTGACGCTGGCCTGGCAGGCGAGTGGCAGCCTGATGCCCTACCTCAACATCGCGCGGGGCCAGTCGCCGGGTACCTTCAATGCCAGCGTTCCGAACAGCGCGGAGGGCGTGCCCGACGAGCGCTACCGGGCTGTGAAGGAAGAGGTCGTCTGGAACTACGAGGTCGGCGTGCGCGGCGACCTTGCCGACAAGCGTCTCCGCTATGCCCTGGCGGTCTACCACCTGGACGTCCGTGACCAGCAGCTGACGACGGTGATCGAGCTGCCGGCAGGCGGCACGGCCTCGATTCTCGGCAACGTGGGCCGTACAGCGGTGCTCGGCCTGGAGGCCGAGGCGTGGGCTTACCTCACCGAGCGGCTCTCCGTCGGCATTACCTACGCGTGGACGGATTCGGAGATCCGGCGCCAGATCAGCGAGGACCAGGCGGATCTGCTCGGTGGCAACGGCAGCCAGGAGGACCTGAATGCGCTCGGCAATGTCGCCGGCAAGAAGACGCCCCGGGTGCCGGAGCACATGGCCTCGCTGCAGTTGCAATACCGCCAGCCGCTGGACGGCGCACTCGACGCCTTTGCCGGTGGCGACTGGACCTACGAGTCCTCCCGCTACGCCCAGGAAGACAATCTCATCGAGACGGGCGACCGGTCACTGGTGGGATTGCACGCGGGTCTCGCGTGGCGCCGGGCGGAGCTGAAGCTCTGGGTCACGAACCTGACAGACGACCGCACACCGGTGGACGTGCAACGCTACCTGGACCGCCGTTCGGGCACCCTGCCCTCCTGCGGCAGCTACGTTACCGCGGGCACGGCGCCGCCCGGCACGGTCTGCGCCGGATCCTCCACAAGCCCCCGGGCCTTCGCGATCAGCCTGCCCCGGGGCCGCCAGGTCGGCGCCACGCTCCGCTACCGGTTCTAG
>JBBQSA010000009.1:0-77664 GCA_038214295.1 Gammaproteobacteria bacterium
CGGGCTCGCCGGCGGCCTGGTCAGCGCGCTGGCCACCGCTTTGGCCGGCACGCTGCTGCTGAGCGCCTGCGTGCCGCCCGACATGGGCCGGCCGGAACCCCCGGCGCGCACGCCGGTGCCCGCACCGGCCCCGCCACCGCCACCCGCCATCGTTGTGATTCTCCCGGTGCCGAACCTCCCCGAGGCGCCGCCAGGGTCGGTGGAGCCAGCGCCGCTCCCGCCGCGCGCCGCACCGCCCGTGAATTCCGCGAGCCAGGCCCTGCTCACCCAGAGCCGCAGCCACCAGGCTGCCGGCCGCTACGAGCAGGCCGCCGCGTCCATCGAGCGCGCGCTGCGTATCGAGCCCCGCCAGCCGCTGCTGTGGCTGGAACTCGGCAACATCCGTCTCAAGGAAGGCGACTTTGCCCAGGCGGAAAGCCTGGGCCGCAAGGCGCTCAGCCTCGCGGCAGGCGACGTCGCGCTGACGGCGCGGGCGGAGCAGCTGATCGCGACGGCGAAGAAGCGCTGAGGGCGCTAACCCGCGCAGGCCTTCTGTAGCGTCGCGTTATCGATCGGGGAAACGCAGGCCGGCAATTCTCGGCCAGGACAGACCGCACCGTGCCTTCAGGCACAGCCCTGCGGCTTGAGTACGCGCCGGGCACTGGGTGGGTTTTTTGCCAGCTTGTTCGCCGGGCGCCGCGGACGGGGCACCAGCTCGCCACCGCAGTTCGGGCAGACGCTGCCCAGCTTGCTCTCCGCGCAGCCCGCACAGAAGGTGCACTCGAAGGAACAGATGCGCGCCTCGGTAGAATCCGGGGGAAGATCCTTGTCGCAGCACTCACAACCGGGGCGAAGTTCAAGCATTCAGATCACTCCGTGCGATCTGCCGGGTGGTTCACCCCGTCCAAGGTCGGGACCGGCCCCAGGTCAAGCGGGTTGACGCCTTCCAGGCACCCGACGTTGTAGCCGTACTCCTCGGGCAGCGACCGCCGTTGATGGTGCGTGTAGATGCCACAAACCGAACAGAAGTAGTGCTTCGCGGTGTTGGTATTGAATTGGTAAAGCCTGAGCTCGGCCTGGCCCTTCAGGATCCTGATCCCGTCCAGGGGCACGGACCCCACGATTGCACCCTTCCGCCGGCAGATCGAACAATCACAGCGCCTTGGATTGACGATACCGTCCGGCAAATCCAGCTCCAGGACCACTGCGCCGCAGTGGCAGGAGGCGCGATGCTTCGGCCTGATCTCAACGCCACCGACGGTCTTGATCATTTTCTTTGCTCAGGAAAAGGCAATATGGTCATGGCAGCGCTACGGCTCACAACCGGAGCCCCGTGTTTACAGGGCGTGTCATACGCAGTTCTCGCCACCGGCCTATGCGATTTCTAACGCCTAAATTAAGCGGCGGGCGAAGCCCGTCCGCTTGAATGCCTGGTTAGGTGCCATTACGCCAGCACCTCAACGCTGCTGTGCGACCTGAACTCTGGAACGGTCTCGGTGCCGACTGCACTTGCGACGCCCGAGCAAAAGATGCATGAGTAACTAACAACTGGTGGCTGGTATGACTTTAAGAACTCTTGAAAAGAGACGCCAGCATTGCCGTTAGCTGGTTTGATTAAAGGCGCTGAAAAACCGAACCCGGGTCCGAATGCAACCGACGCTCGCGCCACAAGCGCCTCGTAGTTTTCTCCTGAGGCCGCCGAAACGACACCAATGTCTTTGGTTTTAAGGTTGGTCATGGAGATATAGCCATAGGTGACCATGTCGGTGTCGGCGCTGAACGTGAACACCGGGAAACACTCAGCGCAGGCCGCACATCTGGCTTGGGTTACATAACCTAATGCTTCGATTTCCATGGCACCTAACTATTAATAGACGACCGAAGCGGTCAGATAAAACTGGACGAAAGTGTCCAATATCCTGCCGACGGACTGATACTTCAATGATTTCATTGATCTGCCCGCCACCGCATGTCAGCTAAACTGCCGCGGGGATAAGGCGCGGTCCGGGACCGGGCCGGGGTGGCAGGCTTCTGGACGACAAGGGCCAATTGAATCCCCTTCCAGCAAACGCCCTGACGATACCTCAGAGCCCCGGCCGAAACACCATCAGCCAGAAGATCGTGAGGACCCCGGCAAAGGAGCCGAGGGCGAGCCGGGTCCAGCGCCGCATCAGGGCGTCGAACTCGGGCGGCAGGCTGGCAGCCGAGCGATGGGCGGCGGCGACGTCCCGTAGCCGAAGCTCGGCCTTCACCAGGTACACCCAGCACATGCCGGCGACTATGTAGACCGTCGCCACGGCGTAGAACCAGGACGACTCCAGCGGGTAGCCGAGCTGGCGCATCAGCAGGTAGCCGGTGGTGGGCTGCACGATCGCGACCGGCGCGGCGATGAACCACTCGGCCAGTACGGCGTTACGCGTGGTAACGGCGATCGCCGCGGGGTTGCGGGATCGCACGCTTGTGAGCATAAACCAGAAGGCGCCGATGCCGACGCCGAACATCAGGGCGGAGCTGACGACGTGGATGAGGCGGACCATGGTCGGGAAACTATACGAACTCGCGGCAACAAACAGAAGGACCGCCGCCTTCCACGACGGTGCCAACCCGTGCCGTAAGCGGCGACCTGGCGCCCCCTATTGACCGAGACGCCGCACCGGGCGCCAGAATAGCGCCAAACCAAGAGGAACCCTCCCGATGCACACTGCAACGAACGGTCACCGTCGGCGCGCGCTCCTGCGCATCCCCGCCTCCCTGCTTGTCCCTGCTCTCGCCGGCTACCTCTTGTTTTCGGCGCCCAACCCGGCGAACGGTCGCGAGTTGACGAACATCACGTTGAGCCCGGTCAGTCCCTCGGTGACCGCCGGCGGCAAGGCACAATTCACCGCAACGGGCTTCTTCGACGACCTCGGCAGCCACGCGCTCCGGCCAGTCACCGTCGTGGCGGGCGACGACCACACCTGCGTGCTGAAGGCAACCGGGACCGTGCTCTGCTGGGGGCAGAACAACTCCGGGCAGCTGGGCAATGGCCAGTCGGGTAGCCTCGCCGTGATCCCGGAACAGGTCAGCGGCCTCGACACCGTCGCCGCGCTGGCGGCGGGCAGCGGGCACAGCTGCGTAGTGCTGGCTGCGGGGGTCGTGCGCTGCTGGGGCGACAACAGCGCGGGACAGCTCGGCAACGGCACGACCAATCCCGCAACCACGCCGGCGCCGGTGTCAGGCATCACGACGGCCAGGGTGGTCGCCGCGGGCAACAGTCACAGCTGCGCGCTGCTCGCCAACGGTACGGTGCAGTGCTGGGGAGCCAATGCCTCGGGGCAGCTCGGCAACGGGACTACCACTCCGTCGCTCACGCCGGTGACCGTCACCGGCATCAGCACGGCCACGGACATCGTGACCGGCGCCTTTCACAGTTGTGCGCGCCTGGCGGACGGCACGATGAAGTGCTGGGGCAGCAATGGCTTCGGGCAGCTCGGCAACGGCACCAACACGAACTCGTCCAGCCCGGTGACGGTGACAGGCCTCTCCAACGTCAGCATGCTGGGGGCCGGTAACGACCACAGCTGCGCCCTGCTCCTCGGCGGGACCGTGCGCTGCTGGGGCTTCAACATGTTCGGCAACCTGGGCAACGGCACCCTGGTCGATTCCTCCACGCCGGTGCTGGTGACGGGGCTGGGCACGGCCCGGGCCCTGTCCACCGGCAGTCATCACAACTGCGCCCGGCTGACGGACGACACCCTCCGCTGCTGGGGCTTCAATGCCAACGGGCAGCTCGGCAACGGCAGCACGGTGAACGCGACCAGCCCGGTGACGGTGACCGGCCTCGTGAATGTGGTGGCCATCGAGAACGGCGGGGCCCACACCTGCGCCGCCCTGGCCAATGGCAGCCTGCGCTGCTGGGGGTACAACGCCTTCGGCCAGCTCGGCAACAACAGCGGCGTCCAGGCAACCACGCCGGTAGTCGTCTGGGGCGTGAGCAACGTGTCTGCCATCGTTGCGGGCGGCTCGCACAGCTGCGCGGCGCTCGGCGGCCTGGTGCATTGCTGGGGCTACAACGGCTCAGGGCAGCTCGGCCACGGGTCATTCTTCTCCAACAACCTTCTCGTGCCCGTCCAGGCGCTGGGCATCAGCAACGCCACGGGGCTCGGCGCCGGGGAATCGCACACCTGCGCTGTGCTGGCCACGGGTGCGCTCAAGTGCTGGGGCGCGGGCGGCAACGGCCAGCTCGGGGACGGCAGCAGCACGACCACCGCCACCCCGGTCACCGTCAGCGGGATCTCGACGGCGACGGCCATCAGCGGCGGGAGCAGCCACAGCTGTGCACTACTCTCCACCGGCGGGGTGCGCTGCTGGGGCCTGAACGGCTTCGGGCAGCTCGGCAACGGCACCAATAACAACTCGTCGACGCCGGTAACGGTTACGGGCATCTCGACGGCCACGGCCATCGCGTCCGGCTACAACCACAACTGCGCCCGGCTGGCCGACGGCACCCTGCGCTGCTGGGGCGCCAACTTTGCCGGCGGGCTCGGCAATAGCACCTTCAACGATTCCAGTACGCCAGTCACCGTGAGCGGGATCAGCACGGCCACGGGTATCAGCGCGGGCGGCGACACCAGCTGCGCTGCCCTGTCTACCGGCGGTGTGCGCTGCTGGGGCGACAACTCCTACGGGCAGCTGGGTAACAACGTTACGGGCGGCAGCTCGACGATGCCGGTCACGGTGAGTGGCATCACCACCGGCGTCGCCGTGACCACCGGCTACACCCACGCCTGCGCGCGTCTCAGCGATGGCAAGCTGCGCTGCTGGGGCTACAACGCGGACGGCCAGCTGGGCGTTGCAAGTCCCGTGAGCTCGCCGGTTCCGGTAAACGTGATCCACACCGGGTTCGCGACGGCCGTCTCGGCCGGGGGCAATCACGTGTGTGCCCTGCGGGCCGACAGCGCGACGCTGTGCTGGGGCAGTAACAACCTGAGCCAGCTTGGCAGCGTCACGCCCGCCCCGGTGGCGGTGCTGGCCTGGACCAGCAGCAACCCGGCAGTGGCGGCCATTGACGCCAGCGGCGGCACGCTGGCTATTGCGCCCGGCAGCAGCACGATAGCCGGAGGCTATGGCGGGCGGATCATCAGCACGTCGCTGACCGTCCTGGCGCCCCTGGACACGGACGGCGACGGCGTGCCGGACACGGCCGACAACTGCACGCTGGTGGCGAATCCGTCCCAGTGCGACTCGGACGGTGACGGCTACGGGAACCGTTGCGACGGCGACCTGAACAACAACAACGCGACGAACGCCCAGGACACCACGCTGTTCCGCGCCCAACTGGGTCAGCCCAGCGTCGGGCCGACGTACAACAAGGCCGACATCAACTGCAACGGCTTCATCAATGCCCAGGACACGACACTGTTCCGGACCCTGCTCGGCTTCCCGCCGGGGCCATCGGGCGTGGCACCGTGATCGCGGTTGTGGCCGGGGGCGGCGCGCCCCTGCAAACGCACTAGCTCGTCGGCGCGCCCGAGGACGACGTCACCTGCACGTCGGTGATGTTGAACAGCGACTTCCAGTCCTTGGCGATCAGCAGGTCCATCAGCTCGGAGCGCTTGCCGGCCTTGGTGCGGTCCATCTCGGCGTCCAGCGTGATCAGCGCCTGGTCGACGCCCGGGCCGAAGAGGTAGCGCAGGTACTCGGTGGGCACCCGCGGCTCGTCGCTGAAGCGCCCTTCCGCGTCGAAGGACGCCGGCAGCATCGGCGGGATGTAGTACACGTTCGGCTCGGTGCCAAACTCCGGGTGCAGCGGCAGCGCCACCTTCCACTGGTAGACGAGCTTGGCAATCGGGCCGTCCAGGTCCTCGAGGAAACCGACGAAACGCAGGCGGCCGGGGCACTGGCGGGCACAGGCCGGGGCGATGCCCTGCTCGACGCGGGGGAAGCAGAAGATGCACTTCTGCGACTTCCGCTTCACAAAATTGTAGTACATCTTGTCGTACGGGCAGGCGCGATTGCAGAGGCGGAAGCCCTGGCACTTGTCCTGGTCCACGAGCACGATGCCATCCTGCTCGCGCTTGTAGATCGCGCGGACGGGGCAGGCCTCAAGGCAGGCCGGCTTGGTGCAGTGGTTGCACAGGCGCGGCAGGTAGAAGTGGTAGTTGTTCGGGTAGTCGCCGGAGCTGGTGTCCTCGTCCCAGTTGGCTCCGTAGGTGAGCGGCTCCTTGCGCTGCAGCCGCTCCTCGGTGCCCTTGAAATACACCTCCTCGTGGTTCAGCGGGGAGACGCTGCCGAAGTCGTTCTGGTCGTGCAGGTCGCCATACTGGAGCTTGCCGTCCTTCCAGCCGGACTTGGCGCCCTTCGCTTCCCACTCCTTGGGATAACCGCGCCCGGGCTTGGTCTCGACGTTGTTCCAGAGCATGTACTCCTGGCCCTCCTCGTCGGTCCACAGCGACTTGCAGGCGGCGGTGCAGGCCTGGCAGCCGATGCACTTGTTGAGGTCGATGACCATGGCAACTTGACGGGACATGCGCTGTGCTCCTACGAGGCCTTGGCGGCCACGTGCTTCTCAAAATCGACCGTGTGGTCGTGATAGGTCTGGTTGGGCACGTACTCGGGCGAACGGTAGCCGATGTGGCCGTAGCCGCCCACGAGCGACGTGGGCTTCAGCAGGCCGGCCGTCGGGATCGTGCCGCTGAAGTTCTGGCGATCCCGGAACATCATCGGGTCCCAGCCGTGGAACATGAACATCTGGCCGGGCTGCATGCTGGAGCTGACGTGGGCCATGCAAATGAAGGAGCCCAGGGAGTTGAAGGTGCGGATCAGGTCGCCGTCCTTCACGCCGCGCTTCACCGCGTCGTCCGGGTTGACGTACACGTCGGGCTCGCCCCGCTGCAGACTGAGCAGCAGCGGGTCGTCCCGCCACATGCTGTGGATACCGTGCCGGGCGTGGCCCATCGTGAGCCGCAGGGTATAGCCCTTCACGGCCAGGGGATCCACGTGCACGGGCAAGGCCTCGCCCTCGCTCAGGAACCAGTCGTGGTCGAAGTAGAACTGCTGGCGACCGGTGAGCGTGGCGTAGGGCTTCTTGTCCCGGGTGCTGGCGAGCACCTGGTAGCTGTAGGGCGAGTTCTTGCCGAACTGCACGTCCGCCGAGTCGTCGGCGCGGATGAAACCGCGCTTCTGCAGTTCCTCGAAACTGATCTTCGGGATGCCGTCGGAGTTGTCGATCAGGAACTGGACGATGTCCTTCGTGGCCTTGATCTTGCCGTTCATCGTGAACAGCTCGTTGACCTTGCTGTAGTCGTGCTCGATGGGCTGGCCGTAGATCATGTCCTTGACCGGCGGCAGCTTGCGGGCGGCCGCCTTCTCGCTGATCGACCTCGCGAGGCGCGCCATGATGGCCCAGTCGTCTTCCGACTCGCCGAGCGGCGCGACGGCCTGGTCCAGCACCTGGATGTAGGGCGTGCGGCCCTCCATCACGAAGTCGTGGCGCTCGTAGTGCTGGGACACCGGGAGGACGTAGTCGGAGTACATCGCAGTGACGCTCATGTCCGGCGTCATGGTCACGATGGTCTCGATCTTGGAGAGCACCGTCTCCCGGAAGCGGGTGCCGGCGGCCCGCCAGTTGGCGGTGTTGTGGCCGCACATGAAGGCCATCTTCCAGGGCGTCTTCGAGTAGTCAGGCAGCCAGCCGTTGTTGATGGACGCCCGGTAGTGCTTGTCCAGGTGCTCGGCCATCTCCTGGCCGTAGGTTTTCTCGTTAAGCGCCTTGCCGTCACCCTTGGCGTAGTCCCAGATGGAGATCGCCGCCACCTTCACCCGCGGGCCGATGCCGGCGAACACGAACTTGGCAAAACCATCACTCTTTGACAGCTGGGTGGTCTGCATGCCGCCACCCTCGCGGCCGGTGTTGCCGGTCAGCGCGCACATGAGCAGCCAGGCGCGCTGCAGCTTGTCCCCGTGCAGCCACTTGCAGGCGCGGTAGCCGGCGTAAATCATGCCGGCACCAGACTTGGCAAAGGTGCGGGCCACGGCGCGGGTGTTGTCGGCGTGGACGCCGGTGATCACCTGGGCCTTCTCCGGGGTGTAGTCCCGGTTGCACAGCGCCCGGGTCATGGCGAACACGGTCGTGACGTCGACGCGGCCGCCCCTGGTCTTTACTTTCCAGCGGCCTTCGAGTGCCGGCTTGATGTCGTTCAGGGCGAGCGACGGCGGGCCCTCGCCCGGCTTCGGGGGCGGGGGCGGCGGCGAGCCCGGCGGGTCACCGAAGCCGGTGGCCGGCGCCTTGACGGGCTTCCGGGTCTTCTCGTCCCAGACGTAGAAGGTCTTGCCGGCCCGGTCGTCCGTCTCGCCGAAGTCGCTGGCGCGCAGGAACTTGCCGTTGTCGGACCGTACGAGGAAGGGCAGGTCGGTCTGCTCGAGGACGTAGTCCCGGTCGAAGAGCCCGTCGTCGATGATCGTCTGCACCATCGCCATGGCGAGCGCGGTGTCGGTACCCGGCTTCGGATTCAGCCACTTCGAACTGTGGATGGCGGTCGCGCTGAACTCCGGGGCAATCGTGACCACCTCGGTGCCGTTGTACTTGGCTTCCCAGAAGAAGTGCGCGTCGGGGATGCGTGTAGCGGCGGGGTTTGAAGCCCAGATCAGCACGCACTTCGACTTGTAGATGGCCGCCATGTTGTCGCCGGGCAGGTTGACGCCCAGGGTCATGTAGGCGCCGACCGGCAGGTCGCCGACGCCGGCGAAGGTCTCGGGGATCACGATGCCGGTGGTGTTCGCGAAGCGGAACAAGGCCGTGAACGAGGCCTTCTTCAGGATCATCTGGGTGCCCATCGCGAAGGTGATGGAGTCCGGGCCGGACTGGGTAGCGTGCTCGAGGAACTTGTCGGTGATCTCGCTGATCGCCTGGTCCCAGCCAATGCGCTCCCACTTGCCGGCGCCACGCTCGCCCACCCGCTTCATCGGGTAGAGCACGCGCTGCTTGCCGTACATGTACTTGGCGTGGCGCATGCCCTTCTGGCAGCCCCGCGGACCGTAGTCCGGCGTGTCGTCGCCGGAGCGGCCGTACTCGCCCTGCTGCTCCTCGCGCCAGACGATGCCGTTTTTCACGTACACGTTGAAGGCGCAGTGGCCGGTGCAATTGATGCCGCGGCTGCCGCGGACGACCCGGTCCCAGGTCCACTTCTTGCGCATGAGGTCTTCCCACATGCCATAGACGGGTGGCGCGTCCGCCGCCAGGGCGTCGCCGACCACCATGTACTTGAGGGAGAGCGCCGCCGCCGCGGCCGCGCCGGAGTGCTTTAAGAACCCGCGCCGGTCAGTCGTCAGTTCAGCCATGCAGTCGCACTCCGCCAGAACGTCGGGTGAGTTTACCTTGTCGCGACGTCCGCGCGCGCGACCGTGCGCAGCCGGCGTCCGCAGGTCGGGTGCAATCGCCCCCCGGCCCGGCGTACTCTGCCCGCCATGAACCCGCCGCCCCGGCCCCTGCTGAGCTACGCCTTCCGCCCGTTTTTCCTGCTGGCGGGCAGCTTCGCGGTACTCGGCATGCTGCAGTGGGCCCTGGTGATCCGGGGATTGCCCTGGCCCGCGGCCGGGAATTTTTCCACGGTGTGGCATGCCCACGAGATGGTCGTGGGCTTTGCCGGCGCCACCATCGCGGGCTTCCTGCTGACCGCCGTGGCGACCTGGACCGGGCGGCCGCCGCTACGCGGCTGGCCCCTGGCGGGGCTCGCGCTTGCCTGGACCTTCGGCCGGGCCGGCATGCTCCTGGCGGGGACCTGGCCAGCGGCGAACGTGGCCGCCGCCGACCTGCTGTTCCCGGTACTGCTCGCGGTGCTGGTGACCCGGGAGGTGGTGGCCGCCCGGAATCGCCGGAATTACGGCATCGCGGCCCTGGCCTGGGTGTTTGCCCTGCTGACGGCCGCCTTTCACGCCGCGGCCAACGGCTTGCTGTCAGAGAACGCCGACGCTGAAACGGGGCGGGTCGTCGTGAACCTGATGCTGCAGCTCCTCGTGCTGCTGATCACGGTCGTCGGGGGGCGGGTGGTGCCGAGCTTTACCGGCAACTGGCTCCGGGGCCATGGCGCCACCGTGTTACCGGTGACCCGGCCCTGGCTGGAGGTGGTCGTCGTGCCGCTCACGGCCGCCGCGGGCATTGCCTGGAGCCTCGTGCCGGAGAGCGCCGTAACGGCCAGCCTGTGCACGGTGGCGGGACTGGCCCACGCGGTGCGGCTGGCGGGCTGGCGCGGCCTCGCCACCTTTCGCGAGCCACTGGTGCTCGTGCTCCACGGCGCCTACGCCTTCCTGGCGGGCGGTTTCCTGCTGCTGGGCGCCGTGGGCTTCGGACTGCCGCTGCCGGTGTCGGCAGCGGTGCACGGCCTCGCCGTCGGCGCGGTCGGCGGGATGATCCTCGCGATGATGACCCGCGTCGCGCTCGGCCACACGGGTCGACCGCTGACGGCGGCGCCGGTAACGGTGGTCGCCTATGTCCTGCTCGGCCTCGCCGCCGTTGCCCGCGTGCTGGGCCCCGTCGTGCCCTCGGCCGGGGCCCTGGCCTACGACCTGCCGGCAGCGCTCTGGATTCTGGCCTTCACGCTGTTCCTCGGGCGCTACTGGCCCATCCTGAAATAAAGGGGACATCCCTCGTTTGCGCAGTGCGCAAATGAGGGATGTCCCCTTTTATTCCTTACAGCAGGCCGGCTTTGACCAGGCGTTCGATGTTGCTTTCCTGGCGGCGGCGGAACGCGTCCCGGGGCGGCGGGTCGATGACCGCGCCGTCACGGAGCAGGAAGTTGGGCTGGTGGTACTGGGCGTTGGCGTAGCTCTTCGCGTAGATATCGAAGGGCTGGCGGGACATCACGTTCGCCATGGCCGTGCGACGCCGGGTCCGGCGCAGGGCGCCGATGTCCATGACCGCGTTGGAGTTGAAGGCTTCGCCACCCTGGGCCGCTTCCGCCAGGATGTGGCCGTTGAAATCGACGATCTTCGACATGGCGCTGCAGGTGTAGGGCGGGATCGGGATGTCGTCGATGGTCGCTGTGTTGGCCGAAACCACGAACACCTGGTTTTCGATCGCCCGGGCCAGCCGGCAGGTTTCCTTGATCGTGCGTTCCGCGCTGCCCGGCTCGCTCGTCGGGTGCAGGATGACCTCGGCGCCGCGCATCACCACGCAGCGGGTGATCTCCGGGTAAAGGATTTCCTCGGACGCGATGGTACCCAGGTTGCCAATCTCCGTCTTCGCCACCGGGAAGACGCCCTCCTCGCCATAAATGTCCAGGTACTTGTCCCAGACATCGTGAGGCGTGGGCTCGAAGCAGGAGGTGAGCCGGCGGTAGCGCAGGATCACGTTGCCGTTCGGCGCGATGATGAAGCAGGTCTGGAAGTAGAGTTGCGGGAAGTGCGGGTCGATCTCGTAGACGTTGCCCGACAGGTACAGGTTGTTGGCCTGGGCAAGCTTGCCGAGCGCCTCGTACTCGGGGCCGTTCTGCTCCAGGCAGGCCCGGTCGCGCCACTCCTGCACCGACTCCTTCATCGGGAACCCGGTCACCGCGTACTCGGGCAGCACCACGAGCTTCACCGGTAGGCCGTAGAAGAAGCGCAGGAAGCTGGCGGCCGTGGTGGTGTACTCGCCGATGCGCTTGATGTTCTCGTTGATGCGGGCCCGGGACGACTCCCGGTCCGGGCACCGGTTGACGCCCTTCACCGACACCTGCATGGCCACGCCGATGTACTCGATGTTCTCGCTATTGTCCAAGGTCTGCTCTCCCGGCCTGGCGGCTGAATTCATTTATTATGAGGCGCGCAGTATAAGGACTCCTTGAGGTTTCGCCCGGAACCGCGTGGTGCACCGTCCGCGTGACAGCCGGCGAGGTGGCTGTTACCCGTCGGGGCTGGGGGTTAGCATCCGGGCCATGAGCAGCCTCGGCAACCTGATCCGGACCACGGCACGGCGCCTCGGCCTGTGGCAACCAAAACACAGGCCCGGCTGGAGCGGCGGCGGCATGGTGGCCACGCTGAACGGCACCGGTTTCATGTTCGAAATCCGGGACCGCTTCGCCGACGCCTTCATAAAGGACGCCGGCGAGCTGGGTCGGGCCGGCCGGCCCACCCTCGAACTGGGCTGTGCCTACGGGGTGTCCACGCTGCCGGCGCTGGAAGCCGGCGCCCGCATCACCGCTTCTGACCTGGACCCGCGGCACCTGGCCATCCTCCGCGACAAAGTGCCGCGGCACCTGCTCGGCAAGCTGAAGCTCGTGCCGGGTGCCCTGCCCGCCATCGATTTTCCCGAGGGCGAATTCGGCGCCATCCTTTGCTCCCGGGTACTGCACTTCCTGGCCGGTCCCGACATCGACGCGTCGGTCCGCAAGATGGCCCGGTGGCTGGCCCCGGGCGGCCGCCTCTACCTGGTCGCGGACACGCCCTACGGCGTGTGGCGGGGGAAGATCCCGGAGTTCGAAGCGGCGAAAGCCGCCGGGGAGCGCTGGCCCGGGATGATGGTGGGCCTCCACAACTACCTGGCGGGGGGCAATCCCGGGAAGCCCATCGAGAAGCCACCCTTCATGAACGTCCTCGACCCGGAAGTGCTCGCCCGAACCTGCACCGAGGCCGGGCTCACCGTGGTGGAGTCCGCTTTCATCTCGCGCCCCGACTTCGCCGGCCTGGGAAGAATGGACGGCCGGGAGAATGCCGGCGTGATCGCCGTGAGGCCCACTTAGGAAATCGCTGCCGGCCGGCACCCCGGGATTGATTTGCTGCGGGTCCCGGGAGTGTGTAAAAAAGGCCCCGTTGCCAGAATAACAACCAGAAGCCTTGTCCGGGGGGACACCGCATGACGACCATCCACCGTATCGGCGGCATTCCGGCCGCGGCTATCCTGGCCATCATCATCGGCTGGCCGGTCCAGGCCAGTGCCCAGGAAGCCCTCGATGAGGTCATCGTGTCGGCGCGCAAGCGCGAGGAGCCGCTGCAGGAAGTCCCGCTGTCCATCCAGGTGTTCAATACCGAGGCGCTACGGGAGCGCAACATCCAGTCGGTGTACGACGTGGCGACATTCACACCCAATTTCAGTTTCAACCGGAACAGTGTCGGCCGCCGGCTCGATGCGCCGAGTATTCGCGGCCAGTTCACACCACTCGCCAACTTCGGCGCCGAGGGCAACGTGGCCTTTTACGTGGACGGCGCCTACGTCAGCGGCACGGCCAGCGGGCTGACGTCCGATAACCTCGAGCGGGTCGAGATCCTCCGGGGCCCCCAGGTAGCCCAGTTCGGCCGCGGCGCTTTTGCGGGCGCGGTCAACTACGTGACGAAGGCGCCAAACCCTGACCACCTGGTCGGCCAGATGTACTTCAAGGCCGGGGAAGAGAAGGATTTCAAGACATCCGGGTTCGTCAGCGGCCCGTTGATTGGCGACAAGCTGCTGTTCTTTGCCTCGGCCAGCTGGGAATCTTTCGACGGCGAATGGCAAAACACCATGAACCCCTGCAAGGCGGGGCAGACGGCGGCCGACGGCTGCATAGCCCTCGATCCCCGCTATCGGGGCTCCTGGCCCGACGGCCAGCCCGTCTCGACCACCAAGGATGATTTCACCCCGCTGGGCGGCGAAAGCACCTGGAACACCACGGGCAAGCTTGTCTGGAACGCCCTGGAAAACCTGGCGATCACGTTGAAGGCCGACTACACGGAAGCAGACGATCAACATTTTGCGTCTTTGTTCCAGTCGGAACTGAACTGCTACGTAGCGAATAACCCCAACGACCCGCGGGCCGGCATTACTGCGCCGGGCTCCCCCGGCTGGCGCTGCGGCGAGATCAGGCCCGACGGCCTGCGGGCCCAGTTGAACCTTGCGGACCTCCGGGAAGGCGCCACGTCGATCTACGGCACGGCGAGGCCGGCGCCGTTCATCGGCACGCAGACCTCAAGCGAGCGCTACCTGGCCCAGGCGGATCTCGGTCTCCGCGACTGGAACATCACCGCACTTGGCACGATGAACCGTCAGGAACTGGAGAGCTACCGGGACCTGGATCGGTCTCCCTACCTGGGCCCGGTGTGGCTCAACCTGTTTGACTCGGGTGAACTGCAGAAATGGGACGATGCCTCCTTCGAGCTGCGCGCCAGTTCGCCCCCGGACAAGCCGATCCGGGGTCAAGGTGGCGTCTACTATTTCTCCGCGAAGAACAAGTCCTACCAGCGGGAGTACACGGGCTTCTGTAACCGCCTCGAATTTGGCCAGCCATTGATAAACGGCCAGTCGTCCTGGACGCTGAACGGCGACAAGGAAAACCTGAGCTTCTTCGGGGGACTGGACTACGACGTGGCGGAGGACGTTACGGTGTCTGTGGAGGCGCGCTACGCCAAGGACTCTCCCGTCCAGCGGTCCGCGAACGGGATCACGGCAAGCAAGGATTTCTACAGCCTGTCACCCCGGATCACGGTGAAGTGGCAGGCCACCCCGGACATAAACTTCTACGCCCTGGCGGCCAAGGGCAACAAGCCCGGTGGCTTCTTCTATGCCTATTTCGATGCGCCGGTCACGCGGGAGTCCACTGAGGCGGCGCTGGCCAATGGCCGGGCCCTGATCAAGGAAGAGAAGGCCTGGACCTACGAGATGGGGGCAAAGACCCAGTGGCTGGACCGCCGCCTTACCGCCAACGTGTCGGTCTACTACATCGACTGGACCAACCAGGCCATCAACGAGATCGACCAGGTCCCGTGGTTCTGCCCGGACCACCCGGAACTTGGCACCCAGCTGATCCAGGCGAGCTTCATCAAGAACGCCGGCAAGTCCCAGGTGGTCGGTTCTGAAGTCGAGGTCTCTTTCGCCGCGACAGACAACCTGATGCTCTCCCTCAACTACGGCCTCCAGGCCACCGAGCTCAAGCAATTCGATTCACTGGTCCTGCACGACCTGACGGGCAACGGCGACGCCTCCGGCAACGAGGCGCCGCGGGTCCCGAAGCACACCATCACCGCATCGGCCATGTGGCGGCAGCCGCTGGGCGACCGGGGTGCGGACTGGTTCCTGCGGGGCGACTACGTCTACAACTCGAAAACCTGGGTCGACGCGGAGAACGAGGCCTACGTCGGTGACCTCAACCTGCTGAACGCGCGCATCGGCGTTGAGCGGCCGTCCTGGCTCGCCGCGTTCTACGTGGACAACCTGCTGAACGATGACACGCCGCTGCTGGTTTCCGAATTCCCCAACTTCAACCGGTTCCCGAGCACCACCAGCGCGTTTCACATTGTCCCCCGGCGCAGCCGCAGTGCAGGGATCACGTTGACGCTGAAGTTCTAGGGCCGCGCGGCAGCCGTCAGCCCGGCACTTCCGGCGGCACCTCACGGGCGAAGGCCTCCCAGGTGCCGTGGGGGTTCACGTTGGGCCAGTGGTCCGGCACCGTCAGGTACTCCGGCGCGTGCTTCTCGATGTAGGCGAGCACCTTCGGGGGTATGTCGCCGGGGCCCTTCAGGCCCTTGTGGCTGAACATCCGGCCGAAGACGACGCCGGATTCCTCGAGCTCGTGGCCCCCCATCCGCATCCAGGGCCACCACTGGCCGAGCCGGGAGAACCCGGCCATGAAGCGCGACGACGGCACCGATCGGTCCCGCATCTCGGCCAGCGACATGCAGAAGGTGAAATGCTCCGAGGGGCTGATGCGCGGCCCCGTGGACGCCAGGGGCCAGCGTTCCGGCGTCACCGGGTTTGTGTACTCGTGGGCGTAGTCCCAGGCGAGCAGCAGGTCGTCGCCGTAGGTCTCGAAGGGCAGCAGGAACGGCACGGTGCTCCCCAGGTTCCGGTGCGTGCCGTCGTTCATCAGCGTGGGCTGGTCCCGCGCCGCGCCCATCGTGAAGCGCGGCATCTCGGCCGTCAGCCGGCCGCCCATGGCCGGGTTGTAGAAGTTGAACACCTCCACCGTCCTGCCGGTCCACGGATTCTTCCAGGTCTCGAGGATGTCGCCGCTCGCCAGGTCGGTGAAGTAACCGGTCTCCTTGCCGCGGATCCAGACGTTGCCGTCCTCGTCGATCTTCGACTGCATGCAGCCCGTCCCGGTGTAGCCGAATAGCGGGATCAGCCGCTGCGCGCCGATGCGGGCGTACATGAGGCCGTGGAAGCCGCTGAGCACGGGCTCGTCGTAGCTGCCCCAGATCTTGCCGAAGGCGTACAGGTTGTCCCGGGGATCGTCGAAGTCGAGGGTCTTGCCGGCCGTAGCGGCGGCGAGCGCCTCTGTGGCGGAAGCCCGCCCGGCGAAGAGCCCGTTGACCAGCTCGGAATTCATCCCGCTTCTCCCTGTTTTTCGGGGGTCCAAACCTAGCACAGTTCACGCTACCGGCCGGGCGAGCGACCGAAACGTGACGCGGTGCGGAGTGCCGGCCGGGCGGCATTGCTAGGTTGATCGGGTTTCGGTCCGCGCCTGAAGCGGCGCGAGGCGTTGCCATGGGTGCTAGCGGCACATCGAGCGAGGCTGATCTGCTGACGTCTTCTTCGGAAGAACGTACGCGGACCTTCGACGCCGTGCCAGCGAGCAACACGGGCAAGCCGCTCGCCGGACCCGCTTCAGGCGACACGCTGAACAACCGCTTCGTCCTTCACGAGTGTCGCGCCGACGGCGCGGGCACCCGGGTATTCCGCGCCCTCGACCGGCGGCTCGAGGCGGCCGGCGAGTCCGACCCCTGGGTCGCGCTGAAAGTGGTGACGGCGGAGCCCGGCAACGAGCCACGACCACTGCAGGCCCTGCGCCGGGAGGCCGCCATCGCGCAGGGCCTGACTCACCCCAACCTGCCGCGCATCCACGGTATCGATCACGACGGTCCGCACAGCTTCCTGTGCATGGGCTGGGTCGAGGGCGAATCACTGGCGACAATCCTCGACAGCCGTGGCGCGCGGCCGATGACGCGGCTGCAGGCGGTGCATCTCGTAGAGGGCGTCTGCCGCGCCCTCGCCCACCTGCACGCCAGGGGCATCACGCACTCCGACGTGAAGCCGGGCAACATTCTGGTCACGGCCGGCGGAGACGCCACTCTGCTGGACTTCGGCGTGGCCGTCGGACCGGGCGCCGGTGACCTCACGGAATTGAAGGGCTTCACGCCGGAGTACGCGAGTCCCGAGGTACTTGCCGGCGCGACGCCGACACCCGCTGACGACCTGTTCTCGGTTGCCTGCGTCGCCTACCGGATGCTGAGCGGCCAGCGGCCCTTCGGGCCCGGCACGGCCGCAGAAGCAGCCGCCGCCAGCAACCGCCCGGCCTGCCCCGCCAGCGTCTCGCCGGGCCAGTGGCGCGCGCTGGACCGGGCGCTCGCTTTTACGCGGAGCGGGCGCCAGCCTGACGTGGGCACGTTCCTGTCCCAGCTGAAGGGCGCCCGGGACGACAGCGCCGTGGTCACAGAGCCGTCGCAGCCGCCGTCGCTGGCCGACGACCCGCCGACCACTGCATCCGGGATCGCGGGCGAGTCAGCACCGCCCCGCCGGTTCCTGCCGGTGCTTGCCGGACTCGCCCTGCTCGCCGGGCTGCTGGCAGGCGCCGTACTCTGGCTGGGCGGGGATCCCGAGCCGCCGCCGGTTGCGGAGGTGCCAGATGCAGCGCCACGGCAGCTGCCTGTCCCGACGCCTGCAGCGCCACCCGCCGCCATCGAGGCGCCGGCCGCGGCGGCAGCGACGGCACCGGAGCGCGTCGCTCCCCGCCCCGCCGCCACAGCAAGCGACAGCCCGAAGCGCATAACACCACCGAAAACCCGCCCGGCGACTGATGAACTGGTAGGGCCACCGCGACCTGCGCCGGCGCCAGCGACACCCACCGGAACGGCCGACCCCGCGCCCGCTACGACAGCGACGCCAGGCGGGACGCCGCTTGCCACCGCATCCGCGGCTCCCGAGCTTCGCCAGGTGGCCTTCTCGAGCCTGACCCTTCGCAACTACGTGGAAGCGGACTACCCGCGTAACGCAGCCGCCCGCCGGATCGCCGGCTGGGTAGACGTGGCCTTCACGGTGGATGCAGCGGGCAGGCCCGGCAATGCGCGGGTGGTGGACTCGGAACCCGCGGGAATGTTCGAGGACGCGGCGCTTAGCGCCGTACGCCGCTGGCGCTTCGCCGCTTCCTCCGCGGATTCGGCACCGGTGAGTACGCGGATCCGGGTGCGCTTCGACCCGCGCTAGATTCCCAGAGGACCAAAGACGTCCCGCTTCCGGAACAGGTTCATCAGGAAGCGTCCCTGCACTTTCGCCGACGTCAGCCAGCGCACGGCGGCGCCGTGCTTGCCGTGCTCTTTCAGCATGCCCTCGACCAGGAAGGGTGTCACGGTCTCGACCGTGTCGGCGAGGATGTTCAGGATCTTCTTCGAGCGCTCCCAGTTCTTGTTACGGCGTTCCGGGGGCGGCACGAGCAGCTCGGTGATCACGATGCCCGGGCTCAGGTAGCCGATCTTCACCGGTGACTTCTTCAGTTCCTGGACCATGGCCTTGGTGAAATAGCGCACCGCGTACTTGGTGGCGCCGTAGGGAGCGATGGTCGGGCGCACGGCGCCGTTGCTGCCGAAGCCCTCCATGTTCCAGAGCATGCCGGAGCCCTGCTTGTACATCGCGGGAATCGCCACCCGGTTGCAGTTCAGCAGGCCAACCAGGTTGGTGTTGATGGTCTTTACATAGTCATCGGGCGGGATCATGAAGAAGGGCACCTTGGCGCTGTCCCGCCCCGCGTTGTTGACCCAGATGTCGACACTGCCCAGGCCGGCCACGGCGGCGTCCCAGAGCGCCTGGACCTCGGCGTACTCCGCCACGTCGCAGACCTTCCCGACCACCTTCTGGCCCGGGAATGCCGCCCGCAACTCGGCGACCGCCTTCTCCACCGCTGCGGATCCCCGGCTGGAGACGACCACGTCGTGGCCCCGGCGGAGGAATTCCCGGGCGAGGCCGAGTCCGATGCCTTTCGTACTGCCGGTGACGACGACGTGCATGTGCTGACTGCCTCGAGTGGGTCACGGTGACTTCCCGACCGGATTGTGCCCGATTCAGAGCCGGGGCACGGAACCGCAGCAGCCGGTGTCGGCCAGCAGGCCCCGGTCTACGGCGGGAAGTAAGGGGGTGCCGCCAGGCGCTCCGGGTGGCGCTCCGCCATCCAGCGACGGAAGCGGTCGGGCAGCCTGTCGACTGACTCAAGCTTGACGCCATCGGCGTGCCACACCACGTGCCCGGGCTGGCCCTGCATGTCCATCCAGACCGGCCAGGGCGCGAAGTAGGTGGATGAGAAGCTCGCCGGCACGAAGGGCCGGTCGAGGGCCTGCAGGTCGGCGCTCCGGGCACGCGCCACGCTGGCCTCGCCCATCGGCTGGGGCAACCCCGGTGGGTAGGTCCGGTCGTGGGATAGCCAGATGT
The DNA here is from genome assembly GCA_038214295.1 of Gammaproteobacteria bacterium. Classification (GTDB taxonomy): domain Bacteria; phylum Pseudomonadota; class Gammaproteobacteria; order Steroidobacterales; genus SHZI01. The sequence continues at coordinate 19,319 of JBBQSA010000009.1, forward strand.
CGTCCCCGTAGGTGTCCCAGCTGAGTTGCAGCCCCTCGGGCTGCCAGTCGGCCAGCGGCACCCGCCCGGGCCGCACACCTTTTGGTGAGTAAAAGGCGGCGGCCTCGCCGGGTTTGCCGCCGATCAGGTTTGGCCTGACCGCGTTACGACGGCCGGACACCGGGTTCGCAAAGGTCTCCAGCAGATCCTTGCCCTGCCAGTCCATGAAGAACGAGGTCGTCACGCCCGTCGCGGCGAAGTCGCCGGCCGGCGTCGCCGTGAGCCGCATGATCTCCAGGCCCTCGTAGCGCACCAGCGGCACCGGCGCCTGTCCTGGCAGCAGGCCGTAGATGCGCCCGAAGTACCACCAGGGCGCGTCCCGGCCATCGAGCCTTCCCTGCAGCCTGAGCATTGCCGTGCAGGCGTCACCGGGGTTCGCGAGGTCGAGGCGGCTGGCAGGTAGCTTCCTGGCCAGCGCGGTGCCGCTGTAGATGACGGCGCCGGTGGCAGCCAGCAGAAAGGATCGGCGCTCGAGCATCGGACACCTCCAGCAAAGGAAGGAAATTTTCGCTACGCTGATCCGGTCGGTCCGCAGGGTCAAGAGGTAACGCCGGATGACTTCCACACGCACACCGGGCTTCGCGCTGCTCGCAGCACTCTTCCTGGCCACCCCGGGCCACGCCCAGCAGTGGGAGCACTACGGCGGCGATGCGGGCGGCCAGAAATTTTCCCCGCTGAAGCAGATCACGGTGGCCAACGTGGGCCAGCTTGAGATGGCCTGGCAGTACCGCACCGGCGAGCTGGAACGTCACCCCGTCCTGCAGACGGCGCTGTCCAAGGTGGAAATGAACCCGATCCTGCTGCCCGTCGCGGCCGGCGGGCACCTGGTGATCTGCACGCCCTTCGGCCGGGTCGTGGCCCTGGACCCGGCCCGGGGCACCGAGCGCTGGGTCTACGACTCCAAGTCCCGGATCGGTGGCTACGCCACGCCGGAGGACCCGGAGGGCCTTGGGACACCGGGCTTCGCTAACTGCCGGGGCGTGTCCTGGTGGCACGACCGGGTCGCGCCCGCCGGGACCTTCTGCCGCGACCGGATCTTCCTGGCCACCCACGACCTGCGCCTGATCGCGCTGGACGCCCCCACTGGCAAGCTGTGCCCCGGCTTCGGCGCCGGGGGCATCGTCGCGGTGGAACCCGAGGTGCTCGCTGCCAACCCGCCCGCGGTCAAGGGCGAAGTGAGGTTTTCCGGCCCCCCGGCGGTGATTAACGACGTCATTGCGGTCGGCACGACGGTGCGGGATTTCCACCGGACCAACGCGCCGAACGGCTCGGTCCGGGCCTTCGACGCCCGCACCGGCGCCCGACGCTGGACCTTCGACCCGGTACCGCGCACCGCCGCCGACCCGGCCTATGCGGGCTGGACGCCGGAGGCAGCGCAAAATACCGGCGCCGGCAACGTGTGGGGCGTGATGAGCGCCGATGAAGGCCGGGACCTGCTCTTTATGCCGACATCCGGGCCCTCGGTGGATTTCTACGGCGGCACCCGGCCCGGCGACAACCGGTACGCGGACTCCATCGTCGCCCTCCGGGGCACGACCGGGGAAGTCGTGTGGCACTTCCAGACCGTGCACCACGACGTCTGGGACTACGACAACGCCGCGCAGCCCACGCTTCTCGAGTTGACAAAAAACGGCAAGCCCTTCCCCGCCGTGATCCAGGCAACGAAGACCGGCATGCTCTACATCTTCCACCGGGAAACCGGCGAGCCCTTCTTTCCCATAGAGGAGCGGCCCGTGCCCCAGGGCGGCGTGCCGGGCGAAGTGCTCTCGCCGACCCAGCCTTTCCCGGTGAAGCCGCCGGCGCTGGTGCCACAGAATTTCACCGCGGCGGACTTCTGGGGCATGACGCCCTGGGAGCTGAATGCCTGCAAGAAGGCTTACGGCGGGTTCCGCTACGGCGGGATCTTCACCCCGCCCTCCTTCGAGGGCACGATCATGTGGCCCTCGAGCGCGGGCGGCGTGAACTGGGGCGGCGTAGCGGTGGACCCGTCGAGCCGGATCCTGGTTACCAACGTCATCCGCCTCGGCCACTACGCGAAGGTCCTGCCCAACGAGGTCACCGCGGGCAAGGCCCGGGGCAGCATGCAGGAGAACATGCTCGGCGCCCCGGCGGCGCTCCTCGGCACACCCTACGCCGTGAAGCAGGCGGCACTGCTGTCCCCCGTCAACCAGATGCCCTGCACCGCCCCGCCCTACGCGCAACTCGTCGCGGTGGACCTGGAGAAAGGCGAGATCCTGTGGAAGTCCACGCTGGGGGTCTGGGATCACAGCCTGCCGCCGCCGATGGCGTCACCGTATTCATTGCCACTGCCGCTGCCCTGGGGCACGCCGACCTTTGGCGGGCCGATGGTGACGGCCGGTGGCCTCGTGTTCATCGGCGCCACCGGTGATGACCGGTTCCGGGCCTTCGAGCTCGCCACCGGCAAGGAGGCCTGGCAGGCGACGCTGCCCACCGGCGCCTTCGCAGTGCCCATGAGCTACGAGGTGGGCGGACGACAGTTCGTGGTGGTGGCCTCCGGCGGCCACGCCTTCGTCTACCAGAAGCCGGGGGACCAGATCACGGCGTTCGCCCTCCCTGCGGACAAGCCCTGATCGGATCTCCGCCGGGCCGGCGGTCCGCCGCACAATAGGCCGGCTATCCGCAGTGTCCATGGAATCCCGATGACCGACATTCCCGGCCAGGCTCCGCCGCAGGCCCGCTTCCTCCTGGGGCTCGGCGTGCTGCTGTTCGCCATCGGGCAATCCCTGACTTTCATCATCGTGACTCCGCTGGCGCGGCAGGTGGGCTTCACCCCGCAGAGCTTCGGCATCGCGCTGACGCTCGCCAGCCTCCCCCTGATCTTCGGCGCGCCCTACTGGGGCAAACGCAGTGACGTGATCGGCCGGAAGCCCGTCTTCATTATCGGCGTCACCGGCGCGGCGGTCGGCACCCTGCTCATCGCGCTGGTCCTGCAGCTCGGCGTCAGCGGCATCCTGACGGGCACGGGCCTGCTGGTGCTGTTCGCGTTCGCCCGGGCGAGCTACGGCGGCGCCGCGTCGGCCATCTACCCCGCGGCGACGGCCTACATGGTGGACGTCACCAGCATCGAGAACCGGGGCCGCGGCCTCGCGATCATCGGCGCGGCAAACGGCATGGGCTCGGTGCTCGGGCCCGTGATGGCCGGCGCCCTCGCGTTCTTCGGCCCGCTCGTGCCGATGTACGTGGCGGCCGCCATCGGCCTTGCCGGGGCGGTCATGGCCTGGTACCTGCTGCCGGAACCCAGCCGCCACGCCGACACCCGTAACAAGGTCGCGATCAAGCTCAGCGACCGGCGCCTGCGGCCCTTCCTGCTGATGTGGTTCGTGTTCTTCCTGTCCTTCATGGCACTCCAACTGATCTTAAGCTTCTACCTGCAGGACGAGTACGGCGTGACCGACCCGAAGGACCTGGTCCGGCAGGCGAGCCTGATGCTGATCAGCATGGCGTCCATGATCGTCGTCGTGCAGATCGGCGTGCTCCAGGTGGTGAAGGCCAAGCCAAGGACCCTGCTACGCCTGCTGGGTCCCTTCTTCGTGCTGGCGCTGATCATCATCGGAATGGCGCCGAACCTGCCAGTGATGGCGGTCGGATTCGCGGTGCTCGGCATCTCGTTCGCCTGCGCGAACCCGGGCATCAACGGCAGCGCCAGCATGTGCGTCGAACCCTGGGAGCAGGGTGCCACCGCGGGCTTCCTGGGGGCGGGCAATACCCTGGGGGCCATCATGGGGCCCATCGTCGGGACGCAGATCTACACCCACCTGGGCCATCACGGGCCGATGATCGTGGGCGCGATTGGCCTGACCGCGCTCAGCATCTACGCCTTCACGATCAAGGTACCGGACCAGTGGGGCGGATCCGGCAAGCGGCGCCCGGCGGCCGGGCAGGCCGCCGCCACCTGAAGTGCTCCCGGGCCACCCACCCCCCGGAAATGGCCCTGTCGCCAGCCCGGGGACGCGGAATTTGCGCGCCGGGCGGCGGCCACGCTACCGTAGCGCATGAAAATCCCCAAGGCCCTCCAGCCACTGATTGACGACGGCGTCATCGACGAGGTTCTCCGCCCGCTGAAGAGCGGCAAGGAGGCCTCGGTCTACATCGTCCGCTCCCGCGACACCATCCGCTGCGCCAAGGTCTACAAGGACATGGGCCAGCGCAGCTTCCAGCAGCGCGTCACCTATCAGGAAGGCCGCCAGATCAAGGGCAGCCGGCAGGCGCGCGCCAGCGCCAAGAGCACCCGCTTCGGGCGCAAGGAGCAGGAGAACGCGTGGAAGAACGCGGAGGTCGACGCGCTCTACCAGCTGGCCGCCGCCGGCGTGCGAGTGCCCGAGCCCTACGGCTACTTCAACGGTGTGCTCATCATGGAGATGATCACCGACGCGGAGGGCTTTTCCGCGCCGGGCCTTGGCGATGTGGAACTGGCCCCCGTGCAGGCGCGGGAATTCCACGCCTTCCTGGTTGGCCAGATCGTGCGCATGCTCTGCGCCGGCCTCATCCACGGCGACCTGTCCGAGTACAACGTGCTGGTGGGCCCGGATGGCCCCGTGATCATCGACCTGCCCCAGGTCGTGAGCGCCGCGGGCAACAACAACGCCCGCCGGATGCTGATCCGGGACGTGAACAACATCTCCGCAACCCTCGGCCGCTACGCGCCGGAACTGCTCGCCACCCGCTACGGCGAGGAAATGTGGGCGCTCTACGAGCAGGGCCTGCTGCTGCCGGAATCGCCGCTTACCGGCCTGTGGGTCAGCGATGAGACCGCGGCCGACGTGGAGGGCACGCTCCTCGCCATCGACGACGCCCGGGAGGAGGCACTGCGCCGCCAGCTGGCGCGGGACGCCGCAAACGCGTTGTGAAGATCGCGCTGACCCCGCCGGAAGCACGGGTTATCGGCTGCCTGCTCGAGAAGGAGGTCACGACCCCGGAGCAGTACCCCCTGTCGATCAACGCGCTGACCAATGCCTGCAACCAGAAAAGCAACCGGGACCCGATACTCGCGCTGACCGAGGCTGCCGTCCAGCAGCTTGTCGATGGCCTGGTCAGGAAACACCTGGTCAGTGACCGCTCGGGCTACGGCTCCCGCGTGACCAAGTACAAGCAGAGCCTCTGCAACTCGGAGTTCGGACTCCTCCGCTTCACCGAGCTGGAGCGGGCGATAGTCTGCGAACTCCTCGTCCGTGGACCCCAGAGCACCGGCGAGCTGCGCACCCGCTGCCAGCGCATGGCGACGATCGCCGATGTCGGCGCCGTAGAGACCGCGCTGCAATCCCTCGCGGAACACGCGCAGGGGCCCTTCGTGGCGCGGCTCCCCCGCCTCCCCGGCACCCGCGACACGCGCTACGGCCAACTGCTCACCGGCGAGTTCGAGGCGGCGGACACCGGCGCAGACCTTGCAGGGCCGGCCAGCCCGGCTCCGGCTCCGGCTTCGGCCCCGGAGCCGGGGCTGGCCGAAAGGGTCCGATTGCTGGAAACCCAGGTGTCGGTACTTCGGCAGGAAATGCTTGAACTCAGGAGTCGTCTGCCATGAAGCGCTCGCCCGTCTCTGCCGCCGCCTCCATGATCCTGTTCTGTGCGGCACTCGCCCTGGGCGCCTGCGAGCGGCAGGAGCCCGGGCCGCCCGCGCCCGTCGCGCCTGTCACGCCCGACACTGCGACCGCCGAGCCCGTGACAGCCGCCAAGGCAGCGCCGGACCTCGCCGCGCTGCATGCCGACGTGCCGGGTATCGCCTGGTTCGACGGGAGCGTGGAGGCGGCCCTCGACGCGTCCAGGGCTGCCAACAAGCCGCTGATGCTCTTCTGGGGCGCCCAGTGGTGCCCGTCCTGCAAACAGCTGAAGGCCTCGGTGTTCACCCGGCCGGATTTCGTCGAGAAGTCGAAGCTGTTCGTGCCGGTCTACCTGGACGGCGACCTGCCTGACGCCCAGAAGTGGGGCGACACCTTCGAGATCACCGGCTACCCCACCCTCCTGATCCTGAAACCCGACCGCACCGAGGTCACCCGGCTGGCGGGCGGCATGGACCTGACGCTCTACGCGCAGGTACTGGACAGCGCCCTCGGTGACGTGCGGCCGGTGAGGGAAATCGTGGACCTGGCCGCGGACGGCAAAGAGCTGCTGGCCGCGGACGACTGTCGCCGCCTTGCCTACCACGCGTTTGGTCTGGAGGACGATGCGGTCTTCGCGGCAAGCCGGCTGGCCAGCGCCTTCGAAGGCGCGGCCGCGCGCTGCCCGGCCAACCTGGTCCGGGAGCGCGCGCGCTTCACCATCCTGGCGGCCGGTGCCGTCGGCACGATGGAATCCGCAGCCGCTGCGGGCGGCAACCCGCACGCCGTCGCTGCCGCCGCGACCCCGGCACCGAGCGTCCGCTACCAGCAGCTGATCGGCGCCGTGCATGCGCTGCTGACGGACCGGGAGACGGCGCTTGCCAATCTCGACGCGCTTGCCGGCCTTGGCAGCGGCTTCTTCGCGGCGGCGCGCGTTGCCACCCCGGAGCTCACCCGCACGCTCGGCGACCGCTGGACCGCGCTCGCCGATGCAGCCGCCATCGATCCGCGCTACTCGCCCGGCGACCAGCTGAACGCCGAGCGCATGAAAGTGGCTGCCGCCCGGGGCCTTTCCGCCGACGGCACGGTGCCAACGGCAATCGCCGGCGCAGCCCTGAAGCGCTCCGACGAGATGCTGGCCAGCGAACACACGCCCTACGACCGGGCGGGCATCATCGTCACGGCCCTCGACCTGTACCTGGACCTGAACGACCAGACCCGCATGCGGGCGCTGCTCGAGCAGGAAGTGGCGACGTCGAAAACGCCCTATTACTACCTGGCGCACCTGGCCGAGGTGGAGGAACTCGCGGGCAACAAGGCGCGGGCGGTCGAGCTGCTCGCGCAGGCCTACGATGGCGCCCGGGGCCCGGCGTCCCGCTTCCAGTGGGGCTACAACTACGTCAATGGCCTGCTCCGGATGCAGCCCGAGAATGCAGCTGTCATCGAGCGGGCAGGTCTGAAAGTGTTCGGTGAACTGGCCGGTGCCGACAGCATTCACCGGCGGACCCGCATCCGCCTGGAGAAGCTCGAGGCGGCGCTCGGCAGGTGGAACACCACGCCGGAACGCGCGGCCGTGGTGGCGAAACTGAACGAGACACTGGTAGCCACGAAATCCAGGGGCGCCAGCTGAACCGCAGCAGCCTGGCCGCCATGCGACTCTTCGATTTCGAGCGGGCGCCGAACCCGCGCCGCGTGCGCATCTTCCTCGCGGAGAAGCAGCTGCGCGTGCCCCGGATCCCCGTGAACCTGTACCGGATGGAACAGCTGTCGCCGGAATTCCTGGCGATCAATCCCGGTGGCACCGTGCCCGTCCTCGAGACCGAGGACGGCACCTACCTCAGCGAGTGCCTGGCGATCTGCCGCTACCTGGAACGCCTGCAGCCGGAGCCGGCACTCTTCGGCACCACGCCCCGCCAGGAGGCACTGACCCTGATGTGGAACGGCATCGTGGAGCAGGACGGCCTGCCCGCCATCGCCGAGGTGCTGCGCAACCTGTCCCCCGGCTTCCGGGACCACGTGCTCCCGGGGCCTGTCCCCTACCCCCAGATTCCTGCGCTCGTCGAGCGTGGCCGGCGCCGCGCGGAACAGTTCTTCGACCGGGTGGAGCAGCAGCTGCTGCGGCACCAGCACCTGGCTGGCGGGGACTACTCCTTCGCCGACATCAGCCTGCTCGTGACCGTCGACTTTGCGGGCTGGGTGGATATCCGCCCGGGCCAGACGCGGCCAGCGCTGGACCGCTGGCACCAGCGTGTGGCGGAACGGCCGGGCAGCGGGGCCTGAACTGCGGGGCCAACAGGCCTAGTGCCGGAGAAGGTCGGCCGTGGCGTAAAGCCCGTACCGCTCGAATACCCGTTCCACTTCGCGAATGATCGGGGCGCGCCTTCCGGGGACATGTCGCGATCGCCCGCCTGCAAGCATTCCACGTGGATCAGCGTCGCGTCATCGAAGATGACCAGGACGGTGGCCCGTGGCTCGCCGGTCCAGCGGAAGAAACATGCCAGGACCGGATCGACTGCAGTGGCGTGGGCCAGTTGCCAAAGCCTGACCGGGTTTGGCGGAAAGCGCATCGCCCGTTTGGGTGATGTCCCGATGGCGACTGATTTCTGCTCCCTCCACCGTCCAACCACCGGTTGCCACGACAATGCCGGAGATCACCGATGGGCAAGGACACAAAGGCACCCCCGCCGCGTACCGGCTGGCGCGACACGCACCCGGGGCTGCTGCTCCGGATTGCCAACGGGGGCCGCTGCTCACCCGCGCTCCTACTGGCCGCGGTCGCCAGCGCGGCATGGCTTGCCTGGATGGCCATCGCTGGCGCCCGCCTCGAGGAGCTGCGCGAAGTCGGCGCCTTCCTCGCCGGAGTGATGCTGCTGTGGGCTCTCAGCCGGCACGACGCGGATCTCGCCCGCCTGGGCGGGATGGTGGCCGCAGCAGGTTTTTTGTACCTCGTGCTGGTCTAGCGATCCGGGAGGCGCACCCTGACCACGGACGCGAATCCCACTACAGGCAGGCATTGCTCCGGAACTAGACCCCGTCCAGCACCAGCAGTTGAAAATGGATGTTCAGGTTCAGCCTCCTGCCCCGCCGCACGCTGGCCGGCGCTGCCTGCGAGTCCAGCCGGGCGGCCTATACTCAGTACTCGTGGCGGGTATTTCTTGCTCCGTACACAGGGAGTTCGTATGGCTGTTTCAGATCACGTGGACCTGGCGCGCTTTATTGAAGGTGTCCGGAAACGTAACCCGGGCCAGGACGAGTTCGTCCAGGCGGTGCAGGAAGTTGCGGAAGACGTCTTCGATTTCATTCGCGACAAGGAGGACTACCACAAGTACCAGATTCTGAGGCGAATTGCTGAACCGGATCGCGTCATCAGTTTTCGCGTGTGCTGGGAAGACGACAGTGGCAATATCCGCGTGCAGCGGGGCTGGCGGGTACAAAACAATAACTCGATCGGTCCTTACAAGGGCGGCATTCGTTTCCATCCCAGCGTTACGGAAAGCATTCTCAAGTTCCTGGCCTTTGAGCAGACATTCAAGAACAGCCTCACCGGGTTGCCCATGGGCGGGGGAAAGGGCGGGGCGAATTTCAATCCAAAGGGGAAGTCCGACCACGAGGTAATGCGATTCTGCCAGTCGTTCATGACTGAACTCTACCGGCACGTCGGTGCCGACATTGATGTGCCTGCCGGCGATATCGGGGTGGGTGGCCGCGAAATCGGCTACATGTTCGGGCAGTACAAGCGCATCACCAATCAGTTCAGCGGCGTCCTCACCGGCAAGGGGCTGGAGTATGGCGGCAGCCTGATTCGCACCGAGGCCACCGGCTATGGTGCGGTCTACTTCCTGCAAAACATGGTTGAACGCCTTGGGCAGGGCATTAGCGGCAAGAGTGCTGTGATTTCCGGGTCCGGCAATGTGGCGACTCACGCCGCAGAAAAAATTACGCAGCTCGGCGGCCGCGTCCTGACCTTGTCGGACTCCGAGGGATTCATACACGATCCCGACGGCATCGGTCAGGAGAAGATCAACTGGGTCAAGGCCCACAAGACCAGGCGCCGGGGTCGCATTGCCGACTACGCAAGGGAATTCAGCAGGGCGACATTCCATGCGGGTAAACGCCCGTGGGGAGTCAAGTGCGATTTCGCGCTACCGTGCGCAACTCAGAACGAACTGAACGGTGCCGAGGCAAGGATGCTGGTGGCCAACGGGTGCATCGCGGTTTCCGAGGGCGCCAACATGCCCACCGATCTTGAGGGTGTGCACGTATTCAAGGCGGCCAAGATTCTCTATGCCCCGGGAAAGGCAGCGAATGCAGGCGGTGTAGCGGTCTCAGGTCTGGAGATGAGCCAGAATTCGGCGCGCATTTCGTGGAAGGAGGCCGACGTACAGGCAATGCTGATCGACATCATGAAGGGTATCCACGATCGCTGCGCTGATTACGGCAGTGTGGCTGGCGGCAAGCACATCGACTACGTGAAGGGCGCCAACATTGCGGGTTTCAAGAAAGTTGCGGACGCGATGCTTGCCTATGGAGTCGTCTAGCCATACACAAACTCGCCCGGTTTCCCGCAGATTCCACTGGCTCTACCTGGCCTGCAGGAATCCTACAATACATTGATTAATTTAGACTTTATCGACGTCCTTGGACATCCTCAGCCCTAGAGTTACACAGTGATACAAAGTGTTACCCCCCCGAAAGGAACCCCTGGCGCGACAGGCCTAAGCTCTCAACCATCGAGATTGACCCCGGTTTAGAGGAGAAGCCCATGAACACCGAAACCCGCGACAGCTTCAGCATGATGTACGAGTTCGGCGACCTGCTGCTGGCCGTGATCGCCCTAGCGATCCCCCTGGTGGCCCTGCCGCTCTACCTGCTGTGAACCTGCTCTGAGAGGAGACCTGTTTTAAGGAAAGGTTGCCCGGAGTTCGCCAGCTCGCCTACCCCCTCCCCCCCAAGGCACTGACGACCCGGGAGCCTCCAGCCCGCCACTTCGCCCCCCCGGAGTTGGCGGGTCTTTTTTTGCCCGCTATTTGCCCGCCCGGGACTCCGGAGTTGGCGCTTGCGGCGGCGGCCAGCTGAGCGACTCGTCCCGCACGTGGAAGGTCCTGCCAAGGCAGGCGGTATTGCCGAGGCAGCCCACCGTGAGTTCAGCCAGGTCAGCCCGGGTCATCGGGCCGATCACCCCGTCGTCTTCCGTCAGCACCGCCTTGCCCGTGGCCAGGGTGCCGCCGGGATACAGGCGCGTGTTGCGGATGATCGTCCAGGGCACGCCACTCCCGCGCACGATGTCCTCGCCCACGCCCTGGTCCTTCAGTCGGTCCAGCAGGCCGGGCACCTTCTCCCAGCCGAGGCCGGGGAACTTCGCCGCATTCCGCCCGGCGCCCACCGCGCCCTCATGGATGATCTGCTCCACGCCCCCGGCCTTTGCCTGCGCAGTGACCGCGGGCAGGAATTTCTCATAGAAGTGGCTGTCGCCGGTTTCCACCCGCACCGCGACAATGACGTACTGGAAGCGCCGGCCGGCGAAGGCGGCCGCCACGTCGGGTTTGTTCAGCAGGTCGCCTTCAACGTACTTCACGGGCAACCCGTCGAGCCGGCCGCGCGACGAGCCCGGGCGAGTGAACACGGTCACCGCGTCGCCCCGGTCTACCAGGCGCCGGACGATCTCGGCGCCGAGCTGACCGGTGCCGCCGAGCACGAGGACTTCCCGGGGGACCGCGCCGGCACCGGCGCCACTCGCCAGCACAAGCAGGCTGGCCAGGCTGTGGCCGACAAACCGACGCCAAATGGTTTTCATAGGCTTTCTTACCAGGTTACCGAGTAGATGAGGTCAAGGGCCTGCTCCTGGCCGGAGGTTGCCTCGATGCTGACACGACGGCCGAGCTTGTAGGTGGCCTTAACCGTCCCAAGCTTGTCGAAGATACCGTAGCTGTAGCGGAGCATCAGATTCTTGCCCAGTTGCTCACCGACGACCACCGCGGTGCCGCCCGTCTGCGAGGTATCCAGGCCGACCTCGTCCACGTTCAGCGCCGAGCCGAGTTGCTGGACCACCGGCAGTGCCTGGTTGAGACCGAGGCTGAGTGCCGCGTTCGACACCATTGAGCGGTCACCGGCCCCGGCGGCGGAGAGGGGCTTGCCCGTGGTGAGGTACGACAGGGCATCCAGTTCTCCCATGGCAGGCTCGGAGTACACCTTGGTCTCGATCCGGGAGAGCGTGCCCGACAGCAGCACACCGACCGTCACGTCACGGCCGTCATAGGTGATATCCCGGCTGGCCTTCACGTCGATTCCCGGGTCCGTGACGATGCCGGAGAATATCAACGAGCCGCGATCAATCCCCAGCTTCGTGCCGAAGGCAGTGAACTGGCCCTTCGTCAGTGTAACGACGCCGGCGCCGGTCACGAGCCGCGGGTCGGCCCGCAGCGACTGGTTGAGGCGCAGCCCCCCGGCAAGGCCGGTCTTCAGGCCAAACCCTTCGAAGGTCACGTTCTCGCCAAGACGCACCTGGAGGTCGTCCAGTACAAAGAGCGGTGGCGACTTCTCCACCACTGCGACCTGCCTGCCGTGGACGACCGTGTCATCCGAGGGCTCCACCGCGGCCTCGTCCAGCTTCTTCAGCCGGATCTCCGCCCGGGGCACGAGCATCGTGCCGCTGACCCGTAGCTGCCGGTCCCGCAGCACGACGCGCACGTCCGGCGACACCTGCACCAGGCCCTCGGGCAGCCGGATCACGTCGATCACGCGGCCCTTCACGGTGGCTTCGGCCGTCGGCAGCAACTGGTCGCGCCAGGCGAGCGTTCCCTCGAGCGCCACGAAGCCCTTGCCCGAGCGGGCATTGCCCTTGAGCGCGACCTGGCCGTCCTCCCGACCGAGCAGCGCGAGGCTGATCCGGTCGACCGTAATCCCGGCCGCGGGCACCGTGAAGCTGCCGTCCTCGAGCTGCAAGCCGCCGGCGATGTCCGGCTGGCGCGCCTTGCCGGAGAGCTTCGCGTCGACCGTGATCCGCCCGCGCACGTCACCCACGTCCAGGAAACGGTCCAGCACCGGGCCGAGCGTCGCGACGTCGGGCACCCCGCCGGTCACGTCCGCCGTGATCGTGGGTTCCTCACCGAAGGGATCATTCACGCGCCCGTTCGCCGCCAGCCGCAGGCCGAAGCCGGCCGCGATGACCCCGTCGAAGGCCATCACCTCGTCGGTCAGGCTGACGTCCACACTGAACTCGCTGATCGCCGTCTGCACCGGCTCGTCGTCCGGCACCCGCCAGGTGACGACGGTCTCCTCGAGCCCGCCGCGCAGCGCGCCCGTCAGCCGACCGCCCTCCCGCTGGACGGTGATCGTCGCCGTCGCGGTACCCGTGACGTCGATATCCGCGGGCAGGAAGGGCGCGAGCCCGGACAATGGAAAGCTGCGCAGGTTCGCGTTGCCGCTGAAGCCCCGCTTGTCGAAACGGGAATCGGCAACACAGAGTTCCGCGCTGCCCGACGTCCAGCAGTGCGCCGTGACGTCCAGGTCTGCGCCAGCCACTCGCACTGTGGCCGGCTCGCGCAGGCTCCAGCGCTGCTCGCCACGGACCGTCACGCTGCCCGTGCCGATCGTCTCGGCAAGCACGCCGTTCCGGAACGCGCCGGTCGCGCGGAGTTCGGCCGCGACGTCGTCGCCGCCGCTGAGCGCCAGATCGATGGTGTGGGCGTCGAGCGGCCCGTCGACGCCAAGGACCACGTTGCCAAGCCGTCGGCCATTCAGGCTGACACCGTCGGCCTCCACGGCCAGGCTGATGCGCTGGCGGGCGCCGAGTCCGCCCCGGCCCCTGAGGGCCACGATGCGCAAGTCGCCGGCGCCGACGCCGCTGCCCGTGAGGTTTAGGTCGAAATTCGGGCGCGCCGCAGTGCCACCAATGGTGCCCGCGCCCTGCAGGCGGCCCTCAAGGCCCGGCCACAAGGTGGCGAGGTCCGGCGCGTCGATGCTGAAGCGGCCGTCGATGCCATCGCCCCACCGGCCGCTGACGGCCACGCGGTTCACGCCGGCATTTACCCGCACATCGTCAAAGATCAGCACACCCTGCTCCCGGGCCACCGCGCCGGACGCGCGCAGTGGCCGCTGGAAAAGCGTGCCGCTGGCCTCGGGCACCTCGACAAGGAAGTTCCCGTCCCGGTCGAAGGTCACGGCGCTGCGGAACTGCACGCGGCCGGCCAGGCGGGGATCCAGGAAGCGGGGATCGATGCCCTTGCCCCGCAACTGCAGGCCACCAGCCAAACCATTGTCGAGGCTGATCCGGCCAGTGCCCGTGATCTGGCCCCCGAAGCCGTCGAGGCTGATCGCGCCGAGCTGCAACTGACGCCAGTCACCCGAGAAAGTGGCCCGGGCCGCTGCCTTGGGCCAGTCGCCAAGACGCACGCCGGCCTTGAGATCGCCACGCAGGCGATCAGGCCAGCCGCGTACGCGCAGCGTCCCGGCGTCGCTCGAGATCACCAGGCCCGCCCCGTCGCTGAGCGATTGCCGGAGGGCGGTCCAGCGGGCCTCCGCCACGATCTCCGGGTCGTCCTGCAGCAGGCGGGCCACACCGCCGACGCCGACGACGGCTGGCAGCTGCAGCACCTGCTCGAAGCGCAGCGCCGCAAGATCACCGGAAACCTTGCCGGCGCCGGTGACGCCGGCCTCCGGCAGTTGCCACTCCACGCGGCCGTTGATGGCGTAGGGCTCGCCGGTGCCAAAGGTGCCATAGGCTTCAGCACTGATCCCGTAGAGCGTGGCCCGGACGGATTTGATGCGTACCTCGCCATCGACCAGCGCGCCCTGAAGGGTGATCGGGCCGATCTCCACGGGAACGATATCCGTGGTGCCAGAGCCGTCGGCGCGCACGCCCCTGCGGATCAGGAGCCGCCCGACTTCGAGCTGGTCCGCGACGATGGCGACGGGCAGCACCAGCGGCTCTATCACCGAGTCCGGTGCGTCCGGAGGGCGCGGCGCGATGTCGATATGGAGTGCGTCCGCCCTGACCGTGGTCAGGCGAACCTGCCGGCGCAGCAGATCGGGCCAGCTCATGCGCAGCGTGGCCGGCTCGACGACGATATGAACGCGTCCAACGCTGATATCCAGCCGGTCCAGTTCGAGGCCGGACAGCAGCGTGCCGCGCACGCCGCTCACCACCAGCCGCTCGCCTGCCACCTCCGTGAGCGACGCGACCAGCCAGGCGCTGCCGGCCGGCGAGCCAAGCATGAATAGGCCGAGCACCAGCAGGATCATGAGGCCGACGAGCAGCGCGGCAAGGACCCGCAGCGCGCTCACAGGTCCGGACCCAGGGTCACGTGGATGCGGAAGGAGTCCGGCGAATCATCGAGGGGCACGCCCACGTCGAAGCGGATTGGGCCAAGCGGCGAGTACCAGCGGATGCCGGCGCCCACGCCGGTCTTCAGCGACAGGCGCTTGAACGAGTCAAAGGCATTGCCCATGTCGATGAACGCCGCCACCGACCAGTTGCCGACCAGCTGCTGGTCGATCTCGATGCTGCCCGCGAGCTTGTCCGAGCCGCCCACCACGTTCCCGGCCGCGTCCCGCGGCCCCAGGCTCTTGTAGTCGTAACCACGCACGCTGCCATCGCCACCCGCGAAGTAGCGTACCGAGAACGGCAGCTCGCTGAATTCGTCCTGGAGGGTCCAGCCCACCTCGCCGCGCACCAGGAGGCGGGCCGTGGACCACAGCGGCAGGACGACCTTGCCCGCGGACTCCAGCTGCAGGAACGCGGTATCGGAACCAAGGACCTGGTCGGTACCACTGAGGCTGAAGCTCAGCCGGTGCCCCCGGCGTGGGCGGCTAGGCTGCACCCGCGGCTGGTTGGCCCAGCTGATGCCGGGGATCACCAAATTGCTGGTGCCCTTCTGGTCGCCGATCGTGAAGGACTCCCGCAGGTAGTCCACGAAGCGCGTTTCCCGCCAGTTGCCGGCGCGCCGCTTGATCTGCTTCACGCCCAGGCGGAACTCGGTGCTGCGGCTGTCTTCCGGGTTCTCGTACTTGTAACCGGTGTCGAAGCTGAACCACTCGTCCCGGGGACTGCCGAGGGGCAGGCGATAGCTGAGCGTGGCCTCCCCGAGCACCTGGGCGAAGGAACTTGCGAACTCGAACTGGTGACCGCGCTTGTTGAGGCGCTGGTTAAGGTAGCCGAAGCGGACCTTGGCACCGGTGTCGGTGGCGTAACCCACGCCCGTTTTCCAGGTGCGGGGTGGCGCGGCGGTGAGCACCACGGTGACGGGGACATCCAGGTCCGGCGCGGGCCGGGGCGTCGTGCGCAGTTCCACGTTCTGGAAGAAGCCACCGGCCAGCAGCGCGGTGTAGAGGTCGTTGAGCTTGTCGGCGTCGTAGGGATCGCCGGGCTTGAACTCCACGTAACGCTCGGCGAGCTGGGGCTCCACGACGGACTGCTCGAAGGTCACTGGCCCGAACCGGTAGCGTTCGCCCGAGGCGTAGTCGACCGTGACATCCGCCGCGAGCTCCTCCGGGTACACGTCGATCCGGCCAGCGGCGAAGCGTCCGTCGAAATAGCCCCGGCGCTGGGCCAGCCCGGCCAGGTTTGCCTTCAGTTCGTCGTAGGCGCGCTGGTTCAGGCCCTCGCCGCGGGCGATGTCGGCCTTGTCGAGCAGCCGCCGGAGGTCCTTGTCAGTCGCCCCGGCGCCGCTGATCACGATCGAGACGTTCCGCAAGCGCACACGGGGGCCGCGCTTGATCTTGAATTTTGCCCGCCAGCAGTCCTTGTCCCGGTCCAGGGACTTGTCGATGGTCGGGGCGTAGTAGCCGTACACCTCGAGGGCCTGCCGGATTTCCTTGTCGGCCCGGCGGTAGAGCCGGCGGACACGCGCATCCGGCGCAGTACAGGGCTCGTCAGCCAGCGCAATCGTGGCCCGGACAATCTTTTCCGTGGTGCGGCTAAGGCCCTCGAACTCCACCGAGGCGCAGACGGGCTCAACGCCGAACCCCGCAATCAGGCTCACGATCATGAGTAGCGTCAGCCAGATTCCAGACGGCGCACTGCGCATCGAACAGACAGTCCCAGCCCGGTAGCGGGCCCGCGCTATTATCCCGGAATGCGCACACGGACGCCGGTTAGCGGCCCAGCACCCCCGGTTCACGCCGGTCTCGCCCTGCTTTTCGCCCTGGCGGCCAGCCTGGCCTCCGCCGGCCAGGCCGGGCAGGCGGAGGTGCGCCTCGACCCGGCCCGGGTGGGCTGGTCCGAGGTCCGCATGACGGCCACGAAGCTGTTTCTCACCGCGGAAGCCCGACTCACGCTGCGCACGGTGCCCGGCGCCAGCGTGCTGCCGGACCTGCTGGCTATCCAGGCGGAGGGCTTCACGCCCCTGCCGCCGGGCGACAGCGTGCTGGAATTGATCTACGACGCGCAGGGCATCGGCCGTCAGTCCCGCCTGACCCTGCTGATGGATCCCGCCTCCGGGGCGGCGCTCCAGCAGACCAACCACGACCAGGACGCCAAGCCCCGCCTGCGCATTTACCGCTTCGGGGCACAAGGCGCCTACCAGCGCACCCGCTGGCCGGCAACGCCGGACGAAAGGACACTGCTGCCGCCCCGGTGGACCCGGACCAGCGAGGGCCTGCGCGCCTACCCCGTTCCACCCGGCGGGCAGCCGGTGGTGGAGCCCACCGGCCTGCTCTACGCGATTGCCGCCGCGCCGCTCGACCGGCCCGGCGACAGCATCGACCTGCTGATCTTCAGCCGCCGCGACACCCGGACCGTGCGCATCGCCGTGCTGCCGCCCCGGGAGGTCAGTGTCCGGTACGATGAACTCTGGCCCCGGGGCGCCGTGCAGCGCACGGGCACGGTCAGGGCCTTGCGCCTCTCCCTGACCGGCCTGCCGGTGCAGGGCAGCAGTGCCGGGGACGACGATCTCGAGCTCCTGGGCCTGCGGGGCCAGCTGGAGCTGCTGCTCGAGCCGGCAACCCGTGCACCCCTGCAGCTGTCCGGCGACCTGAAGATCGTGGGCCGCGTGACGCTGAACCTGACCGCTGTCCGGCCGCGGTGACAGCCACGGGCCGATCACCGTACTCTAGTGCCTTGTTGAAGCCCTGACTGCCACTACTGTCCTTGCGGACCAGGAGGTCCCCGGTGAATCACTCTCTAGTCCAACGCGGCCGCCGCGCCGGCACGCTGGCCCTGGCGGCCCTGCTTTTCGTGGGCTGCGCCTCGGGGCCGTCGATCTACGTCAACACTGACCCGGTAGCGAACTTCAGTACGTACAAGACCTACAACTTCATCGCGCCGCTCGGCACTGACGGGCCAGGCTACTCTTCGGTCCTGAGCCAGTTCCTGCGCATCGCCGCGAGCCGGGAGCTGGAGGCGCGGGGCTACCGGAAGAGCGAGCAGCCGGACCTGCTCATCAACTTCAACGTGGAGACCCGGGACAAGCTCCAGGCCACCACCATGTCGGCCGGACCGCGCTTCGGCGGCTACTACGGTTACCGCTCCGGCTACTACGGCGTGTGGGGCGGCTACGAGACCCAGGTGACCCAGTACACGGAAGGCACGCTGACGGTGGACGTGGTGGATGCCGCCCGCAAGCAGCTCGCGTGGGATGGCACGGCGGTGGGCCGGGTCCGGGAGAAGGACCGGCGGGACCTGCAGCCAGTGATCGACGAGGTCGTCGCCCAGATCTTCGCCAAGTACCCCTACCGGGCCACGCCGGCACCCTGACCCGGCTTCCGCCCGTGGCAGAGCCCGTCGATCTCGCCAACCTGCGGCGCGAATACCGCACGCGCCCGCTGGTTCGCGCGGACCTGGCGGGCGACCCGGTGGTCCAGTTCCAGCAGTGGTTCACCGAGGCGCTGGATGCCAACGTGCTGGACCCCAACGCGATGAGCGTCGCGACGGTCGACAGCGCCGGGCAGCCCTCGCTGCGCATGGTGCTGCTCAAGCACTTCGACAGTAGCGGCTTTGTCTTCTACACCAACCTGGACAGCCGCAAGGCGAGGGAGATGGGCGGGAACCCGCACGTGGCCCTGCTGCTGTACTGGGGCGAGGTCAGCCGCCAGGTGCGCATCACGGGCACGGCCAGCCGGGTCTCGACAGCCGATACCCTCCGGTACTTCCTGTCCCGGCCCCGGGACAGCCAGCTCGGCGCCTGGGTGTCGGAGCAGAGCCGCGTGATTGAGGGCCGCCAGCTTCTGGAGGCGAAGTTCGCGGAGTTCAAGGCGCGCTTCGCCGCCGGCGAAGTCCCCCTGCCGGCATTCTGGGGCGGGTTCCGGGTGGAGATCAGCACCGTCGAGTTCTGGCAGGCCCGGGAGAACCGCCTGCACGACCGCTTCCTTTATAGTCGCGCCGGCAGCGGCTGGACCATCGACCGGCTGGCGCCCTAGTCCCTGACCCGCAAGGAGCTACCCGATGCCGACCCCGCCGCCCCCGGCCATCTTGCTGGCCAGCATGTTCGCCCGCGTGCTGGCTGCCCCGCTCACCGCGGCGCTGCTCATCGTCGCCACCGGCTGCGCCACCCGGGAAAGCGCGGTAGCCACGGCGGCGCCGCCGCTCAGCGAATTCTGCCTGGAGGCCCAGCGCATCGTGGTACGCACGGCGGTCGTGCCGACGCTGATCGTCCATTCCGCCTTCGACGCGTTCGTCAAATCCAAGGCCGCCATCGAGCCCCTCACCATCCATGAGTACGTCTGGTACGAGGATGACGACCCGGCGCGGCCGGTGATGGTCTCCTGCAAGCTGAAGAGCGCCGACCATCTCAACGAGGCCTTGGGCAAGGGCACGTCGGCCGGTGACGGCCGCTGCCAGGACATGAACAGGCTCACCTACAACCGGGTGCGCGCCGCGCTGGGCGCCAGCAACGTGGAGCGGGTGGTCTTCGACCCGGCGGAGGACGTGCGCAACGCGGAGAACCCGGGCATGACCGGCCCGGACTGGCTGAAGCCCTACGAGATGACCTGGCGGGATGATGCCGGCGTCCTCCACCTGCGCAGCAAGGGTTTTCGCGTGGACTGGACCGACCCGCAGTTCGCCGCGATGCCCGGCAAGTTCCGTGGCGTGCAGTACTGCCACCTGGTCGCCCCGGAGTACCTGGCGAGACTCGTCACCGGCAAGGCCCGCGCCGGTATCCTGGTGGGCCGCGACGTGTCGGCGATGCCGGCACCGCCAGCGCAATAGCATCGGCCGCCACGCCATCCCCACGTCCGTGCAACCACTTCGCGTCCTCATCGCCGGCGCCGGCATCGGCGGCCTGACACTCGCGCTGGCCCTGCAGCGTGCCGGCATCCGGGTCTCGGTCTGTGAGCAGGCGGCGGCCCTCGGCGAAGTCGGTGCGGGCCTGACGCTCGCCTCCAATGCCACCTTGATTCTCCGGCACCTGGGACTCGGCCCGGTGCTGGACGACCTGGGCGTGGTGCCGGAGCACGGCGCCGTGAAGCACTTCCGCACCGGCCGGGTCCTGGTGGATATTCCCCGGGGCAATACCCAGGTGGAGCGCTTCGGCGCGCCCTACTGCCAGATCCACCGGAGCGACCTGCACCAGGCGCTGGTCGAGGCAGTGCGCAGCGGGGATCGTGGCTGCCTGCATCTCGGCCACACGCTCGAGGACTTCGGCCAGGACAGCAACGGCGTGACCGCCCTCTTCACGAACGGGGAGACTGCGCGGGGCGATGTGCTGGTCGGCTGCGACGGCATCCGGTCGACGGTACGCGCCCGGCTGTTCGGCACCGAGGACCCCCGCTTCACCGGCTACGTGGCCTGGCGCGGGCTGGTGCCAATGGAGCGGCTGAATGCGGCCCTCGTGGTGCCCGACTCGGCCGTGTGGATCGGTCCGGGGCACTTCCTGACCCGCTACAAGATCCGCCGTGGCGAACTGCTCAACTACATCGCGATCGCGCGCACCAGCAGCTGGGTGGAGGAAAGCTGGTCCGTGCCCTCCACGGTGGAGTCGCTGCTCGCCGAGTTCCGGGACTTCGAACCCACAGCCCGGTCGATCCTGATGGCAACCCCGCCCGGCCAGTGCTTCAAGTGGGGCATCTTCGACCGGGACCCGCTGCCCGCGTGGAGCCAGGGGCGCGTCACCCTGCTCGGCGACGCAGCCCACCCGACCACCCCGTTTCTGGGGCAGGGCGCCGCGATGGCCCTCGAGGATGCCCTGGTGCTGGCCCGCACGCTGGCGGCGGCGGGCTCCGTGCCGGAGGCCCTCGCCCGCTACGAGCTGGCGCGGGTCGCCCGCGCGAACGGGGTGCTGGTGGCCTCCCGGGAAAACGGGCTCAACCTGACGAACACCGATCCGGATCGTTACGACACGGAGACGCACCGGAACGAAGAGTCCCTGGATCTCGCGAGCTACAACGCGATGACGGTGCCCGTCTGAGGCCTGACGGACCCGCCCTCACACGGGCAGCACCACCCGCAGTCGCGCGCTGAATTCATCAATCGACAGGGGCCGGGCCACGCCGGCCCGGCGCTGCGCAGCCCAGACCGGATCCGGAAAGTGGGCATCGTCCGCGAAGCGCGGGATTACATGCCAGTGCACGTGGGGCACCTGGTTACCGAGGGATGCCAGGTTGATCTTGTCCGGCCGGAGCGTGTCCCGCAGGGCCTGCTCAACGGACAGCACGACGCGCATGCAGTGCTGGCGGTCGATGGGTGGCAGGTCGGTCATCTCCCGCACATGGGCCTGCCAGATGACGCGGATGAATCCCGGGTAGTCCGCATCGCCGGCAGAGATGACGCGCAGGCGGTCATCCTGCCAGATGGTGGGGAGTTCCCGCGTGGCGCAGAGGGGGCAGTCGGGGATGGCAGGCACCATGCGGCAAACGATACGACAAAGCGCGCCCGGGGTGGGCGCCCCGGTCAGTCGGGCTTGCCGGCGTCGATCAGCACCTTGAAGTGGCCGGAGTCCTCGGAGAAGAGCGACTCTGCGAAACGTTCATCCAGATCCTCGAGACGCAGCATGCCGGTGGCGCCGGTATCGACCTCGTCCATCGGAACTGGTGGCTTGCCGGCTGGCGCGACAGGCTGGACCCCGGCGGCGGGCACCCTGGCCGCAGCGGTCGTGGCGGCTGGCGCCGCGGCGGTGGCTGGCCTGCCCCGGCTGGCCTGGAGCCGCTGGGTCATCTCGCTGGCGGGCAGGACCGCGGCGTCCGGCAGTGGCGCCGGCGGCTCAGTTCGGGCACTGGGCGGGGTCGCGGACCGCTCGCGGGCCCGGACGGCGGGCGCGGCGGCAGCCTTCGCCACGGGCGCCGCGTCGCTCTGGCTGCCCCCCTGGCTGCCCCCCTGGCTGCCCAAGGGCTTCCAGCCGAGCTGCTCCGCGACCTGGCGAATGAGCTCCGCGTCGATCAGCCGCTGCTGGCGCGCCCGGACTTCACCCAATGCGGCATCCATAAGAGTGTTGATCAGCCGTGGCACGCCGGCCACGAAGAGATAGACGCTTGCCGGCGCGTTGACTGCCAGCACTTCATCGGGATTGGCGCCGCCCTCGGCGATGCAATGGCGCACGTAGCCCGCCGTCTCGAGCAGCGTCAGCGGCCGCATCTTCAGGCGGAAGCTGAGCCGCTGGCGCAGCTGGATCAGGCCGGCCACGTCCAGCAGCTGATGCAGGCTGTGGGGACCCTGGAGGATGATGGATACCGGCGTCTGCTGTTCGTCCGACAGGTACAGCAGACGCAGCAGGCGCCGCGCGAGATCGACGTTGATCCCGGAAACATCGAGCGAGAGGATCAGCTGGCGGCCGCTCGTGCGCTGAGCGAGCAGCGCCTCCCGCAGGCGCGCTGGCGTCGGCAGGCCCGAGGGCGCGCCAGCGCCAAGTCCGTGCAGGATCGCCTCCGCCAGTTCGGCCGATTCCATCCCGCGCAGGTCCACCGGCAGCAGCTGCACATCGCTGTCCACCGAAACCAGCGCCTGCCGGACGAAGGCCGACTTACCGACACCGGGACCACCGGAGAGCAGCGCGACGCCACCGGGAAAGGTCGCCGCCTGCCGCAGCCGCGCGCAGGCGTTGGCCTGCAGCGGGCTGGCAATGAAGTAGGCCTTGTCGACGAAGGGGCGCATCGACCAGCACGATGACTTAATTGCGCGGCCTTGCCGTTGATGGCCTTCACATCCGTGGCGCGGAACCCGCTAGAACCAGGCCCGGATCCCCGCCGCCCACCGTGCAGAGCGCACACTTTCGCCGTCCTGCCGGGCGAGGTCGGCGGTGTCCCCGAGCTTCCGGGTCCACTCCACGCCCACGTTGGCGGCGCTCAGCGCCATCGCGCAGGGCGCAGGGCGCAGCGATGAAATGCGCTGCGACCAGGACGATGGGCAGGAGCCGTCGAAACGAAAATCCGGGCATCAGTTACCGGCAGGATTCAGTGACAGACCTGACTATACTGACTGCGCCCGAGACCTCGCGGAAACCAGTCAGGATCGATGCTTCGTGAAGCGCCTTGCAACATTTTTCGCCGCCCTGCTGCTCTCCGCACCGGCCTGGTGCGAGGCCGGCGACTCGCTGGAAGGCTGGCGGGACACCGCCACCCGCCAGCGGATTCTCACCTTCGTCGCCGAGGTGACCACGCCGGGAGGACGGGGCTACGTCACGCCCTCCGAACGGATTGCCGTCTTCGACGACGACGGCACCCTGTGGCCGGAGAAGCCCCGGGCCCAGGGCATGTTTGCCCTTGAGCGTCTGCGCGCGCTGGCTCCCGAGCACGCTGAGTGGCGGAACCAGCTGCCCTACAAGGGGGCCCTCGAGCTCGGCAGCAAGTACCTCCAGGAGGCGAGTGACCAGGACGTCTTCCAGCTGATCGCCACGGCCTATGCGGGGCGCACCCAGGACGCGTTCCGGCAGGATGTCAGCGAGTTCTTCGCCCGGGCGCGCCACCCGCGCTTCAATCGCCCCTACACCCAACTCGTCTACGCGCCGATGCGGGAGCTCATTACCTACCTGCGGGCGAACGGCTTCCGGGTCTTCGTCACGACCACCGGCAGCATCGATCTTGTCCGCGTGTTCTCCGAGGAGATCTACGGAGTTCCCGCCGACGACGTCATCGGCAGCAGCGTCGTGAGCACGCTCCGGGAAGAGGACGGGCGCCTGGTATTGCGGCGGCTCAGCAGCGTTCACGCCCTGAATGACGGTCCGCGTAAACCCCTGACTCTCGACCTGCACGTTGGCCGGCGGCCCATCCTGGCCGTGGGCAACGTCAATTCCGGCGGCGACATCGACCTCCTCCGCTACAGCCAGCAGCCCGGCCGGACAACCCTGCAGATGCTGATCCAGCACGACGACTTCGACCGCGAGTACGCCTACGACGAGCCCGGCGGCGAGTCGGTCAAGGCTGCCAACGCCAACGGCTGGCTGCTCGTGAGCATGCGCTACGACTGGCTGCGAGTCTTCAGTGACAACTAGGCACGCTGTTTCTGCCGGCACCCCGGGGCCGCCCGGCGCGACCTTCAGCCCGGAGCGCACCAACTTCGCTGTCTACAGCCGCGCCGCCCGCGGCATGGAACTGCTGCTTTATGCCGGCGATGGGGCCGATGAGCCGTTCCAGGTCATCACGCTGGAGCTGCCGGTACACCGGGACGCCTTCTTCTGGCACGTGGCGGTCCATGACCTGCCCGTCGGCACGCAGTACACCTGGCGGGCGACGATCGCGTTCCCCGCCGGCGAGCAGCGGCTGGAAGTTCTCGACCCGTTTGCCCGGGCGGTGAGCACCAGCCGGTGGCAGCGCGCGGACTGGATTGCCGGCGGTCCGCTCGGCCTCCGCGGCATCGTGGTTCCGGTGGCCGACGAGCCGCGCCCTGCGCCGCGGGGCCTCGAGGACGCGGTCATCTACGAACTGCACGTGGGCGGCTTCACCCGGCACCCCTCATCCGGAGTGCACGCACCCGGTACCTTCAGCGGCCTGGTCGAGAAGCTCCCCTACCTGCAGGATCTCGGCGTGACCCACGTCCAGCTGCTGCCCGTCGCCGCGTTTGACGAGCAGGATGTGCCCGCGTGCGTGGCCGACCTCGGCCTACACAACTTCTGGGGCTACAGCCCGCTGGCCCTCGCCAGCCTGCACCCGAGCTATGGCGACCAGCAGGACCCGGTGCAGCAGCTGGGCGAATTTCGCACGCTCGTCCGCGCTTGCCACGACGCCGGCATCGGCGTGCTGCTGGACGTGGTCCTGAATCACACGGCAGAAGGCGGCGCCCACGGGCCGGCACTGAGCTTCAAGGGCCTGATGCCCGATGAGTTCTACCACCGGGATGGAGACGGCTACCGGGACTACACTGGCTGCGGCAACACGATCAACGCGAATCACCCCATAGTCACGCAGATACTCGCCGACACGCTGCGCGTCTGGGCCCGGGAGCGGCACGTGGACGGCTTCCGCTTCGACCTGGCCAGCGTCTTTGTGCGCGGCGAGGACGGCGAGCCGCTCGCCCGGCCCCCCAGTCCCTGGATCATCGAGGCGGAACTGCCGGGGATGCCCCTGATCGCGGAGCCCTGGGATGCCGCCGGCCTGTATCACGTGGGCAGTTTCCCGGGGCACAACTGGAGCGAGTGGAACGGCCGTTACCGGGACGCGATGCGGCGCTTCCTGCGCGGGGATCCCGGCCTCGTGGGCGAAGTGGCCACCTGCCTCGCCGGCAGCAGCGACCTCTACGCCGCCAGCGACCGGCGGCCCCGCCACAGTGTCAACTACATCACCTCCCACGACGGCTTCACGCTGAACGACCTGGTCAGCTACCGGGAGAAGCACAACGAGGCCAACGGCGAGGACAACCGGGACGGCTGGGACCACAACACCAGCTGGAACTGCGGTACCGAGGGCGACACGCTCGACGAGCCGACGCTGCGGCTGCGCGCCCAGCACGCCCGCAACGCCATGGCGCTGCTGCTGCTCTCCCAGGGCGTGCCGATGCTGCTTGCGGGCGACGAGGTGCTGCGCACCCAGCGGGGCAACAACAACGCCTGGTGCCAGGACAACGACATCGGCTGGTTCGACTGGCGCCTGACGGAAACCAACGGCGACATGCTGCGCTTCGTCCGGCAGCTGATTGCGCTCCGCCGCCGGCACCCGGCCCTCTCGCGCCGCCAGTTCCTGACCGGCGACGAGCAGCCGGGTCGCGGCATCCCCGACATCGCCTGGTCCGGGCCGGACCCG
Organism: Gammaproteobacteria bacterium; assembly: GCA_038214295.1. GTDB lineage: Bacteria > Pseudomonadota > Gammaproteobacteria > Steroidobacterales > SHZI01. The sequence continues at coordinate 45,010 of JBBQSA010000009.1, forward strand.
GGCCAGTCGCCCTGGGACGAGCAGTCAAGTTTCCTCGCGTTCACGCTCGCCGGCTGCAGCGCCAGCGAAGAAGACCTGCACGTGCTCCTCAACATGTCGGACCGCAGTGAGTCCGTCGAGTTGCCGGTCATTCCCGGGCGCCACTGGCATCTCGCCGTGGACACGGCCCGCGAGCCGCCCTGGGACATCCTCCCAAGGGACCAGCAGCGGATCTGCGCGGCGCCACGCTACCTGTCGCAGCCGCGCAGCGTCGTGGTTCTCGAGGCCCGCTAGCCGTTCGCGTTGACAGCACCCGGCCGTGCGCCTAGCCTCGGACTGGCCTAATCCCGACAAATCCATCAAACAAGGGAGAATGGACCATGTCAGTCGCCAAGGTTTCCGAGATCAGCTGCACTTCCACCAAGGGCTTCGATGAGGCCATCCACAAGGGCCTGGCCCGCGCCAGCAAGACCCTGCGCAACATCAAGAGCGCCTGGATCAAGGAGCAGCACGTGCGCGTCTCCAAGGGCAAGGTCATCGAGTACCAGGTGAACATGCTGGTAACGTTCGTGCTAGACGACTGAGCCCCGGCCCCGGCAGCTCAGCCCGGCAGCTCAGCCCGGCAGGGCGGGCGTAGCCTTCCTGGGCGAGACCCACATGCGGATCACGGCCCGGCACACCTCGTCGCCCTGGCTGTCGGTCACGCTGACGGGCACGGGCAGTTCGGCCGCGGCGCCGAACGCGGGCATGGCTGGCAGTTCAGCGACGGCACGCAGGTCGGTCCCCGCCTTCTTCAGGTACTCCACCGACATGCCCTTCGGGATCCAGCGGTGGGTGAGCGGCACGGTAGCTTCGCTCATGATCCCGGCAGCCAGCTCGGCCATGTTGCACATCGCGATGGCGTGGACCGTGCCGAGATGATTGGTCACTGCCCGGCGCTTGCGGATCGTCACCTCGCAGTAGCCGGGACGCAGGGCGACGAAGCGCGGCCGCACTGACGAGAAATATGGCGCCTTCAGGCAGATCAGGCGACTGAAAAGCCACTTGCCGGCGGGCAGAGAGGCAAGCCTGCTCCAGAGAGTCAGTACGGAATTGCTGGCGGCCATCTCGTACCAGTGCCCTTCAGAAGTTGTAAACAGGGCCAGCTTAGCGGGTCCCGGGGGCCGGGTTCGTACAAACCCTTATGTACCGCCCGGGTCCGGCGCAGGCACTGTCCGCGGTGGAGGACTTCCCCATGCCCGCAATCACGGCCAGAACGACTATCCGCGAACTGCAGGCGGGGCCGCCCGCCCTGATGCAGGTACTCCGCTCGGCGGGGCTGTACCGGGATGGCGACGATCCCGACAGCATGCTGGGCCAGCTCTGCTGGACCATTGGCTTCAACCCGGGAATCCTGCTGATGATGCTGCAGTCGGCCCCCGGGCCGGCCGGGCCCCCGCCGCTCGACATCCGGCCCTGGCTCGACGTGCCGCTCCCGGAGTTCGTCGCGCACATCGAGGAGGTGTACCACGCCGGCCTGCGCCGGCAACTGCCGCGCCTGCTGGTGCTCACGGCGGCGGCGGCAACTGCTGCACCGGACGATGAGCGGCTCGCGGCACTGCGCACCGAGGTCGCCCAGCTGGCCGGGGAGCTCGCTGCCCACCTGGCCCACGAGGAAGAGGCGCTGTTCCCGATGATCCGTGGCCTGGCGGACGGCACGGTGGTCGCCACCCGCTGCGGCAGCGCGGTCGGCGGGCCGATCGCCTGCATGGAGAATGATCACGCGCAGGCGGAACGCGGCCTGCTCCGGCTGCGGGAATTGACCGACGGCTACAGCACCCCGGCCGCCGCGGACGAGCTGCGCGCCCTGCTGCGGGAATTCGACCAGGAGCTGCGCGAGCACATGTATAAGGAGAACGAGGCCCTGTTCCCCCGGGCGCTGGCCGCCCAGCAGGCAGCAAGCGGGGCCTCGCAATCACACACGGCGCCGCGGCTCACGCCGACGGGCGCCCAGCCGTGAGGAGTCCCCTACCGATGCATGTCGACGTCCTGCTGGAGCCGGACCAGACGCCGGAACAACTCAAGGAGCTCGCCCTGCTCTGCGAGGAGGCGGGTGTCCGCACGATGTGGCAGCAGAACTACGTCGCCTGCCGCGACCCCTTCATGTCCCTCGTGCCGGCGGCACTCGCCACGAGCCGCGTCGGCCTCGGCGTCTGCGTGATCAGCCCCTGGGAAATGCACCCCGTGAAGATGGCGAACGCACTGCTCTCGCTGCAGGAGTATTCCGGTGGACGCGCCAGCCTGGTGATCGGCGGCGGTGGTGAATGGCTGGCACGGCTCGCCATCGAACCCGTCAAGCGGGTGCGGGCTGTGCGGGAAGCCATCGAACTGGTGCGGGCCGGCTGCTCCGGCAAGCCCACCACCTACCAGGGCGAGCTCTACAAGGTCTACGGCTACCGGCCGCGCTTCGGCATCGACACGCCGGCCGGCACCCCGCCGGCGGTCTACGCCGGCGCGAACCAGGCCCAGATGCTGAAGGCCACCGTGCCGGCGGCGGATGGCGTGATGTACAGCGACATGCCGCGGCAGCTGGTCGGCGCGACGGTGGAGCGGACGAAAGCAGCCCTGGCGGCGAAACAACGCCCGGAAGCGGGCTACCGGATCAGCAACATCTGGGCCTGGCACGTGAAGCCGGATCCGCAGGTGGCCCGGCGCGAGGCCTGCCGGGAGCTGCTGCTGCGGGGCCTGCTGGAGCGCTGGTACCTGGAATCCTTCCTGTCGCCCGAGGACTGCGCGGTGGTGGAGCGGGAGAAGCGCGCGTTCTTCCAGGCCTACCGGGACCGCTCCGGGGTGATCGCCGGCGTGCCGGAGCAGATCATCGACGCGCTGCTTGCCAACTTCAGCTTCACGGGCACGCCCGGCGAGATCGAGGGCCGCCTGCCGGAACTCCTGGCCTTCCGCGACGCGGGTGTCACGGAGCTCAACTTCCGGCTCCACGACGACCCGGCAGACGCGATCCGGCTGCTCGGCGCGCGGGTGATCCCGGCACTGGCTGCCGGCGCCTAGCGGGCGCTAGTTGCAGACACGCGGCAGGCCGGCGATCAGGCTGCGGGTCTTCTCGAACTGGCCGACCACCGGCGACGTCGCCTCGGAACCCTCGGGCACGAACACGCCGAAAATACTGTCGCCCGACCCGTCCACGAAACTCACGCCCCGGAGCGGGCCCTGGCCACCAGGCAGGTCCACCGCGTAGATCGCACCGACCAGGTCCGGCCGCAGGTGGCCGCTGAGGCCCGCGCCGTCCTGCTTCAGGTTGTAGAACTGGCTCTTCGTGGAGGGTGCGCCGCCCGGAATGCGACCCCGCACCTCGAAGACTTGACCGGCCTTCAGCAGCACGACCGTCGCGTCATCCCACTCCTGGAGCGAAGCCCAGACTGCCGTGAAGCCGGCGGCCGTGGTGCCGATCACGTTCTTGCCGGGGATGGCGCTGGCGACGATCGCCTCGGGCAGGGCGAGCTTGGCTGCCGCCTGGAAGGGCGCCGGCACCGGCGCCGTGGCGTAGAGCGGCTGCACCCGGGCGGCCTGTTCGGCCGTCGCGCACAGGGAATTGCCGGCCAGCGCAGCGGCACTCCAGCCGGAAAGCAGTACAAGAGCAATGACGCAACGACTCATCGTGATTCTCCTTCAGCGGGGCGGCAACGGGACAAAAGCACTCGTCCGGCGGATGTAGTCCTGGTACTCGGGGCGACGAGAGGCGATGTCCTTCTCAGTCAGGGCCACGCCGGACACCTTGAGGAGCAGGAACGTGAGCAGCGCAGGACCGAAGCAGGTCCACCAGGCGCCCCCTGCGGCGGCGATCAGCCAGAGGCTCCACCACATGAGCGTCTCGCCGAAGTAGTTGGGGTGGCGGCTGTAGCGCCACAGGCCCTGGTTCATGACGGCGCGCCCGGCGTCGGGCCGCTGCTGGAAACGCGCCATCTGGAAGTCGGCGATACCCTGGAGCAGGAAACCGGCGAGCCACAGCAGCGTGGCGGCCAGGTCCACGGGGCCGAGAGGCCCGGAGTCCAGCGTGGCGCCGAAGAGCGGCGCCGCGATGATCCAGGCGAGCAGGGCCTGGAGCGCAAAGACGAGATAAAGGCTCTTGAACGCGAAACGCGGCTCGTTGCGGGCCCGGATCTCCCGGTAGCGACGGTCTTCCGGCTTGCCCCGGCTGCGCCAGAGGATGTGAAGCGCGAGCCGGCCCGCCCAGAGGACGGCGAGCAGCACCGCCAGCGCGCCGCGCGGGCTGCCGTCCGCCTGCAGCAGCCAGGTCACGCCGGCGGCAGCGACGGCGAGACCCCAGAACACGTCGACGATCGCCACATTGCGCAACGGGAGGCTGATCAGCCACGCCGCGAACATGAGTCCTGCGGTGGTCGCGAGGCCCGATAGCGCCAGCGGCAACATCCCGTGATTATCGGCTGAAACGGTAGTGGGCCACCAGCCATTCGGTGCCCCCCGCGTAGCCGAAGAGTTCCGCCACGGCCATGAAGAACATCCGCCAGCGCTGGAACCAGCGGGCCGCCTCCGCCGGGCCGTAGGCTCCCGCCAGCACGGCCATGACCGCGTCACGCTCCCGGTCCTGGTTGGCGAGCCAGTCGTTGGCCGTGCGCTCGTAGTGGGTGCCGGACACCCGCCACTGCTCCTCCAGCGCCAGGTGCTCCTGGAAGTGCAGCAGCGTGCTCTCGGCGGGCATCAGGCCGCCGGTGAAGAAATAGCGGGCCATCCAGTCCGAGTCGCCGTCCACGGTAAAGGGGTACATCAGGGACCGGTGGCAGAAGATGTGCACGAAGAGCTTGCCACCGGGCACAAGCCAGCCCGCGATGCGCTCCATCAGGGTGGCGTAGTTGCGCATGTGCTCGAACATTTCCACGGAGACCACCCGGTCGAAGCGCTCACCGGTCGTAAAGACATTCGCATCCGCCGTGATGACCGCCACGTTACCGAGCCCGCGCTCCCGGGCCTGCCCCAGGATGAACTCCCGCTGGGACGCGGAGTTGGACACCGCGGTGATCCGGCTCCGCGGGTACCGGGCGGCCATCCACAAGGTCAGCGAGCCCCAGCCGCAACCGAGCTCGAGAACGCGCTGCCCGTCTGCCAGCCTGGCGCGCTCGGCGGTCAGCCTCAGCATGGCCTCCTCCGCCTCGCAGAGTGTCCGGGCACCGTCGCCATACCAGCAGCAGCTGTACTTCAGGTGGGGGCCGAGAACCCGCTGGAAGAAGGCTGCCGGCACCTCGTAGTGCTGCTCGTTGGCCTTGCCGGTCTCGATGGCCACCGGGCTCCGGCGCAGGTCGGCGAGGCGCCTGCGGAACGTCTCGAACTCGGCCTCGCCCCGGTCCGCGCTCTCGCTGGCGAGCCGCGCGGCCATCAGCCGGCGCATGCCAAGACGGGTGAGGCTGTCGGGCACGAGGCCCCGTTCGCACAGGTCGATCAGCAGACTCACGGGACCGCTGTCCCGGCGGAAGCGGCAGCGGAGTCCCGGGCGCCGCTCTCGACGGCGCCCCGCACCCGGCGGATCACGCTGCCAATAACCGGCAACTGCTCGTACAGGCCGGTGCCTGCATCCCAGAAGTCCTTGTGGATCAGCACCCGGCCCTCTCCGTCGAAGCGGAACTGGGTAACCCCGTAGGACACGACCGCCTTGCCCCCGTTGACGCCGTCGGCGGCCACCGTCATCCGCCAGCGCACGTACCAGTCCGTCCCGGCGGGCGCCCGCTCGAGGAACTCGACCTTCAGCAGGCGGGCACGCTCAATGGTGTGCAGAAAGTAGGCCTCGATCCGTCCGGCGCCGTCAATGCCGACCAGCGTGTCGTTCAGGTAGGCCTCCGGCGCATAGACGATAGCCGTCTGCGCCCGGACAGAGTCGGCGCTCATACCATCGAAGTAGCGCTGGACATTATCGAAGGCGCGACCCTCCAGCGCGGAGCCCGCCTCCAGCGTCACCGCGAGCGGCGCGGTGCGGGCCAGGGCCCGCTCGTAGGACGCGTTCAACTCGGGCAATGGCGTGGGCGGCCTTCCACAGCCGGTCAGGACCACTGCCAGTGCAACCCCCAGCGCTACCGCCGGGGCGGCTTTCAGCGCGACCACCCAGTGGCGGCGAGATCCGTAATATATGTCCACCTGCGTACACCCCGTCTGCCAACGGCCATCCGGCCCTGACAGAGCGTATATAGTTTCCCGCCGCGCTGGCTACTGGCGCCGGCTGCATCCAGATGCCGCCCGCCAGCGATACCTGCAGCTCGGTTCGGAAGAACAGCAGGAAGGCCGGAGCAGTGCGGGTTGCGATCATCGGTACCGGGATATCCGGTCTCTACGTTGCCCGCGAGCTGGCCAACCGATGCGACCTCACGCTCTTCGAGGCGGCAAGCCACGCGGGGGGCCACAGCAACACCGTCGAAGTCACGATGGACGGGCAGCGCCTCGCCATAGACACGGGCTTCATCGTCTTCAATGAAGGGACCTACCCGGGTTTCACCGCCCTGCTACGGGACCTTGGAGTCCCCTTCCAGCCGAGCGACATGAGCTTCAGCTTCCGCTGCGGCCATTCCGGCCTCGAGTACCGGGGCGACAACAGCTTCGATGCGCTGTTTGCCCAGCGGCGGAACGCCTTGCGGCCGGCCTTCTACAGGATGTTGCGGGACATCCTGCGCTTCAACCAGCTGGGTGACGCGCTGGTGGCCGCGGCCCCGGCGGTGACCCTTGGCGAATTCCTGGCCGAGAGAAACTTCCGCGGCGGCATGGTGGAGAACTACCTGCTGCCCATGGCCGGTGCCATCTGGTCGGCGGAGCCTGAGCGGATCCTGGCCTTTCCCGCGAGCCACTTCGGCCGGTTCTTCCGCAACCACGGGCTGCTGCAGGTGGATGGCCGGCCCCAGTGGCTGACCGTGACCGGCGGGTCCCGGGAATACGTGCGCGCAATGCTCCGGCCACTGAAGGACCGGCTGCTCCTCGACACGCCAGTGGAGTGGGTTTTGCGCCAGGCGGACAGGGTAATCGTGAAAGCACGCGGGCGGCCCGCCGCCGACTACGACCAGGTTGTCCTGGCCTGCCACAGCGATCAGGCGCTGGCCCTGCTCAGGGATCCGGCCGACGCGGAGCGCGAGGTGCTGGGCGCCATCGGCTTCCGGGACAACGACGCTGTCCTGCACACCGATGCCCGGCTTCTGCCCCGGCGACGACGCGCCTGGGCCTCCTGGAACTACCACCGGCACCCCGGAGCCGCACCCGACCGGGTATCCGTCACCTACAACCTGACTCGCCTGCAGAGCCTGCCCTCTCGCCGGCAGTTCCTGGTGACGCTCAACGACGACGGCGCCATCGATCCGCGCACGATCCTGCATCGACAGACCTACAGCCACCCGGTCTTCGACGCAGCAAGTCTCCATGCCCAGGACCGGCGTGCCGAGATCAATGGCGTCAACCGTACCTGGTACTGCGGCGCCTACTGGGGCTATGGCTTCCACGAGGATGGCGTGCAGAGCGCCATCACGGTGTGCAATGCTCTGGCGCAGCGGGCAGGCCACCGCGTGCGGCCGGACGCAGAGGCGAAGGATGCACAGCTGTATCTATCAGGGACGCGTTAGCCACCGGCGGTTCACGCCGGTCCGCCACAAGTTCGGCTACGACCTCTTCATGCTCTACCTGGACCTGGCGGAACTGCCAGGCCTGTTCGACCCCTACTGGCTCTGGTCCGCCCGGTCACCCGCGCCCGCCCGTTTCTGTCGCGAAGATCACTACGGCGACCCGGCAGTGCCGCTGGACGAGAGCATCCGCGACCTAGTGGCTACCGAGGCCGGCTTCCGGCCCACGGGTGCTATCCGGCTGCTCACTCACCTGCGCTACTTTGGCTACGGCTTCAACCCGCTCTCCGCCTTCTACTGCCACGCATCCAGCGGCGAGCTCGAGGCGGTCGTACTCGAGGTCAGCAATATGCCGTGGCGGGAAATGCACCCTTACGTGCTGACCCGCGGCGAGCCGATCGCCAACGGGGGCTTCAAGTTCAACTTCGCCAAGGCCTTCCACGTATCCCCGTTCCTGCCGATGGACATGGAGTACCGCTGCCGGCTGGCGCCCCCGGGGCCACGCCTCGCACTGGCACTGGAAAACTGGCGGCGGGGCGCCCGCGCTTTCGATGCCCACCTGGACTTCCGGCGCGTGCCCGTCACGTCCCGGTCGCTGGCCCGGGTGCTGGCGACCGATCCCCTCGTGACACTGCGCGTTACAAGCCTGATTCACTGGCAGGCGCTGCGACTGTGGCGCAAGCGGGCGCCGGTGTACGATCATCAACCAGCAAACGACAGCGCCCAGTGAACGACATAGCCCCGTGAACGACCTGGAAGACGTCCTCGACGAGGACATCACCGCCAACCCGGCGGCAGCGGCCGCCGGACTGCCGGTGCGCCTTGCCCGCCGCGGTGTGCACGACGTGCTCGCCTCCCTCCGGCTCGGCCGGCTGCAGGTGACCGATCCCCTCGGGAACCGGACCTTCGGCCCCGCAACCGGCAAACCCGCTATCGCGGTCCGGATTACCGACCCCACGACCTATCTGGACATCGCTACCGGCGGCACCATTGGCGCGGCCGAGGCCTACATGCAGGGCAAGTGGAGCGTCTCGGACCTCGCCGGCGTGGTGCGCCTGCTGGTGCGGGACCGGGAGGTCATGAACCGCCTGGAAACCGGCATGGCGCGCGTCGGCGGCGCACTGCTGAAGGTCGCGCACTGGTATCACCGCAACACGCGGGCCGGCAGCCGCCGGAACATTCACGCCCACTACGACCTCGGCAACGAGCTCTTCCAGCTGTTCCTCGATCCCACGATGATGTACTCGTCGGCGGTCTTTCCCCGGACTGATGCGTCCCTCGAAGAAGCGTCGGTCCACAAGCTCGACCTGATCTGCCAGAAGCTCGACCTGAAGCCGGACGACCACTTGCTGGAGATAGGCACCGGCTGGGGCGGCCTCGCGCTACACGCGGCGGCAAACTACGGGTGCCGGGTCACGACCACGACGATATCGCGCAACCAGTACGAGTTTGCCACCGAGCGCGTCCGCAAGGCCGGGCTGGGTGAACGCGTTACCGTCATCAGCAAGGACTACCGCGACCTCACCGGCGACTTCGACAAGCTGGTCTCGGTCGAGATGATCGAGGCCGTGGGCTTAAGCTTCCTGGACAGCTACTTCCGGATCTGCAGCGAGCGCCTGAAGCCTGCCGGGCGCATGCTGCTGCAGTCGATCACGATCGCCGACCGGAACTTCGAGCAGGCCCGGCACTCTGTCGACTTCATCCAGAAATACATTTTCCCCGGGGGCGCCCTGCCCTCCTGCGGCGCGCTGCTGGCGTCGATCGGCCGCGTTACCGACCTGCAGCTTACGGACCTGCACGACATCGGCAGCGACTACGCCCGGACGCTGCACATCTGGCGCGAGCGCTTCATGCAGCGCCTGCCGGACGTGCGCCGGCTCGGCTATCCCGACGAGTTCATTCGCAGGTGGGAGTGGTACCTGGCCTACTGCGAAGGCGGCTTCCTGGAGCGGGCGATCAGCGCCGTCCAGGTGGTTTTTGACAAACCCGACTGCCGCTTGCAAGCGGAGAGGTGTGTGTTATGAAACGTTCAGCGTTACGGATTCCCGGGTTCGGCGCCGTGCTCGCGGCGTGTGGCGTGCTGGCCGCGTGCGCGCCTGGGACGCCACTGATCAACCCGGACAAGACCTACGACGGCATGGTGGCGGTGCACGACTCGGGCCTCAAGGAGGCCTGGGTGAAACCCGACATCGACCTGAGCCGTTACCGCCGGATCCTGCTGCTGCCGATCGAGGTGCAATTCCGCGCAGTTCGCCCGGTTCCCGCCGGAATGTCCTACCGGTCGGAGGACCGGGAGTTCCCGATCCGCCCGGTTGACCAGCAGCGGCTCGTGGCCACGGTGACTGATATCTTTCGCGAGGAGCTGGCGAAGAGCCAGCACCTGACGCTGACCACGGAGGCCGGCCCGGACGTGCTCATTGTCCGGACGTCGCTGCTCGACATCGTGTCGAAGGTTCCGCCCGAGATGCCGGGCCGCAACGAGATCTTCCTGGACGAGGTGGGCGCGGCCACGCTGGTGCTGCAGCTGCAGGACTCCTTAAGTGGCGAAACGCTGGCGCGGGCTGTCGACCGCCGGGCCGCCGACCCCGTGGACATCCTCGGCACCAACGTGTCCCGGGTGACATCGGTGACCGCCTGGAGCGAAGTGCGCCGGGTCGCGCGCCGCTGGGCGAGCCTCATCACCCTGCGCATCGACCAGCTGCACGCCCGCGGCCCGACTGCCGGTCAGCCGTCTGGCTAACGCTCCGGCAGGCCAGAGAACAGGCCGGAGGGCTGGCCAGCCGGCCCGACGCCTCCGGCGCCACGCCCTGCTGCTGCTGGCGACGGTCGGGCTGGCCGGGGTTGCCTGGCTGGCCGGACCGGCGGCCGGGGCCGGGGATCGCCTGAGCCTTGCAACGGCCTGGCTGTGCTTCGCGCTGCTCGCGGCAGCACTGGCTCTCGGCCCCCGGGAAGCCCTGCGTTCCGGCCGGCCGGTGCTTAACAACCCCCTCCGCCGGGATCTCGGCATCTGGGCGGCGGTCGCGGGTCTCGTGCATCTCGTGGCAGCCACCGTCGAAGTGATGCAGCCGGCGTACTTTCGCGCCTACGTCACCGGCCCGATGGACGCGCCGCTGCCCGCCTTCACGGGCTGGATTTCCACGCCGGGCATCGTGGCCGGCTACCTGGTGGGACTGCTGTTCCTCGTGCTGCTCGGCCTGTCCAACGACTGGAGCCTGCGGCGGCTGGGAGCGGCGCGCTGGAAGCGGGCCCAGGGTGCCTCGACGCTCGCCCTGTACCTGACGGTCGCCCACGGCATCGTCTTCCAGGTGCTCGAGGGCCGGACCGGCGGCTGGCTGACTGCCCTCGTGGTGGTATCGGCAGCGATTCTCGTCCTCCGGCACCGGGCACGGCGCGCCGTGGCGGCCAACTCCGGCGAGTAGCGGCGGGGGCTGGCGTTCAGCAGCCCCCGAGGCTGTTCACCCAGGCTGTCAGCAGGCTGACGCCGCTCGCGTCGACACGGTTCGACCCGAGCGGCGGCATGCCTTGGGCGTCACGGCGATTGGTCCGCGCGATGAGCACCGACCGGGCGGCGTCGCCCGGGGCCACCAGGCGCGCGTTGGCGATGCCGAGCGTCCCGGCCTGGGGGACTACGTTGCAGATATTCATCGCGGCGAGCGGCGTCGAGTAGCGCAGGTCCATGCTGGAGGGCGTGGGGCCGTTCGGCTGGTGGCACTGGGCGCAGTTGGCGTGCAGCCAGGCGCGGGCCCGGTTCGCGAGCGGCGCGCTCGTATCCACCGGGTCGGCCAGCGCGGGCAGGCTGACCGGCGCACCGGGCAGCGGCGCGCTGAACACGCCAATGCCCGCCAGCGTGGCCAGCTGGTTCGCCGTCCGGTTGGTTTCCGGGTAGATGAGGTGGCCGTTCACCTGGGCCGTCTCGAGGCCCAGGGAGAATCCGGCCGTCGGCGTGTGGCAGCCCAGGCATTCGCCTTCGCTCGGGTACAACCAGGTCTGCCCGTTGATCAGCCGGGACTTGCCGCCAGTTACGCGCGTCGCCTGCGTGCCAGCGGCATTCCACTCATAGGTATAGCCCGCCCACACGCCATCGGGGTGACGCATCAGCAGGCGCGTCTCCACCGGCACGCCGGCAAGTGCGAAGTTCTTGACGATCACTGAGCCGGGCGGCAACGTGAAGTCGCCGCCACCGCCGCCAGAAATCGGCGCGACGTCGATCTTCGCCCCGTCCGGGATACCGAAGTACCGGGTCTTGGTCGCGCCGTCCGACCAGAACTGCGCGTTCACTGCATAGGGAATGAGTCCCGCTGCCGGTGACTGGGGATTCTGCGCGTTCACGCAGCCGGTGTCGGCCAGGTTCGCGGGAATGGTGTCCGGCACCTGGGGGCCACCCGGTACGAGGCGGCGAATGCGGCCGCCACTGTAGTCGAGCGCGTACAGCTCGTTGCTGGCGTCGATGCCGAAAGATGAAATCAGCAGGCCCGTGTTCGCAAGGACCTGGCGGGAATAACCACCCTGGCCATCGCCTTGCAGTGCCCAGATCGTGCCCACGGCGAAGTCAGCGAAAACATAGCGTCCAACGAGCCCCGGGATCGCCGTGCCCCGGTAGACGAAACCGCCCGTGACCGAAGCGCCGTCGTTCCGCCCGTAGTCGACCACCGGCTCGATGAAGCCGCCAGCCGGGCAGCCCGCGGAATTGGCCGCCAGGGTGCCCTCCCGGCAACGCCAGCCATAGTTACCGCCGCGCAGGACAACATCGATCTCCTCCCGGGTGCTTTGGCCCACATCGCCGAGCCAGAGCTGGCCGGTGGGCCGGTCGAAGGACCAGCGCCAGGGGTTGCGGAAGCCCCAGGCGTAGATTTCGGGGCAGTCCTGCGCGTTGCTGCTGGCGCCGCAGGACGGGTTGCCAGCGAAAGGGTTCGTCGACGGGATCGTGTAGCCCGGGCTCGGGTACGGCACGCCCTGCACGTTGATGCGGAGCATCGACCCGAGCAGTGTGCGGGTGTCCTGGCCGCTGTTCAGCGGGTCGTTCGCGTCGCCACCGTCACCGAGACCCAGGTAGAGGAAACCGTCGTTGCCGAAGGCAATATCTCCTCCGTTGTGGTTATCGAAGGGCTGGTTGACGGTCAGCAGCACCTGCTCGGTCGTCACCGACGGGCTGGTGACGTTATCGAGGATGACCCGTGATAGTCGGGACACCATCGGACCGCTGGGATTGCCGGTGTAGGAGACGAAGACCTCGCGGGTGGCCGGGTAGTTCGGGTGGAAGGCCATCCCGAGCATTCCCCCTTCGGAACTGGCATTCACCCGCGCCCTGAAGTCGAGCCAGGTGGAGACGACGGCAGGATTGGCCACACTGAACACGCGGATGAGCCCGGTCTTTTCCAGCACGAACCAGCGCGACGGGTCATTGGGCGCCTGCAGGATCTTCGTCGGCTGGCTGAAGGCGGGCGCCGCCGCGTAGGCATCGACGGTGGTGACGTTGAGGGCACCGGTGGGCCGCGGCGGGGCAACGCACATGGTATTCGACGGGCGTGCATTCAGTCCGGTGGCGGCGGCGTAGGGCCCAGGCAGCTGACCAAGAAGACCACGAAAGATGGTGTAGTCCTGGGCATTGATGGAGCCGTTGCAGTTGAAATCCGCCTTGTTGTAGCCGGGGGCGTTACTGGGCTGGCCAAGTTGCTGGCGAAACAGCACGCCATCCTGCGCGTTCGTGAAGCCGTTGTTGCTCAGGTCCGCGTCGCAACGGTTGCCGATGCCGTCCCCGTCGCTGTCGCACTGGGCCGGGTTCGCAAGCAGGGTGCAGTTGTCGGTGGCGTCGGGAATACCATCGCTGTCCCGGTCCGCGGCAGACGCCGTACCGGTCAAGAGCATGACCAGCAGCAGGCTGCCGGCCATTGCGCAGATGTTGGATGTGCTTTGCATCACGGAACAGCCTATCTCAAGAAGACTCACGGGCGGCTGGCAAAAATATCGAATTGTGTTATGTCGCATTGACGGCAGCGGGTCCGTCCGTTGGCGTACAGACCGGCGTGCGCGAGAACCTCCAGAGTGGAATTCAAGGCGTCCACACCAGCGCTTGTATCGGAACCGCGTCATGCAAAGCTCCCAGTCCACAGCGTCGTCATCAGCTACCCCGCCGACTGCCGCGACGCACTCCGTGTCAGGACCCGGTGCGACATGGGTTGCGCGCTATGCGCAGTACCTCCGGAACACGCAGCAGGTGAGCCTCTGTACCCTGGAGGCCTACACCCTGGACCTGGTCATGCTTTCCCGCTGGGCGATTGCACGTCAGCAGGACCTGGTCGCTCTAAACCCTGCCGACCTGGCCCTGTACGTCACCCAGCGCCTTGCCCAGGGGACGCAGCGGTCCACGGTGGCGCGGAACATTTCCAGTCTCCGCCGCTTCTACGCCTTCCTCGTCCAGCAGGGACTCATTGCGATCAACCCGGTCAGGTCCCTGTCGGTCACGCCGGCTTCGAGGCGGGCACCTGAACTGGTGCCGCGCGACGCCCTTCGGCTGCTCCTGCAACCGTCCGTCCGGGAGTTCCACACCTCGCTTGCTGCGTACCGCGCCCGGCGTGACCAGGCCATCGTCTGGACGCTGTATGGCACGCGGCTGTCGATCTCGGAAGTTCGCTTGCTGCGCTGGGACCAAATTGACGAAGCCGCCGGGGTGATTCGTGTGCCGCGGAGCCGCGGCAGGCTGCGCGCGTGCGCCATCGACCCGGAACTGCTGCCCGTTCTGAGCGCCCTGCATACCTCCCTGGTTGAAGTGAGCTACCCCGAGGTGATGGGCGCCTATTGCTTTCCCACGAGCCGGGGACGACCCATGACGCGGCAGGCGCTGTGCCAGATCGTCCGGAAGTGGGCACTGGACTGTGGCGTGGAGACCGGGGTCACCCCGTCGGCACTGCGCTGGACTGGCCAGGTTAACGAGGCGAGGCAACGCCGCAAGGGTCGTGCCGCCTTGGTGGGCCACCGCACTGACGACGCGAGCGCGGAAGCGCATTGTGACCGCTAATCCGCAACCACTTCAATTTACGCCCTAGGAATCCACATGCTCAGCAAGACATCCCCCGAATCAGTCAACGGCGCCGCAGACAAGGCCGCACGCTCCGCCGAACACCTTGCCAAGTCCGCAACACGCGCAGCGAGTGATGCGCTGGAGACCGTGGCTGCCGCAGCGCACGAAGTAAGCGACGACGCCATCGCGCCACTGCTGAACCGTGCCGCCGATCAGTTGAATGCACTTGGACAGCGCGGCGCTGACGCTTATCGCGAAGGTTCCCTGCGAATTCGTGCCACGGCCAATCGCGCCTCCACGACCACACGGACTTACGTCCGCGACGAGCCCGTCAAGGCAATGTTGATTGCAGCCGCCAGTGGCGCAGCGCTGATGGCCATCCTGCGCCTCCTTGGCCGGTCCCGCCCGAACGACTGAAACACCGGCCACGGACGGCCGGCGACACCCGCGGCGGGCCACCCGAGCCGGATCAACGGTTCGGTTGTTCAGACGAAGTTCACGGCGCGCGCCCAGTATGCGTGCCTCCTGCTGAGACCTTCCTGCCGGCAATCGCCCATACGGCGTCCGGTCGATCCATGCCCTGGCCGGCCGAAGGTCCGTCCGCTTCTTCCCCGGTCACGTTCCCGCGCTCATAACCCGGCGCGTCAATCACGAGCACCCACATGCGCCATTATTCTTTGATTATTTTCCGATCCGCGACACCCCGTTTCGATAGTCGTCTCCTGCTGCCGGCCCTGGCCGTGGCGGCCCTACTGGCGGGCCCCCTGCTGGCAGGCGCAGCACTCGCAGCCGACAGCGATGGTGACGGCATCATCGACGCCACCGACAACTGCACCCTGGTACCGAATGCCGATCAGCGCGACACCAACGCCGACGGCTACGGGAACATCTGCGACCCGGACCTCAACAACAACGGCGTTGTGAATGCCCAGGACCTGTCGCTGCTGCGCGCCGCACTCGGGTCGACAAACTTCCCGGACGGCGACTTCAATGGCAACGGCGTCGTCAATTCCCAGGACGTGACCATCCTGAAGGCCCGCCTCGGCCAGGCTCCCGGCTCTTCCGGGCTTGTCCAGGATGGCACCTACTCCACGAACTTCCCGGCAACCGAGAACCCGATCTCGGAGGGGGGACGCTGGCACCGGGCGAACAACGGCTTTACGAATGTGCGCACGTCAAACGGCCGCGCCTACGGCACCAACGGACCGCGAAACGCGTATGACGACTCCTACGCGCTCCTGTCCGGGTACGGTCCCGACCAGACGGCCCAGGCCACCATCTACCGCTCGCCCAACCTGCAAACCGGCATCACGCACGAAGTCGAGTTGCTGCTGCGCTTCACTGATGACGGCCAGAATGCGCGGGGCTACGAGTGTCTCTTTGCCTACGACGGGTCTGTGGCCCAGATGCGCTGGAATGGCGGGGTCGGCGATTTCACTGCCCTCAACAGCCAGGGCAGCTACGGTTACGGTCGCGGGCTGGTCACGGGGGACGTGGTCAAGGCCACGGTGACCGGCAATACGCTCCGCATGTACATCAACGGCACGCTCATGCTCACCACGGTCGACTCGATGTACGCAACCGGCCAGCCGGGAATTTCGTTCTTTACCCGGCCGGGGGGCAACAGCGCCAACTTCGCCCTGTCGAGTTACACGGTGACAGCCAACTGACGACGAGACGAGGTCAGCCCGCACAGTCGCGCTCCCATGGCCAACCTGAGTCTGGCATCCGGTCGCAGTGCGGCCGGACGGGGGTCTGGGGCGTCTCGCGCCGCGGATGCGCTGGAGAAGTAAGTGGCGCCATGGCACTGACAAGGACTATGTTGGCCTGCGGCGAGATTGAGTTGAGGGAATTCGACGGCAGTCTTCTTGCATTGCGCCTGTTTGGATGGATCCAGTGTGACCAAGCCCCTCCCCGGCGACGAGCGTCGCGAGCAATACCGGGCTGCGCCTGACAGCGACGCGAACCTGTCCGTCGAACTGGTATTGGGGGACGGCAAGGGGCTTCCGGGCGAAATCATCGATGCCACCGCCCGCGGAATCGGCCTCGTGTTTCAGGCCGGGGTGGCACCCGCGATTCCAATCGGCCAAACGGTTACCGTAACCGTCAGATCGGGCCACCTGCATGCCCCGTTGTCGGTAGAAGCCATCGTCGCCAGCCGGCATGAAACGCCGGACCAGCGGCGCCGTCACTACCGCGTATCCGTGGATCCGAAGGATCCGGTGCAGGTCGCCGGGTCCTTCGACTGCGTGATGCGCATCCGCAGCCGCAGCAGTCGCGCAGAGCAGATCCACTGGGGGCTGGAGTTCGACGCCCAGGACGGGGCTTTCGCGGCAATGGAAGACCGGATTCAGAAGTACGTATCCGCCCGGCAGCAGGCGGAGCTCGCGAGCAAAGTCAAAGGCTGAATTGATACCCCGGGCTACCCGGCGGGCAGCCCCACGAGCCGCGCGCCCACGTCCAGCGCCCGGTCGATGGTCGGGGCATAGCCGTCGCTCCCCACCTTTTCCCAGAGGTCAGATGTTTCGTCGAAGGCCGCGCCGCCCACGACGACGCGCACCTGCCGCTCACAGCGGTCGCGGATCGCGCGGATAGCCTGCTCCACGCGCGGCACATGGGTGGCAAGCGTGGCACCGAGCATCAGGAGATCGGCCTCGAAGTAGGCCAGCATGGTGGGCAGCTCCTGCATCGGCACATCCGAGCCAATGAACACCACGCGCCAGCCGGCCAGCTGGTACATGTCGGCCAGGGCCCGGAGGCCCACGTCGTGCACGTTGCCGGAGACGGCGGCCACGACGACGGTGCGCCCGTTAGCGGACTGGTGCGGTGCATTGCCGACGACCACCGACATCGCGCGCTGGGTGGCGGAGGTCACCATGTGCTCCTCGGCAATGCTGAGTTCGCCGGCGTGCCACAGTCGCCCCACTTCCCTCTGGGCAGGCAGCAGCACGTCCGTGTAGGCCGCGCGGGCCCCAAGCTCGCCGCGCGCCGCGGTGCTGACCATGGCAATGGCCTCCGCCACGTTGCCCTCCAGGATCTTCTGCAGGTACTGGAGGGCCAGGCGGTCCGCCAGACGGCTGGGATCCAGCGCGGATACATCCGGGGCAGGAGCCGGCGTGGCGAGCGAGTTCAGGGCGAGGTCCACGTACTCCAGCGGCAGCTGCCGGGCGGGCTCCGGCAGGCGCTCTGCCAGCACGTCGCGGAGGGCCTGGAGGCAGTTGCGCAGATCCAGGTCGTCCTGGCCGCGGGCCCTGAAGGCCTTGCGGGTCCAGGTGATGCGGCCCGTGAACAGGGCCGGTTCGCCGGAGGCCACGGCCGCCGCGAGCTCCAGCACGCGCTGGGTCAGGTGGGTCCGCCACGCTGACTGCGCGCCCGCACCTTGCCGGTCCCGCAGGTCCGCATCCCGATCGAGCATCAGGGAAGCGGCAAAGCCGGCGTAGCCGGTGGCGCCCCGTTCCAGGAGGTCACTGGCGAAGGGGTTGCCGCGGGTGGGTGCTGCTCGGGCCATGATGTTGATCTGCTTGGAAATCCTGTGGTTACGACGGCTTTCGCCGCTACCCGGGTCCCGGATTCAGCCCCGGGGCGCCGGCGGGCACAACTGTGAACTCGTTCCGCTCAGACACGGCCACCGGGCAGGTCCTCGCCCCGTTGCAGGGGGGCCTGGCGCTGGATGGCCGGATCGATGGCGTGAAAGACCTTGCCGACAGCGAGCGGGTCGTCGAGGCAGTCGACCACGAGCTGCGCGAGATCAGCCCGGTTGATGACCCCCATGGCCTTGCGGTCCTCGGTCCGGATCGCGGTGCCACTGGCGGGATCGTGGGTCATGCCACCCGGCCGGAGGATGGTGTAGTCGAGCCCGCTCGCCATCAGGTAGTTCTCGCCGAGGGTTTTCTCCTCGAGGACGGCACCGAGGAACTCCAGGACCTTGGGCGCTACGGTACTGCGGCTGTCGCCGGCGCCAATGGCCGTTACGAAGATATAGCGGCGCACGCCGGCGGCGCGGGCCGCGTCCACCAGGTTGCGGGTACCGTGGTAATCGGGCCGGGGCTCGCCGCGCTTGCCGCCGACGGTGTCGATGACCGCGCGGAAATTTCCCGACGCAAAGGCGCCCGTTACCGACTGGGCATCCAGCACGTCACCGCGGTACAGCTTGACCCGGAGCCGCAGCAGTTCGGACATGTCCGTTGTCGGCCGGACGAAGGCCGTGACCGATTCGCCGCGCGCGGCCAGCAGCCGGACCACCTCGAGGCCGGTACCCCGGCTTGCACCCGCCACTAATACGCCGTCCGCCATTTGCCACTGCCCCTTACGGCCGATCCGTAACCCCTAGAGTAACAACAGCCGGCGGCCAGGTAACCACCGTGCGGGGTCTCCGGGGGCCCGCCTTGACGCTGCCCCTCCCATCACCGAAGCTCGTGCCCCCCTTAAAGCCGACCAGGAGACCGCCAGTCATGCGCTTCGTCCTCATCGCCGCCGCCCTGCTCTCCGGGGCCGCCCTTGCCGCTGACGTGGCCGCTGACGTGGCCGCTGACGTGGCCGCCGGCCCGGCCCCGAGCGCGGCCAAGCCCACTGTACTCATCACCGGGGCGAACCGCGGCATCGGGCTGGAACTGGTCCGCCAGTACTCCGCCCGCGACTGGAGGATCATTGCCACGGCCCGGGACGTGGCGGGCGCCACGGAGCTGCGGGCACTGGCCAAGGCGGACCCGGACATCATCGTGGAACCGCTGGACGTCACCGACCACGCCGGCATCGACGCGCTGGCCGTGAAGTACAAGGACCAGCCCATCGACGTGCTGCTGAGCAACGCCGGCAAGACCCCCCGCTACATGTCCGCCATGAAGGGGTCATCAACCATCGACTACGCCGAGGCCCGGAACAGCTTCGAGATCAACGCCCTGGGGCCGGCCAAGCTGATTGCCGATTTCCTGCCGCAAGTGGAGAAGTCCACCCAGAAGAAGATCGCCGTGATCTCCAGCAAGGCGGGTTCCTTCGCGGAGGGGCCGAAGATGTCGATGATGTACGAGTACCGCGCCAGCAAGGCGGCACTGAACATGATCGTCTACACGCTCAGCTTCGAGACGGCGAAGAAGGGCGTGACGATCGCCGCCATCTCGCCGGGGCAGGTGGACACGAAGCCCGTGGAGGGCGAACTTGGTTACGGCGGCAGCTTCAAGCAGCCGGGCGTGATCCCGCCCGCCGACAGCGTGGCCGGGATCATCAAGGTCATTGACGGGCTGACGCCCGCCCAGAACGGCCTGTTCCTCGACTACAAGAACGGCCGCGTTATTCCCTGGTAGCAAGGCGTCAGCCCGGGCCACCCCCGGGCTGACGCAGGACGCTCGCTCAGAACCGCCGGGTCAGAACCGCCGGGTCAGGCGGATGCCGAACACCCGCGGGTCGGGCAAGGGCCCGAAGTTGAAGAGCACGCCCAGGCCGGCGACAAAGCCCAAGTCGGTCACCTGCTTGCCGAAATCCGGACCACTGCCACCGGACTTCAGCGTGTCGTCGTCCAGCAGGTTGTCGATGTAGCCCACCAGTTCCCACTTGTCGGCGGTGAGGCCGAGCGTCATGTTCACGAGCCAGTAGGCGTCCCAGCGCAGGAAGTTGTCGGCGTCCGCGAACCGTTCGCCCTGGTAAGCAGCATTCAGGCCGAGGAACCACTCGAAATCCTCGTCCCGGAACGGCCGCTGGAGATTGACCGTGCCGACGAAGGCGTTCTCCGGTGTGCGCTCGAGCTTCTTGCCACTTTGGTCGATGCGGCAGGTGGGCGCCATGTTCGCCGGATCCGACAGGTCGTCCGGGTTCGGGCCCTGGCCACCCTTGTAGACAATCTGCGAGCAACCCGCGGCGGCGGCCCGGACCAGCACCGTGGTGTCGTCGAGGTAGTCGACGTACTCGGCGTTCAGGTAGGTGTAGGAAGCCCCGAGCGTGAGCCCATCAATGGCCTCGGGTTGCCAGGCCAGGTCGAACTCCAGTCCCAGGATCCGGGCGGCGGCCGCGTTGGTCACGCGGGGCGCGAGCGCGTTGTCGATGAGGATCTGGGTCGACACCTGCTTGTCGGAGTAGTCCTGGTAGAACACGGCACCGTTGGCCTGGAGCGTGCCGGCCACCGTCCACAGCGTCTTGGCGCCCAGCTCCCAGGCTGTCATTTTCTCGGGCTTGAAGCGCTCGTTCTCGATAGTCGTTGCCGAGGCGCCCGCCTCCAGCTGGTTGATACCGCCGGGCTTCTGGGCCTTGGCGACGGAGAAATACAGCTGGGCATCGTCCGTCGCCTGGAACTGCAGGGTGAGTTTCGGCGTGTGAAAGCTCGAGGTTTCCTTGCCCTCGATCAGGGCCCAGTCCAGCAGGCCGCCCGGATCAGGCAGGAAATCACGCAGGAGTTCCGGCCCGTTGGGGTCCATGCCCCTTGCGACCTTGATCCGGGCGTTCTCCCAGGCCTCGCAGTTGACGTCGACACCGGGGTTCGCGGCTTCAGAGACCAGCGGAAACACCAGGCCGCCGGCGAGCACAGTGAAGCCCAGGGCGGCGCACGAGGCCTGGTTGGGGCGGAGCAGGTCGAAAGTCTCGTGGACATAGCGGTCCTCGATCGTCGCCTTAAACCGGTCGGTGATCTTCCAGTCGACCGCGACGTAGCCGGAGAGACTTGCCGTTTCCGCATCCCACACCGCGCCCTTGAAGCCCGGCACAGCGGGCATCAAGTCCTGGCGCCGGTACTCCTGCCAGCTGGCCACCGACACCTCGCCGGGAGACCCGGTGCCGTCGCAGACCCCAGGCACGTTCCGGACGAGCTGCCCGGAGAAGTTGGTGGTGATCGGGAGGCAGGCAATGATGTTGTTGTGATCGTCCAGGTCGCGGGTCTCGTGCCAGTAGAGGGCCCCCACCGTCAGCTGCACAGGCCCGTCCCAGTCCGTGGCCGCCCGCAATTCCTGGCTGAACTGCATCGTGTCCTGGTGAGTGTCGGTGATCATCGAGCCCAGCAGGCGGTCGGGCCGCCCGTCGGCCTGGTAGTCCTGGTCGTAGTTCTGGTCCAGCGTGGCGTCTGTATAGCCGGTGTAGGACGACAGCGTGACGCTGCCCAGGTCGAGGGTTGCCACCAGCGTGCTGCGCAGGAGCTCGATGGCGCTACCCGGAAAGTCGCCGCCCGTCAGGGGATTCTCACTGTGGCTCACGACCTTGCCCCCGGCCGAACCGAAACTCTTCGGCAGGCAGAAACCCGGCGGAGTCCCGGGCGGCACGGTGACTTCGGGCGGGCAAAATACGCCAAAGTCCAGCAGCGTGGTCGCGGTACCGCTGAAGGCCTGGCTGATGCCGACACCGGCGTTCACTGCCGCGGTGGGGTACGTGACGATCGTATCGCCACGGATCGGCACGGTGGCAGTGGGCTTGTAGTTCTCGTCGCTGTATTCCACGCGAGCCTTGATCTTCAGCGCCGCTGTCGGCGTGTAGACACCCGTCAGCGCGGCGGCGTGGCCCCGGCCACCACCAACATCCTTCCCGGACACACTGTTGGTGTAGTAGCCATCCTCGGACCAGGTCACGCCGGTGACACGCAGGCCCAGCACGCCGGGAATCACGGGTCCGCCGAAGCCCCCGTCCAGCTGCAACCGGCCGTAGTCGGCAGCGTCGAGCCGGAGTTGCCCCTCGAACTCGTCACCCGGTTCCTTCGTCACGTAGCTGATGGCGCCGGCAAAGGCCGCGCGGCCGTACAGCGCGCTCTGCGGACCCTTGACGATCTCGATGCGCTCCACGTCGGTCAGCAGGCGCTTGTTCGCGAGCAGGCCCGAACCGGCCGAGATGACGTTCTCGGTGGTGACGTCGATGCCGTCCACGAGGAACGCGACGTTCGAGCGGCCCCGGGTGTTGGAGAGCCCGCGGATCGTCACGCGGGTGTCCTGGGGGCCAAAGGCCGTGTCGAACTGCACGCTGGGCGTCAGCTGGGCCACGTCGTTGAGATCGGTGATGCCCTGGCGCTCGATCTGCTCCGCACCCAGGACGGACACGGCGATGGGTACGTCCTGCAGGTTCTCCTCGCGCTTCCGCGTGGTCACGATCACCTCGGTGACCTGGGCCAGGAGCGGCTCGGCGGCAAGCATGCCGGCCACGGCCAGCAACAGGGCGCGGACGCGCCGGCAACATAGCGACATGGTGATCCCCCCCGGGATTAGAGCGTTCTCGGCGGCAAGAATGCCCGATGACGGGGCACCGGGTCCATATTGGCCGCGGCAGCGTCCAGTCTTGACACCGGTCGCCCTCCCCGCCTAGCGTCTGGCCCAACAATAATTCGAATCACCCGGAGCTCCCGCATGGTCCGCTTCGCCCTCGCTTCGTGCCTCGTCCTCCTGCTGGCCACCCCGGCGCTCCGGGCGGAGACCTGCGAAGGCCTGGAAGCCACCATCGTCGGCACCCCGGCCGACGACAACATCCTGGGCACGGCCGGTAACGACGTGATCGTGGGCCTCGGCGGTAACGACCGGATCGACGCGGCAGGCGGCAACGACGTCGTGTGCGGCGGTGACGGCGCCGACCTCCTGATCGGCGGCGACGGCGACGACCGGCTCTTCGGCGACGGAGGGAATGACGACCTGCGCGGCGGTCCCGGCAACGACCACCTCGACGGCGGTGCCGGCGACGACAGCCTGCGCGGCGGCGAGGGCAACGACCAGCTGCTCGGCCAGGCTGGCAACGACGGGATGCTGGGCGAGTCGGGCATCGACGAGTGTGACGGCGTGTCCGGCATCGACTCCGCCGACAGCGCCTGCGAGACCCGGGCAAACCTCGATGCCGACGTGCTGTTCCTGACCCTGTACGCGCCCGACGGCACGCGTCTCGACGGCGAGCTGTACGTCCCCACCAATGACGCCGCCCTGCTGGGCACGCGGGAAGTGGCCTGGGTCTTCCGGCACGGCGCGCAGGGCACCTACGCCACCGGCGTCAACCAGCTGGCGGGGCTGTGGGGCATTGCCCGGGGCTTCACCGTTCTGGCGCTGAACGGCCGCGACTGGGGCACGGCGGCCGGCGGCGGCAACACCCTCTTCGAGGACACCACGCTCGACATGGGGGTGGGGATCGATTTCCTGCAGCGGATCGGCTTCGACAAGGTCTTCGTGGCGGGCCACAGCGGGGGCACCCAGGCAGCCGGCGTCTACCCCGCGCTCAGCAACAACGACCCCCGCATGGTGGCCGTCGGCCTCTTCGGCGTCGTGCGCGACGGGCGGGAGGCAGCCACCGACGTGCTGTTCCTGCCCCGCAGTCTCTACGACGACCACATCGCGCTGTCGGAGCAGCTGGTGGCTGAAGGCCGCGGCCAGGAGATCCTCGACTACGCGACGACCTTCGGCATCGACCTGCAGCGCTCGCCGCGGACCTTCCTGAGCTACTGGGGCCCGGACAGCCGGTCCGTCGTGGTCCGGGAGATTACGGCAGCGCGGGTGCCCGTGTTCCTGCTGCGGGCAACCGGGGACGACTTCACGCCGAACTCCTATTCGGTTGACGTACGCAATGCGGCTGTCGCCGCCGGCGTTGATGCCACCTACGTGGAGATCCCCTACCCCGGGCCGCTCGGCCCCACTGGCGGCAACGCCCATAGTCTGGTCGGCGTGGAAAACCGCTTCATGGACGAGGCCACCAGCTGGCTCCTCGCGAAGGTTCCCGCCGCGGCGAACTTCGTGGCAAGCCGGCCGGCGCGCGTGGCCGGCAACTACCTGCCACTGGCGGACGCTGGCAGGTCCACGCGTGTCGTCAGCCTCGGGGGCGAGATGACGACACTGGACGGGCGGAACAGCGTGGATCTCGGCGGCCGGCTTGTGCGCTACGCCTGGACCCAGGTGGGCGGCAGGACAGTCCAGCTGCGGAACGCGAACCAGCCGGTGGCGAGCTTCGAGTTGCCCCGCTCCAGCACGACCCTGCAGTTCGCCCTCGAAATCACGGATGACGAGGGCGCGACGGCGACGGACACGGTAACAGTTGATGTGGCGAGCCTGAACCCGCCGGGCGGCAGCGGCAGCGCCGACCCGCTCGCACTCGCCCTGCTGGCCGGCCTGGCCGTTGTCACCGGCCTCGGCCGCCGCCGCGCGGCTGGCGGCTAGCGAGGGGGCAGGCGCCGGGCCAGCGCTCGGGCCTTGGTGCCGACGGGCAGCCGGGCAAGCAGCCAGTTACCGACCGGCTTCTTGGTGTAGGTCTCCCAGCGGAGCAGCTGGTAGCCGGTCCGCTCCATCAGGGCAGTAAACGACTGGCGGGAGTACTCGCAGCAGTGGCCGGGCATCAGCTCCGGCGGGAACCGGCGGCGATGCAGCCCGGTGCGGGTGATGAACCGCACCCAGCGCTTGCTCCAGCCCTCGATGTTCGGAATCTCGATCAGCAGGTGGCCACCCGGCTTCAGCAGGCCGCTGATCTTCTCCATGGCAAGCAGCGGGTACGGCAGGTGCTCGAGCACGTGCCGGAGGCTCACCACGTCGAAGGACTCCCGGTCCTCCGGCGACGGGTCCACCGCGAGGAAATCATCGCCGACGACCTCGCAGCCGACGATACCGGCGGCGTAGCGGGCCATTTCCGCCGACAACTCCAGTCCCTTGACCTGCCAGCCCGCCTGCTTGGCTACCCAGAGCAGACGCCCGTTGCCGCAGCCAACGTCCAGGAAGCGGCCCGGGACCGGTACGTGGCGCTTCAGAAAGCGGAAGGCTGCGTCATTGTCGTGATTGCGCGAGTTGGTGTCATCGCGGGGATCGACCACGATCGTCGTGTACTGCCCCTGTTCGAGGCCGCCGGAAAGATCGTAGTTGGCGAGGCCACAACTGCTGCACCGGAAGTAGTGGAACTGGTGGTCGTTGCCAAGGGTGTAGAACAGGGGCAGGTCGGTACCGCCACAGAGGCGGCAGGGAAAGCTGGCCCGTGCGGGCAATGCGGTGGTTGTTGCCATGACCGTGCTGCGGTTCCTGCTGTCAGCGTCTGCGGCGACCCGCGATGATCAGGCTTTCGCCGAACAGAACGGCACTGGAGTTGAGCTGACTGAACACCTCAGCCTGGTGTGCCGGAGCGTTGCGGCGTGTAACGCGGGTCCAGAGCCGGGCCAGGCCGGTCAGGAGGATGAGTGGGGCCATCAGGGCCTCGGCAGGCTTGACACGGTTGCAGGTCAGGGTAGCGATTTCAAAGCCCTCCCGGACCAGCATGTAACGCAGCTCCCACCAGGTCATTGGCCGGGTCGTGCTCTGCCCATGGACCTCGTCCAGCGGACCGCGGAACTTGTTCATGAAGCCGGTAAACAGGAAACGCAGCCGGGAGCGGAAGTTGAGCACGTTCGGCAGCGACAGCAGCAGCCTGCCGCCGGGCGCGAGGATCCGATGAAACTCGGCAATCGCGTGCCGCTGAAAGCCGATATCGCTCAGACCATCGCAACAGATGACGACGGCAAAATGGCCATCCGGCCAAGGCAGGACACCGTTGAGGTCCGCGCGTTTGGCGCGGGGCTCCGGAAGCAGGTAGAGCTCCGGACTGTAGTCGGCGACCTCCAGGTCCAGGTAGCCCTCGCGCAGCAGCAGCTGGGCCAGCGCGCCCTGGCCGCAGGGACAGTCAAGGATAGGGCCCGTCGCTGGTTCGGCCTTCAGCAGTGCGATGATCGCCGCGTAGTTGCCGCGGGCCGACGAGCGCCGGGGTGTGGCTTGCATGCGGGTCAGGCGCCGGCGGCGAGCGCGCGGCGCATCGTGCGGATGAACCGCAGGGGGTGCAGGATGCCGACGCCCTTTACCGCGTGGCGCCGCAGCTCGAGGCGGTTCACTCCCTTGTTGGGACCCTCCTTCGTAGTCACGGCGTAGCGGTAGCCGGCGGCGACCGTTTCGGCAAGGACACCGGGGGAGTAGTCGCCGTAAGGGTAGGCAATGCTCAGGACCGGGTGGCCGGTAATTTCCGCCAGCCGGTCCCGGGACCGGGTGAGCTGCGTCCGTAATTCTGCAGGCGGCAGCCGGCTGGCCTTCCGATGCTCCCAGAGGTGGGACCCGAATTCGATCCCGGCCGCGCCCATCTCGCGGATCTGGGACTCGGACAGCAACTCCTGGGGGCTCTTGTCCTTGTTCTCGGACCAGACCACGCCGCTCTTGCCGATATCGCCGACCACCGGGTAGACGACCGCCGGGATGCCCCTCTCTGCGAGCAGCGGGAAAGCATGCTGGTACACATCCCGCAGGCCGTCGTCGAATGTGACAATGACACTGGGGACGGAGCGTGGCCCGGGTGCTGCCTGTTCCAGGTCCCGGAAGGTGCAAAAACGGACCTGTCGCCGCCGGAGCCAGTCCATCTGCCAGGCAAACTGCCCCGGTGTGACGTAGACACCGCGTATCGGCGCGTTGGCCGGCAGCTTCGCGCAGTGGTGATACATGAGGATCACGACATCCCCGGCGAGCCCGGCCACCGGCAGGTCCGGGGCGTACTGCTCCGCTGCTGACGCGCTCTGACTGGTTCGCGGATTCACGCGGCTGACTACTGCCCATTGGCCCGGAAACAGGCTCGCAACGTGAGTGTACTTGAGAGGGACGAAGACCGTCACGCGCGCCGGCTGGAGCCACAAGTTGACGCGGGGCGAAGCAGCCGCATAATTCAGGTGCGCAGCGAATTGCCGCGAGTCACCCGGGTCCCCGCATCATGGCAGAAGCAAGCACCGTCTCCGGACCCGCCAACCAGCCTGGCAGCCAGGCGGGCAATCAGGCCGGCAGTCAGGCCGGCGACGTGACCTTTCCCACCACCAGCGCGAACCGCTACATCTACGACTACCTGAGGAACCTGCCCGACCTGACCGGCAAGACGGTTGTGGATGTCCCCTGCGGTGACGGCCGGGCCAGCCACCTGCTCCGGCAACGGGGCGCCACCGTGCTCGCCTTCGACCTCTTCCCGAAGTTCATGAAGGCGCCGGGCATCACGGCGCACATGGCGGACCTGCGCCTGCCGTTGCCGCTCGCCAACGAATCCGCGGACTACGTCATGTGCCAGGAGGGCATCGAGCACCTGCCGGACCAGCTCGCGGTCCTGAGCGAGTTCAACCGGATCCTGAAGCCCGGCGGTACGCTGCTGGTGAGCAGTCCGAGCATCTCCCACGTCCGCGCCCGGCTTGCCAACCTGCTGATAGAGAATGACTCCTGGCGGCGGATGCCGCCCTCCGTCGTGGACACCGTCTGGGTCACCGACGCGGATGTGGACCGCATCTACTTTGGCCACCTGTTCCTGCTCAGCGTGCAGCGCCTGTACACCCTTTGCGGGATCGCGGGCTTCAAGGTCGTCGAACGGGTACGCACTGACGTTGGCGCCTCGTCCGTGGTCCTCGGTGTGCTGCTCTATCCCCTGCTCGCGCTGGCATCGCTACTGGCGTACCGCACCTACGCCCGCAAGCAGAGAAAGTCTATCCCGCCGGAGATCGGCAAGCCGGTCTGGTGGGAACACCTGAAGCTCAACCTGTCCCCCACCACCCTTTTCTGCAAGCACATCTTCTGGGTTGCCGAGAAGGAGTGCTCAACGGCTGAACGCCGCCGGCAGATCCGGGCGTCGCGGACTGATCGGTATGGAGCGGTGGCGCAGTAGCGCCCGGCGGGCGGGTCAGCCTTTCAGGGAACGCCGCAGAGCCCGGCGCCAGCGCTTGAGTACGCCACCCACGGTGGCCGCCCGGTCGAGCTTCGCCAGGAACACCTCGGGGTGCACGATCGACAGGGGCCCCGGCGTGCCGGCGCCGTGCTGCAGGCGGAGCTCCGGCAAGCGGTTCCGGCGCACGTAGACGAGCAGGTTCTGCCGGTACCAGGTCGCGATCCGGCTGTCGTCCCAGATCCTCGCCCGGATGAAGTCCGCGGGCACGTAGTCCCGCGCCGCGAACAGCTCCGCCCAGTAATCCTGCCACTGCTCGTTGAAGTGGTTCTTGCCGCCCTGTTGCGGCGTGGCCGCCGAGAACAGGACGATGTCGGACAGCCCGGTGAGCCAGCCGACAAAGCCGGCCGCCCGCTCCGCTGGCAGGTGCTCGGCCACCTCCAGGGACATGGCCAGGTCGAAGCGCCGGCCGAAGTCCCGGTCCTGGCGCAGGTCGTGGTGCACGAAGTTCTCGCGCGGTATGACCAGGTTGGCCACGTCGACCCAGGGGCCATCCACGCCCTGGATGCCGGTGACCCCCTGCCGGGCCAGCACGGAGAGCCACGTGCCAACACCACAGCCCACGTCGATCGCCGAACTCACCGGCGGCAACGCCGGCAGCAGGATGCCGAGCACGGTCTCGGCCGCGTAGACGGTGCGGGCGTGCCGGTCCCGGAAGAACTCGTCGCGGTACTTCGCCATCGGTGATTACCTGTCCTGGCCCGAATCCCGCAGGCGACCGATATCAAGGTCACTGATCCGGCCCTTGCTCCCGGACTGGTCCTGCCGCTCGTGCAGCTCGTTGAGTTTCTGGTACTTCATGAATGACCGGAACATGCTGGTCATCGTGATCGTGATGCCGTCGGCGCCGCGCAGTATCCCGCCCCGGAGGAACATCTGCCGGAAGAACGCACCGAGGGCACTGAATGCCGGCCGGCCAACGGAGCGCGGCACACCGGCGGCGAACATGCCCTGGGCATCCCGCGAGGTGATCCAGTTGATCTTCGCAATCCAGTCGCTGAGGCTGTCATAGGTGTAGTGGAGCAAGTGCCCCCTGATCCGGCGGACGCCGGGCGCCAGCACGCTGGCGTGGCCGGGCTTGGGCTCGTAGGCGGACCGGGTCCGGTTGTAGAGCCGGGTCACGAAATCCGGGTAGAAACCGGGCCCGCGGATCCACCGCGGACCGACGTAGCTCTTGCGGTTGCAAGCATAGGCAATGGCGGGATCGTCGAGCGGCAGCTCCTGGATCGCGGCCACGACTTCGTCATCGAGCCGCTCGTCCGCATCGAGGGCAAGAATCCAGTCATTGCGGGCTTCACGCTCGGTCAGGTTCCGCTGGGGTCCCTCGCCCGCGTAGGCCTGGGAAACAACGCGGGCGCCCGCCGCCATCGCGAGTTCGATGGTGCGATCGGTGCTCATGGAGTCCACGACGAGAACATCCGCACAGACCCGGCGCAGGGAGGCGATGCAGGCCTCGATGTGGCCCTCTTCATTGAAGGTAATGATCGTGCCGGAGATCGGTGGCGTGGCCATGCCGTCAGCTCCCGGCCGGCATTTCAAAATCCGGTGGACCGTCCGGGTGGTTGTGGCCTTCGGCCACCGTCCAGTCCCAGAGCTGGGGCCGCTTGCGGTAGACCGTGGCGGCGGCCCGCGCGGCATTGTCGTCCGGGATCGACCAGGGATTGTAGTGGAAGTAGTTGTACAGCTCGCTGTCGGTCCGGCCGAGGGCAATGCAGCCCCGCCGGGAGGCGAACGCGCCGTGGTTGATGTATGCCGGCCGCCAGAAGTAGCCGCCGGTGGGAATCTCCCCGAACTGCATCATCCAGGACGTGCCCCAGATGTGATAACTCTCCTCCGCGCAGTCGTGGTAGGAGATGTTGTCCTGCCGGTACGCGGGCACCATCGTGTAGAGAAAGGTCGTGGCCCGGGAAACCGGGTCCACCCGCAGCGGCTTGACGCAGCAGCCCGTCGCCACGCCGGGCTGGAAGCGGGCCGTCGCGATCCAGGGGGCGTCCTCGTAGCCGTTGGTCGCCACGAAGGCTGCCGTCAGCGCGTAGCGGTGGTGCTCGTCCGACTCCTGGAAGCTGGGCAGCCCGTCGTTCCAGAGCACCAGGGCCTCGAAGCCGTCCGGCGACGACATCGCACCCAGGGCGAAGCCGGCGGGCACGAAGAAGTACTGCCCCTCACTGCACTGCACGCCCCCGATGCGCACGGTTCCACGCAGCACGAGAATCTCCACGTCGGACAACGCGAGGCCCGGCGGCCGGCGAAAGCCAGCGTCGAAGCGCATCTTGAGGGACGAGGCACCGGTGCTCTCGTCCATGCTCAGCGTCTTGTACCAGGCGCCCTTCGGGAAGGCGCGCAGGCTGAAGCGCTTCCAGGGCTGGTCGACCTCGCAGTACGGCTCGATGTGGGGACGACTCAAAGCTGGCGCGCCCCGAAGGTGTCACAGGCCTCTACCTGGCCGCTTTGCAAACCGCGCCGGAACCAGCGCACGCGCTGCTCGCCGCTCCCGTGGGTGAAGGAGTCCGGCGTCACGTAGCCCCTGGACTGCTGCTGCAGCCGGTCATCGCCGATCGCGGTCGCGGCCCTCAGTGCCTCGTCCACGTCACCGTCCTCGAGAATCTGCCGCGTGCGATTTGCGTGGTTGGCCCAGATGCCGGCAAAGCAGTCTGCCTGCAACTCGACCCGCACGGACAGCGCGTTGGCCTCGACCTCGCTCGCCCGCTGGCGCTGCTGCTGGACCTGTGCGGAGAGACCCAGCAGGTTCTGGACGTGATGGCCGATCTCGTGGGCGATCACGTAGGCCTGGGCAAAGTCACCGGGCGCCTGGAAGCGGTCCCGCAGGTCCTGGTAGAAGCTGAGGTCGATGTAGACCTTCCGGTCGGCAGGACAATAAAAGGGACCCATTGCCGCCTGGGCCGAGCCGCAGGCCGACTGCACGGAGCCGGAAAAGAGGACAAGCTTTGGCACCTCGTACCGGGCGCCGCCCTCGGCAAACAGCGCGGTCCAGGTGTCCTCCGTGTCGGCCAGGACTACCGACACGAAGTCACTGGCCGGGTCGGGCTGACCGGAGGTCCCCGGTGTCGGGCCAGCGGACTGGTCGGCAGTTTGGGCCGGGCCCTCGGTCACGTTCTGCAGCAGGAACGACGGATCCACGCCGAAGTAGAGCGCTACGAGGATGAGCACGATGGTGCCAAGACCGCCGCCGACGAATGCGGTTCGCCCGCCCATGCCGCGCCGGTCCTCCACATTCGAGCTTCGCCGACCGCCTTCCCACTTCATGCCTGTAACTCCCGGAGTAATTCCGGACAGCATCCCCCAGGACTACATGATCCGCAATACGTAGCACTTGAGGTAACGGGTCTCGCGCAAGGCGAGCAGCACCGGGTGATCCCGGCCCGCAGATCGCCGCTCGACAATCTGCACCTCACGGCGCGCGTCGGCCGCGGCGGCCTGCAGCGTGGCCTCGAAGGCTGTCTCGTCCACGTGGTAACTGCAGCTGGAAGTAACCAGGTAACCACCCGGGTTCAGGAGCTGCATTGCCCGCAGGTTGATCTCCTTGTAGCCGCGCAGGCCCGCGGCAATCGCGTCCTTGCCCTTGGCAAAGGCCGGGGGATCGAGCACCACCGTATCGTAGCGCCGGGCCGCGTCGACCTCGCTGCGCAGGAAATCGAAGGCATTGGCGGCCACAACCTCCACGTTGCTGATGCTGTTGCGGGCCGTATTGGCCCGGATCTGTTCACAGGCCGGCTCGGAGCTGTCGACGGCCACGACGCGCTCGGACTTGCGCGCCATCTGCAGGGCGAAGCCGCCGATGTAGCTGAAGCAGTCGAGGGCCAGGCCGCGGGCGTAGCGGCCGGCGACCACGTGGTTCTCCCGCTGGTCGAGGAAGCTGCCCGTCTTCTGGCCGTGCTCCAGGCTGACCGCCAGCTCGAGCTGGCCCTCCCGGTACAGGACCGGATCGGGGACTTCGCCCCACAGCAGGCCCTTCTCCCGGGACAGCCCTTCCAGCGCGCGCACGCTGGCATCCGAGCGGTTCATGATGCCCTTGCACGCGAACTGCTCGACCAGCAACGGCACCAGGACATCCCGCCGCTGCTCCATCGCCGGCGTCAGGAACTGGACACTCAGGTAGTCCCCGTAGCGATCCACGACGAGCCCGGGCAGGCCATCACCGTCACCGTGGACAGCACGCCAGGCGTTCTCGCCGGGATACAGGCTGCGGCGCAGGCCGGCGGCAGTGGCGATCCGTTCGCGAAAGAAGTTCTTGTCGACAGGCCGGTCGTCCAGCGCGATCCGGCGCAGGGTGATCTTCGACTGGGTGGAATAGCAGGCCTGGCCCAGGAAGCGGCCCCGCTCGTCCTGCACCGCGACGATCGCGCCGGTCGCGAGGCCCTGTGGCAGCCGCGTGTCCGTCCGGTAGATCCACGGGAGCCCGGCGGCCCAGCGGCTCGCGCC
>JBBQSA010000010.1:0-75180 GCA_038214295.1 Gammaproteobacteria bacterium
AGCTACCTGGAAGGCAAGGGCATCGCGGTGGGCCGGTTGGTGGCCAGCGGGGCGGGCGAGAGCCAGCCGATCGCGGACAACAAGACGGCCGAGGGCCGCGCGCTGAACCGGCGCGTGGTGCTGAAGCGCACGGACTGCGACCAGTAGGAGCTACAGGCCGCCCTTGTATTTTCCGGGACCTATTTCCCGCTTCGGCGCGGGCTGCCGAAGGCCGTCGTGACCGAGAAGGGCAGGTCCATGAGGGCCGCCCGCACGCGCTTCGAGAGCTCGATGTCCGTTTCCTTGCCCAGGTCGAGCCGGATCTCCATGACGACGAGGTCGCGCACGTTCGCCGGCAGGTGCTTGCGATAAGCGCCCAGCAGTTGCGGGGCGGCGATCAGCAGGATGGGAGCGCCGTCGCTTGCACTGGCATCCTTCGCCAGCGCTGTCGCGACGCGCCGCACGAAGACCTCTTCGGAGTGTTCCTTGAGCCCGTGCTTGGCCTGGTAGGCGTGACGGCGGCCGCCAGCGCCACTCGTCACTCGCCCCGGGCGGCCGGTGCCGAGCGCCCGCTCGTGCTTCCTGCCGTCCGGATTGACGAAGCTCCGCAACGGCTTCAGGGAGCCGCGCCGGCTGGGAAGCTCGTAGAGCCGCGCCTTGACCTTGTCTGCCACCAATACGCGAAATACCGTCATCGTGCTGTCCCCTGTGTGATCTGCCCGAATGCTCTGTTGCCCCCCGTCCCCGGGATATACGGGGAAGTCGCAGGGACTTCCCGCCAGGAGCGAGACCATGGATTCCCGGTAAAGCCGTTTGCCATCGGGATGGTCCTGGTACACCCGCAGCAGCGGTACCGCCGTACGCGACAGCACCCGGAAGCTATGGCTTGCACTGCCATTGCGGAGGGTGCCCGCAGCCGCGGCACGTTCCAGAGCGCGGTGCATGGCGTCAGTGTAGCCCTTGTGAGCCTCACGGAGCCGGAGGAATGCGTCTGCATCCACGCCCGGGATCATGAGCAGTGCATTCCGGTGCCGGCGCCAGAGGTCTGCATAGAGATCAACGATGGCAGGGACGATGCGGGGCGGTGGCTCGCTTTCGAGCCGGGCCAGCGTGGCAGTGCCTTCGACAAGTACCGGCTCGATGATTGCCGCCACCAGGTCGCTCTTGCCGCTGCAGAATCCATAGAAGGTGCCGCGGGAAACGCCCGCGGCGAGCAGGATCTGCTCCACGCTGACGACAGCGATACCGCTGTCAGCCATCAAGCGGCCGGCGGCTGCGAGCAGGCCTTCCCAGACCTGGCTGCGGCGGTCGACCACCTTCGGGTTGATGATCCGCTCCCGCCGCCGGGGCTTCTTCACGGTGTGCTGCATTCCTGGCCTTTCCCTGGCGGACCGCAATCTTGCAAAGAAATATACAGGGATGTATAAGGAAAACCACTGTCCAGGAAGCCGGGGAATTTTTCATGCCCGAAGCTGTTGCTGCCAAGGCGCCCCTGTCGCCCCCCGCCCAATCCCGGCTCTGGCGCCCGCCTGTGGTCGGCCTTGTCACGACGGTGTTGATGCTGCTCGCGATAGGCATCGGCCACGCGGCCATGGTGAGCATCGAGCAGGCACTGGGCACCGACCGGACGTACCCCGCCGCAATTGCCATCGGTTTTCTTGCCATCGTGGCCCTCTGGTACGGCATCAAGTCGCGGAGCGAGAACCTGGCGACCTGGGTGGGTTTTCTCGCCGGCCTGTTCGTCTGGATGGCCTGGGTCGAGTTCTTCTACATGTACTACGGCCGGAAGAACTTTGGCCTCATGCCCCGCATGGAGGGGCTGGAGGTCACGACAGAACCCGAGTACCTGATCATGACGGCGACCGTCGGCGTGCTGATGACGATGCTGGCCTTCTACACGTTCGACAAGGACACCCGCTGCAACATGTTCGTGTGGATCCAGAACCGGCTGGGCCTGCGGGCGGGGCTGGGTCCGAGCACGAAGACGGCCCGGGATCGTAATTACGCGATCATCACGTTCATGGAGACCTTCTATGTCACCTGGTTCATGTACGCGTGGAACCTCCTGATCTTCGACCCGGCGTTCACGGGCGTTGGCCAGGGCGCCTTCGTGGCCACCGCAGGCACGGTGTTTGTGTCGATCGCCTGGGGCGGCTTCTGTTTCAGCCGGCTGATCAGGTACCGCCGGGTATCAACCGCCCTTCGCTATGCCATTCCGACGGCCAACATCCTCTGGATAAACGTCGAGATCTTCTCGAAGTGGGGGCTCCTCACCGAGGTCTGGCTGGAGCCGCGGAAGTACGTGATCGAGGTCGGCCTGATCGTGCTGGCGTTCGCGGCGATGGCACTCATGATTCATCGCGCACCAAAGAAGCCGTCCGAGCGGGGCGACTGGGGCGCCGGGGACGGCGTGGCGCCATGAAGCTCCCGCTGGCGGTACTGGCCACGCTTGGATCACTGCTTCTGTCCGGCGGCATCGCCGCCACGGCGGCGGACAAGCTCGCGCTCCGGCCCGGCATGGGTGGCGTTGCGGACCTCGGGGCGCTTCGCTGCGAGACATTCAACAGCATCCTGCCCAAGGGACCCACGGGCTTCCGGCAGGCGGTGCTGACCTGGGCGGAAGGCTACATTTACGCCAGGTCCGGCAAGACGATCGATGAGGTGCTGGCGGCGGTCCCGGCCGGCGGCCCGCCCTGGACCTTCGACCGGCTTACGGATCATGTGGTGGAGTACTGCATGGCCAGGCCAGACGCACCGCTGCCGGCGGCGGTCCATGACCTGTGGCGCACTCTCCAGCCGACCGTGCTACCGTAAAGCCCATGCGCCTGTACTCCTTCACTGTCACGCCGAACAACCGCAAGGTCGAGGCCTTCGTGAGGCACTTCGAACTGCCGGTGGAGATCCACCACGTCAGCTTCAAGGACCACGAGACCAGGAGTCCCGCCTACCTGGCCATCAACCCGATGGGCCGCGTGCCGGCACTCACCGACGGCGACTTCAAGCTGTGGGAATCCAACGCCATTCTCACGTACCTGGCCACGAAGTTTCCCGAGACCCATGCTCTGCCCACGGACGCCAGGGGCCGCGCGGATGTGGATCGCTGGCTGCACTGGCAGAGCTGTCACCTGATGCCGGCGATGGGCGCCCTCAAGGTGGCGGACGAGAAGGACACCGATACCGTCACGCCACTGCTGGCAATCCTGGACCGGCAGCTCGAAGGCAGGGAGTGGATAGTGGGCGGCCTGGGCGTTGCCGATTTCGCGATCGCCGCCTACCTGATGACGAAACTGGGCCGCAAGCTGGACTACAGCGGTTGCCCCAACGTCGCCGCCTGGCTGGCGCGGATGGACAGCCTCAAGGGCTTCGTCGCAACCCAGGTCCGGATGCCGCCAGCTGCCTGACCAGGCGGACGGCTCACAAACGACCCGTCGTCAGCCCGCGGCCCAGGTGTTCCCGGGCTTTCTCGAGTGCCCGGACCAGCACCGTGTGCTCGTGTTCGCCCTGTCCCGAGCGCAGGTAGACGTCAGCTGCGCGGCGGACGTTCTCCAGTTCCCGGGTCTTACCCGCCAGGTGGAGGAAGGCCCGCAACAGCGGGTCGGCGTCAGCGCCAGACTGCAGCCGCCGCTCGGCCGTGTGAATGGCCGCCGCGAGAGCCGCCGGATCGGCGAACTCTTCCGTGTCTGTTTGGGTAGGGTGCGTGTCCGCCTCGCGGGTAGAGGGCAACTGCCGGAGCAGTACGACGATCAGGTCCGTGGAGGTCACCACGCCCACCACCCGGCCCTCGAGGTCCGTGACCGGCAGCGAGTGATAGCCGCCACCCGCGAGCAGGACGGCGGCGTCCTGCAGCGTGGCCGTGCGGCTGATGACTGCCGGATCCCGGTGCATGATGTCGCCTATCTGCCGCTGGCCGGCCGACGCCCTCTCCGGAAGCTCACCCGACCCTGAGGCCCCGACGAGGTCCGCGGCGCTGACCACGCCAACTAGCCGCTCATTCTCGACGACCGGCAGGTGGTGCAGTCCCTGGCGGGCCATCAGCCCGGCCGCTTCCTCGACCGTCGATTCCGGGCCAATGACCCAGGCCGGTGTGCTCATGACGCGTTCGATGGGTTGATTACGCATGGATTCCCAGTAGCTGGCAGGTGTGACGGGCAATCATAAGTTCTTCGTTGGTCGGAAGTACCCAGGCCCGGACTCCCGAGTGCGCGCGGGATATGCGGGGGCCGCCGGCCGCGTTCGCCGCGGGGTCCAGCTGCACACCCAGCCAGGTAGCGTCCACGCAGACGCCTTCGCGAACGAGCGCGGCATGCTCGCCGATGCCGGCGGTGAAGACGAGGGCGTCGAGGCCACCGAGTGCCGCGGCGAGTGAGCCCAGTTCCCGGCGGATGCGGTAGATATACAGGTCGATGGCGAGCCGCGCCCGGGGTTCGGTGCTCGCCAGCAGGGTCCGCATATCGCTCGAGATGCCCGAGACGCCGAGCAGGCCCGAGTTGTTGTAGAGGAGGTTCGTCACCTCCGCGGCGTCCAGGCCGCGCTGCTCTATCAGGTACAGGACCACGCCCGGGTCGAGGGAGCCGCAGCGCGTGCCCATCATCAGGCCGTCGATGGCCGTGAAGCCCATCGTAGTGGCAATGCTTCTGCCGGCGAGCAGCGCGCACATGCTGGCGCCGTTGCCCAGGTGGAGCACGATGCACCGGCCGCGCGCCGCGCCCGCGTCGAAGCCGGGAAGCACGGACGCGATGTATTCGTAGGACAGGCCGTGGAATCCATAGCGGCGTATCCCCTCGGCGTGGAGCGGGGCAGGCAGGGCGTACATCTGCTCGATCTCGGGGGCGCCGTGATGAAACGCGGTGTCGAAGCAGGCCACCTGGGGCAGCCCGGGCTCCCGTGCGAGCAGGTCCCGGATGGGCGCCAGGCTGTGCGGCTGGTGTAGCGGCGCCAGGGGCACGAGCTTCTCCAGGTCGGCCAGGATGTCCCGGTTCACGAGCACCGGCCGCCAGTGCGCCTGCCCGCCGTGCACGACGCGATGGCCGATGGCCACCAGCCGTGTGCCAGCCAGGCCCTCCCGCAGGAAACCCAGGAGGTGCGGTAGCGCGCCGGCGTGGCCGGAGCCGTCAGCCAGGTCCAGGCGCCGGTCCGCTATCGTGGCGCCGGAGCGATCGTGCGCGACGAGCCGTGGGCCCGTGTGGAGGCTTTCGACCTGCCCGTGCAATTCGCGCTGCAGGCCCGGGCCATGCACGGAGTACAGCGAGAACTTGAGGCTCGACGACCCCGCGTTCAGTACCGCAATGGCGTCAGTCATGACCGGGCCGGCGGCCCACGTTCAGGTGGCTGTCCTGGAAGACGCCTCGCGCCGGGCGCGGGCCAGGAGCGTCGCGATGGCGGACGAGGCCAGGCGTGACTCGACGGAGTCCGCGCGGCTCGTCAGTACGATGGGCACGCGTGCGCCGAGCACGATCCCGGCGATGTCCGCGTTGGCGAGGAACGTCAGGCTCTTGGCAAGCAGGTTCCCGGCTTCCATGTCGGGCACGATCAGAACATTGGCCCGGCCCGCGACCCGCGAGTTGATGTTCTTCATCTCGGCCGCACGGAGGTTGATGGCGTTGTCCAGGGCCAGAGGCCCGTCTAGGAGCGCACCCGTGATCTGGCCCCGTTCGGCCATCTTGCACAGGGCTGCCGCTTCCACCGTGGAGAGGACCCTGGGATTCACGGTCTCCACGGCCGAGAGGATTGCGACCCGGATCTCGGTGGTTCCCAGCGCCCCGGCGAGGTCGATGGCGTTCTGCACGATGTCCACCTT
Organism: Gammaproteobacteria bacterium; assembly: GCA_038214295.1. Classification (GTDB taxonomy): domain Bacteria; phylum Pseudomonadota; class Gammaproteobacteria; order Steroidobacterales; genus SHZI01. Next base: position 5,777 of record JBBQSA010000010.1, read on the forward strand.
GTCGGCGAGCGTCGGCGCGATGTTTACGGCGGCGTCGGAGATGATCAGCGCTTCGGGATAGGTCGGCACGTCCACCACGAAGCAATGGGTGATCCGCCGGGCCGTGCGCAGGCCGTCGTCCCGCGCCACCACAGCTCCCATCAACTCATCGCTGTGCAGGCTGCCCTTCACAAGGCACTCGCTGCGGCCCTCCCGGACCAGCCGGACGCCCTCTGCGGCGGACGCGTGGCTGTGGGGTGTGTCCACGATGCCGAAGGCCGAGATGTCGAGGCCATGACGCGCCGCGACGGCCCGGATCCGCGCCGCCGGGCCCACCAGTACGGGGGCGATCAGGCCAATCTCGGCCGCCTTGATCACGCCGGCAAGGGAGGTCTCGTCGCAGGGATGCACGACCGCCGTGGGCAGCGGCGGCAGCGGCCTGGCGGCGGCCAGCAGCCGCGCGTACTTCTCGTGGTGATTGAACATCGCAATAGGAGTCACAGTGCCACTGCCGGGACCAATGGGGCCCAGCGCGGTCAGATACCAAGCTTGCCGAGCGCGTCCGCGAGTTGCCCTACGGTCCCGGAAAGCTGCGGATGGTCCGCCTCGAAGCGCAGCATCAGCTCGCGCAGGCGCGTCTCGGCGGACTTGTGTGCGGGTGAGCCCGCGGGCGCCTGGGGAATATCGGTCATTACCTGCTGCAGGAGCGCCTGGGACTGGGCGTCCAGCGAACGAGTGGCCTTGAGTTCGCGGTCGAGTTCCACGAGGAGCGCGTGCAGCCGGTTCTGGTCCATGCGGATTCGCCCTGATTCTGAGATGGGGATCGCCCAGCGGGCATTATGCACCCGCCCCCGGTCGCCGGACGGGTGGCATATGCGGCAACATGCAGTCCATGCGAGCCATGGTCCTCGACAACCCGGCGCCGGTGGCGACCGCCCCGCTGCGCCTTGCTGATGTGCCGCTGCCCGAGCCCGGCCCGCGGGAGGTGCAGGTCGAGGTGGAGGTCTGCGGCGTTTGTCGCACGGACCTGCACGTGGTGGAAGGCGACCTGCCCGTGCGCCGGCCACACATCATCCCGGGACACGAGGTGGTGGGCCGGGTGAGCCGGCTTGGTCCAGGTGCCAGCCGGTTCAGCCTGGGCCAGCGCGTGGGCGTCGCCTGGCTGCACGCCAGCTGCGGCCAGTGCGACTACTGCCGACGGGGCGCCGAGAACCTGTGCAGCGCGCCGCGCTTCACTGGCTGGACGGATCACGGCGGTTACGCCGACGCGCTCTGCGCTCCCGAGGACTTCGTCTATGCCCTGCCGGAGGCACTCAGTGCGCGGGTCGCAGCGCCCATGCTCTGCGCGGGCATCATTGGTTACCGGGCGCTGACGCGTTCCGCGATCCGGCCTGGCGAAGCCCTCGGGCTCTACGGTTTCGGCGCATCGGCGCACATCGTCCTGCAGATTGCCCGCTACCGGGGCTGCAGCGTGTACGTGGCCACCCGGGGTGACCGTCACCAGGCGCTTGCCCGGGAGATGGGCGCGGCGTGGGTGGGCGGCGCGGCGGACGTGCCGCCGGTGAAGCTGCAGGGCGCGATCCTGTTCGCACCCGCCGGCGAGCTGGTGCCGGTGGCGCTGGCGGCACTGGACCGGGGTGGCACGCTCGCGGTGGCCGGGATCCATGTATCGGATATTCCACCCCTGAATTACCAGGCCCACCTGTTCCAGGAGCGCAACCTGCGGAGCGTGACTGCCAACACCCGGGCGGACGGCGAGGAGCTGCTGCGGCTCGCCGTGGAGATTCCCCTGCAGGCGAGCACGGAGGAGTTTCCACTGGAGCGCGCCAACGACGCGCTCTGGCGCCTGCGCCGCGACCAGGTAGCGGGAGCGGCGGTCCTCCGGGTGCGGCCGGCGCCGGATCCGGCTCAGAAGGTTGCGCGGATGGGCTTGACGGGCCCCGTGTAACGTTCCTTGACCGGCTTCTTCTCAAGGGGCGGCAGTTCCACCTTCTCCTCCGGAACCTTGGTGTCGTGGATCTGGTCGAGCAGGTGGCGGATCAGGTTCAGCCGGCCCCGGCGCTGGTCGTTGAACTCCACGACGAACCAGGGCGCGAATTTGCGGTGCGTCGCGAGAAACATCGTGTCCCGGGCCAGCCCGTAGTCCTCGTAGAGTGTCCGGGCCTTGATATCGATGGGCGACAGCTTCCAGCGCTTCAGCGGGTCAGCCGCCCGCTCCGCGAAGCGCTCCTCCTGGTACTTCTGGTCCACGGCGAGCCAGTACTTGAGCAGGATGATCCCGTCGTCGGCGAGCTGACGCTCGAACACCGGCACGCCGGCCAGGAAGCGCCGGTACTGGGCCGGCGTGCAGAAGCCCATCACCTTCTCGACGCCGGCCCGGTTGTACCAGCTGCGGTCGAAGAGGACGAATTCCCCGGCGGCTGGCAGGTGGGGCACGTAGCGCTGGAAGTACCACTCGCTCTTCTCGCGATCCGTTGGCGTACCCAGGGCCACGACCCGCACCTGGCGCGGGTTGAGGGTTGACGTGATGGTGTTGATGACCCCGCCCTTGCCGGCGGCGTCCCGCCCCTCGAACAGCACCAGCAGGCGCTTGCCGGTGACCCGGAGCCAGTGGGCCAGGTTGTTCAGTTCGAGGTGCAGCGGCTCCGCCAGCGCCTCGAATTCCTTCTTCTTCAGTGAACCCTTGGCCATGACTCTCCCCGGGCCTGCATCCAATCCGGGCCCTGCCTGCATCTTAAGGGCAAGTGGCGGGAATCGGCCCGCCCATCCGAGCAGGTCCGCCGGTGTCTTGACTGCCGCCCGGCCAATTCGGGCACGATGGCGGGCGTGGTCACGCTGCACGACAGCTACTGGTCCCGGGATGCCGCCGACCTGCTCCGGGAGTTCAGCAGTGCTGCCACTGGCCTTGCACCCGACGAGGCGGCGACCCGGCTGTTCCTGCGCCAGGTGCAGAGTCCCCTGGTCTTAATCCTGGTGTTCGGCGCGCTCGTCTCGCTGGTCGTCCAGCAGTGGGCCGACGCCGCGCACGTGGGCGAGGCTATCGGCCTCGACCCCGGAGGCCGGGCGGCGCACCTTCGCGAACACCCTCAAGTACATCAACATCACGACCAGCGCCAACTTCGGCAACATGGTCAGCATGGCGCTGGCCACGCCGCTGCTGCCGTTCCTTCCCTTGGCCGCCAAGCAGATCCTCCTCAATAACTTTCTGTCCGACCTGCCGTCGGTGTTCATTTCCACCGACAACGTGGACGAGGCAAGTGTCAGGACGGCCCAGCGCTGGAACGTCCGGGAGGTGCGGCGCTTCATGGTCACCTTCGAGCTGCTCAGCACCACCTTTGACCTGGCCACCGCCACTCGCCGCCGCAGTGCTCGCCATCGTGGCCGGCTACATCCTGAGCACCGAGGCCGTCAAGGCGTGGTTCTCCCGGGCACGCAGCGCATAATCGCCGTGGGGTTGTCCCCCGACCGCGAAAGGGCCGATGTGAACCCGAGAATCAGCGAACTGCTCGAGCGGATCCGGCTGCTCGAGACCGAGATCGAGCAGGAGCTCAAGCAGCGGCGCGCCGAGCTGCACGCGGACTTCGAGGACCGCCGGATCCGCTTCGAGCGCGAGGTGCTGGAGCAGCAGCGCCGGTTCCGGATGGGGATGCTGAGTTACCTGCGCGAGGCCGAACTGCGCAACGTGATAACCGCGCCGGTCATTTTTGCGGTGATCTTCCCGCTGGTACTTCTTGACCTGTTCGTGTCGGTGTACCAGCTGGTGTGCTTCCCGCTCTACCGGATCCCCCGGGTACGGCGCCGCGACTACCTGGTGTTCGACCGGACCCACCTCGGGTACCTGAACTGGCTCGAGAAGATCAATTGCGCCTATTGCTCCTACGCCAACGGCCTGGCCGCCTTCGTCGTGGAAGTGATTGGCAGGACCGAGCAGTACTGGTGCCCGATCAAGCACGCGCGCCGGCTGCAGCAGCAGCACACCCACTACGCGGGCTTCGTGGACTACGGTGACGCGGAAGCCTACCGCCGGGAGCTCCGGAGCCTGCGGGAGAGCCTCGCCCGGCTCGAGGACGGCATTGCGCCGGCGGCCGGGACGAGCAGCTGATGGCGGACATGGACAGGAAGACCCAGCTGAATCTCTGGTACGTGGCCATGGCCGCGCTTGCCATCCTCTTCATCCGGGATTTCTGGACGACCTACCGGGCCGTCGAGGAGATCCCCTACAGCGACTTCCAGAAGTTCCTGGCCGAGGACCGGATCGCGGAGGTGACGGTGCAGGAGCGCTTCCTGCGCGGCAAGCTCCGCAGCCCCATTGCGGATGGCCGCACCGAGTTCGTGACCACGAGGGTGGACCCGGACATTGCCGCGGAACTCGCGAAACACGAAGTGAAGTTCGAGGCGGTCGTCGAGAACACCTTCCTCAGGGACATCCTGTCCTGGATTTTGCCTACGCTGTTCTTCGTCGCGGTCTGGGTCTTCGTCTTCCGGCGCCTGGGAGAGAAGCAGGGCATCGGCGGGCTGATGACCATCGGCAAGAGCAAGGCCAAGGTCTACGTGGAGACCGACACGCGGGTGACCTTCGCCGACGTCGCCGGCGTCGACGAGGCCAAGGCGGAGTTACAGGAGATCATCAGTTTCCTGAAGGACCCGGGCGCCTTTGGCCGGCTCGGCGCCCGCATGCCCAAGGGCGTGCTGCTCGTGGGCCCGCCGGGCACCGGCAAGACGCTGCTCGCCAAAGCCGTGGCCGGTGAGGCAAAAGTGCCTTTCTTCTCCATCTCGGGTTCCGAGTTTGTCGAGATGTTTGTCGGCGTCGGCGCCGCCCGCGTCCGGGATCTCTTCGAGCAGGCCCGGAACCAGGCGCCCGCCATCATCTTCATCGACGAGCTGGACGCACTCGGCCGGGCCCGGGGCGCCTCGGGGCCCATCGGCGGCAACGACGAGCGCGAGCAGACGCTGAACCAGCTGCTGTCGGAGCTGGACGGTTTCGACCCCGGCAAGGGCATCGTGCTGCTCGCGGCCACCAACCGTCCGGAGATCCTGGACCCGGCGCTGCTGCGAGCCGGACGCTTCGACCGGCAGGTACTGGTTGACCGGCCGGACAAAGCCGGGCGGGTGCAGATCCTGAAGGTCCACGTGCGCAAGCTCCGGCTGGATCCCGTCCTGGACCTGGAGCAGGTCGCCGCGCTCACGACCGGCTTCTCCGGCGCCGACCTCGCCAACCTGTGCAACGAGGCGGCGCTCGCCGCCACCCGGCGCGGCGGCGACCACATTTCTCTGGCCGACTTCACGCTCGCGGTCGAGCGCATCGTGGCCGGCCTGGAGAAGCGCAACCGCGTGCTCAACAAGCGGGAGCGGGAGGTCGTGGCTTACCACGAGCTGGGGCATGCGCTGGTCGCCCTGGCGCTGCCCGGCAACGATATCGTGCACAAGGTGTCGATCATCCCACGGGGTATCGGTGCCCTCGGCTACACCATCCAGCGGCCCACCGAGGATCGCTTCCTGATGACGCGGCAGGAGTTGGAAGACAAGATCGCCGTGCTGCTAGGCGGCCGCGCCGCCGAAAAGCTGGTTTTCGGCGAGCTGTCTACAGGCGCGGCCGACGATCTCGCCAAGGTCACCGACATCGCCCGGGACATGGTCATGCGCTACGGCATGGACGAGGAACTCGGCTACGTGGCCTACGAGGCGGAACGTCCGCGCTTCCTGGACCTCCCGGGCATGGCGGCCGGCGGCTGCGCCACGAGCCCGGAGACCCAGGAGAAGATCGACCGGGCGATCCGGAACCTGGTCATGGACACCTTTGCGCGATCCTATGAAATTCTGGAGTGCAACCGGGCGGTCCTGGACCGCTGTGCCGTGGAATTGCTGGCCCGCGAGACGCTCGACGAGCCGGCCCTGGCGGCGCTGACCGGCGACCTGGCAAAGGCCGGTGGGCACGACCCCTCCGATCGCTGAAGATTCGGGAAGCGCAGCACACTTGCCACCGCCGATGGGGGTAGCATTGCCCTCGTTATTCCTGATCCGGACCCGCCCCATGCGCCGCAAAGCAGCCTTCGCCGGCACCTTGTTCCTCGCCCTGGCCCTGCAGGGCTGCGGCGGTGGCGGTGGTGGCGACGCAGCGCCCGGCGCGCCCACGGTCACGATTTCCGCCACGCCCGCTGCAGTGCAGACCGGAAACCCCGCGACCCTGGACTGGTCATCGACCAATACCGCCAGCTGCGTGGCCTCGGGCAGCTGGTCCGGGCCGCAGGGCACCAACGGCACGGCGCGCACCGGCTCGCTGGCCAGCACCAGCACCTTCACGCTGATCTGCACGGGCGTGGACAGCAGCACCAGTGCCCAGGGCTCGACCACGGTGACGGTCAGCAGTGGCACGCCGCCACCGACGCTGACCTTCAACGCCACGCCCGGTACGGTGCTGAGCGGCAGTGGCTCGACGCTCAGCTGGTCGTCCACCAACGCCACGAGCTGCACTGCGACGGGTGCCTGGACCGGCACCCGCAGCACGACTGGCAGTGTGTCCACGGGCCCGCTGACCGCCTCGGCCACCTACACCCTCACCTGCAGTGGCGCCGGCGGACCGATCACCCGTTCGGCCGGCGTCACGGTGACCCAGCCGACCGGCAGCTACTCGACCAATTTCGACCTGACCGAGAACCCGATCTCCGAGCAGGGACGATGGCGGCGGGCGAACAACGGCTTTACCAACGTCCGCACTTCCGGCGGCCACGCCTACGGGACCAACGGTTCAGCCAATTCCTACGACGACTCCTATGCGCTGCTCTCGGGGTTCGGGCCCGACCAGACGGCAGAGGCCGTGATCTACCGCTCAGCCAATCTGCAAACCGGCATCACCCACGAGGTTGAGCTGCTGCTGCGTTTCACCGACGACGGCCAGAATGCGCGGGGCTATGAGTGTCTGTTCGCCTACGACGGGTCTGTTGCCCAGATGCGCTGGGATGGTGGAGTGGGGGATTTCACCGCACTCAACAGCCAGGGGGACTATGGATACGGGCGGCCTCTGCAAACGGGGGATGTGGTCAAGGCAACGGTTACTGGCAGCACGCTCCGCATGTATATAAACGGCAGGCTGATGCTGACCACGGTGGACACGATGTACGCGACTGGCCAACCGGGGATTTCCTTCTTCACCCGTCCCGGCGGCAACAGCGCCAACTTTGCCATGGACAGCTACACGGTGACGTCCAACTAGTTGCTACTAGCCGGCGGCGAGTAGCGCCAGCGGGTCCTTCAGTACGTCCGGGTGCAGCCGGCGGGTCAGTTCCAGGTAGTAGGGCGGCAGGTCGTCGATCCGGGCCACGTGCTGGCCTGCGCCCCGGGCGAGCGTGTGGCCCGGCGTATCGCCGAAACCCATCCACGGCCGGTAGGTGATGAGGCTCTGGTACTGCACCTGCGTAGCTACCGTGGCCCGAAGGGGATCATCCAGCTCGGACTTGCGTGCGCAGAAGGTGCTGAGCTCGTTGTAGACGAACGGCCGGGGGCCTGGCGGCGCGTCCACGTTGATCTGCTCGGTGACCCAGACGTTGTCGCCGACGACCACCGGTGGCTGGAACGTATGCTTCAGCTCCAGGCCCTTCGCCTCGCCGGACGGGCGGGGCACGGTCAGCCCGTCCGCGGTAATCAGAAGGCGCGACGGACCCATCCGCGTCTGTTCCACGTCGACTGTCACACCCGTGACCGGGTTGCGCCACTGTTCCAGCAATTTGCCGGTGGCCAGGTCCGTGAAGTACGCGACCTCGAGTGCCCGGGCCTCGAAGGCGTCGGGACTGATCCGCCGGTACTGGCTGAAAGTGGCGGCGAGGATGCCCATCATCGGCACCAGCCGGTGCTCCGGCACGGCGTAGCGGGTGCCGACCACGTAGCCGATCACGAGCCGGTCGTCGGTGGCGCCGCGCAGCTTGGCGACTGCCGTCAGGAAGTCCCGGCGGTCGCCGAGGTCCAGGCCGCCCCTCGGCCAGGCCGGGCGTGCTGCGCCGGCGAGGGCGAGGGCGCCGGCTCCGGCCAGCATGGCCCTTCTGTTCAGTAAGTTCCCGCGCATCGAGCGTCCCCGCTATCGGTAGAACCCATTATTGCAAGCTGCCGGGGGGCGGGCGCAACATCCGCCCGGATTCGCTGGTTGAATTCCCTAGGAGCAATTCCATGCCCAAGAATGTCGGTTCTCTCGATCGTGGCCTGCGCGTCGTGGTGGGACTCGTCCTGCTGTCGCTGACGGTCATCGGCCCGAAGACGCTCTGGGGCCTGATCGGCATCGTGCCGCTGGTGACGGCGTTCGTGGGCTCGTGCCCCGCCTATACCCTGCTGGGCATCAAGACCTGCAAGAGCTGACGCCGGGGAACGGTGGTCAGCCCTCCCGCTCCTTGTTGAGCAGGAGGATGAAATCCCGGTCGATGGTCGTGACGCCCCGCTCCCGGGCCTGCTTCACGATGCCCTTCAGGGCCGTCTTGAGGAAGGGGCGGGGAATGCCGGTGAGCTCCTTGCTCGCTTCGAGGGTGAACTTGATCTCGTCATCGATCCGGTTCGCCTCGTAGTGCACCACCTCGTACTTCGGTCCCTTGTTGGTAGGGATCGGCAGCCAGAAAGCCTTCTTCGGCTCGGCGAACCAGAACTTGGTGCCGCCGCGGAAGCCGTAGGTCACCGGCAGCCGGGGCATGCGCTCGCCGCCGTCATCCAGGTTCTTCTTCCAGCTTTCCTTCAGCAGGATGTTCTCGATGCGCAGCACCAGGTGGGCTGACGTGGAGCGCTGCAGGAACTTCTCGAACTCCCGCTCCTCCTCCCAGGTGCACTCGTAGACCTGGAAGGCCTCCTTGATGATCTTGGGGCAGGTGTCGCTGGACTCCCGGCCGGGGGTCGGGCTGTCGACCAGCGTGAAGCAGTTGTCCTTCATCTTCTCTTCGGGCGTCTGGCCCGGGTAGCCGAAGTCCAGGATGGTTTTCAGCTGCTTCCTGTCGAACTCGACGAAATTCAGCGCGCACTTCTTCGTCCGCCGGACGTTGGCCGTGGTGTTCGACGTCGGGCGGCTGCACAGCAGGAAGGAGCGGTCGTTGATGACCTCGAACGGGAAGGTGAGCTGGTACGGGCCGATGCTGGTAAGGCCTTCCTCGTTGACGGTAGTGATCAGCGCGAAGGTGGAGCAGTAGTAGGAGCTGGACTGGTACCAGTTGTCCCGCATGGGGCTGTCGACAAAGGCTTCGTTGCGCGTGCTCTTGCGGAAGAAGTTGAACATGGGAGCTGCGGGTCCTCGAGGAGATCAGGAACGGGCGAGATCAGAGACGGGGCAGGTCGGCCACCGGTGTATCCAGCCAGGCACGGACGTCCCTGCCGATCTGGGCGCCGGCCTGCTCGACGGCCATGTGGCCGACGCCGGGATAGCTGATGAAAGTCAGCGAGGGCGCACCCGCGAGCAGTTTCCGGAACTCCACGGACTGCTCGAAGACCGCCGTGGTGTTGGCCTCGCCCCAGAGCAGCAGCACGGGCACGCGGATGGACCGGATCAGGCCCTCGATGTCGCCCGCCTGGTACTGGGACAGCCGGTCCAGCTGGGCTTCCCGCTGGCCTTCCCGCATCCAGAAGTCGTACCAGCGGTCTATCAATTCTTCCGACGGCTTCGCCGGCGGGCCGAAACCACTCTTCAGCATCGCTGCCGGGAGGGCCCGGGGCAGGATGTACTTGAGGACATACCCGGCCTTCGGGACGCCGCCGCTGCGCATTTTCTCCTTGCCTTCGAGGGAGCCGGGGCTGAGCAGGATCAGTCGCTCGACCCGGTCCGAGTGCTTAACGGTGTAATGGATGGCGACGGTGCCGCCGAGGGAGGTGCCGCCCAGCGTCGCCTTCTGGATGCCCAGGGCGTCGATGAAGCGCTCGGTGAGATCGAGGGTGCGGGGCAGGGTGTAGTCGCCGGTCGGGTCGGGCCCGGTGAGCCCGTGGCTCGTCATGTCGACACGGACGACCCGGTAGTGATCCTTCAGCGCGTCAACCCAGGGATCCCAGTCGATCAGGTTGGAGAAGTTCGCGTGGAAGAGAATGACCACCGGGCCCGTGCCTTCGTCCCGGTAGTGGAAGCGCACGCCGTCGATCGTGATGAAGCGGGAGGTGGGACCGGCGTACTTCGCCTCCAGTTCGGCCGCGGGAATATCCCGGTAGGCCCACAGGGCGACCAGGGTGGCGGCCACGACGAGCGTGGCGAGCACCAGCAGGCTCCGGCGGATGAAGCGCCACATAGGGGATTACTCCGGGCTCAAGCGGTCTTTTTCTTCTGGAACCGCTCCATCAGCTCGGGCGTCATACCCTGCTCGGCGGCATAGGCGGTGAAGCGCGCGTGGGTGACCTTGGCGTCGCCCTTGCCCTGGCAGTAGGTCTCTGTCTGGTCCGTGACCATCTTGCGCACCATCGGCGGGATCGTCATCAGCGCCTGCAGCGCGTCCGCGTCCCACGGCATGGCCAGTTTCACCTCACCGCCCTTGTGGCCAGCCGGCGTCTCGCCGAGTTCGTGCATGGAGATGTGGCCTAGCGTCGTGTGGAAGTAGTCCTGGCGGCTCTCGTCGCCGAGGCCGATCGGCAGGTTCATCGTACGGATGCGCTCCTCCCGGCCCATTTCGAGCAGTTCCTCGTCGAACACCAGCGCCTTGATCTTGGCGATCACGATGCCACTGCTCTTGTCGAGGCGGACGATCTCTTCGGCCACGCACTCGGCGATCTGCGGGCACTCCTTGATGGAAGGCGGCTTCACGTGCAGGGACGGGATCATCGTGAACCTGGTGTGCTCGAGCTCGTTGACGCCCTCCGGGTAGAAGCGCGCCGTTTCCATCATGTCGTCGAGGTAGTCTGCCGTGGGACAGTTGACGACGAACTCCTTCGTCTCGCAGATGTTCTGGAAGGTGTGGGAGTCCTGGCGGAAACCGACAATCATCCGCGGGTTCTTCGCCATCACGTCGTACTGCATGATGTGGGAATAGGGCGCCGCGTTGATCTTGCCGTCCTTGTCCAGGCTCGTGATGATCGTGATGAGCTTGGGGAACAGCCAGACGTCCGAGTACCAGAACGGGCGGATCTTGGCTTCTTTCTTCACAAGTGTTCTCCCTGATGACGGGCGCAGACTAGGCGCCGTTAGGCGGTCGCACTGTAACAAACTGTAACCGATTGGCGGTCGGTCAGCGGTCCTGGGCCATACTCTTCGGGCCCCGCTGACCTCGGCGTGGACGGAGACCATATGAGCAGCAACAGCGCGCCCGCGGGCGTTCTCCCGGGCTACCGGCTGGGTCCCCTTGAGTTTGCCAGCGGCATGAGCGGTCTCAACTCCTGGACCTACCTCTATGTCTGCCTGGCGATCATGCCGGTCATCAGTTTTCTCAGTTTCTCCCAGCCCTACGTCCTGACGGAGATCATCGGCATCCCGCCGGAGCGCCACGGCCAGGTGACAGGCCTGCTGATCACGATGCACGAGGTCGTGGTGCTCACGCTCGTTAGTTTTGCGGGCGGCCTGTCGGACCGGATCGGCCGGCGGCCGATCTATGCCGGGGGCACCCTGATCGCGGGTGCGGGCTTCGCGCTCTACGGGATCGCGAGCAGCATCACCGACCTGTACGTGGGCCGGTTCGTCTACGCAATCGGCCTGGCCTTCGTGGGCGTCATGATCGCGGTGACCGCCGCCGACTACCCGGCGGAAAAGTCCCGGGGCAAGATCGCGGGCTTGTCGGGCGTTCTCAACGGCCTCGGCATCGGCATCGCCACGGCGCTGTTTGCGCTGTTGCCCACCATCTTCAAATCCCAGGGAATGAGCAGCGCCGAGGCCGGCCGTTACATGCTGTTCGTGATGGCCGGGCTCGCCGCGTTCACGGCCCTGGTCATGCAACTGGGGCTGAAGGGCGGCACGCCGAGTGGCCGGAGCGCCCGGATCAGCCTGCGGCGCATCCTGCAGATCGGCATCAACCAGGGCCGTGACAACCCCCGGCTGCTGGTCTGCTACGCCGGCTCCTTCATCTCGCGGGCGGACCTGACGCTGGTGGCCACCTTCGTCTCGCTGTGGCTGCAGCGGGTTGGCCGGGACGAGGGCCTCGACGGCCCGGAGGCCCTCGCCAAGGCGGGCCTGATGTTCGCGCTGATCCAGGGCTCCGCGCTCCTCTGGGCGCCGGTGGCGGGCGCGCTGATCGACCGCTACCACCGGCTGGCCTGCGTGGTGGCCGCCCTGCTTCTCGGTGCCGTGGGTTACACGCTGCTCGGCCTGCAGGAGCAGCCCTTCTCACCCATCGGCTACCTCGGCTGCGTGCTGGTGGGCATGGGCCAGATGAGCGTGATTCTCTCCGTTACCGGGCTGCTCGGCCAGGAGACGCCCCTGGATGTGCGCGGCTCCGTGATCGGCCTCGCCGGGCTCTGCGGTTCTGTGGGCATCCTCGTCACGAGCCTCGCCGGCGGCTACCTCTTCGACTACTGGCGGATCTCCGGCCCAATCATCCTCGTGGGCATCGCTAACCTGGCCGCCTTCGTTTTCGCGCTGATTGTCTGGCTGCGGAGTGGCCGGCCGGTGAAATTCGACCCCGCGGAGGCCCGTTCGTCGACGATGATCGGCCTCGGTTCGCACTGACCCGGAGTAAATGGGGACATGCCTCAATTGGAATTCGGCATCGTGATGGAGCCCTCCGCGGGCTACACGGCGCGCCTGGCTGCCGAGATCGAGTCACTGGGCTTCGACGCGCTGCTCTGTCCCGACACCCAGTGCCTGAGCCCCGAGCCCTACGGGCAATTGAGCCTCGCCGCCGCCCGGACGAGCCGCCTCTTCCTCGGCACGGGCGTGACCAACCCCGTGACCCGGGACGCCTCCGTCACCGCCGGCGCGCTCGCCACCCTGCAGATCGAGTCCGGTGGCCGGGTCCGCTGCGGCATCGGGCGCGGCGATTCCTCGGCGGCCCACATCGGCCAGCGCAACGCGACGACGAAGGAGTTGCGCACCTACGTGGAGCAGGTCCGCGCTTACCTGCGCGGCGAGACGGTGATGCGCGGCGAAACTGCCTCCCGCATGCGTTGGCTGGAGCCGGACGAGCTGCCGACGGTGCCGCTCGATATTGCCTGCACCGGCCCCGCGACCATCCGCATGGCCGCGGACGTGGCGGACCGGGTGAGCTTCGCGGTTGGCAGCGCCCCGGAGCGCATCGAGTGGGCGATGGCGACGCTGGCTGCGCGCCTGAAGGAAACCGGCCGCGACAGGGCCAGCCTGAGCGTCGGCGCCTACGTCAACCTCGTCTGTGACCCCGACGAGCAGCGCGCCATCAACCTCGGCCGGATGATCTCGGGCATGGTGGCGCACTTCGCGGGCATGAAGGACTCGCCTGTCGAGCACCTGCCGCCCCAGCTGAAGGATCTCGCCATCCGGATGAAGTCCGGCTACGACATGGCCCGTCACGCCCAGAACGAAGGCGCCCACCTGGAGATGGTCGACGACCAGTTCGTGGACTGGTTTTCCATCTGCGGGCCGCCGGAGAAGTGCTTCGACCGCCTGCAGCACCTGATCGGCCTCGGCCTGGACCACGTGAACCTGCTGGGCGGCTCGCCCGTGCCCACGCCCCACGGGGCGCGCCAGGAGGCAATGGTGGCGCAGACCCGGCTCTTTGCCGAGAAGGTGATGCCGAGGCTGCGCTAGGGGCGGGGGTCCGGCCTATACTCATTCTCCCTTTGCAGAGGAGTCGGATCATGCCCGCAGTCCGGATTTCCAGCGCTCTGCTTCTTGCCATGGTCCTATCGGCCAACGCCGCTGCCGGCGATACCTGCGCGCTGCTCAGCCAGCCCGATGCCGCCGCCGCGCTGGGCCAGCCCGTCACCCGCATGACCCCCGCCGGTCCCGAACGGGACGACGACAGCGGGGGCCAGCTCTCGTACTGCACCTATGCGGGCTCGAAAGCCGCCATCGTGCTGTCCGTCGTCGAGTTCGCCAGTGCCGCTGACGCCCGGAAGCAGCTCAGCGCCAACCTCGTGAAGGATCGGCTGGACGAGGAGGATGCGAAGGTCACCGAGGAGCCCGGTATTGGCGAGAAGTGTTTCTGGGGCGTCTCGGAGAACGGGGCGTCGTTCACGTTCCTCAAGGGGAGCCGGGTAGTCAGCCTCGGCCTCGGTGGTGCTGCCGGGACGCAGGCGTCTGGCCGCAAGGATGCGCTGCGTCGCGCGGCGCTGTCAGTCGCGGGGAAGTTGTAGCTGATCCAGCCAGCCGCCCGCGGCCTGCAACGGCCGGAGGCTGGCGCCGGCGGTGATCCACACGGCGATCGCCTGGCGGGGCGCCGCTGATCGCAGAGGGTTCAGCTGCAGGGAGGCCGTGTAACGTCCGGCGTCCCGGTTGAGTCGGGAAGTCTCCAGCTTCAGCACGACGAAGTCATGCCGGAGCGTCCGCCCGCGGTTTTCCCCGGCCTGTACCCGGGTGACGAAACCGGAACCAAGCAGAGCAACGTGTGCCTGCAGCGTGCCGCCCGGAGCAATCGCAGGCGTGAAGCGCACATCGACGGCACCGCCATCCCGCACGATTACCGTCAGTTCACCGGCAGCCGCCGCCTTCGGTAGCGTGAGTGGTGCCATGCCAGCGGGACGGCGCCATTCGGCGCCATTCAGGAACAGGCCCGGCGTGTAGACGGTGCCGGCGGCTCCCTGCCGCACCAGTTCTCGCTGGCGCCCGGACCAGGCCGACTGGGCGAACGGGTCCTCCCAGCCAAGGTCATTCCAGTAGTCCACGTGAAAGGCTACCGGCACGATGTCGCGCCACAGGCGCGGACTGGCCGACAGGGAGGAGAGGAAGGCATCCGCCGGCGGGCAGCTGCTACAGCCCTCCGAGGTGTAGAGCTCCAGCAGGGCCACCTGAGCCGGGCCACTGGCCAGCACGACCGAGCTGGCTTCAGCCCCTGCTGTCGAGTTTGCCGCGAGGAGTGTCACCAGCATGATCACGACAGTTCGCACGGTGGCATCCTTTGAGCGCCAGGGTTCATCGCTCTCTGACGCGTGATGCCCCGGATCCTTACGGCGTCCACAGGATTTTCGGCGGTCCAGCTGGCCTCGCTTGATGATCTGTCGGCTCCACTTACAGTGGCGCGGCCAGACGCGGGGACTATGTAAGGAAGCCAGCGTGGCCCTGGCCTCGCGCCGGTTGGCGACGCATTTTCGCACCGCCGGTCTTACTTAAGCGCGGGCCGCTTCGAGAAGCGTGTCACACAAGCCGCCGCCGCGCCGCGCGGAAAAATTTACACATTGCTTCCATGGCTGCGCAGCGCCTGTCCCGATGGACTGAAATAACAGCAGTTTTCCTGCTGGCACGATTCCTGCTAGCTCAAACCCGTATCTTCGATATCGACGGAAGGATCCAGGATGAAAGTAAAGAAAATGTGTGCGGCGCTGCTGCTGATGGCCACGCTTGGCCCGCTGGCATCAGCCCCGGCCTTCGCCGCGGGCGGTCAAGGGAGTGGCTTCCTCAGCTGGCTGATCTCGCTCTTTGGCGGTGGTCATCACGGTGGCAGTCAGGGTCAGGGTGGCGGCACGGTGACCAACCTGCCGGGTCCCGGCGTCCTCAGCCTCGTCGTGGTCGGTCTGGGCGCAACCGTGATCGTCGCCCGCCGACGGAAGATCCCGGTGGCGCGGAAGGCCACCATCGAGTAACCGCCACCAGCTAGTCGTGAAGACAGGCACGGCCAGGGATTTCCCTGGCCGTGTCATTTAGCGCGTCCGCAATCGATGGTAGCTGGTCGAGTGCTGCCTGAAGTGCCGCCCGCGCGGCGTTGACTTCGCCCGCAGGCGCCTCGTCGGTTGCCAGCGCAACCAGCGCGGACCGCCGGTCGCCTCCGAACAACTCGGCCCGGGCCTGGCGCAGCTTCACCTGCCAGGGACGGTCGACGAAACGCCCGTCCACCCAGTACCAGTACCACACCAGGCGGCGCTGCCCGGCTGGGCCGGTGAGCCGTTCGGTTGCGACACGGAGCGGGGCGCCGGCGAGCCGGGCGGTGTCGGTGCCGCTCGCCATGTAGCGCCACTGCCGGCCGTCGTGCAGCCGGTTGTTCCAGGCAATCAGCTTGCGACCCGGACCCTGCCGCCAGTAGTAGGCAACAAAGACATCCACAGGCTGAACCCCGGCCGCGATCAGCCGCTGCAGGCGGGCATTGGCGGCAGGGAACTCCGGGCGCCAGGCGCCTGCGTCTCCGGATGAATCGGGCGCCGAGTACAGCGTGGGTGGCAGGCACAGCCGGACCTCGGCGGGAGTTGCGTCCTGGCCCAGTGCGAGGCTGGCGTAGGCCGGCCCGAGGGCGGCCACCACCACGATCCCGCCGACGGCTCCCGCCAGCCGCGCGGCCGATGAAGCTCCGTTTGCCGGCCTGGCCGCGGGCGCCGCTGCCGGCTCGTCCCGGTAGCGCAGGCCCACGGCCATCTGCAGCAGCATCGCGAGCAGGAAAACGAACCAGCCATAGGCCTCGTGATTGCTTGCCAGGTCGAAGCCGCCATCGGTGATCAGTATTACCGAGGCCGTACGCAGGTTGTTGGCGAGGATCGCCACGGCCACTCCCGCCAGCACATAGGCAAGCTGCTTGCGGGCCCGGTGGTAGAGCAGGTTGGCAAACACCAGGGACACGAGCAGGTTGCCGAGCAGGAAGTCGAGCCCGGAGCACTCCCGGATGATCGCGTAGCGGGCTCCGCCGGCGACCAGCAGGTTGCCGTCCGACACTGCCGGCAATCCTGCGATCTTCAGCAGCCCGATCGTGAACGCCGTCGTCAGTTCGATGAGGGTGGGAGTCAGCAGGTCGCCGACGGGCACCATCAGCCACAGCAGCAGCAAGGGGAACAGCAGTCGCCTCACGATCTGCCATCCCAGTACCGTCAGGAACACCGCCTGCAGCATGCCGACAGCCGACACCTGGGCGGCGACCGACAGCTGCGTGGCCTCTGCGAACAGCCACAGGGCGCCGAAGGGCGCCGCGTACGCGAGGCCAAGCGCGGACGGTCGCGGGGGAAGCGCGGCAACATCCGGCCAGCGCAGCCAGAGGAAGTAGAGAGACAGCAGCGGCACCAGGAAAAGGAAGCGGTAGGCCACGGTGGAGGACCAGACGGCCACCAGGCTGGCAAAGCCTGGCAGGTACAGCGCGATGACGGCCAGTGACGCGACCAGGATGCCGCCGATGGCGGCGCGCCATGCAGTGCTCGGGTTCTTCAAGTCCTCTCCGTGATTCAGGGCATGATCGGCATGGTGCCACGCCCGGTGGATCTGCCGGTGCCCTGCAGGACATCGTCCGGGTCCGGGGCCACCCGGCAGATTTTCACGCCGGTATTGCCGCCTGTGAACAGGCTGGCGAGCGACAGCGGCATCTTCTCCAGGCCCACGTCGATGTCCTCAGTGATCTTGAGTAGCCCCTGGTGGTACCACTCACGGAGGTCGCGCTCGGCCTCCGTGAAGCGGTCCCAGTAGTCGAAAACCACGAAGCCCTGCATCCGGGCACGCTTGTAGACGAGGTGACGATAGTTGAGCGGACCGTGATGGGTGCCCGGCGCGTAGTTGCTGGAGATGAAGCCGCAGACCACGATGCGCGCCTGCAGTGCCAGTTGCCCGAGCGCCGCGTCCAGGATGTCCCCGCCCACGTTGTCAAAGAAAAGATCGATTCCATCCGGAAACAATTCAGCGAGCCGCTCGGCAACATTCTCGGTGCGGTAGTTGATCGTGGCGTCCAGTCCCAGTTCGTCCCGTAGCCAGCGGCACTTGGCGTCAGAGCCGGAGGTACCCACCACGAGTTTCGCGCCGCGGATCCGTGCAATCTGGGCGGCCACCGAGCCAATGCCTCCAGCGGCAGCGGAGACGAGCACCTGGTCGCCCGGATGGACCTTACCCACCTCCAGCAGGCCGAAGTAGGCCGTAGCCCCGGCCTGACCCAGCACACCGAGTTCGCCTGACAGCGGGCTGACGGGCTCAGTGACTTTCTTCGTGCTGAACACGAACTCCGCCCCGCGCGGTTCCTGGATGGAGTAGTCCTGCCAGCCGAGGGACCCGACGAAAAACTCGCCGGTCCGGTAGTCCGGGTGCCGGGAGGCGACGATCTGGCCAACGCCCCGGCCCCTCATGACGGCGCCGACCGCCAGCGGCTCGAGGAACGTGTGCTGGTTTTTCTCAAGGTAGCCGCGCTGGGCTGGGCCGGGTGCCAGGCATATCGTCCTCACCAGGAACTGGCCTTCAGCCGGTTCCGGCACCGGCTCGCTCGTCCAGGCGAAGTGCATGGTGCCGATCACTTCATCAGGGCGAGGATAGCGCGCCACCCGCCATTGCCTGTTGATCAGGTCGGTCATGGTGACGCCGTTCCGGTAGGCCTTCGCGGTTCAGCCCCGCGGCGGTGCGGAGCTGGGCGGGTCAGGGATCAGTGGTATCCGGCCGGCCAGCAGGAAGTTCGTGATCGCGTCCAGCTTGCCTTCGATCAGGTAGAAGCGGGCCACTTTCGCCTCGGGCAGCACCTTGCGGAACTTCCCCAGGTAGCTGCGATGAAGCTTCAGCGCCTTCTCCTCCAGCGTCAGCGTGTCGCTGATCAGTTGACTGGCGACGTCTCCGGACAGACTGCCGTGGTTGGCGGCGTAGTCCGCAACCACCTTCGACCGGAGGTCATTCAACGGCGTCATATCCTGCAGGTACCGGTTGTAGACGGGCCAGAAGGCCTTGTCTTCTTCCGTTGTCAGCGTGAGGCCCTGGCTGATGAGCGTCCGGCGCGCGGTCTCGAGGACAGTCCGGGCGTCATCCGTGGCCGCCGCGAGCTCACTGCTGGCGGAGGTGCCCTGGGCGCTCGCGGGTCTCGGCAGGGTCGTGCCGGCCAACGTGACCGCCAGAGTGGTGGCCAGACTGGTGGCCAGCGCAATCGTCAGAGCGGAGGATTTCATGGCGCGCCTCTGTGCGGAGCAGGACGGGGCGGCTAGTCTAGTGCCTGGGCCCGGCCGATGGCGGCGGTCCCCGTGGAAATTGTCCCTTGTCGGAGGAGAGCTGCGCATGAAGGCCCGGTTAACGGGGGCGACGCCGGTCACCAGCCTCGGCCTCGTGCTGCTTGGGCTGCTGGCCGGATTCCCGCTGCCCGCCGAGGAAACGGGCGCTACCCCTGCCGCCGGGCAGTTGCCACCAGGTCGCCCGCGCATCGGTCTGGTGCTGGGCGGCGGCGGCGCCAAGGGCGCGGCCCACCTTGGGGTCCTGCGCGTGCTGGACGAGCTGCACATCCCGGTGGATTGCGTGGCGGGCACCAGCATGGGTGCGGTGATCGGCGGCAGCTTTGCCGCCGGTATGCCGCCGGAGGAGCTCGAACGCGCGGTGCTCGCCATCAACTGGTCGAAGACCGTCGGCGCCGAGGGCCTGCGCGACCGCACGCCGATCAACAAGAAGCTGGCCGGGATCACCTACACCAACAGCCTTGACCTCGGCATCAAGCGGGGCAGGATACGGGGCTCCGGGGGACTGCTGAAGACCCAGGACATCGAGGACGTCATCCGCAATCTCGTGTCCGATGCCCGTTTCACGCGGAATTTTGATGACCTGCCCATTCCGTTCCGGGCCGTGGCGACGGACATGCTGGCCGGCGAGATGGTGGTGCTCGACCGGGGCGATCTCTCGGTGGCGATGCGCGCCAGCATGGCCGTGCCGGGCGCGTTCTCCCCGGTGCTACTGGACGGCAAGGTGCTGGCGGACGGCGGGATGATGCGGACTCTGCCGGTGGACATCGCCCGCGATCTTTGCGCGGACGTTGTCATCGCGGTGACCCTGGCCTCGCCGCAGCCCACCGCCGATGATCTCGCCAGCTCGGTGGCACTGGCCAGCCGTTCGCTCGACGTGATGATCGACGCCAACCAGCGGGCGCAGGTCGCCAGCCTCACCGACCGCGATATCAGTATCGTCGTCCCGATGGGCGACATCGGCTCCACCTCCTTCGACCGGGTGGCGGATGCCGCGCCCCTCGGCCGGGAGGCGGCGCTGGCCCATGCGGCCGAGCTCCGGCGGTACGCGGTACCGGTGGAGCAGTATCGAGCCTGGCGCCAGGCGCTGAACCGGGAGGCTGACGGACCTGTGCGGCTCGCCGCGGTGGAGATCAGGGGTCTCGACCGGGTCAATCCGGACTATGTCCGTACCCAGCTGCAGAGCGCCCGGCCGGAGCGGGAGGTCACCAACGACCAGATTATCGAGGACACGTCCCGGATCTACGCACTCGGGGAATTCGAGCGGGTGTCGTACCGCCTGGGCGGCACCGCCGACGCGAGGACCCTCGAGATCTATCCCGTCGAGAAATCCTGGGGGCCCGACTTGGTGCGCTTTGACGTCGGCGTCGCGGCGAACGGGGACGGTGCGCTCGAGGCGGTGCTGCGTGCCGATCACAACCGGACGTGGATCAACTCCTGGGGCGGGGAGTGGCACAGCGGGCTGCAGATCGGTGAGCAGACGCTCGTCGAGACCGACTTCTACCAGCCGCTCGACGTCCGCCAGCACGTCTTCGTCCAACCGGTCGTGCGCTTCGACCGGAACCTCGAAAACATCTACGACGATGGCGACCGCATCGCGCGCTACGTCCTTCGGGAGCTCTACGGCCAGCTGGACGCGGGCGTCAACTTCGGCACCCGCGCCCAGCTGCGACTGGGGGTCCGCCGTGGCTGGTTCGATGCGCAGCGGGATACGGGTCCGGCCATCCTGTCCGAGGTCGACAGGACCGTGGACTCGAGCCTGCAGCTGCGCATCGTCTATGACACCCGCAACGTTCTCGGCCTGCCGACCAGCGGCACCTTCCTGAATGCGCGGTTCGCCCGTTCCGGTCCCTGGCTCGGCGGCGCCCAGTCCTACGACCTGGCCGAGGGCGTGCTGACCAAGTCCTTCCCCTGGCGCGGCGATGCCCTGAGCCTGATCGTCGGGGGCGGCGCGGAACTCAGTGGCAGTCTGCCCGTGAACGAGGCGTTCCAGCTGGGGGGTATCCGGACCTTCCCGGGCTTGCAGCGGGGCGAGTTGCGCGGCGACAGTTACTGGTTCGCCGGTTCCAGCTACAACTGGAAGCTGGCCGACATCCAGTCCCTGTTTGGCCAGGCCCTGTATGCCGGCCTGCGGCTCCAGGGTGGCCGCATGGGCGGCCGGGTCGATGCTGTGCGCGACGGCGCGCTATACGGGGTGTCGACCTCACTGAGCGGGCGCACACCCGTCGGACCGTTCCTGCTCTCTCTCGGTTACGTGGACAACGGCAGCTGGCAGCTGCAGCTGGCAATCGGCAGGCCTATCGCCGAAGGCTCGCTACTCGACGAGATCCGTTGAGCGTACGTCAGCGCCGCCGCCACCAGGCGATGCCGAGGATCACGATTCCCAGCGCCGCGGCGGCGAGCAGCAGCAGGTACTGGCGCTGCACGAAAGCCGAGCCCAGGTACACGGTGCCAAGGGCGTAGGGCAGTTCGGCGAGCGCCAGTCCGCCCAGGTAGATCCGGGCGGGGTACCCGAAGAGTCCGAAGAAGTAGCCCGAGATGTCCGAGGGCAGCATGAGCTGCGTCAGCACCGCGGTGGCCAGGGAGCCCACCTTTGGTATGTGGCTCTCGTAGCGGGCAATCTCCCCGGCCGTCAGCATGCGGCGTACGGCGGGCCGCCCCAGGTACCGGCCGATGGTGTAGGTGACCACGCCGCCCAGGAACCAGCCGCTCCAGAGCAGCAGGAAGCACGGCATCGGACCCCAGGCCTGGATGCCCAGCGGCACCAGCAGCAGGCTGGAGAAGAACACCAGGATGGCCGAGACGGCGGCGAGCAGCACGAACAGCAGTGCGCCCGCTATGGGCCAGGCGGCGATCACGGGCTCGACCAGGGCGATGACGCGGACCACCTGCTGGTGGATCTCCTCGGAGTAGGCGAGGAGCGCCGCGACCATCACCCCGATGATGATTATCGGCAGCCGCCGCGAGAGCTGTGCCAGCCCGGTTCGCGTGGTCGTGTTCATGCGCTGGCCGCCGGTGCCCGCCGCTCGAGCCACGCCGCGGCGAGCAGGCCGAGGGCCAGTACCGCCAGCCCCGCGATAGCCCCCACCCTCACGTAGGCGACACTGGACCAGAGCACAAAGAGACTGCTCGCCGTGAACACCAGGGGTAGCACGGGGTAGAGCGGCGCCCGGAAGGGCCGGTACGCCAAGGGTTGCCGGCGGCGGAGAATGATCAGGGCAATGCCACTCAACGCCATGAACAGCCAGTAGACCGGGGCCGTGTAGTCCACCAGCGTTGCGAAGCCCTCGCGCGTGGCGGTGCCGAGGCCGATCAGGACGAGGGCCACCAGGCTCTGGGCGACGAGCGCTGCCGCCGGTATGCCGCGCGAGTCATTCCAGTCGGCGAGTGCGCCGAGTGCAGGCCAGTCCCGGGCAGCGGCGAAGGTGGTGCGCGCGCCGACGATGATCGTGGCGTTGATCGAGGTGACGACGGCCGCGAAAACTACCGCGATCACCGGCAGCTCGGCGCCCCGGGCGAAGGCGAGCGCCATCAGCCGGGAGGCCGGGGCCGGGGACGAGCCGAGTCCCGACAGGCCGAGACCCCGCCACAGCGCCCAGTTGATCACCAGGTAGAGTGCCGTCACTGCCCCGAGGCCCAGCATCAGGGCCCGCAGCATGCCGTGGGCGGGGTCGCGCATCTCGGCCGAGAGCGTCGCGATCTCGGTCCAGCCACCGTAGGCGAGCATCACGAACACCATCGCGAGGCCGAAGGATGGCAGGCTGTGCCCGGTTGCTGGCGTCGGGTCCAGTGGTGGCGTGCCCCGCACGACGAACAGGAGGCCCACGAGGCCGATCAGCAGCATGCCGGCGACCAGCGTGAGCGTCAGGCCCACCTGGGTGTCGATACCGGCGGAGCGGCTGCGCAGGTTCACGACACTCAACACGAGCAGGGTGATGGTGGCGTAGATCGACGAACCGAAACTGCCCAGTGGCAGGGTGGCCTGCAGGTAGTCGCCCAGCACGAAGGAGAGCAGGGCCAGCGAGCCGGTGTTGATCACGGCAAACCGGGCCCACGCGAACAGGAAACCCACCCGTCGCCCGTAAGCCAGGGTCAGGAAACGGTAGTCGCCGCCCTGGCTCGGGAACGCGGCCGCCAGTTCTGCGTAGCAGGTGGCGCCGAGCAGGGCGAGCACACCGCCGAGGAGCCAGGCGCCGAACAGCGCCGCATCCGAGCCCGCGTTGGCAGCCACCAGGGCCGGGGACTTGAACAGGCCGGCGCCGACCACCATGCCGACGGCGACCGAGGCGGCGGCGCGGGCGGTGAGCAGGCCGTCGGCCGGCTGCGGCTTGCCGGGTGAGGTGCGCTTGAGATTCACTGCCGCGGATACTACTGTCTCGGCCAGAAGAACGCCCGCCGGGCCCCGTCCCTGTCAATCCCGCGTCCTGGAGATCCCTCGTGCAGAGTCATCGCCTGAAGTCCGCTTCCGGAATCCCGCTTGCTGCGCTCGGGTTAGGGCTGGGCCTGGCGCTGACCGCACCAGCGGCCCTTGCCCAGACCAAGACCCAGACCCAGGCCGCGCTCACCACCGCAGAACTCGAGAACATCCTCGTGATCGGCTCCCGCGTGGGTGAGCGCACCGCCCTGGACACGCCGGTCCCGGTCGACGTGCTGGGCAGCGACGAGTTGAAGGCCGCCGGCGCGGTCGCCGGCGAACTGGGCCAGGCCCTGGCGGTGCTGGCGCCGTCCTTCAACTTTCCCCGCCAGTCGAACTCCGGCAGCTCGGACCTGGTGAGAGCGGGGCAGCTGCGCGGCATGAGCCCGGACCAGATGCTGGTGCTCGTGAACGGGCGCCGACGCCACACCTCCGCGATCGTCAACACGGAGACGAAGATCGGCCGCGGTACCGCTGCCGTGGACTTCAACAACATTCCGCTGAATGCCATCAGCCGTGTCGAGGTCCTGCGGGACGGCGCGGGCGCCCTCTACGGCTCCGACGCGATCGCCGGCGTGGTCAACCTGGTGCTCGATTCCCGGCCGGGCTTCGAGAGTAACGTGGGCTACGGATTCCACCGCACCGATCTCGATCCCATCAACAAGACCCTGACGGACGGGGAGACCATCATCCTGGACGCCAAGTACGGCTGGCAGCTCGCTGGCGACGGCTTCTTCAAGGCCGGCGCCGCCTACCGGACGCGCAACGCCACCAATCGTGCCGGCTTCGACCAGGTGCCGTTTTTCGAGGAGCAGACGCCCGACAACCTGGCGCTCGCCGGCCGGCGCAACTATGCGGAAGGCGATCCCAGCGTCGACGAGCTGAACCTGTGGTTCAACGGGGTCATGCCGCTGGGCGGCTTCGAGCTGTACAGCTTCGGAACCTACGGCAACCGGGATAGCGACGGTGGCGGCGCCTTCTTTCGCTACCCGGACAGCAGCAGCAACGTCAGGGCGATCTACGACCAGGGCTTTCGTCCCGAGACCACCGGCAAGGACAGGGACTACGCGGCCACGGTGGGCCTCCGGACGGACGCCAACGGCTGGGATCTGGATGCCGCGGTCAGCTATGGCCGCAACGAGTTCGAATTCGGCGTTAATCATTCGCTGAACGCGTCCCTCGGGCCGGCGAGCCCGACGTCGTTCAACTCCGGCACCTACCAGAACGAGCAGGTGATCGCGGGCCTCAACGCGAGCCGCGGCTTCGCCGTGGACTGGCTGCGGGCGCCGCTCGCGGTGGCGTTCGGCGCCGAGTACCGCACGGAGGACTACGCGACCACGCGGGGCGACCTCGCGTCCTACGACGCTGGCCTCTACGGCGATGCGGGCTGCGCGACCCCGGACATCCCCTCCGGTACTGTCGACTTCATCTGCAGCGTCGGTGCCCAGGCGGCGCCGGGACTCACGCCGGGCGACGAGGTCTCCATCGACCGGAGCGTCGTCAGCCTGTATGCGGACGCCGGCACGGAGCTGACCGAGCGGTTGTTCGTGGAGGCGGCGGGCCGCTACGAGGACTACAACGACTTCGGCTCGGCGGTCACCGGCAAGCTGGCCGGCCGCTACGAAGTCACGAACTCGCTGGCGCTCCGCGCCGCCGTGTCAAACAGCTTCCGGGCGCCCAACATCGCCCAGCTCGGCTTCTCCGACACGACGCTGAACTTCGGCGAGGACCGGGCGCTGGTCCGGACCCGGACGCTGCGGGTGGACGACCCGATCGCGAGGTCCCTGGGCGCGAAAGACCTGAAGGAGGAGACGTCCTTCAACCTGAGCGCCGGCATCGTGGGCCGGTACGAGGACCTGCGCTTCAGCCTCGACGTCTTCCAGATCGACGTGGATGACCGCATCACCCTGTCGGAGCGCCTGTTCAGCGAGCCCCTCACGGCCTTCATCCAGGCCCAGCCGGGCGGCGAGGACATCCAGTCGGTGCGCTTCTTCACTAACGCGGTGGACACGCGGACCCGGGGCCTCGATGCGGTGCTCAGCTACGCCAAACCCTGGCTGGGCGGCGATTTCCAGACCTCTCTTGCCTTCAACTATTCAAAGACCGACGTGCAGACGGTGCGCGGCTCCACGCCCGAACTGACGGTGATCGACCCGGACCTGACGCTGGTGGGTGTGGAGGAGTTGAACACGCTGGAGGACGCCACCCCGCACAGCAAGTTTATATTAAGCGGCAACTGGTCCGGCGAGCACTGGGACGTCCAGGGCCGCCTGTCCCGGTACGACAGCGCCGTCCGGGTCTTCAACTTTGGTGGCGGCTTCGAGCCGCGCCAGGAGTACGGCGCCGAATACCAGGTGGACGTGGAGGCCGGCTACCGCTTCAACGAGCACGTAGCCATGTACCTGGGCGCCGCGAACCTCCTGGACAACTACCCGGACCGGTCCTCCTCCGACATCAACTACTTCGGCAACCTGCCCTACGACATTCTCTCGCCGATCGGCGTGAACGGCCGTTACCTCTACGCCCGGGCGACCTACAAGCTGTGATGGGTGAGGCGCGAGTGCTGGGCCGGCGGCTCGCCTGGGCGGAGGCGGGCACGGGGGACCCGATCGTGTTCCTCCACGGGAATCCCGTGTCGTCCCTGCTCTGGCGCCACATCCTGCCGGAGCTCGCGCCCCTGGGGCGGTGCCTTGCGCCGGACCTGCTCGGCATGGGGCGGTCCGAGAAGCTCGCCGACGCCGGTCCCGGCAGTTACCGGTTCGTGGACCAATATCGCCATCTCGAGGCTTTGCTCGACGCGCTCGACGTGCGCTCCCGCGTGACGCTGGTCCTGCACGACTGGGGATCGGCCCTGGGCTTTCACTGGGCCCGCCAGCACCCGGACCGCGTCGCGCGGATCGCCTACATGGAGGCGATCGTCCGGCCCCTGTCGTGGGACGAGTGGCCTGCCGTCAGCCAGCCGATGTTCCAGGCGCTGCGCTCGGACAAGGGCGAGCAGCTGATCCTCGAGCGCAACCTGTTTATCGAACGCATCCTGCCGGCCTCGGTCCTGCGCACCCTGACCGACGGGGAGATGGCCGCCTACCGGGAGCCGTTCCTGGAGCCCGGGGAGGGGCGCCGCGCCATGCTCACCTGGCCCCGGGAACTGCCGCTTGGGGGCGAGCCTGCGGACGTGGTGCGGATCGTCCGGGAGTACGCCGACTGGATGGCAGCCAATGAGATTCCCAAACTGTTCATCAACGCCGAACCCGGCGCGATCCTGGTGGGCGCGCAGCGGGAATTCTGCCGGGGCTGGCGTAACCAGACCGAGGTGACCGTGCCCGGCATCCATTTCATCCAGGAGGACTCGCCAGAGCAGATCACTGACGCCTTGACGGCCTGGATGCGGGCCACGGCGTGACGCCCCTGCGCACGCCGGACGAACGCTTCCGGGGCCTGCCGGACTACGACTACGCGCCGCACTACCTGGCGGTTCCCGACGAGCGCTTCGGCAGCCTGCGCATGCACTACCTGGACGAGGGCGCGCCAGGCAGCCCGGTCATCCTGCTGCTGCACGGCCAGGGCAGCTGGTGCTACCTGTACCGCCGGATGATCCCGCTGCTCGTCGCCGCGGGCTTCCGCGTGATCGCGCCGGACTACATCGGCTTCGGCCGGTCCGACAAGCTGCCCTCCACGGAGGACTACACGTTCCAGCGCCACATCGACTGGCTGCTGGCCTTTCTCGATGTGCTGGGCCTGCGCGACGTGACGGCCTACCTGTTCGACTGGGGCGGCTTCTTCGGCCTGCGCATCGCCGCCGAGCGGCCGGAATTCTTCGGGCGGCTGGTGCTAAGCAACACCATGCTGCCCACGGGCCAGGGCTCCGGCCGCGGCTGGTTCATCCAGTGGAGGGAGGAGCAGTTTGCCTTGCCGAAGTTCCCCCAGGGCGAGATGGTCAACGACGGCGTCGTCCGGAAGCTCCGGCCCGAGGTCATCGCCGCCTATGACGCGCCCTACCTGGACGAGACCTACAAGACCGGCCCCCGGCGCTTTCCGATGATCCTGCCGATCGACCCCGGGGACCCGGCAGCGATCGCCAACGCACGGGCCTGGGAGGTGCTCGCCGGGTGGCAAAAGCCGGTGCTCACCCTGTTCAGCGCCGCCTTTGCCGGCAGCGCGATGGGGCCCGAGCGCCTGCTGGCCCACCTGCCCGGCGCACAGGACCAGCCCCACGCGCTGCTGCCTGACGCGAACTTCTACATCGTGGAGGACCAGCCGGAGGAACTGGCCCGGCGCATCGTGCTCTTTGCCAACTCGTCACCTGGCTGAGATGCGGTCCGTGCTGCCCGCCCTGACCCTCGAACCGATCGGTGTCGTGCACAGCGACCTGAAGACCAAGGTGGAGGCGGCGCGCCAGCCGGCAGCAGCGCCGGACACGGCGGCGCGCATCGAGCTCTACCCGGGCCGCAACTTCGAGCACGCGCTTACGGATCTCGCAGGCTGGGAGCGGATCTGGGTGCTGTTCTGGTTCCACCTGAACGATTCCTGGCGGCCCAAGGTGCTGCCGCCCCGGAGCGCCTCCGGCCGCAAGGGCGTGTTCGCCACCCGGTCGCCCTACCGGCCGAACCCGCTGGGACTCTCGGCGGTCCGGCTCGAGCGGATCGACGGGCTCGTCCTGCACATCCGGGACGTGGACCTGGTGGACGGCACGCCGGTGCTCGACATCAAGCCCTACGTTCCTTACACGGATGCCTACCCGGACTCCGCCACGGGCTGGCTCGGGGACGAGGCCCTGCTGCCCCAGGCAGCGCGGGGCAGCACGCCGCCGGACCCGATTGCGGCCTGGACGGTCTGTTTCGAGCCGCTGGCTGCCGAGCAGGCCGCCTGGATCGAGGCGCGCACGGGCTTCGCTATCGGCGGGCGCATCGAGGAGACGCTGAAGCTCGGCCCGCAGCCCCACGCCTACCGGCGCATCCGCCGCGACGGGCCGGATTTCCGGCTGAAGGTCAAGGAATGGCGGGTGCGCTTCACGCTGCAGCAGCGCACGGTCCGGGTGCTGGCGATCAGTTCCGGCTACCGGCCGGCCGAGATCGCCCGGTCGGCGGGGGAGCGGGAGGATCCGCTGGCGGTCCACCGGGACTTCCGGGCCGGGTGGAAGTAGCCCCGGCCGCCGTACAATGGCCGCTGGACCGGCGGCTATTCATACAAGGAACGTCCATGGGCACCAGTGAGCGCGGCGGGAAGAGCACCAACCAGCAGCTGCAGCAGCGGCGCGAGCAGGCCATGGCCCGGGGCATGCCGAGCCAGCTGCCCGTCTACGTGGACCGGGCGGCGAACGCCGAGCTCTGGGACGTGGAGGGCCGGCGCTACATCGACTTTGGCAGCGGCATCGCGGTGCTGAACACGGGCCACCTGCACCCGGGCGTGCAGGCCGCGGTCCGGGACCAGCTGGAGCGCTTCAGTCACACCTGCTTCATGGTGACGCCCTACGAATCGGCCGTGGCCCTGGCAGAGAAGCTGAACACGCTGGCACCGGGCGCGACGCCCAAGAAGACGCTCTTTGTCACGACCGGCGCCGAGGCCGTCGAGAACGCGGTGAAGATCGCCCGGGTGCATACGGGCCGCACCGGCGTGATCAGCTTTGGCGGCGCGTTCCACGGCCGCACGCTGCTTGCGATGGGTCTCACCGGCAAGGTCACCCCCTACAAGGCCGGCTTCGGACCGTTTCCCGCAGAGCTGCACCACGCCCCATTCCCGATTGCCTACCACGGCATCAGCGTGGCTGACGCGCTGGCGGGCCTCGATCGCCTGTTTACCGAGGACATCGAGCCGACGCGTGTCGCCGCGATCATCGTGGAGCCCGTGCAGGGGGAGGGCGGCTTCTACATCGCGCCGCCAGAATTCCTGCGGGCGCTTCGCACGGTCTGCGACCAGCACGGCATCGTGTTCATCGCTGACGAGATCCAGACGGGCTTCGGCCGCACCGGCCGGATGTTCGCCATGGAGTACTCCGGCGTGGAGCCGGACTTGATCACCGTCGCGAAGAGCCTGGCCGGTGGTTTCCCGCTGGCCGGCGTCATCGGCAAGGCTGCGATCATGGACGCACCGGCGCCCGGCGGCCTGGGCGGCACCTACGCCGCGTCGCCGATCGGCTGCGCGGCCGGGCTGGCGGTGCTGGAGGCCCTGGAGAAGCAGCAGCTGCTGACCCGGGCCCGGAACATCGGCGAGCTCATCACCGGCCGGCTGCAGGCCCTGGCCGGACGCTTCGACTGTATCGGCGACGTGCGTGGCCTGGGTGCCATGGTGGCGATGGAGCTCGTGAAGGACGGCAAGGCGAGCCAGCCGGATGCGGACCTGACGCGTGACCTGGTCCAGGCTGCCGCGCGCAACGGCCTCATCCTGCTTTCCTGCGGCAAGTCCAAGAACGTCGTGCGCTTCCTCGTGGCCCTGACCGCCAGCGACGTGCTGGTCACGGAAGGCCTCGACATCCTGGAGAAAAGCCTCGGGGAACTGCGAGTGCCATCGTCCGCGTCTACGACAGCGGCCCGGCAGCGCCAGGCCTGAATGGCGTGAACCTGCCGCTGGTCGTTCTCGCGGTGCTGATCGGCGCCGGGCTCTCGGTGCAGGTGGGCCTCAACTCCCAGCTGCGCGTGCAGTTTGGCCATCCCGCGCTGGCGGCACTCGGCAACTTCCTCGTCGGCACCGCGGCGCTGCTCGTCTATCTCGTGGTCCTGCGGGTCACGTGGCCCAGCACCGGCACCCTGCGCGCCGTGCCGGCCAACCAGTGGCTCGGCGGGCTGCTTGGCGCAACCTACGTGGCGGCGTCCGCCCTGCTGGCGCCGCGGCTGGGTTCCGCCACGCTGCTCGCCCTGATCGTCGGCGGCCAGCTGCTGATGTCCCTCGTGCTGGACCACTACGGCTGGATCGGCTTCCCGGCCCACAGCGTGAGTGCCTGGCGGTTGTGCGGCGCGGTGCTGCTGGTTGCGGGCGTCGTGCTGATCGTGCGGAATTGAGCGGCGGGATGCTGGCGCCAACCGTTTCCCGCCACGCGCTGCCGGTGGCCCAGCCGGCCTTTCGCGGCACGCTCCAGCGGCCCGACCGGCCGGCATCCGCCGTCGTTATCGGCGGCGGGCTCGCGGGCCTCGCTGCCGCCGTCGTGCTGGCCGAGCGTGGCGTCGGTGTCACCGTGCTCGAGCGGGAGAGCTTTCTTGGCGGCCGGGCGGGCGCCTGGACCGACCGGCTGCGCGACGGCACGAGCTTCGACATGGAGCGGGGTTTTCACGCCTTCTTCCGCCAGTACTACAACCTCCGCCAGCTGCTGCGCCGGGTCGATCCGCAGCTCGGTTTCCTCAAGGCCACCACCGACTACCCGATACTGACGCCCACCGGCAACGAGTCCTTCGCCGGGCTCACCCACGCGCCGCTGCTCAACGTCGCGAAGCTCACCTGGCGCACCGAGACCCTCGGCCTTCGCGACCTCATGAAGGTGAACGTGCCGGCGGCGATGGCCATGCTGCGCTTCGACGACCAGCAGACCTACGCGGACTTCGACGGGCGGACCGCGGGTGCCTACCTGGACTCGCTCAACTTCCCCGCCATCGCCCGCCAGCGGCTGCTGCACGTCTTCGCCCACTCCTGCTTCAATCCGCAGGACGACATGTCGGCGGCCGATCTCCTGCAGATGATGCACTTCTACTTCACGGCCAACTACGACGGCCTGGTGTTCGACGTGGCAGACAGGCCCTTCTCCCGCGGCATCTTCCAGCCACTCAGCGCGCTGCTCGAGCGCCTCGGCGCCGGCATCCGGCTCGGTGTGAGCGCCCGCGCGCTGGTCCGCCGGGATTCCGGCTGGGCGGTCGAGACGGACCGGGACACGCTCAGCGCGGACATGGTGGTGCTGGCCACCGAGGTGACTGGCGTCAAGGCCATCGTCGATGCATCGAGCGGCCTCGCGCATGCGGAGTGGCGCCGCCGGATCGACGCCCTGCGCGTCACCAATGCCTTTGCCGTCTGGCGCCTCTGGCTCGACCGTCCCGTGGCGCCGGGAAGGGCTGGCTTCGCGGGCACGGCGGGCGTTGGTCCCCTGGACAACATCTCGGTGTACGAGAACCTGGAGGACGAAAGCCGGGCCTGGGCCAGCCGCACCGGCGGTTCGGTGGTGGAGTTGCACGCCTACGCGTTGCCACCCGGTACGAGTGAGGGCCCGCTGAAAGGCCAGCTGATGGCCGGCCTGCACGCCCTGTACCCGGAAACGGCCGGCGCCGCCATTGTTGAAGACCGCTTCCTGCTGCGGCAGGATTGCCCCGCCTTCGCGCCGGGCGGCTACCCCCTGCGCCCGGAAGTCGGCACGCCCTTTCGCGGCCTGACACTCGCTGGAGACTTTGTGCGCCTGCCATTTCCGACCGCGCTCATGGAGCGCGCCGCCTCCGCCGGCTTCCTGGCCGCAAGCACGCTGCTCGACGAGCGCGGCGTGGCGCCCGAGCCGCTCTGGTCCGTGGCGGTCCGCGGGCCGTTCGCGCGCTCCGCATGAGCGAGCTCATCCTCTTCGGGCGGCCGCTGCCGGACCTGCCCGTAACTTCCACGCTGCCCGACTGGCAGCAGGCGGACCCGCGCTGGATGGCGCACGCGCTGCAGATTGCCCTCGGCCGCTCCGGTGGCGGCTGGTTCGTCGTGGACGAGCGGCGCCGTTTCGGCGCGCAGCCGCGGCGTTACCGGATCGATGACCGGGACCTGGTGGTTTGGCACGGGCCGAACGGCCTGCTCGCAGCACCGGACCGGTGCCCGCACATGGGCGCGTCGCTCGCGGCCGGCTGCGTCCGTAACGGCCGGCTCGTCTGCCCCTGGCACGGACTGGAACTGGGGGACAAGCCCCACGGCCCCTGGCGGCCCCTGCCGCTGCATGACGACGGCGTGCTGGTGTGGGTGCGCCTCGACGACGCGGGCGAGACGCTCACTGATCGCCCGGTACTGCCGGAACGCCCAGGCCAGTACATCGATGCGGTGGTGCGCCTCGAAGCCCGGTGCCGGCCCGAGGACCTGCTCGCCAACCGTCTCGATCCCTGGCACGGCGTCCACTACCACCCCCACACTTTCCGGCGACTGCGGGTGGTGGAGCGGCGGGACGACGAGATCACGGTGCGCGTGGCCTTCGCCGTGATCGGCCGGCTTGCAGTCGAAGTGGATGCGCGTTTCCACTGCCCCGATCCCCGCACGATCGTGATGACGATCGTGCGGGGCGATGGCCTTGGGTCGACGGTTGAAACCCACGCCACGCCCATCGACGAGCACCGCTGCGCGGTGATCGAGGCCACGCTCGCGACCTCCGACCGGCCCCAGTTCCGTCACGTCGTGCGCCTGGCGCGCTGGGCGCGGCCGTGGCTCGAGCGCCGGGCCCAGCGGTTGTGGGTGGAGGACGTGGCCTACGCGGAACAGCGGCGGGCGGTTCTGGACCGGTCGCCGGTCGTGCGCGAGCACTACCAGGTGCAGCGAGGACAGCAGTCGCAGCGGAAAGACAAGGGCCGCAAGGACCGGCGGTAAGGACCGCAGCCCAGGGGCCTCGGGGCGATCTGCCAGCGTGTCCTGATCCGCCACGTCCCGTTACCATAGGCCCGTTAGCATGGGGCTGAGCTGTCCTGCGATACCTGTGGCGGAGCGACACCATGACGAACTCCCTGAATATCCCTGCCGTGCTGCCGACGGGGGCGCCCCTTCCGCCCTTCGACACGCTGCGCGACTACGTGGTCGCCCTGGAAGCGCACGGGCTGCTGCTCCGCATCCCGGAGGTGGACCAGGATGCATTCCAGGCGACGGGCCTCGTGGCCCGCGCCAATGAGTTGTGCAGTTTCTTCGGGGTACCTGCGCTGTGGTTCGAGCGGGTGAAGATTGGTGGCCGCTGGGTTGAGGGCCCGCTGCTCGGCCTGCTGCAGTCGAACCTGCACACCGACGCCATCATCTTCGGCCAGCCGGTGGTGCCCGGTAACAGCGAGGCCAGCTACCGCAATGCCAAGGCCTGGCTGGCCGGAATACTGGAGAAGAACAAAGGCAACTACCCCCGGATTGCTCCCGTGACGGTTTCGCGCGAGAAGGCCCTGTGCAAGGAAGTCGTCCTGCAGGGCGACGAGATCGACCTGACGAAATTCGCCTTCGTCCAGACCAATCCGATGGACGCGGGTCGCTACCTGAATGCAACGTCGGTGTTCACCAGCGATCCGGACATGGGCGTCAACTTCGGCACCTACCGCTGCCAGCTGAAAGGCCCACGGCTCATCGGCCTCAATCCGGAGCCCAACCAGTCTGGCTGGAAGATGCTGATGGCGGCGCGGAAGCGGGGCGACGCTGTAGCGAAGGTCTCTATCGCCCTGGGTACGGACCCGGTGGTCTGGTTCATCAGCTGCACGCGGGTAGTACCTCGTTTCGACGACAAGCCGGTCGACGAAATGGCAGTGGCGGGCGGTTTCCGCGGCAAGCCCGTGGAGCTCGTAAGGTCGGAAACCAATGATCTCCTCGTGCCCGCCCACGCCGAGATGATCATCGAGGGCGAAGTGCCGTTGCAGGAGGGTGGCCTGCCGGAAGGCCCCTTCGGCGAGATGTTCGGCTACCTGGGCGCCGCCAAGCCGGAAAACTTCTTCGTCAACGTCACGACTGTCACTCATCGCCGCAAGCCCTGGATCGTGAACATGTACACGGGTATGCAGCGCGGGATGATTACATCACCCCAGGATGCGCTGACCGACTACTTCCTCCGGCGGGCCGTGCCAAACCTGGTCGAGAGCTACATGTTCCAGGACAACATGGGCGTGTTCGTCGCCAGTATCGACAAGAACGGCCCCGGGCAGGGCATGCAGGCGGGTCGCGCGGTGGCCGAGCGAAATCCGATCGCCAAGGTCGTGATCGTGGTGGACAAGGACATCGACATCATGGATCGCACACAGATCCTGTTTGCCATGGGCTCACGCTGGCAACCGGCGGGAGCTACCGAGCTCCTGAAGGACATGTGGGGGATTTCCACGGACCCAAGCCAGGCGAAGCAGGGGCGTACCAGCAAGATCGTGATCGATGCCACACGGCAGTGGCCAGAAGAAGGCGGTCGGGAGAACTTTCCCCCGACCAACCTCGCGCTGCTGGAAACCGGCGCACCCCGCGTACTCGCTGAAGTAGACCGGCTATTCGGGCCTGTGCTGAAGGCCTGGATGGCGTCCGGCAAGTGAGCCGGCTGGACGAGCCATCACCACAATACCGGCGAGCCATCCCACGCGAAGAAGCCGCCGCTCTGCTCCGGTGTCAGCCCGTCCAGCACGGCGAGCAGGTGGCCGGCCGCAGTTGTCGCGGAAAACACGGCATTTAGTGGGCGACCGCCCAGGAACGGCGCGGAAAGTCCGGTGTCCACGGTCCCCGGGTGCAGCGCCACGCAGCTGATTGGCGGCTGGTAACGGCGCCACTCGATGGCCAGCGTCCTGATGAACATGTTGTGGGCGGCCTTGGAGGCCCGGTAGGCGTACCAGCCGCCGGAGCGATTGTCTGCGATGCTGCCGACGCGAGCAGAGAGGCTGGCAAACAGCGCCCGGGGGCTCGCGCGAAGCAGCGGCTCCATGACGCGAGCGAGCAGCAGGGCACCGGTGGCGTTGACCGCAAAGGAACGCTCCAGCCAGGCGGACCCGACATCGGCCAGCCGCTTCTCAGGCCTATGGTCAACGTCGTGCAGGATGCCGACCGTGTTGATGACCAGGTCCAGCCGGCCCGCCGGCTGCAGGCTTGCAGCCGCGTTCCTGAGACTGGTCTCGTCCGTGACGTCTAGCCGGACCGGGCGTATACGCTCGTCGGAGGCGGCCAGTGCGTGCAGCGTTGCGAGCGATACGTCGCTGCTGGCCGAGGCGTAGATGGTGCCGTCCTGCTGACGTGCCAGCAGACCTGCGAGCAGGGCCCGGCCGATGCCGCTGCCCGCCCCGGTGACCAGTGCAACCGGGCCCGTCATTATGGCTTGTTGCGGCGCCCGGCCCGCCGGGATTCCTCGTCCTCAAGGCGGCGGAACTCCAGTGCCGTGAGAGCAATCCCGATTACCATCAGGGTGAAGACGCCGATGGCAAAGAAGAGCAGGGTCTGGGTACCCATCACTTGCGCCCTCCCATGCCGACAAGCTTGAAGTAGATGCCGAAGCACAGGATCGACGGCACCCACACCGCCGTGAACAGGCCTTCCTCGCGCTGCCCGGAAAACCACAGGAATCCCGAGAGCGCGAAGGAGATCGCGACAGCCAGCAGGATGAAAAAGTCAGACGCTTTGAACATGGTCGGGTTCCTCTTCTCGTTACCGGTAAATCATTCCCAGGAGCCGATCGCGGCGATCAGGCAGCCTGCCACCGCGACGTTGCCAACGGTCCGGAGCCAGGAGTGCCCGGGGGAAGCCAGCCAGCCGGCCGGGATGAGGCCGGACACCGCGCCGACGAACAACACCACCGAGAAGGCAAGCAGGCCAATGCCAACGAGCACTGCGATCCTGCCCGCTCGAGGCGAGAGCCAGGCCTTGCTGTTGGTCATGTCTCGCTCCGGGTCACGTTGGGCCCTCACGCCGGGTTTCCATGAGAGTCATATCGCGGGCAGGGTGCTATCAGATTCAGGATCCGGGATGGATCGCTGCACTTGGTGGGCATCCGAAGCCGGTCGGGGAGCGAATTAACGCCATGAACAGAATCGCGCTTGCGCTAATCGCGTCCCTTGCCCTGCTGGTCTCTCTTCGGCCGGTCTGGGCCACTGAAGAACCCGGCTATGCCGTAGTTGTCGGGGAGGGCGAGTTCGAGCTGCGCCAGTACCCGGCGATGCTGGCAGCGGAAACACTTGTGGCCGGCGCAGATTTCGACCAGGCCGGTAACGTGGCCTTCGGTCGGCTGTTCCGCTACATCACTGGCAACAACCGCACCCGGGCGGACATCGCGATGACGGCGCCGGTGGTTCAGCAGCCTGACCGAGCGCGTGATCGTCCCGGCGAGAAGATCGCTATGACAGCGCCGGTGACCCAGCAGGCAGACGCGGACGGCGGGCCGGGCAGTGGCTACCGGGTGGCATTCATGCTGCCGGCAGGTTACACGCGGGAAACCGTGCCGGCGCCCCTGGATCCCCAGGTGCAGATCATCGCCACCCCGGCGCGCCTGGTGGCGACGCTACGGTATTCAGGCCGCGCGTCCGCAGAGCTTCACAATCGCAAGGAGCGCGATCTCCGCGGCTGGATGGCCACCCGCCAGCTGGTGGCTACCGGCGACGCCATCTCGGCCCAATACAACGCCCCCTTCATCCCCGGGCCGTTTCGGCGCAACGAGGTGCTGATCCCGGTCACCAGGCCGGAGTAACCTTCGTCAGGGCGCCAGCGCTGACGGACCCGGCGGGAAGCCCAGCAGCTGCCGGAACAGCGTGGTGTCCTGCGAATTCACGAACCCGTTGCAGTTCAGGTCCGCCTTGTTAAAGAGCGGTGCCACGCTCGGCAGCCCCAGCTGCTGGCGCAATATGGCTGTGTCCTGGGCGTTGGTGAAGTTGTTCCCGGGCGCGGGATTCCCGAAGTCGCCGTCGCAGTGGTTCCCGTAGCCGTCGCTGTCCGAGTCGCACTGGCTGGCGTTCGACTTCGTGGTGCAGTTGTCGAAGATCTGCGCCACGCCGTCGCCGTCCGTGTCGGTGAAGGGGTTCAGCAGTACCGTCCTTTCCATCGTGGCCAATTTGCCGCCGTCGTCGGCGACTCGGCTCTCCACGGTGATCAGGCGGCCGTTGACGGTGCCGGAGGTCACCACCATGGGCATGGTGACCACCGCGGAGGCGCCGTTAGCCAGGGTGCCCAGGTTCCAGTTGGCGAGCTCGCCCGAGTTACACAGGCCATCGTTGAAGGCGATGATGCAAGTGCCACCGCCGGTCAAAAGCGTCGGATTGAAGCTGTTTACCGTGGGCGGGACGCGCGCCTGGAGTACCAGGCCAGTCAAGGTGCCACCGCTGTTGTTGGTAACGGTGAGCGTTGCAGTGAGCGTCTGTGTGGCGACCACCGGGTCGGGCGCCAGTGACATGCTGAGCGCCAGAGGCTTGCTCGCCTCCACGCGGGTCGTCGCCGTCGCTCTTTCGGCATCCGGCACAACGCCAGCAACGATATTACCGGTCAGTTCGGCGGCGTTGATGCGGATCACAGTGCCGTTGGTCACTGCACCCGGTACCGACAGCGTCACGGTCCGTCGGCCACCGGCACCTGCGGCCAGACTGCCAATGTTCCAGACAATGTTGCTACCGACGATGGTGCCCCCGCTCGACCCGACCAGGACGGCTTCCACCGGCAGCGGGAAGCTCAGTGTTGTCCCGGTGACGTTGCCGGTTGTGGCGCGATTGCCATAGGTCAGCGTGTACTTGAGTAACCCTCCATTGGGTACCGCATCCACATCGTCGGTGATGGAAAGCGTCAGGGGGTTGTCCAAGTCCACCGCGATGCTGGATTCCGTGACGGCGCGGTTGTTGCTGTCGTCCTTTGCCATTGCCTCCAGGACGAGCAACCGTCCCACAGTAGCCGCCGATGCGACGAACACTGGTAGCGCAACGGTGACGCCCGTTCCGGCCGGTATGGTCCCGATAGCCCAGTTCAGCAATTCGGCTGAGTTACACAGGCCATCGTTGAAGGCGACGATGCAGGTGCCGCCACCCGTCAGATAGCTGGCATTGAAGCTGTTGAGGGAAACCGGCACGCGGGCCTGAAGCACGACGCCGGTCAGTGGCGCGCCACTGCGATTGCTGACGGTCAGGCGGGCGCTGCCCGTTTCGTTTGGCCGAGCCGGATCCGGATTGAATTCCACCGCGAGGACCAGAGGCGGGCTGGTAGCTACCCGTGTGACCGCGGTCGCTCGCGCCGATTCCGTTACCAGGCTGCTGTTAAGGCCAGAGATCAGGGCGCCGTTGACGTTTAGGGCCGTGCCCGCAGCCAGGCCGCCGTTGACTGCAACCAATACCTGCTGTCGGCCAGACTGGGTTGCCGCAAGACTTCCGAGCGTCCAGCTGACGGTGCTGCCCGAGAGGGTTCCACCGCCGGTGGCAGACACGAACGTCGTCCCCGCGGGAACAGGCAAGGTCAGTGTCGTGCCGGTGACATTGCTGCTGGCCGCCCGATTGCCGTAGGTCAGCGTGTAGGTCAGCAGTTCGCCGGTCGCCACCCTGTCCTTGTCCTCGTCGACGGCGAGTGACAACGGACCGTCGGAGTCGACCGCCACGGTGGTCCCCATCGCCGCCCGATTGTTGCCGTCATCGTTCGCGAGTGCCTCGAGGATGAGCAGGCGCCCCGGTGTGGTTGCTGATGCCACAAACATCGGCACGGACACTGTGACGCTGCCGCCCGCCGGCACTGTGCCGAGGGTCCAGTTGAGGATTTCGCCCGAGTTACACAGGCCATCGTTGAAGGCGACTATGCAGATACCGCCCTCCGTGACATAGGGCTCATCGAAGTTCGAAACGACGGTGGGAATCCGTGCCTGCAGCACGACGCCTGTGAGCGCTGCGCCGCTGCGGTTGCTGACGGTGAGTTGCGCGATGCCCTGTTCGTTGGGTCGCACCGGATCGGGGTTTACCTCCACGGCCAGCACGAGCGGTGCACTGCTTGCCACCCGAGTGACAGCCGTGGCCCGCGTTGACTCCTCAATCAGGCTGCTGTTCTGGCCAGCAATAACCGCGCCGTTCACGGGAAGAACGGAACCCGCCGTCAGGCCGCCGTTCACCGAAACCACCACCTGCTGACGGCCGGACTGGGTCGCCGGCAGGCTGCCGAGCACCCAGCTCACGTTACTGCCAGAGAGGGTCCCGCCGCCGCTGGCAGACACAAACGTGGTTCCGGCTGGCACCGGGAAGCTGAGTGCGGTTCCCGTGATGCTGATGCTTGCCGCCCGGTTGCCGTAGGTGAGCGTATAGGTCAGCAGTTCGCCGGGCGTCACCCGGTCCTTGTCCTCGTCCACCGCCAGGGAAAGCGGGGCGTCCGAGTCAATGGCGACAGTGCTGCCAATAACAGCCCGGTTGTTGCTGTCGTCGTTCGCCAGTGTCTCCAGATTGATCAGGCGCCCCGCAATTGCCGCCGAGGGTACGAACACCGGGATCGAGACCGTGATGCTTCCACCAGCCGGCAGAGTGCCGAGAGCCCAGTTCATCAGTTCGATTGAGTTGCACAGGCCATCGTTGAACGCAACGATGCAGGTGGCACCACCCGTCGCGTACGTGACACCGAAACTTGTAAGCGCAGCCGGCACCCGCGCCTGCAGCACCACGCCCGTCAGGGCCACGCCGCCCCGGTTGCTGACAGTCAGTTGGGCGACGCCCTGTTCGTTGGGGCGGACCGGATCGGGGTTGAACTCGACGGCCAGCACCAGCGGCGCGCTGGCAGCCACCCGGGTTACAGCGGTTGCCGAGGCGCTCTCCGGCACGCCGCCGGACCCCGTTATCGTCGCGGCATCAACCGACAGCACCGATCCCGCCGCCAGGCCGCCGTTTACTGAAACCACGACCTGCTGCCGGCTTGACTGGGTTGCCGGCAGGCTGCCGAGCGTCCAGTTCACGCTGCCCGCTGAGAAGGTTCCACCGCCGGTGGCGGACACGAATGTCGTGCCCGCGGGGATCGGGAAGCTGAGCGTCGTGCCGGTCACACTGCTGCTTGCCGCGCGGTTGCCGTAGACGAGCGTGTAGGTCAGCTGCTCCCCGGGGACGACCCGGTCCTTGTCCTCGTCCACCGACAGCGACAGCGCGTTGGTGGTGCTGACGACCGCGGATGCATTGGTAGTGGCCGTGCTGACCGCGTTAACGAACGCGGTGCCCGGCAGGGTGATCGTGGTCCCCGCGGCGGTTGCCGCCGCGACGAACAGCGGCAGGGACACCGTCACCGACCCGCCTGCGGGAATCGTACCCAGGGTCCAGTTGGCGATCTCGCCCGGATCGCACAGGCCGTTATTCACGACGATGGTGCAGGTGGCGCCACCGGTGATGTAGGCCGCGGTGAAGGAGCTGACGCCGGCCGGGATGGTGGCCTGTAGCGTCACCGTGTTGACCGGCGCGCCGCCATTGTTCGCAACGGTCAGTTCCGCGACGAGCACTTCTCCCGGGCGAACCGGGTTGGGATTCATTTCTATGGAGAGGGTGATGGCTGCCTGGGCCTGGCTTGCCGCCAGAGCTACCACTGAAAACAGGATAGCCCTGACCAGATTCCCGAGTGAAGTACCCATGCCCGCGTTCCCCAGATGTTCAGAATGAACTGCCCGAACGGCCATCCTGGCCGCCGAAGCATCAAGGTTCATCATCGTCCCTGAGTGACTCGCGTCGTCGCTCCATATTTGTTCTTCGGAGGCGCGAGACGCTTTAAACAATACACCGCAAGCCGGGCGCCTGCCAGAGCCGCGCGGGTAGGTTTCGGTGTGCCTTTGAGTTATGTTTAGTGCCGGATTGGCCCGGCAATCCCGCACCGTCACCAGCGATGCAGGGGTGGGTCCAGCAGCCGTCTGACGCGAAATCAGAGCTTTATTCGTGCCGCTTAATAGCTTTGGTTAAGTTGTCTGTCATGTGCCGACACATGGATGGCCGTGCTCCGGCTGCCTGAGCCTCCGGACGACACGGCCTCTGGCAGGCAATAGGTAGTAGTCCGGACTCGGCGGGAGCCGGGGCCGGGTTACTGTGACCAGATACAGGGAGGTGCGTGGCATGCGATTGATCGTCGGCGCGGCGTTGCTGGTGGTTTCCCCGGGCCTGCTCGCCGGGGAACTGGAGCCGTTCAAGGGTTACAGCGGCGCGCAGCTCTTCCAGCGCTTCTGCGCGAGCTGTCACGGGCCCTCCGGCTACGGCGACGGACCTGTCGCGGACTCACTGAAGGTGGCGATCCCGGACCTGACCCAGCTCGCGAAGCGTTCCGGGGGCCGTTTCCCCGGCGATCGCGTCCGGGAAATCATCGATGGCCGCGCCGTACTGCCGGCCCACGGCAACCGGCCCATGCCGGTCTGGGGCTACGAACTCGAGGCGCAGGTGCCATCGGATCAACCGGCACGGGCCACTGCCCAGGGCCTGATCGACAAGCTGGTGGATCACCTGCAGTCCATCCAGAGATAGGGCCAGGCAGCGACAGACACAGGAGGAACCGCTCTATGCCCACCAGTCCGTGGCGCTCCATTGCAGTAGTGGTGGATCCCTTCGAGAAGAGCCACCCGGCGCTGCAAAAGGCAGCGGCTCTCGCCCGGCGTTGTGGCGCCAACCTGACCCTGCTGAACACCTTCGTGCTGCCCCAGCCCATGGCCGATGTGGCCGGGATCTCGGCCCGGGAACTCATCGCAGCCGCCCTGCGGGACCGCCGCCGCATGCTGGAAAAAGAGGCCGCGGCTTTGCGCCGCCGGAAAGGCGGGCGCGCCCTCCGGGTCCGCTGCGTCGTCGAGTGGGATCACCCGCAGCACGAGGCGGTAGTACGGCATGTCATGGACGCCAAGCCGGACCTGCTGGTGGCAGAGGGCGGCCACCATGGACGGCTGGCTCGCTGGATCCTGTCGAACACTGACTGGGAGCTGATCCGCAGCTGCCCGTGCCCGCTGTGGCTGGTGCGCGGTGCCAGTCTTCCGGCCCGACCGAAGCTGCTGGTCGCCGTGGATCCCCGGCATGTCCAGGCCCGCCGGTCCCGGCTCGATACCCGGCTCATGGAGGCCGCTCATCGCCTGACCGGGAATTTTGGCGGCACCATCAGCGTCGTTCACGCGGACGATCCCGACGACAGCTGCATCGATGCCGTTGAGCGCCTGGCGGCCCGGCATGCCGTGCCCCCGGCCCGCCGCTACGTGATTCCCGGCCCCACCACCCGGGTGCTTCCCGAAGTGGTCGCGAAGAGTGGCGCCGACGTCCTGCTCCTTGGCGCGGTCTCCC
The DNA here is from genome assembly GCA_038214295.1 of Gammaproteobacteria bacterium. GTDB lineage: Bacteria > Pseudomonadota > Gammaproteobacteria > Steroidobacterales > SHZI01. The sequence goes on from JBBQSA010000010.1 coordinate 47,969, forward strand.
GCAGCCGTCCCGGGGAACCTTTCATCGGCACCACGGCCGAACGAATCATCGACCGGGTGGAATGCGACCTGTTCGTCGTGAAACCGGTGGGCTACCGGTCCCCCGTTTCCAAGATGCGTTCGCGACTACCCGGCTGATACCTGCGACACACAGAGGCCTGTCCACACACCATCACGTTTGGAGGTAGACCATCATGGCCACAGCAGTAACAGCAACTACGGCACGGGCGCGGCCAGCCGCGCGGGCCGAAACCGTTATCAGCGACAAAGCCTGGGCGGGTGAAGATCGTTACCGGATGATCGCCGAGGCCGCGTATTTCCGCGCCGAGCAGCGGGGATTTGTCGCGGGAAGCGAACTGGGCGACTGGCTGGCCGCGGAAATCGAGGTGGACGACCTCCTCGCCGCCGCGAACACGCCTGACGGGGGCTAAAACGCGCTGCGTCCGACTGTCTGCCGTTTCCCGGAGATTGTTCTGTGACCAAGACTTCCACGATGAAGCGGTTTGCCGCGGGCGATATCTTCCTCGGCTGCACCTACCTGATGAACGTGCCGGGCGATGACCATGCAGGCGAGGGCCGGATCCTGCAGTACGACCGGCACATGGTGCCGAAGGGCACGCTCTACACCGAGGGCACAACCCACCTCGTCGTCAACCTGCGCTTCGGCCCGGACGGTGTGCTGTGGGGCTTCGATCCCTTCTCCCACGCCGTGGTCCGGGTGGGCCCCGACGGCAAGCAGTTGCCCCCGGTGGACTTCGGGGACCGGGGCTGGGGCAGCGTCTGCTTCCCGGCTGACGGGGGCGTAATCCTCTGCGAGTACCTGAAGGGCAACTGGCCCTACACCGGCGGCGACATGCGCGTGCTGCCGGGGACCGACGTAGTGGGCTACGGGCGCATCGCGGGCTTCGACGCGGCCTTTCAGAAGGTAGCGGAGTACGCCAACGACACGGCGGAGTCCCTTACCGGGTTCCACGGTGTGACCCACTCGGTGCTGGAACCCGGGGGCGAGTTCATCACCTATATCACTGATCTCGGCATGCGGGTGTTGCGCTTCGACCTGCGCCACGACAAGCAGCTGCCGGACCTGGTGACCTACCCGGGTGGCGACGAGTACCGGCAGAAGTGGACTACGGGCGTGGCCTACCGGAAGGATGGCACGCTGCTGCTGCTCCGGGGCAGCTTCATCGACTTTATCGACCGGGCTGGCGCATCATTGCGCACCCTGCCGCTGGACGCCTACGGCTACGCGATGATCACGGCATCCGCCGACGACCGCCACGCGTTCGTCACCAATATATTCACGGGAGTGATGTCGAAGGTGGACCTCGACAGCGGGCAGATCGTCGGGCAGATCGATACCGGGCTGGCAAAGCCGCAGCGAAGCCTCGCGGGCGTCGCCGAGTTCAACCTCTAGAAAGTAGTGCCTGCATGTTGACCGCCGTGGAGGGTATCGACGTCCTGCCCTTGGACCTGCCCGCCTGGCGCCGGGAGACCGTGCCAGGCCACGGCCCGGGTCTCGTCCTCGACGTGGACGGCGAGGCGCTGTGGTTCGCCTCCCGGGACGTGGCCCTGACGCCGGGTCCCGAGGCCGCCAGCTGCCTGCTCGCGTACCCGTGCATGCTGAAGGAGCAGCCGCTCCGCTATACCAGCGAGGTTCCCGGAGCGGCCTTTCTCGGCAATCTGGACGGCGCCACAGCACTGATGGGTTCCTGGTGGGGCCACAGGCCGCTTCGCTGCGAGCTGCCTGCATCAGGTCCGGCGTCCGGGACGCCTCCCGGCCCGGAGCAACCCGGACGAACTGCGCTGTTCTTCAGCGGCGGCATCGACTCCTTCTATTCGCTCACCCACAACCCGGCCATCAGCCTGCTGGTCTTCGTGCACGGCTTCGACGTGCGCCTGGGCAGCGCGGACACAGCAGCGGCGATGAGCGCCGCATTCCGGCGTATCGCCGCCGGGCGGGGTATCAGCAGCATCACGATCGCCACCAATCTCCGGGATCATCCGGTGCTCGGCCGGCTTCGCTGGCCCCGGTACCACGGTGCGGTGCTGGCCGCCGCGGCCCACCTGCTGCGGGAGAGTGCGTCGCAGTTCATCGTCTCCTCGTCCTATCCCCGGGAGAACCTGATGCCCTGGGGCAGCCACCCGGACCTGGACTGGCGCTGGGGCGACGAGCGCGTGCGCATGATTCACTTCGGCCTGGAAACGTCGCGGGCCGGGAAGCTGCGCGCGATGCGGGATGAGCCGCTGGTCCACCGGGAATTGCGCGTGTGCTACCCCGGGGCGCGGGCCGACGGGAACTGTGGCTACTGTGAGAAGTGCGTGCGCACGCGGCTCACATACCGGCTCGCACTGCCGGGCGTCGAGTGCACCGCCATCCCGGACGCGCCGCCGCTGGCCCCGGCGCTGGACGCGCTGCGGCCGCTATGGCCGCAAACGCTGCTGCAGGATTACCGCCAGTTGCTGGAGTTGGCGCTCACCGAGGACGACGTCACCCGGTCCCTCCGGGCACTCATCGGGCGCAGCGAGGCACACCAGGCGTCCCCGTGATGGGAGCGCTCAGTCCTTCCACCGCGAACAGCCCTGAGGGGGCCTGAGCCGCGCTCAGTCCTTCCACTCGACAAGCTCGACTTTGTCCCCCGCCATCACGTAGTCGCTGTCCGCGACGTCGCCCGTCCAGGGCTTGGTGGTTATGGTGCCGGTAATCGTGTACGGGTCCGCCATGGACTTGAGATTGAAGGGCTTCTTGAGCTTCACGTAGACGATCTGGTTGGGTGGTGGCGGCGGCACGTGGATACAGGCGCCGTAGTAGGGCACCAGCAGGAACTCGTCCAGCATCCCGCCCGCGTCGGACTCCAGTGGCACGATGTAGCCCGGCAGCTTCACGTACTTGCCATCCAGGGACGCCACCGGGTTGTAGGTGTAGAGCGGCACGTAGGCGGGCTTGGCCGGGTCCGCCGTTGTCTTGGCTGCGGCGGCCTTGCCCGGCATCGGCGGAGGCGTCTGACCGGCGGGCGGCACAAGTTCGTCCCACGTGAGGTCCCTTGCCGCGGGGTTCGCGGCCAGCAGGCTCGACGTGGCGAGCAGTGTGCAGAGGCCGAGGGCTGCAACGAGGGTCTTCATTCAAGGTGTTCCAGGTTCTAAGGAGCGGGCGTCAGTTTGCAGGGGCCTAGAGCCGGATCGTCAGGCCATCGGCGAGGGCGCTACGGTAGGCCCGCCACGCGGGCAGCAGCCCCATCAGCAGCGCCGCGCCGACCACGATCCCGGCAATGGCGAGATCGTAAGCGCCCGGCAGCTGAATGGCCACAAAGATTCCAAACCGGTCCTCGATCAGGGGCGCCAGGCTCGCGAGCAGGCCATAGAGAGCGGCGAAGCCGAGCAGCACACCGGCAAGCGCCAGTAGCCCTGCCTCGCTGACCAGCAGCGCGAAGATGTGCCAGGGACGGGCGCCCACCGAGCGCAGGATTGCCATTTCCCGGCGGCGTTCGTTCAGGCTCGTCAGGATCGCCGTGAGCATGCCGAGCAGCCCTCCCAGCACGACGCAGCCGCTGACCGCCAGCAGGGCGATCTCGACCACGCCCACCAGGTCCCAGAGTTGCTGCAGGGCCACGCCGGGCAATACCGCCGAGAGGGGTTCCTGCGGGTACTCGTTGATCGCCCGCTGCAGGCGGAAGGCCGCGGCCCGGGACTTCAGGCCCACGAGAACCGCCGTGATGGCCTTCGGGGTGAGGTCTGCCTGGCGCACCTGTTCCGGCGTCGTCTCCGCACCCCGCTGCCGGGTGCCGCTTTGCCAGTCCATGTGCATCGCTTCGATGGCCTCGAGACTCACGTGAATCGTGCGGTCCACCGGTGTGCCGGTCTTCTTCAGGATCCCGCTCACGACGAAGGGCTTGTCGTCGTGTTTCATGAAGCTGACCGCGCCCAGGCCGTGGGCAATCACCACGCGCTGCCCCACCTGGTAGCCCAGCTGGCGGGCCACGTCGGCGCCGATCACCGCGTCGAACAGGTCCTGCACGGGCCGGCCCACCGCGAACTCCAGGCCCCGGTCCCGGGCGAAGCGATAGTGCTCGTAGTAGGCGGCGGTAGTGCCCATGACCCGGAAGCCCCGGTGGGAGTCGCCCAGTGAAATCGGGATCGTCCAGGCCACTTCCCGCCGCGAGGCCAGGTCCTGGTAGGTCTGCCAGGTGATGTTGTTGGTGGCGTTGCCGATCCGGAACACGGCGTAGAGCAGCAGGTTCAGGTCGCCGCTGCGGGCGCCGACGATCAGGTCCGTGCCGGATATGGTGTTGGCGAAACTGGCCCGCGCCTCGGTGCGGACCCGTTCGACACCGAGCAGCAGCGTGACGCTGACGGCGATCGAGAAGATCGTGAGGAGCGCGGTGACCCGTCGGTTCCACAGGCTGTGAGCGGCCAGGCTGACTACCGTGCCGGCGCCGCTCACGCGGCGCTCCGCCGGCGTGCCCGGTTCAGTTCGCCGAGCGCCAGCTGCCGGTCGAAGTGCCGGGCCAGGGACTGGTCGTGGCTGACGAAGACGATCGCGCTGCCCGCCGACCGGCACTCGCTCATCAGCAGGTCGAGGAACTCGCCGCGCGCATCGGCGTCCAGCGACGATGTGGGCTCATCCGCGATCACGAGGTCCGGCTTGCCAATGAGGGCGCGGGCCGCGGCGACCCGCTGCTGCTGGCCGATGCTGAGTTCGGTGACGCGGCGCCCCAGCAGTTCGGAATCCGCCAGGCCGAGCCGGCCGAGCAGCCGCTCCGCCTCCGTCTCCACGTCCGCGCCACCGGCCAAGGCGCGCTCCCGGCGCCGGGCCGAGAAACGACAGGGCAGGGTGACGTTGTCTCGCACCGACAGGTAGGGCAGCAGGTTGAACATCTGGAAGATGAAGCCGATGCGGTCGACACGCAGCGCGTCGCGCCGCGCGGCGCCGAGTTCACCCAGCGACTCGCCGAGCACCCGGACGGTGCCCGAGGTCGGGGTGAGCACGCCGCCCATCAGGCCGAGGAGGGTGCTCTTGCCGCTGCCACTCGGCCCGCTGATAAACAACCGGCCTCCCGACGCCACGTCCAGCGCGTCGATCTGCAGAAGCAGCTTGCCGGGCCGCCACCCGAAGGTAACGTCCCGGAGCTCGAGAGCATTCATCGGGGCAGCAGCACCCTCGTGGTGCCGGGCGTCAGCACCACTGCCTTCTGGCCGGCGGCGGCCACGATGCTCACCGCGACTTTCTCGGTGCCGGGAAAAGCCGTGAACAACCGGGCCTCGATCCAGTTCAGCGCAGCCGGGCTGCCGCAGCGGAATTCCCAGAAGGCATCGAGGTTCGCGTGGCCGTCGGCGCCATACTCCGGCGGCGAGACCGCCGCGGATTGCAGCCGGCACCGGGCACCGGGCGGCATCAGGAAAAGGCTGGCTCCGTTACGCAGCAGGTTGAGCGTGCGGGCCAGCGCTGCCGTCTGCTCCGGGTTGGCGGGCCTGTGTTCGAAGCCGACAAAATTGCCGGCCGGCCCATCCAGTTCGAGGGTGACGCTCTCGCCGTCCACGGCGATCCCGAGCGTGGCCGTGCCGTGCTCGTGGGTGCTGAGCGAACGGCTGGGGGCCGTGTCTGCCGCGGTCGCAACCGGCGGGAGCAGAAGCGAATAATGGACGAGCAGCGCGATCGCGAGCAATCGGGAGCGGCTGGGTGCGTGCATCGTTAGACTATAGCACCGCCGTTCAGCCGGACGGTCTGCAAACCGGAGAGCTACCCATGAGTACCGCATACCGCTGGGTCGAACCACCCTGGCCCCTGACCGAGTTGCCCCGGGAGCAACTGGAGGACCGCATCCAGCAGCTGTTCGGCACCACCAACATGTGCGTGATGGCGACGGTCAACGCGAAGGGCCAGCCCATCGCGAGCCCCATCGAGTACTACGCGGATGGCCTCGACCTGTACATGCTGCCCGACCCTGGCACGCCGAAGCTCAAGGCTCTGCAGCGCGATCCCCGGATATCGGTGGCTGTCCACGGCGCCTACCACGGCTGGCACAGTGCCAGGGGCGCCCAGGTCTTCGGCACAGCCCACATCATCGAGCCCCACGCGCCCGGCTGGGAGCGGGGGATGAAGGTTTTTCGCTGGCACGAGTGGGTCAGTGACCTCGCCATGGATACCAGCAAGCCCTTCGAGCGGCAGGTGCTGAAGGTGGTGCCGGACCGGATCCTCTACACCGAGACCTGGTTGTGGAAGCTGGGGTTCGGCGCGAAGCAGAAGTGGCTGAAGGCGTAGGGCCGGCACGGGCAGGCCAAAGGCGCCGGAGGGTGATTCGCCACTGATCTGGTCCGAGCGGGCAGGGTGGCAGCTGGCGAGGGCGCTTATACTCGCCGCCCGATGAGTAGTGCCCCGCAAAATTCCGGAGCCGATCTGCTGCGCCAGGCCATGGCGTTGCACCGGGCGGGCCGTGCTGCGGAGGCCGACGAGCAGTACGCCGCTGCTCTCCGCGCCGAGCCGGGCAACGCCCATGCACTCCGCCTGCGGGGCATCCTCGCGCGTGACACCGGGGATCTCGAACTCTCCCTGAAGCTGCTCCGCAAGGCCGTGGACGCGGCACCCGCCGACCCGGAACCCGCTGCCGAACTCGGCCTGAGTTATCTTGCCAGCGGCTACCTGCAACTGGCTGAAGCTGCGCTGCGCAAGGCCCTCGCCCGGGACCCGGATTCCCGCAAGGCGCTGGCCAACCTGGGGGCGCTGCTCCAGTACCGGGGGCATGTGCGGGCCTCCATCGACTGCCACCGGCGAGTGCTTGAACTGGACCCCGACGACGTGGAAGTCCGCTGCAACCTGGCGACCACGCTGGTGGAGGCCGGGCGTGGTGACGAGGGGCTGGCCGAGTGCGACGCCGCGCTCGCCGCGGCGCCGGGTTGCACCGAGCTGCTCACCACCCGCGGCGCGGTGCTGGTGGGACTGGGCCGCTATGCCGAGGCGGTGCCGGTGCTGGAAGCCGCCCTCGCGGCGGGTCCCGACGACATGGCACTGATCAACCTGGGCCTTGCCTTCCAGCAACTCGGCCAGACGAACCAGGCGGTCGCCGTGCTCGAAGCCGCGGTGCGCGTGAACCCGAACAACGCACGGGCGGTCGCCGACCTCACCACGCTGCTCGCTGCTGCCGGCCGGTGTGACGGCGCACTCCAGTTGAGCGGAGAGTTCCTGCGGCGCCACGCGGGCGAGCGGCTGGTGCTCGCGTCCCGCGGCGTGGCACTGCGGGACGCCGGCCAGGGCGACGCAGCCCGGCAGCTCGTCGACCTGCAGCGGCTCGTGCGGATCCGGGACCTGCCCGTGCCGCGCGGCTACGCCAGCCTCGCGGACTTCAACTCGCAGCTCGGCGCCCTGCTGCGCGCCGAGCCCTCTCTGCTCAAGAGTCCGCTCAGCAAGGCCACTCGGGGCGGTGCCCAGACTGGCGAGCTCGATCCGGATTCGTCACCCGTGCTGGCCGCGTTCCGGGATGCGTTGAATGCGGAGCTGCAGAGCGTGATCACCGAGCTCGGGAGCGAGGGCTTCGGTGGGCACCCGGTCATGGCCTGGGCGGCAGAGCGCTGGACGCTGCGGATCTGGGGCACGGTGCTCGCGCCCGGCGGCCACCAGCTGCCCCACCTGCACCCGCTCGCCTGGCTGAGCGGTGTCTACTATGTGGAGACGCCGCAGGGCCTCGGCGACGACGGCGCACTGGAGTTCGGCGAGCCGCCGCCGCGGGTGACGGCCCGCGTTGCGCCGGAACGGCGCCGTATCCGCGCGGCGCCCGGCCGGCTCGTGCTCTTTCCGTCCTGGTACTGGCACCGCACGCTGCCCTTTGCCCAGCCGGGGGAGCGGATCAGCGTGGCTTGCGACGTGATGCCGCTGCGGTAGGAGCGCCCGGCCCGGCCATGCGGCCACGGTACCCGTATAATGAACCTTAGCGGACCGCAGCATCTGCGTCCTCCCAACACCAGGATGCCCCCTTGATCACCACTGCCAACATCACCATGCAATTTGGTGCCAAGCCCCTGTTCGAGAACGTCTCGGCCAAGTTCGGGGGCGGCAACCGCTACGGGCTTATCGGCGCCAATGGCTGCGGCAAGTCCACCTTCATGAAGATCCTCGGCGGCGACCTCGTGCCCACGTCGGGCAACGTGGCGCTCGACGCTGGTGTCCGCCTCGGCAAGCTGCGCCAGGACCAGTTTGCCTTCGAGGAATACCCCGTCATCGACACGGTGATCATGGGTCACGCCGAGCTCTGGACCATCAAGCAGGAGCGGGACCGGATCTACGCTCTGCCTGAGATGAGCGAAGAGGACGGCATGCGGGTTGCCGACCTCGAAACCCAGTTTGCTGAACTCGACGGCTACACGGCCGAGTCCCGCGCCAGCGAGCTGCTCCGCGGTGTCGGCATCCCGGCTGAGCTGGATACGGGGCTGATGAGCGAGGTGGCGCCCGGCTGGAAGCTGCGTGTGCTGCTGGCCCAGGCGCTGTTCGGCAATCCGGATGTGTTGCTGCTCGACGAGCCCACCAACAACCTGGACATCAATTCCATCCGCTGGGTCGAGGAGCTGCTGAACTCCCGGGACTGCACGATGCTGATCATTTCCCACGACCGGCACTTCCTGAACAGCGTCTGCACCCACATGGCCGACCTGGACTACGGTGAATTGCGCGTCTACCCGGGCAACTACGACCAGTACATGATCGCGTCCACCGTGGCGCGTGAGCGCCTGCAGGCTGACAATGCCAAGAAGAAGGCCCAGATCGCCGAGCTGCAGACCTTCGTCAGCCGCTTCTCCGCCAACGCGTCCAAGGCGCGGCAGGCCACGTCCCGGGCCCGCCAGATCGAGAAGATCGAGGTGGTCGAGATGAAGCCGTCCAGCCGTGTGAGCCCGTTCATTCGCTTTGACCAGGTCCGGAAGCTGTACCGGCTGGCACTGGAAGTGGAGGGTCTGGCCAAGGGCTACGACGCCACACCGCTGTTCACGAACCTTGACCTGAAGGTCGAGGTTGGTGAGCGGATCGCCATCATCGGCGCGAATGGCGTTGGCAAGACCACGCTGCTGAAGTGCCTGGTGCAGGAGCTGGCGCCGGACGAGGGCATGGTCAAGTGGTCGGAGAATGTGACGACGGGCTACGTCCCCCAGGACCGTTCGGACGACTTCGCCACTGACCTCACGCTGTTCGACTGGATCCGCCAGTGGCAGCAGAAGACCGACGACGAGCAGGCGCTGCGGGCAACGCTCGGCCGCATGCTGTTCTCGAAGGATGAGAGCCGGAAGTCGGTCAAGGTTATTTCCGGCGGCGAGGAAGGCCGGCTGCTGTTCGGCAAGATGATGCTCATGAAGCCGAACGTACTCATCATGGACGAGCCCACCAACCACCTGGACATGGAATCCATCGAGGCGCTCAACCTGGCGCTGGACAACTATCCCGGCACGCTGATCTTCGTGAGCCACGACCGGGAATTCGTGGCGTCACTGGCGACGCGCGTGATCGAGATGAAGGCTGACGGGATCGTCGACTTCCACGGCGCGTACGACGACTACCTGCAGAGCCAGGGCGTGCAGCAGCAGCCAGCGTCGAGGCGGGTGAGCCGGTGAACCCCGGCGCCGGCTCTGAACTCTGAACCCTGACCGGCACCCGGGAGCGGTCGTCATTCCGGTCTTCGAGCCCAAGCTGCTGACGACCTTCCGCGAGGGCTATACCCTCGATGCCTTCCGGCGCGACACCGTGGCCGGGCTCACGGTGGCGATTGTCGCCCTGCCGCTCGCCATCGCCCTCGCCATCGCGAGCGGCACCACGCCGGAAAAGGGCCTGCTGACGGCGGTCATTGGCGGCTTCCTGATCTCGGCACTCGGCGGTTCCCGCGTCCAGATCGGCGGGCCCACCGGCGCCTTCATCCCGATCGTGTACGCGATCATCCTGCGGCAGGGCTACGACGGCCTCGTGCTGGCCACGTGCATGGCGGGCGTGATCCTGATCGTGGCCGGGCTGCTCCGGGTGGGTGCCTTGATGAAGTACATGCCCCAGCCGCTGATCACCGGCTTCACGGCGGGCATCGCAGTGATCATCTTCTCCAGCCAGCTGCCGGACCTGCTCGGCCTTGGTCTCCGGAAAGTGCCGGCGGAATTCCTCGCCAAGATCTCCACGATTGGCGCCGGGTTGCCGCAGTTGAATGCCTGGGCCCTGGGGCTGGCGCTCCTGTCTGTCCTGGCCATCGGCCTGCTTCGCCGGCTGGCGCCGAAGTCGCCCGGCTTCCTGATCGTCGTCATCGCCGGTGTCCTGGTCGTGCATTTCCTGCACCTGCCAGTCGAGACGATCGGCTCGCGCTTCGGAGCGTTGCCTGATTCGCTGCCCGCACCGGGGCTGCCGGCAATAACGTTCGAGCGGCTCCGGGCCCTGCTGCCGGACGCTTTCACGATCGCGTTTCTCGCCGGCGTGGAGTCGCTGCTGTCCGCCGTTGTGGCGGATGGCATGACGGGCCGGCGGCACCGGTCCAACACCGAGCTGGTCGCACAGGGCGTCGCCAACGTCGCGTCCGCGCTCTTCGGCGGGTTGCCTGCGACCGGTGCGATCGCCCGGACCGCCACCAACGTGCGGGCGGGAGCCGTGTCGCCGGTGGCGGGGATGCTCCACGCGGTCTTCCTGCTGGTCTTCCTGCTGGTGGCGGGGCCACTGGTGCGCTACGTGCCGCTGGCATCGCTCGCGGCCGTGCTGACCGTCGTGGCCTTCAACATGAGCGAGCACGAGCGCTTCCGGCACATGCTGGCCGCGCCCCGTGGCGATTCGCTGGTGCTCCTTGTCACCTTCGGCCTGACCGTGTTCGCGGACCTGACCCTCGCCATCGAGGTGGGTGTCGTTCTCGCGGCCCTGCTGTTCATGGACCGCATGGCCCGCGTCGTCGAAATCGGCAGTGGCTCGCACCTGCTCGATGAGGCCGACGACGACGTCCTGCCGGATCCCGACAAGGACCAGCGCCTGCGGCTGCCGCCCGGGGTCGAGGCTTTCCAGATCAACGGGCCGCTGTTCTTTGGTGTGGCAAGCCGGCTGGACGACGTGCTCGACCAGTTTGCGAGGGCGCCGAAGGTCTTCATCCTGCGCACGCGCCTCGTGCCGATGATCGATGCCAGCGGCGTCCACGCATTGAAGGGACTTGCCGAGCGCTGCGCGAAGCGGCAGATCCACCTGGTCATATCCGGTCTCCAGTCCCAGCCCCGCGAGGTGCTGGAGGGTATGAAGTTCCAGCCCGTTGTCGGCCGGATTTCCTTTGCCGCGGACTACGGAACCGCTCTTGGGCTGGCCCGGAGGCTGGTCGGAGAGGGCTAGAATGCGGGGCAGTCACGTCATTCGGAGTCCCGCCATGCAGCAGCCTGCGCAGAAGACCTCCACGCTCAAGCCCTTTGAAAAGGGCGACATTTTCCTGGGGTGTACCTACCTCAACAACCCCAATGACGACCACATGGGGGAGGGGCGGATCCTGCAGTTCGACCGGAACTGGATCGCCAAGGGCACCTGGTACACCACCGGCACCCGCTACTTCATCGTCGGCTGCACCGTTGCGCCCGACGGCACCCTCTGGGGCTTCGACTGCCACGACCACATCGCTGTCCGGGCCACGCCGGACGCAAAGGAACTACCGCCCAGGGACATGGGCCGGGCCTTCGGCAGCGTGAGCTGGGACAAGGCGGGCAATCACTATTTCGGCGAGTACTTCATCGGCAAGGAGATCTGGAAGGGCACCAGCGCGAAACTCCTCGCCGACGGCACGCTCGGCGCCGGCCACATTTACAAGTACAGCCCCGATCTCAACCTGCTGGACGAGTACCCGACCGAGTACGCCCCGGAACCGACGCGCTTCAAGGGCGTGACCCATTCAACCCTGCACCCGTCCGGCGAGTTCATTACCTACACGACCGAGACCTCGCGCCGCCTGATGCGCTATGACATCCGGACCCGTCGGCAGCTGCCGGATCTCGCCGGGTATCCGGACGCCGACCCGTACGACCGGACCGACAAGCGCTGGTTCATCGCTGTCGCCTACCTGCCGGACGGCCGGCTGCTGTGCACGGTTGCTGACGGGCTCGCGGTCTACGACGAGGCCGGCAAGGTGCTCCAGCACATCCCGTTGCCCGGCTACGGCTGGGCCCAGGTCACGCCGGACGTCGACACGCGCTACGCTCTCGCCGCCAACGTCTGGACCGGGGTCGCCGCGCGCATCGACCTGAAGGAAGGGAAAATCGTGCAGCAGATGGATACCGGCTTCACGGCGCCATTCCGGTCCCTCGCCGGCATCGCGGTGTTCAGGGGTTGAGCGTGGGCCGCCGCCTGCTGCTGCTGGCCATCGTGGCTGGCAGCCTCGTGAGCGGTTGCGCCGGTCTGGGCCAGTCTGGTCTTGGCCAGTCTGGTCAGGGCCCGCTTGGTCAGGAAGGTCCGGGACGCGCCGACGTCCTCCGTGGCAAGACCATTCTCGTTGCCGGCGGGTCGGGCCGGGCGGGGCAGTACGTGCTCCGGCATCTCCGCGAGGACGGCCTGCGCTTCCGCGCGATGACCCGCAGCCGTGTCGAGGCGGAGAAGCGCCTCGGCCAGGAGTTCGCAGGTATCGACTGGGTGGAGTGCGACGTGCGCGATCCGGCGCAGGTTGCCCGGGCGATGCGCGGTGTGGATCTCGTGATCAGCGTGATTGGCGCCAACCAGGTAACGGGCGACAACACTGCCGAGTTCGTCGACTACGGTGGCGTGCGGCACCTGGTGGATGCCGCTGTCCGGGAGAAGGTGCAGCGCTTCGTCCTGCTCACTGCCATCGGCGTGACCGATCCGGCCCACCCGTTCAACAAGGCGACGAAGGGCGCGCTCGGCTGGCGCTACCAGGGCGAGCAGTACCTGCGCGCCAGCGGGCTCGACTACACCATCGTCCGGCCGGGCGGCCTTGTGAACGACCCCGCCGGGCAAAAAGGCCTGCGCTTCGAGCAGGGGGATGTCTGGCGGCCGTTGGTGCGCAGCACCCTGTCGCGGGACGACCTGGCCCTCGTCCTTATCGAGGCGCTCCGCCAGCCGGGGGCCCGGCGGGCCACTTTCGAGCTGGTCAATGACGCCGGCCTTGCGCCGGGGGCCTGGCGGGACCGCTTCGCCACGCTCAGCCCCGATCCGCCGCCGCCCGCGAATTAAGAAATCTTAAGTTGTACGCAACGCTCCCGCGATGGGGCGCGGCCCACTATTGCCGCGTGCCCTGGTGAGTCACCCCCTCGACAGGCACAGACGTGACGGGACGATCCGGGACGTGGTACCGGCGGGCGGGCGGACAAAGCGGGGACTGGGTCAGGTCCCTCCGCGTTGATCCAGTCGACGCTGCCCCGCCGCCTGCCGGTACCACGAGGACGGATCGCGTAAGCAACCCACGTAACAGGAGAAGGCAGGACTGCCCACGGCGAAGGCAAGCGAGCAGGATCACCCGCGGGGCCCATCCCCCTGTCCCCCCAGATCCGCGGCGATCATGCAAGCTTGCAACCCCTCTTCCGCCAGGCAGTCCTGCTGACCCCTTAACCTGCTGACCCCTCAATCAGGACTCGCACACAATGTCGACACGCACTTCACTGACAGTCGCCGCCAGCGCCGTGCTGCTGCTGGTGGCGGCCACCGTCCTCGTCGGCAAGTCGACGCCGGCCAGTTCCGCCACGCCGGCCAGTGCTGCCACGCCGGCCAGTTCTGCCACGCCGGAGAGCCCGGCCATGGCGCCGGCCCCAGCTTCACCAGGCGCGGTGGGGCCCTTGCCCGTGCCGGCAGGTCTCCCGGACTTCAAGGCCATCATCAAGCGCAACCAGGCGAGCGTGGTGAACATCAGCACGACCCAGCAGTTGCGCCAGGGCGAGGCGATGCAGGGCCTCCCGCCCGGCTTCGAGGAATTCTTCCGACAGTTCCGCGGCATGCCCGGGCAGCGTGGCAGGCCTGGCCCCATGCCCCAGCCCATGCCCCAGCCCCGGGAAGCCAATTCGCTGGGCTCCGGCTTCATCATTTCAGCTGACGGCGAGATCCTCACCAACGCCCACGTGGTCGACGGCGCCGACGAGATCCTGGTCAAGCTCGCCGACAACACCGAGAAGCCGGCCAAGGTCATCGGCCTCGACAAGGCCAGCGATGTCGCGCTGCTGAAGATCGACGCCAAGGGCCTCCCGACGGTCACGCTGGGAGATTCCTCGCAGCTCGAGGTGGGCGACTGGGTGCTGGCGATCGGGTCGCCGTTCGGCCTCGAGCACACGGCGACCCAGGGCATCGTCAGCGCCCTGGGACGCAGCCTGCCGGACGGTAACTACGTGCCGTTCATCCAGACCGATGTCGCCGTCAACCCCGGTAACTCGGGCGGCCCGCTGTTCAACACCCGGGGCGAGGTCGTCGGCATCAACTCCCAGATCTACAGCCGCAGTGGCGGCTACATGGGCCTGTCGTTTGCCATCCCGGTGAACACCGCGAAGAGCGTCGCGCAGCAGCTGGCGGCCAATGGCCGCGTCGAGCGGGGCTGGCTGGGCGTGGGTATCCAGAGCGTCAACGGGGATCTCGCGAAGTCCTTCGGGCTGGACAAGCCCGCCGGCGCGCTCGTCGGCCAGGTGGATCCCGCCGGTCCGGCCGGCAAGGCGGGACTCAAGCCGGGCGATGTCATCCTTGCATTCAACGGCCGGTCCATTACCCAGTCCGCCGACCTGCCCCCGCTGGTGGGCGAGACCAGGCCCGGCACCCTGGTCGAGCTGAGTGTCTGGCGTGACAAGAATCCCCGGGCGATCAACGTCACCGTCGCGCAGCTGAAGCCGGCGGATAGCGAGGTGGTTGCCGCCAATGCCGGCGGAGACCAGAAGCCCGGTATCCTGAACGTGCAGGTGGCGGATCTGACACCCGAGCAGCGGGAGCAGGCCGGTATCGAGTCCGGTGGCGTGCTCGTGGTGGCCGTCGCTGCCGGGCCGGCGGCACGGGCCGGCGTGAGCGCCGGCGACATCATTCTCCAGGTCGGCGGGCGGCCGGTCGGCAGTCCGCAGGACCTCGCCGGCCTGGCCCGGAAGCTGCCGAAAGGCGAGCCGGTCCCACTGCTCATCCAGCGAGACGAGGCCCGGCTGTTCCTGCCGCTCACCATCACGGGCTGATCGATCCACCAGTCAGTCGCGAGGGCGCGCCGGCCGGGTGACCTGGTTGCCCGGCCGGCATTTTCTGACCCGACCGCGCACCGTCCGGCTTCCCGCTATGCTGTGCGCGAGGGCCAGTCCAACCCGGGCTGGCCCGAGTCCTCCAGAGCCGGATCATGAATACCGAGGCTGCGGCCATTGACGACACGAGTCCGCCGGGTCGCCGGTGGCTCGTCCCGGCGCTCACGCTCGCAGCTGTAGTGGTCGTGGTGGCGATACTCGATCGCGAACTGCGCCAGTACCACCTCCAGGACGTGCTGCATGCCCTGCGCGCGATGCCCGCGGCGAGCCTCTGGTGGTCCTTCGCCCTGACCGCGTGCAGCTACTGGGTGCTGACGGCCTACGACGTCCTCGGCCTCAGGTACGTGGGCAGGAAACTGCCTTACCGGCGCACGGCCGTGACTTCCTTCATCGCCTACGCCTTCGGCCACAGCTTCAGCCTCGCCGCGCTGACCGGCGCTGCCGTGCGCTACCGGCTGTACGCGCCCTCCGGCCTCGCAGGCCTCGATGTGGCGCGGGTGGCGGGGTTCACTGCGGTGACCTCCGGCGTCGGCATTGCCCTGCTGGGCGGCCTCGCGCTGGTGGTCGCGCCCGAGGCCACGGGTACCGCACTGCGTCTCTACCCCGGCTGGGCGCTGGCGGCCGGCATCGGCATTCTCGGTGCGGTGGCGGCTTACGTGGTCTGGGCCGCCGCCTCCAGGGCGCCGCTCGAGCTGTGGAGCTGGCGCGTCGAGCCGCCGGGCGCCCGGCTGGCCATTCCGCAGCTCGGCGCGGGCCTGGCGGACCTGCTGCTGTCGGCGGCCGCGCTCTGGGTGCTGTTGCCGGAATCCGCGCACATGTCCTTCCCGGCCTTCGCCGGCGTGTACGCTGCCGCTATCGTCGTGAGCCTCATCAGCCACGTGCCCGGCGGCGTCGGCGTGCTCGAGGCCATGCTCCTGCTGACGGTGCCCCACAGCGACACACCGAGCCTGCTGGGCGCGCTGCTGGCCTACCGGGCCATCTATTACCTGCTGCCGCTGTTTGCGGCAGCGTTGCTGATGGCCGCCCTGGAACTGGCGGAGCAGTTGCCCGAGTGGTGGCCCCGCCAGTGGCCGGGTCACCGGCGACGGGTGGCGCGGACGCTGCACCTGGCCCAGCGGCTGGTGCCGCAGCTTCTCGGCAGCCTGGTGTTTTTCGCGGGCGTGGTGCTGCTGGTCTCCGGCGCGACCCCCGGTCTCGACGCCCGGCTGGCCCTGCTCGGCGACGTGTTGCCCCTGACCGTGCTGGAATCCTCCCATCTCGTCGGCAGCGTCGCCGGGCTCGGCCTGCTCGTGCTGGCCCGGGCCCTCTTCGAGAAAGTGAACGCAGCCTACCAGCTGACGATGATCCTGCTGGCCGTCGGCGTCGGCGCGTCACTGCTCAAGGGCCTCGACTACGAGGAAGCGAGCATGCTTGCCGTTGTGCTGCTGTGCCTGTGGCTGGGCAGGGGCCAGTTCCAGCGCCGCGCCTCCCTGTGGCAGGAGCGCTTCAGTCCGGGCTGGGCGATCAGCCTCGCCGTCGTCATTGGCACCGCCACCTGGATCGGGCTCCTGGCGCAGCGCCAGGTGCCCTATTCCCACGACCTCTGGTGGACCTTTGCCGCCGACGGCGACGCGCCGCGGATGCTGCGTGCAAGCCTGGTCGTGGCCGTGCTTGCCGCCGGCGTGCTGCTCGCGGAGCTGCTCCGGCCTGCACAGCCGGAGCCGGCACTGCCGGACGCCGCGGAGCTCGACCGGGCCCGCGCAATTATCCTGGAAAGCCCGTCGGCGCTGGCCAACGTGGCGCTGGCCGGCGACAAGCACCTGCTGTTCGCGCCGGAGGGTGACGCTTTCCTGATGTACCGGATCACCGGCCGCAGCTGGATTGCACTGGGCGATCCGGTGGGACCTCGCGCGCGCTGGGAAGACCTCCTCTGGCATTACCGGGAACTGGTCGACGAGCACGGCGGTCGCGTGGTCTTCTACGAGGTGGGTGCGGACAGCCTGCCGCTCTACCTGGACCTGGGTCTCGCGCTGATCAAGCTCGGCGAGGAGGCGCTCATCCCTCTCGCGGACTTCTCGCTGGAAGGGCGGCCGAGGGCCGAGCTGCGCTCCGCCCGCCGGCGTGCCGAGAGGGATGGCATTACCTTCGAGATCGTGCCACGCGAAGGGGTGGCCGCGCTGCTGCCGGCGCTGCGCGCCATCTCGGATCACTGGCTCGACGAAAAGTCGGCCCGCGAGAAGGGCTTTTCCATCGGCGCCTTCTCCGCGGCCTACCTGGTCAACTTCCCGGTCGCGATCGTTCGCCGCCACGGCACGCCGGTGGCTTTCGCCAACCTCTGGGGAAGCGCCGGACGGGAGGAGCTGTCCGTGGACCTGATGCGCTTCGGGCTCGATGCACCCCACGGCACGATGGACTACCTGTTCACCGAGTTGCTGCTCTGGGGGCACGAGCAGGGCTACCGCTATTTCAGCCTTGGCATGGCGCCGCTGTCCGGCCTCGAGCGTCATCCGCTGGCGCCTGCCTGGCACCGGGTGGGCAATCTCGTCTTCCGCTACGGCGAGCACTTCTACAATTTCAGCGGACTGCGCCGCTACAAGGCCAAGTTCCTGCCCGAGTGGCAGCCGCGCTACCTGGCTTCGCCCGGTGGCCTTGCCCTGCCCCGGATCCTGCTGGATGTGGCGACACTGATCGCGGGTGGCGTAACCGGCCTGCTGGCGGCCCGGTGAGCAGGAGACAAGCACCGATGCACTGCTGGCTCCGGGTAATCTCCCTGCCGGCGGCGCTCTGCCGCAGCGTTGCCCTGCCGGGCAACCACCATTTCAACGGCGACTCGGCTAGATTGGCCGGGCAGATACTCGATTTCAGGGGGGTTTGAGCCGCATGCAGCTGTTGCTGATCGAAGACGACCGGGACGCGGCCGGCTACCTCGTCAAGGCGCTGACCGAGGCCGGTTACCGCGTTGATCATGCGGCCGACGGCCGCGAGGGGCTCTTCCAGGCGACGGAGAACCAGTACGACGGTATCGTGGCGGACCGGATGCTGCCTCACCTGGATGGCCTGACGATCATCGAGGTCCTGCGCAAGCAGGGCAATCGCACGCCGGTCCTGATCCTGTCCGCCCTGGGTTCCGTGGATCACCGGGTGGAGGGGCTGCGGGCCGGCGGCGACGACTACCTGACCAAGCCCTTTGCCCTGTCCGAGCTGCTCGCCCGCATCGAGGCGCTGCTGCGCCGGGGACAGGTGGCGCCCGGTCCGGAGATGAAGCTGCGCCTCGCCGACCTGGAAATGGACGTGCTCGCCCGGACGGTGACCCGGGCCGGCCGGCGGATCGAACTGACGGCGCGGGAGTTCAAGCTGTTCGAATACCTGCTGCGCCGGGCGGGGCAGGTGGTGACCCGCACCATGCTCCTCGAGGGAGTCTGGGACCTGCATTTCGACCCCCAGACCAACGTGATCGACGTGCACCTGAGCCGCCTGCGGCAGGCAGTCGACAAGGGCTTCGACAAGCCGCTGATCCACACCGTCCGGGGCGCCGGCTACACGGTGCGGGCCGACTAGCGTGCGCACCTCGGCGCTGCGCCTCTCGGTAGTCTATGCGGCCAGTTTCGCCGCCGCGCTCGTCGTGCTCGTGTTCGTGATCTACCTGTTTACGACGCGCTTCATCAACACCGAGGTGGATACCGTCATCGAGCGCGACGCGCTGAGCCTGCTCGAGGCCTACGGCCGTGCGGGCGTGCGTGGCGTCATCGGCGAGCTGGACCTGCGCGCCCGTACCTTCAGCCGCATCAACGCGGTTTACCTGCTGACCGACAACGAGGGCTTCGTCCTCGCCGGGAACCTGCCGGCCTGGCCGGCCATGCGCGGCCGCGACGGCCCCTGGGTGGAATTCGAGATCGAGCTGCGGGAGGGCGGTCGCGAGACCGGCCGGCCGGTGCGGGCCATGGTGCTGCAGCCGGCCAAGGGCCTGCGCCTCCTGGTCGGCACGGACTTGAGCGACCGCCGGGAACTCAGCCAGCGTTTTGCCGTCGCCGCGATCATCGGCACCCTGTGCGTGACCCTGCTGGCCCTTGGCATCGGTTATCGGCAGAGCCAGCGCATCCTGGCGCGGGTCGAGGAGGTCAGCCGCAGCTGCAAGGAAATCGTGGGCGGCAATCTCGCCGGGCGCCTGCCGCTCGCGGGTGCCGACGACGAGTTCGACGCCCTGGCTGTGGAAGTGAACGCGCTCCTTGCCCGGCTCGCTCGCACTACCGAGATCCTGCGCACCTCGCTGCACAGCGCGGCCCACGACCTGCGGAGCCCGATGCACCGGATGCGCCTGCGCATCGAGCAGGCGCTCGGTGCCACCGGCGCCAGGGTCGCGAACGGGGCCGGCGAAGGGGCCGGCGAGCAGGAGGCGCTGGAACTCCTGCTGCGCGACGTGGACCACATGCAGCGGGTTCTGACCGCGCTGCTGCAGATCGCGGAGGCCGAGAGCGGCACCGTGGGGGCGCGGCCTGCGCCTGTCGCGCTGGACACCATGCTGGATGAGCTGGGCGAGCTTTATCAGCCCCAGGCGGAAGAGCAGGGCGTGGAGCTGTCCGTCCATTGCGCACCGGGCAGCCAGGTCATGGGACACCGGCAGCTGCTGGCCCAGGCGGTCGTCAACCTGCTCGACAACGCGCTCAAGTTCACGCCGGCGGGTGGCGGCGTCGAACTCCGCACGCACCAGGCAGACGGGCGGCTGATCATTTCGGTTGCAGACTCGGGGCCTGGTATCCCCGAGGACGAGCGCACCCGGGCGGTGGAGCCTTTCGTGCGCCTGAGCAACGCGCCGCCCCGGGACGGCTCCGGTCTCGGCCTGAACCTGGCGGCCGCCGTTGCCCGGCTCCACGGCGGCAGCCTGCGCCTGGAGGACAACCAGCCGGGCCTCCGCGCGCTCCTCGACCTGCCCCTGGTGCCGGCTGCAACCGCCTGAACCGCGGCCGGTTTCGCCGGCCGGAACTGCGACAACTTGCCGCGCCGCAAGTGACGCGGGACGCCATCTCTGCAGACCCGGGCCGCGCAGGCCGCCTAGAATCGGGATCTGCCAGGTACCCGGACAACTCGCATGAACGCTGTGACCGCCGCGCTGCCGCCACTGGCCACGCCCGCCTCGTCGGGGCCGCCGGCCCTGCTCAATGTGCGGCGGCTGATCTGGATCCGGATGATCGCGGTACCGGGAACGGCGCTGGCGATGCTGTTCGCCCGGCAGATCTACCACCTGCCGATCCCCGTGCTGCAGATGGGCATGATCGTGGCCTTGCTGGTGATATTCAATTTCTGGGTGTGGGTTCGGCACAAGGCGGCGGAGCCCGTCACCGATCGCGAGTTCTTCATCCAGTTGCTGGTGGACCTGTTCGCCCTGACCAGCATCCTCTACTACTCCGGCGGCGCGTCGAATCCCTTCGTGTTCTTCTTCCTGCTGCCGATGGCGATCTCGGCCGCGGCGCTGCCCCAGCGCTACACGTGGGTGGTCGCCGGCATCAGCGCGTGCAGCTACACGATGCTGATGATCTGGCGGGTCGAGGTGCCCGAATTCATTATCCGGTACAGCAAGTCGGCCATGGACCTGCACGCCGCCGGCATGTGGCTGGGGTTCGTGATGCTGAGCGCGCTGATCGCCACCTTCGTCGGCGCGATGGCCGAGACGGTCCGTGACCGGGATCGCTACCTTGCGCGGCTGCGGGAAACCGCGCTGCGCGACGAGCGCGTGGTGGCGGTCGCCACGCTGGCCGCCGGCGCGGCCCATGAACTGAGCACCCCGCTCGCGACCATGGCCGTCGTCACCGGGGAGATCCTGCGGGAGTACCCGGTTGCCACCCACCCTGCCCTGCACCGGGACCTCGGCATCCTTCGGGACCAGATCGCCCGCTGCAAGGAAGCGCTGTCGGTGATCTCGGCATCGGCGGGCGCGGCGCGCGCCGAGTCGGCCGAGCGGCGCTCGCTGCGCAGTTTCGTCCGGCAGACTGTGGACGAGGTGTGCCGGCTGCGCCCGGGCAGCAGCGTGCGTGTCGAGGCGCCGGTATCGCCGGGTCCCGTCCCGGCGATCGTCGTCGAGCGCACCGTCCGGCAGGCGCTGCTCAACGTCCTGCACAATGCAGTGGACGTCTCACCGCGGCAGGTGCGCGTCGAGTACGGCTGGGATGCCACGGACCTAACCATCGCCGTCATCGACCGCGGCGGTGGCCTGCACGCCGGCCAGCCGGGCTCGCTCGAGCGGCTCGGCGTGTCGAGCAAGGAGGGTGGCCTCGGCCTCGGACTGTTCCTGTCCCACGCCGCCGTCACCCAGGCGGGTGGCACCCTCGATGCGGCCAACAACGACGAGGGCGGAACCACGGTCCTGCTCCGCCTCCCACTGATCCGGCCAACGGAGAAATCGGTATGAAGACACTGGTGGTTGAAGATGACCCGGTGTTCAGCGACGTCCTTGCGACGGCGCTGCGCCGCCGCGGCTTCGACGTAACGGTCGCCCTGAGCTGCGAGGAGGCCATCGCGCACATCGAGGCCTCGCCACCCGAGCTGGCCGTCGTGGACCTGCGGATCGGCACGGGTTCCGGCCTGTCGCTGATCCCGTTGCTGGCCCGGGCGCCGCGGCCTGCGCGCACGGTGGTGCTCACGGGGTACGGCAGCATCGCCACGGCGGTGGAAGCCGTGAAGCTGGGCGCCAGCCAGTACCTGACCAAGCCGGCGGACATCGACGCGATTGTCGCCGCGCTGACCGGCCCCGATGCGCCCACGGCTGGAGCCGTGCCGCTGAGTGCCCGCCCCCTGTCCGTGAAGCGCGTCGAGTGGGAGCACATCCAGCGCGTGCTGACGGAGAACAACGGCAACATCTCCGCCACGGCGCGCTCGCTCGGCATTCATCGCCGGACGCTGCAGCGCAAGTTGCAGAAGCGGCCAGTCAGCCGCTGACCCGGGGCTTCTGGTCCGGATCCTGGTCCTGGTCCTGGTCCTGGTCTTTGGCAGGGGAGTCCTGCGGCGGAGGATCAGGCCGGAAAGGCTTTCGGGAACGGCTTCAGGCGCGTCAGCATGAGCGCGGCGAGGATCAGCAGCCCGGCGTGCACATACAGGATTTCCGTGTAGTCGCCGTAGCGCTCCACGGCCTGGGCCGTGAGCAGCGGCCCGAGACCCGCACCCGCCGAGTAGGCGCTGTAGAACCAGGCGTAGGTACGGCTAAAGTACTTGAGACCGAAGTACCGGCTGGCCAGGAAGGCCGTCACGTCCACTTCGGCGCCGGCGGCAAGGCCAGTCAGCATGCCGGCCAGGAACGCACCGGTGCCGCTGGCCCCTGAGGCCAGCAGGCTGATGCCGACGATCGGCCCCACCAGGAAGGCGATCGCGACCCGCGGAGCAAAGAAGCGGTCCATCAGCATGCCGGCGGCGAGCCGCCCGACGATCAGGGCCGCTGCCACCAGCGACTGGGCCTGGGCCGCCCGCATCGGCGCCACGTCGCGCATCACCAGCATGGGGACCAGGTGCAGGATCAGGCTCTGGACCACCAGGCCGATCAGCAGGAATGCGGCGAGCATCAGCCAGAAGTGCCCCTGGCGCATGGTCTCCGCGAGCGTGAAGCCCGTCTGGGCGGCGGCCACGGCCGGGCCCGCCCCGGGCGCAGTCGGCTGCGCGTCGCCATCCGGTAGCAGGCCCATCGATGCCGGGGAATCGCGCACTACAAGCCCGATCGACAGGATACCGACGGTCGCGACCGCCAGCGCGACGACCACGTAGGCGGTGCGCCAGCCGTAGGCGGTGATCGCCCACTGGGACAAGAGGGGCCAGATGATGCCGCCGACGCCAAGCCCGGCCAGGGTGAGACCGAGGGCCAGCCCCCGCCGCCGGTCGAACCACACCGAGATCACGCGGAGGAAGGCCACGTGGGTGGTGCCGAGGCCGAGGATGGCGAGGGCGATGTAGCGGGCATAGAAGGCGAAAAGCGACGCCGTCTGGGTGGAGAAGGACGCGATCACGGCCGCCTCCATCAGGAAGCCGGCCAGGATCATGCGCTTCGCCCCGAAGCGGTCCACCAGCGACCCGATGAACGGGGCGGCAATGGTGACCGCGGCGGTGACGAGCAGGAGACCGGTGAAGGTCTCGGACTGGGTCCAGCCGAACTCGCTGCGCAGGGGCCCGAGGAAGATCGAGAACGTGGCCGTGATCACGCTGGCCAGGCCGCAGGCGAGCCCGAGGCCGCAGGCCAGGGCCACGTACCAGCCGTAGAACAATTTGCGCATGGGCCGCAATATAGAGGCATCGTCGCGGACGCGATACCACTAAACTGCTAGGCTTCTGCGTGGTGAAAGCCCGGAGGTCCCGATGAGCCGCCTGTTCCCCGTCCTGTTGTTCCTGTCATTGCTTGCCCCGGCCCTGCACGCCGAGAGCGAAATCTACGCTGGCGTGGGCGTCGGCTATTCGACCCTCGCGGTGGACGCGACGGAACTCCGCTCGATCGGGGTGGGCAGCAACTTCGAGGCAGCCGGCATCGTTACGCGGCAGTTCGTCGGCTATCGCTATGGCGACTACGCCGGCCTCGAACTGGGCTACATCAACTTTGGCGCCGTGAATGACCAGGTGGCCTTCCAGTCGGGGCAGCCGAGCCTGAACTACAGCGTCAAGACGACGGGCTACGACCTGGCGTTCATCGGCCGCTATCCCCTGGACGCGGAGCTCGCGGCTTTCGGGAAGATTGGCGTGATCCGCTGGGACAGCGTCGGCACCCTCGAGACCTTCCCGTTCCCGACCAAGTCGGACGGCAACGACCTGATCTGGGGCCTCGGGTTCGACTATCGCGGCACTGACCGCGTCCACCTGCGCATCCAGGCGGATTTCGTCGACATCCAGTTCGCCAATTCCTGGTGGGTCCTTAGTACGTCGGTGATGTACGGCTTTCCATTCGGCCGCTGACTCTCAATCAGGCGGGCCGGAGGTTGCCCAGGGCATCCTCGCTGCAGGGGGGAACCAGCCGATTCCGCAGGACTGCACCGTGACGTCCGTGGCCTTTGGCCGCACGCTGATCTCCTCCAGGGCCTCCGTCCGGGCCGCGAAGCTGCCCTCGAGGTCCGTTACCTCGGCCTGAAGCTTCGCCTCCAGGTCCTGCTGGTCGGCCTGCAGCTTTGCCACCGTTTCCGTGGCCCGGTCCACGTCGCCGGACTGGCGTTGCGCATTGCCGGCCTTGCGGACCGCGGTGGACACGCGCCCGACCGACGTGGCGGAAAGGGTCTTGCGGCCCAGCAGTGCGCCGATCAGGGCCGTGCCCACGGACACCGCCACGTCGATCTTCGAGCCGGTTGCCTGCTGCTGTTCGCGCTCCACGGCCTGCTCGGCCTTGCGCACCCGCTCCTGGAGCGTGGCGAACCTGGCCGCGTACTTCTGGCGTAGCGCCGCCACGTCTTCGTCCCGCGCCTCCCGCGCCTGCTGGCGGAGCCGGACGCGGAAATCGCCCTGGGACTCGTCCGCTCCCGAGACAATACCCAGCGCGTCGTTGCGCCAGAGAACCAGGGGTTGCTCCTTCTGCAGCCAGTTGCGGAAGGACTCCTGCGCCGACTTGACGGCCTGCGGGTCGGAGAAGCCGGCCGGCAGGGGCGCGAAGGCCGCCGACGGGTCCGGCCTGGCGGCGAGGGCGGCGGTATCGACGACCACTGCTTCGGCGTTGCGCCAGTCGACGAGGCTGCCCGCCTCGTCGAGGGCCAGAGCGACATCGCGCCTGACGTCGACACCGTACTTCGCGCTCACGTAGGCGACGCGCGCCGTGCCG
The DNA here is from genome assembly GCA_038214295.1 of Gammaproteobacteria bacterium. Classification (GTDB taxonomy): domain Bacteria; phylum Pseudomonadota; class Gammaproteobacteria; order Steroidobacterales; genus SHZI01. Next base: position 72,887 of record JBBQSA010000010.1, read on the forward strand.
AGAAGGCGCGGCTGGTAGACGAGCCGTGCTCCCGCCGCCAGCGCGGTCCGGGCGGGGACGAAGACCTCGGGGATTGCCGGCGGCAGCAGCGGCCGCTGGCCGGCTGTTACGGACGCGACGGGCGTGGCTGCCAGCGTGGCAGGTGTGGCGACCGCCGGGCTCTCGTCAGCCCCGGACGCCGCCGGTGCCATCATCCGGCGGATATCGTCGCGGGTCATGGGGCCGCGCAGGTAGGACATTGCCCACCGGCTCTGGAGCAGCACAGGCGCCTTCTCGTGGACGTTGTGCAGGAGGAAGGTGCGCTTGCCGAGGCCCGCCAGCGTGGCGTCCAGGCTGCCGGCGTCGAGGCCGTCCGTGGGCGCCGCTGCCAGGAGACCGTCGCGGACCCGGTTCCGGTCCTGCTCGGTCTGCAGCCGGCCGATGAACCAGGTGCCCGCGTTGGACAGCGCCTTGTAGTCCAGGTCGACCGGGTTCTGGGTCGCCAGCACGACGCCGACACCGTAGGCCCGGGCCTGCTTCATCAGCGTCAGCAGCAGCACCTTGGACGGTGGCGCGGCAACCGGCGGCAGGAAGCCGAAGACCTCGTCCATGTACAGGATGGCGCGCAGCGAGGACGTGCCGGGCTGGGTGCGCATCCAGGCCACGATCTCGTTGAGGAGCAGGGTGACGAAGAACATCCGCTCGGCCTCGCCGAGGTGGGCGATGGACACCACGGATACCCGCGGCTTCCCGTCCGGCGTGAACAGCAGCTTGCCGGCATTCAGCGGCTCGCCCTGCGTCCAGGCCTGGAAGCCCGGGGCCGCGAGGAGATTATTCAGGCGCAGCGCGAGAGCGAAGCGGTCCTTTGGGGGGTAGAAGGTGTCGAGGTCGAGGACGCCGATGCGCGCAATGCCCGGATTCTGGATCGCCGCGATCAGGCCGCCGAGGTCCAGGCTGCGCCCCTGCTGCCACTGATGGTCCAGCACGTAGGAGAGCAGGATGTGCTCGCGGCTCGTCACCGGGTCGGCCTCCACGCCCACCAGGGTGAGCAGGCCGGTGACGACGCTCTGCACGTGCTGGCGGTACAGGTCTGCGTCGTCCCGCAGGGCGACCGGCGGCGCGTTGAAGGAGCTGAGCACGGACAGCGGCAGGCCGGCGGTGCTGCCCGGCGTGTAGATCGCAAAATCCGCGGCGGCCCGCAGCCGGGCGATGCGGTCTGGCTCCTGGCCCCAGTCCGCGAGACCCTTGCGCCAGGCCGCCGCCTGGTCGGCAGCGAACTCGGCGGTACTCCGGCCCGCGGCCGCGGCGGCCTGCGGATCCACCCAGGGCTCAAAGTCCTGCGGGAGCAGGCCGGGAAAGGTGAGCAGCAGGTTGCCGAGGTCGCCCTTGGGGTCGATCGCGATCACCGGCACCTTGTCGAGAGCAGCCTCCTCGAGCAGGTCGATGCCGAGGCCGGTCTTGCCGCTGCCGGTCATGCCGATGATCACCGCGTGGGTGGTTAGGTCCGGCGAGTCGTAAAGGACGAGGTCGTCCTGCAACTTGCCGGCCACGGGATCCCAGCGGCGACCGAGGTAGAAGGATCCGAGCTTTTCGTAGTCCTGCATGGGCATCGCTCCGCCGGGTTCCGGTTGCGGCTTGCTGGTGCCGAGCATACCCTACGCGCACCTTTCACTACGCGGCCGAACGGCCGCAATGGAGTTTTCCATGCTCAAGGAATTCAAGGAATTTGCCATGCGTGGCAGCGTCGTGGATCTCGCCATCGGCGTGATCATCGGCGCAGCCTTCGGCAAGATCGTCGCTTCACTGACCAACGACATCATTCTTCCGGTCGTCGGCCTGCTGCTGGGCAAGGTCGATTTCAGCAACCTCTTCATCAACCTGGGCCGCGGCAACTTCGCCACGCTCAAGGATGCCACTGACGCCGGCGCGCCGGTGTTGAAGTACGGCGCGTTCACCAACACCGTCCTCGACTTCGTCATTCTTGCCTTTATCATCTTCATGATGGTCCGGGCCATTAACAAGATGAAGAAGCAGGCACCGCCCGCCCCGCCCCCGGGGCCCAGCAAGGACCAGCAGCTGCTCACGGAGATCCGTGATCTGCTGAAGAGCCGCTGAACGCCAGCCCGGGCCGGTCCGAACCCGCAGTGCAGCCGGTCGTAACGGTCACGCCCCGCGGCGCGAGCCGCTGGGCCGCCGGGCTCCCGTGGATCTACCGGACGGACACGCGGCTGCCACAGGGCCTCGCGACCGGCGCGATCGTCGCGGTGCAGGACGAGCGGGGCCGCTTCCTGGGCCAGGCCTGCTATTCCACCCAG
>JBBQSA010000011.1:0-73221 GCA_038214295.1 Gammaproteobacteria bacterium
GTCCCGGTCCGCCTCGCCACCAGGCAGGGGCACGTCGGCCGTCGTGCAGGACCGGGCGCCGGTGTGCAGACGGGGCGCCACCTGGTCCAGGACCTCCTCCGCCAGGTGCCGGTAGGTGGTGATCTTGCCGCCGATGATGGAGGTGAGGCCCCGGGCGCTGCGGCCGTGTTGCCGGATGAGATGCCGCCGCGTGATCGCCCCGGTCTCCCGCAGGCCCTGGCGGGGCAGCGGACGAACGCCGCAGTAGGCGTACAGCACCGAGCCGCGGGTGAGGCCGCTGGTGGGGAACGTGTGGCGGGTCTCGGTGAGGAGGTAGTCGATCTCCTCGTCCGTCGGCCGGAGTGTCGTCGGCTCGTCATCGCAACGCGTATCGGTGGTGCCGATGAGCACGAGCCCGTTCCAGGGGATGATGAAGAATGGCCGGCCGTCCGAGCGCGCCTCGGCGTAACAGGCCGTGGCCGCGACGCCTGACCAGGGCGCGACGACGATGTGGGTGCCCTTGGTGGGGCCGAGAAAGCGCGGCAAGGGCCGGCCCGCGGCGGCGAGGATCCGGTCCACCCAGGGTCCCGCCGCATTGATGATTGCCGGGGCGTGGCGCGTAGAGCGCTCACCGGTGCGCGTGTTGCGCACCTCCACGCCGGTGACGTGATTGCGCTCGAGCAGCACTCTCTCGACGGCGGTGTGGGTCTCGATGCGGGCGCCGGCGGCGGCAGCGCCCAGCGCGTTCTCCACCACGAGGCGCTCCACGTAGGTGACCTGCGCGTCGTAGTAGACGACGGCGCCGGTCAGCCCGTCCGCGAGCAGGCCGGGCATCTCGGCCAGGGCCTCGGCGGCGGACAGCCGCCGGTGGCCCGGCACGGACCGGCCGATGGACAGGAGGTCGTACACATACAGGCCGAAGTCCACCGTGTTCATGCCGCGGCGGGCGTCCTCGTACACGGGAATCATCAGTGGCAGGGGCCGGACCAGGTGCGGAGCGTTGCGCAGCAGGTTCTCCCGCTCCTGCAGGGACTCGTGCACCAGGCCGAGCTCACCGAACTCGAGATAGCGCAGGCCGCCGTGTATGAGCCGGGACGACCAGCGGGTGGTGCTGTTGCAGAGGTCACCCTGCTCGAGGAGGCAGGTGCGGAGGCCCCGGAGGGCCGCGTCCCGGGCGATGCCGGCACCGTTGATCCCGCCGCCGACGACGATCAGGTCAAAGGTAGTCAGGGACGGACCTGGCCGCTGCCGTGGACCACGTACTTGTAGCTGGTCAGCTGCTCGGCGCCGACCGGGCCGCGGGCGTGGATGCGACCCGTCGCGATGCCGATTTCCGCGCCCATGCCGAACTCGCCGCCGTCGGCAAACTGGGTAGACGCGTTGTGCAGCAGGATCGCGCTGTCGAGGTCGTGCAGGAAGCGCTCCACCGCCTGCGGGTCGCTGGCGATGATGGATTCGGTATGCCCGGAGCCGTAGGTGCCGATGTGCCGGATCGCCTCGTCCACGTCCGCAACCACGCGGCAGGCGAGGATCGCGTCCAGGTACTCGGTGCGCCAGTCGTCGTCGGTGGCCGGCTTCACCCGGGCATCGAGGCGGCACAGCTCGGCGTCGCCCCGCAGCTCGCAGCCCGCCGCGATGAGTGCGTCAGCGATCGGCCGCCAGTGGGTCGCCAGGCAATCCCGGTCGATGAGCAGTGTCTCGGCCGCGCCGCAGATGCCGGTGCGGCGCATCTTGGCGTTCAGCGTGATGTCCCGGGCCATCGCCACGTCGGCGGAGCGATGCACGTAGACGTGGCACAGGCCCTCCAGGTGGCCGATCACCGGCACGCGCGCGTCGGCCTGGACCCGGGCAATCAGGTTCTTGCCGCCCCGGGGCACGATGACGTCCACGTACTGCTGCATGCTGCCAAGCAGGTAGCCCACAGCGTCGCGGCTCGCGGTGGGCACCATCTGGATGGCGGTCTCCGGCAGGCCACCGGCCTTGAGCCCCTCGACGAGCGCCGCATGGATCGCCGTGCTCGAGTGAAAACTCTCGGACCCGCCCCGCAGGATCACCGCGTTACCCGATTTCAGGCACAGGGCGCCCGCGTCCGCGGTCACGTTGGGCCGGCTCTCGTAAATGATGCCGATCACCCCGAGCGGCACACGCACCCGCTGGATGCGCAGGCCGTTCGGCCGGGTCCAATCGGCGATGACGTCGCCGATCGGGTCCGGCAGCGCGGCCACATCCTCGATGCCCTTTGCCATGGCCTCGACGCGCTTCGGGTCGAGCAGCAGGCGGTCCAGCAGCGCGCCGGAGAGCTGGCGCGACCTGGCGCCTTCCATGTCGCGCGCGTTGGCAGCGAGGATGGCGTCCCCGTGGGCGCGGATGGCGGCGGCGGCGGCCTTGAGGGCCCGGGTCTTCTGCTCCGCGGTCACCCGGGCCAGCTGACCCGCTGCCTCCCGGGCCTGCCGGCCGAGGCGGGTCATGGTGGCGGCGAGTTCGTCGCCGGTGGCGCGTTGCGGGGTGGCGTTCATGGTCAGGCGTCCAGCAGTGCCAGGTTGTCCCGGTGGATCAGCTCGTCGCGCCCACTGTACCCGAGGAGGGCCGGCAGCTCCTCGCTGCGCCGCCCCTGGATGCGCCGGGCCTCCTCGCTGGAATAGGCCACGAGACCCCGCCCCAGATCCCGCCCGGCCCGGCTGCGGATCGTCACCGCGTCGCCGGACTGGAAATCCCCGGCGATGTCGACGATGCCCACCGGCAGCAGGCTCGAGCCGGCGCGGAGAGCCCGCTCGGCGCCCTCGTCCACCGTGACCACACCCCGCGGCACGAGGGTGCCCGCGATCCACTGCTTGCGGGCCTGGCGCGGCGTGCGCCCCGGCAGGAACCAGGTGCAGTTGGCGCCGTCCTCGATGGCCTGCAGCGGGTGCAGCCGCTTGCCGCTGGCGATGACGGTGGCGCAGCCCGCGTTCATGCAGATGCGGGCCGCGATCAGCTTGGTGACCATGCCGCCGGAGCCGAACTCGGTGGCGGAGGCGCCAGCCAGCGACTCGATCGCCGGCGTGATTTCCCGCACCTCGGGAATCAGGCGGGCGGCGGGATTCAGCGTGGGGTCCCCGTCGTAGAGGCCATCCACGTCGGACAGCAGCACGAGGACGTCCGAGCTGGTCATCTCGGCCACGCGGGCGCCGAGCCGGTCGTTGTCCCCGTAGCGGATCTCCTGGGTGGCCACCGTGTCGTTCTCGTTGATCACGGGGATCGCCTCGAGGCGCAGCAGGGTCTCCAGGGTGTTACGCGCGTTCAGGTAGCGGCGGCGGTTCTCGGTGTCGTCCAGCGTGAGCAGGACCTGGGCAATACGGAGGCTGCGCGCCTCGAGGAGGTCCTGCCAGGCGTGGGCCAGCAGGATCTGGCCTGCCGCGGCGGCGGCCTGGGCCTCCTCCAGCCGCCGGTGGTCACGGGTCAGCCCGAGATAGGGACGGCCAAGAGCGATGGCCCCGGACGACACGACCAGCACCTGCTGGCCCCGCCGGCGCAGGCGCACGAGCTCGTCGGCGATGGACTCCAGCCAGGGGCGGTTGAGCTTGCCCGTGCCCGGGTCCACGAGCAGCGAGGAGCCGATCTTCAGGACCAGCCGGGCGGCACCTTGCAATGCGGACCCCCGCGAGAGGGAGGCGGTCGGCTCGGACATGGGCGTCCGGCTCAGGAAACGGCGGCGATCGCCGGCACGCCCCGGGCAACGGCCAGGGGACCACTGCGGACCACCGCGAGGATGTCGGCGTGGCCGGCCGTCCGGTTGATGAAGGTGTCGATCCGGGTGGCGGCCCCCGTCAATTCAAGGGTGTAGCTGGTTTCGGCGTCGTCCAGGACCCGGGCGCCCTCCTGCTTTGCCAGCTCGCGGATGCGCTCGAGGCCGTCGGCGTGGATGTGGAGCTTCAGCAGCAGCAGTTCCCGCTCGATATGGTCGCCGAGGGTGAGGTCCACGGTGTTGACCACATCCACCAGCTTTAAAAGCTGCTTGTTGATCTGGCCGATGATCTGGTCGGAGCCGATGGTCACCAGCGTGAGCCGGGACACCTGGGGGTCATCGGTCGGGGCGACGCTCAGGGACTCGATGTTGTAGCCCCGGGTGGCGAACAGGGACGCGACCCGCGCCAGGGCGCCGGCCTCGTTTTGCAGCAGGATGGAAATGATGTGGCGCATGCGATCGGGAATACTCGCGCAGTTCAAACTCTATTGCAATGCGGGAGTAGTTCGTTGAAACTCGGGGAAAATCGCCTTGCAATTCTGGAAATCATGACACCCCGCGTTCAGACCGTCGAAACACCCCCCCACCCGCTCGCCGGCAAGCGCATGACGGGTGCAGAAATGATCGTGCAGGTCCTGGTCGACATGGGCGTGCAGACGATCTTCGGCTACAGCGGCGGGGCCATCCTGCCCACCTACGACGCCGTGTTCCGCTACAACGACGAGCACCGGGACGAGGCCGGCAATACCCCGATACCGCTGATCGTCCCCGCCAACGAGCAGGGCGCGGGCTTCATGGCGGCAGGTTATGCCCGCGCGAGCGGCCGCGTTGGCGTCTGCATGGTCACCTCCGGCCCCGGAGCCACGAACACCGTGACACCGGTGCGCGATTCCATGGCGGACTCCGTGCCCATCGTCGTGATCTGCGGCCAGGTCCCCACGGGCGTGATCGGCACGGACGCGTTCCAGGAGGCACCGGTGTCCGCGATCATGGGCTCGGTGGCGAAACACGTGTTCCTCGTCACTGATCCGGACCGGCTCGAGGCGACGATCCGCACCGCCTTCGAGATCGCCGCGACGGGCCGCCCCGGCCCGGTCGTCATCGACATCCCGAAGGACGTGCAGAACTGGGTCGGTGAGTTCCAGGGCGTCGGCCTGCTGCCGATCGATGCGTACCGCAAGCGCGTGGACGCACTGGTGGCCAGCGAGATCTCGACCAGCGCCGCCAAGGCCTTCTTCGACATGCTGCGGGAGTCGCAGCGGCCCCTTATATATGCCGGCGGCGGCGTGGTGTGCGCGAACGCGTCCGACGCGCTGAGGCGCTTCGCCGCGCGCTTCCAGATACCGGTGACCACCACGCTGATGGGCATTGGCGCCTGCGACACGACCGAGGCGCTCTCGTTGCAGATGCTCGGCATGCATGGCACGCCCGCCGCCAATTACGCGGTGGAGGACTGCGACTTCCTGATTGCCGTCGGTTCGCGCTTCGATGACCGGGTGGCCGCGATCCCGGAGAAGTTCGCGCCCCGGGCAAAGAAGATCGCCCATTTCGACGTGGACCCCTGCGAGATCGGCAAAGTAAAGGCCGTGCAGTGGCACAACGTGGGCGTGCTCGACAGGGACCTGCGCCAGCTCGTTACCTGGGCCGACCGCCACAAGATCCAGACCGACTTCAGCGAGTGGCACCGGGAGTTGGCCGAGCTGAAGCGCGTGTACGCGATGAATTACGACCGGGCCAGTCCGCTGATCCAGCCGAACTACGTGATCGAGGAGATCAACCGGCACACGAAGGGAGAGGCGATCATTACTACCGGCGTCGGCCAGCACCAGATGTGGTCGGCCCAGTATTTCGACTTCCGGGAGCCGCGGCTGTGGTTGACCTCCGGCAGCATGGGCACGATGGGCTTCGGACTGCCGGCGGCGATCGGCGCGCAGTTCGCGCACCCGGAGAAACTGGTCATCGACGTGGACGGCGATGCCAGCATCCGCATGAACCTCGGCGAACTCGAAACGGTGACGACCTACCAGCTGCCCATCAAGGTGGTCGTGCTGAACAATTTCGGCGACGGCATGGTCAAGCAGTGGCAGAAGCTCTATTACCAGGGGCGCCTGTCCGCGACCGACAAGTCGCTGTACCGGAAGGACTTCGTGCGGGCTGCCCAGGCGGATGGCTTCGAGTACGCCGTGCGGCTTGACCGGAAGGCCGACGTGCCGCGGGTCATCGAGGAGTTCATCCGCTTCAAGGGCCCCGCATTCCTTGAGGTGATCATCGACCCCGAGGCCTGCGTGTACCCGATGATCGGTCCCGGCATGGCCTACGACCAGATGATCACCGGCGACTTCATGCCCAGCCGGAACCCAACCGGCGGCTCCGGCACCCCCGGCAACAACTCGATGTTCTGAAAAAGGTACTGGAAAAGGTACCTTTTTAGAGTTGCCAGCGGAGGGAGAGCTGGAGCTGGTTCTGCTGGCTTGTCCGGGGCAGGCCGTTAAGCACCCAGGCGCACTGGACGGTCTCACAGTGCTCCGTCGCGATAGCCAGGTACTCCGCCCCTACCCGGATATGTGCTGACCAGTCGTAGAGCCAGCTCACCGTCCAGGCGTGGCCGCGATCCCGGTTCGTGTACTTGTCGGGGTCATTGACGGGCTGGACGTCGAAATCGTCGTAGCGCGTACTGATCCGGTGCCGGCCGAAGGCGCGGGTGAGCAACAGGAAGCGGGCGTCGAAGCCCGAATCCCACACCCGCCAGGGACCGAGGTCCTCGCCCATCTGCGTCTTGCCGTCGATCCACTGGCCGATGACGCCGAAGTCCCCCGGCAGGCTGAACTGCAGCCCCACATGGGTGAAGCTCGTATCCCATGCGTAGTCACCACCAGCCCGTGCTTCCGGATCCCCGTGGTTATCGTAACGGACGATCTTCAGCCGCAAGGACTCGCCCGCCCGCCACTCGGCGCCCGCGTAGAAGCCGGCGTTGTGGTCGATCTCGCGGAACGGACGGAAGCCGGCGGGATTCTGCGGCGATGGAATCCAGGGCTCGATCGCCGGCACCTGCGGTAGCGTCAGCGAACTCGTCAGGCCGGTCTGCCGGTCGCCAATGGACCAGCCCCGGGTATTCAGGAGTGCACCCGTGGGGTCGTTTCCGTAAAAGATGGCGCCCTCGACGGCGAATTCCTGCGCCCAGGGCAAGTCCGGCAGGGTGCGGCTCAGCCGCAGCTCGGCGCCCTTCGTCCGCAATTCCTCGCCGATCCAGGTGTTGATGGCCGAGGCCGACAGCGCGTAGGGAGTGGTCCAGCCGGCAGCGACGTTCTCCAGCGACAACTTCGGATAGAAAGCGCCGATCCGGCTGCGCAGCCGCCAGGCCGTGCGGGGAACTGGCCGCCATTCGACGTAGGCCTCGGTGAGATCCAGCAGCTTGTCCTTGCCGTCCTGCACGTTGGCCACCGCGTGGGCCACGACCGTCGAGGTCATCCGGCCGCGGTACTCCAGGAAGGCGCGGGAGAACTGCAGCGTCCCGTCACCCTCGTCGAAACGCAGCTTGCCCTGCCCTTCGTCGAGCCAGTTCGTGAACGGCGATGAAACCGCGATGGCGCTGATATCCACCGCGCCCTCGAAGACGTGCCGGTCATCGGCACGGGATACCGGAAGCACGCCAACGAGAACCAGCGCCAGCCCGGGAAGACCACGAGCCCTCCACCGTTTCATCAGTAGTCGCCCCCGACGAGCGCGCCGCGCTGTCGCGGGGCGGGTCCACTGACCACGATGCCGAGCCGGAGCGCGAGGCTCGCGGGCGCCGAGGCGCCAACGTCGACCTGGCCCACCTCCGGGGGTGCCGCCCGATCGAGGCCCGGCGCCCAGGCACGCACCGCGTGCCGGCCGGCGGGTACGTCCGGGAGCGTCAGGCGACCATCCGCACCGGTGACCCCGGAGCGGGTCGAGTCGACGACCACGATGTAGCCCAGCATCGAGTCATGGATGTTGCAGCCGAGGACCACCACTCCGGGGCTCGCGAAGCGCTGGGAGAGCCGTGCGTCGCCCTTGTACAGCGGCAGGGCGAAGGCATTGGGCCGGGAGAACGAGTACACGTGATGGCTGGTACGGTCGCTGTTGGTGAACTGCACCACGCTACCGACCGGGGCGACGGCAATTGCCGGCATGAAGGCTTCGTTGCGCTGGTCGATGACCACGTCACTTGCCGGCACAGGCGTGTGCACGTCGGGAAAATAGAGCACCACGCCAGCGGCCGGCCGGGCATCGGCTCCGGTCACGACGAAGGTCACCGACTGGCCCGCAAAGGCAGCCACGGACCCTGCCAGCGCAGACAGTCCCGCGAGCAGTATTGATTTGAAAGCCCCGCGCACCACGTCCGCCCCGGACCTGAGCCCGATCCCGTGTAGGCTAGGGAACATAGTGCCGGCGAGACCGGGGGTCTGTGACCAAGTGCCCGAACAGTCGATAAAGCAGGTGCCTGCTATGCCCCGACCATGCTGAGCCCGGCCGAGGAACTGGGCCTCGCGGGCGCGGCCCTGGATGCCCGGGTGCGGCGTGCGGTGAATCACATTCCGGATGCCACGCTGCACTGGCTTTCCCGCCGCCTGGCTGACGATGCGCGCCTGAACGGCGTCGTTTACGAGCGCGCCGGCGAAATCGAGCCGGTGCGCATCATGCTGCGCCCGCTGCTCGTGATGCCGGAGCAGGTGACCTACCTGCACAACGTGTGCACGGTGATCGTCGATGCGCTGAAGCGCCTGCCGGAACTCTACTTCTCTGACCCCGACGTCCGCGCCATCCTGCCGCTCGCCGCCGACGAGGAGGCCTGGCTCAGGGACTGCTGGAGCGCCCTGGAGGGCGGCCAGAACGCGCTCTACGGCCGCCTCGACGCCGTCTGCGATTTCACCGGCGCACGCTGGCAGGACTCCCTCCAGTTCCTGGAGCCCAACCTGTCCGGCGTCGGCGGCATCCAGCTCGGGCCCCTGGCGGACTCGCTCGTGGTCCGGGACATCGTCCCGACGATCATCGCCCACGACCCCGGCCTCACCATCGACCAGCCCCGGGACCAGCGGGACCTGTTCCTGCAGGTCCTGCTCGACCATGCCCGTGCCGTCGGGCGCACCGGTCGCAACATCTGCCTCGTCGAACCCAAGTACGAGATGGACGGCCCCAACGAGCAGTCCGCCATGGCCCGCTATTTCCGCGAGCGGCACGGGGTCACCGTGGTTCACGCCGACCCCACCGAGCTGCGCCTGGAAGGCGACGAGGTCTGGTACCAGGACACCTGCATCGACGTGGCCTACCGGGACTACGAGATGCGCGACCTGCTGGAACTGGAGAAGGAAACTGGCTCGCCACTGCTCGCGATGCGCGCTCTCTTCCGCCAGAACCGCATGGTGTCCTCCGCCGGCGGCGACTTCGACCACAAGAGCTGCTGGGAGCTGCTCACCGACGACAAGCTGGTGCGCCGGCATTTCACGAACCGGGAGCGGCTGCTCTTCCAGCGGCACATCCTCTGGACGCGGATCCTGTCGAACCGGACCACGTCCCTCCCCCACGGTCGCGGGGACCTGCCGAAGTACGCCCGGGAGTTTCGCGAGCAGCTGGTGCTGAAGCCAAACCGCAGCTACGGCGGCGAAGGCGTGCACATGGGCGCGCTGACCCCCCAGTCCGAGTGGGAGAACCTGCTGGCCGACGCCCTCCGCGTGCAGGACGACCCGGCCGGCTCCTGGGTCGTCCAGGCCGTCGCCAACCTGCCCGTCCAGGAGTTCCCGGTGGTCGATGCCGAGGGCCGTGTGCACTACGAGCCCTTCTACTCGGTGCTTGGCTTCACACCCACCGACCACGGGCTCGCGATGCTCTGCCGGGTTTCCCAGAAGCAAGTGGTCAACGTGGCCCAGCACGGCGGCCTCGCGCCGGTGCTGATCGGTTATCCGCCGGACGACCTGCGGGCACCGATCCGGGCAGCAGTTCCCCGGGACATCGCCGTGAAGCGGCTCACCGATCGGATCCAGGCACTGCGCGACCTGGACGCGGTCGTCGCCCTGATGGACTGGGACGAGGAAACCGGCCTGCCCACTGGCGCCCACGAGCGGCGCGGCCAGCAGATGGGCACCGTCGAGACGATTGCCCACGACCTGCTGGTGGACGACGCGCTCGGTGACCTCATCGAGGAAGTCAGCGAACTGACGCGCGACGACCCGCTCCGGCAGGCGGAACTCGCGGAGCTGAAGCGCACGCGGCGCATCGAGCTGGCCGTGCCCCACGACCTGGTAGGCGCACTCGCCGAGGCCCGCTCGCTCTGCCTCGCGGCCTGGGAGGAAGCCCGGAAAACAGGCGAATTCAGCGACTTCGCCGGCCCCTTCGCGGAACTGCTCGACCTGGTCCGCGAGCGTGCCCGGGCGCTGCAGCGGGGCGGCGATCTCTACGACGGACTGCTCGACGAGTACGAGCCGGGCATGACCCGGGCGCGCCTGGACCCGCTGCTCCGGGACCTGGGCGACCGGCTGCGGGAGCTGGTGCCGGTGCTCGCCGAGCGCACCCGCCGCTCCGGCCCGGCGCCGCTGCCGGCATTGCCGGAGCCAGCCCAGGAATCCTTCTGCCGCGCACTGATCGGTGACATGGGTTTTTCCTTCGTCAGGGGCCGCGTCGACCGGTCCACGCACCCCTTCACCACGATGATTGGCGAGGACGACATCCGGCTGACGCTGCGCTACCAGCCGGGCAACCCGCTGTCGGCAATCTTCGCCGCGCTCCACGAGGGCGGGCACGCGCTCTACGACCAGGGCTTTCCGGCCGACATCCGGGACACGCTCCTTGCCGAGGCGCCGAGCACCGGGCTGCACGAGTCCCAGGCCAGGCTCTGGGAAAACCACGTGGGGCGCAGCGCGGCGTTCTGGACCCACTACCTGCCGCGCCTGCAGGCCAGCCTGCCTGCCGGTGCCGCGCCGATCGACCCGGCCAGTTTCCGGCAGGCCGTGAACGTCGTGCGGCCCACGCTGGTCCGCGTGGAAGCCGACGAGGTCAGCTACAACCTCCACATCCTGATGCGCTACGAGCTGGAGACGGCGCTGCTGTCCGGTGACCTGGCGGTGAAGGACCTGCCGGGCGCCTGGAACGACGCCAGCCATAAATGGCTCGGCATCGTTCCCACGACGCTCAACGAGGGTTGTCTCCAGGACGTGCACTGGGCGGGCGCGGCCATTGGCTACTTCCCGACCTACACCCTCGGCAACCTGTATGCCGCCCAGCTGGCCGAAAGCTACGCCGCACAGGCCGATCTCGAGGCCGAGCTCGCCAGCGGCAACCTGCGCCCGTTGCGGGAGTGGCTGGCGGTGAACATCCATCGCTGGGGCTGCCAGCTGGAGGCGGAGGAGATCGTCCGCCGGGCGACCGGCCGCGGACTAGACTCCGACGCCTTCTTCCGGCACCTGGCGGCAAAGTTTTCCGGCTGAAGCCTAGGCGGGCCCGGCTTCCTCGAGCGAGCTCATGTCCTTCGGCGTGCCGTGCTGGATCAGCAGCGCCTTCTTGCGCAGGAAGCGCTGCAGGCCGGACGGCCCCATCCGGGACGCGCCAAGCCCGGACAGGTTGAAGGCGTTCTTCTCGGCGTCGAAGACCTCGGTGGTCAGGCCCCCGTCGTTGATGCTGACGGCCCCGGCGGTCAGCTGGCGTGCAACTGCCAGCGCCTCGTCCTCAGCACCGAATACCGCCGCCGACAGGCCATAGATGGAATCGTTGGCGAGACGGACTGCCTCGGCCGTGTCCCGGAACGGCATCACGGGGAGCACCGGGCCGAAGGTCTCCTCCGTCATGAGCGCCATGTCGTGGGTCACGCCGGTCACGACCGTGGGCCGCAGCCAAAGACCGCCGCCGTGATGCTCGATCCGGCCGCCCGTGAGAATGCGCGCACCCTTCGCCACCGCATCTTCGAATTGGCCAGCGATGATGTCCGCCTGCCGGGCGAAGATCAGCGGGCCGACCTGGCCACGGCGGCTGTCCGGGTAGTTGAGCGTTACGGCCTCGGCGCGCGCGACGAGGCGCGCGGTGAACGCGGCCTCGATGTCCTTGTGGACGTAGACCCGCTCCAGGGACTGGCAGGCCTGGCCGGTGGCCTGTACGGACGCGCGCAGCACCAGCGCAGCCGCCCGGTCGGGTTCCGCGGAGCCGAGTACGATTGCCGGATCCTTGCCGCCGAGTTCCAGGAAAGCCGGGATGAAACGCCGGGCGCAGGCCTCGGACACCATGCGCCCGGTCGCCACGCTGCCCGTGAAGCAGACGGCATCCACCTGCTCGATCAGCGCCGCGCCGGTCGGCCCGTCGCCGGTAACGAAGGCGAGCACGGACGCGAGCTCGGGAAAGTCCCGGAGGCTCGCCATGAGAGGCACCACGAAACGGGGCGTGACCTCGCTGGGCTTGACGAGCACCGCGCAGCCGGCGAGGAGCGCGGGAATGGTGTCGAGCATCGACAGGAGGAACGGAAAATTCCAGGGACTGATGACGCCGACCAGGCCATAGGGCACCAGCTGGGTGCGGATGCCGATGCCCGGCGTCACCGAGGCGCGTTCCGGGGCCTCGGCCAGGATGTGGGCAGCCATCGCGGCATTGCCGGCGACCATGCCGCCGAGCGCCCGCACCTCGTTGCCGGCGAGCAGGTGGCGGCCCGTGTCCACGGCAAGGGCCGCGAGGACGGAACCGGGCGCGTCCGGCGCCTGCGCGAGCACCTCCCGCGACCAGGCCTGCAGCACTGCAGTGCGCCGGGACACACCGGCATCGGCCCAGGCCTGCTGGCCGGCCCGCAGGCGGACGGCGAGCGCCGCCAGCCCGGCGGCATCCGGGACAGTAATGCGGTAGTCGTGCTCCCCCGTGCGCGGGTTGCGCACGGGGAGCTCACGGGGCATGGCGGTCATGACTGACGTCGGTCGCTGCAACGGCTCCGGCTAGGGAGCAGGCTTCTGCGCGTCGATGACCTTCTTGAAGTAGGTCCAGCTGGTCTCGTTGGGCCGCGGGTCATCGAGCGGCGGCGGATTGACGTACTCCGGATAGTTCTTGGCGATCTCTGCCTTCATCGTGGCCGACAGGTCATCCCGGCTGGCGAGCTTGCGCCCCGCCGTGTGGAAATACAGCATGCCCGTACGGTCCCCCATCTCCATCCAGGGGAGCCAGAGCGAGAGGCGCTGCCAGCTCACGGCCGACTCCGCGCTGTCCTTGCGGCGGTTGCCGAGGTCGTCCACGGCGCCAAAAAAGTTGAACAGCTCGGTGGCGTGGTAGGTGCCGCCGACATAGCGCTGGTAGTCGCCGCCCAGGGGGTTTGTGTAAAAGAGCGGCACGCCGGTGGTCAGCCACCACTGGTTGCCAATGGCCTCGAAGGGCAGGTTGGTGGGCTTGCCATCCCGGCCGAGCAGTGCGTAGTTGCCATTCACCGGATCGTTGGCCACCTGCACGACGTCGACGGTCTTGCCCGTCCACGGGTTGTTCCAGGTGCGGAGCACTTCGCCGGTGACGGGATCCTCGTAGAGCAGGATCTCGCGGCTGACCAGCCGGAACTCCGCCTTGCTCTTCGAGCCGGCCAGCGGCCCGCAGTGCCGGACGTTCATGCCCTCCACCTTGAAGAGCAGGCGATCAGGCTCGCCCGGCACGCGGCTGTAGGCCACACCCTTCCAGTAATAGGTGACGGGCTTGCCATCGACTTCCGAACACTGGATGCGCCGTAACGCGAGCAGCTGCCCCTCTGGCGACTTCAGATCGGGCGAAGTGGGGCCGGGCGCGGCAGCCGCTGCAGTGCCGACAGCGAACGCCAGCAGGAGGCCGGCGAGGATTTGACGGGGCATGCTGTTCTCCAATGCGGGAAGGCGCTGAATGCCGGGCACTCTAGCGCGAGTGCGGGCAAAGGCCAATCCGGCTACTCGATGAGCCTGTCGACCTTCGCGGCGCAGATGAAGTCGTTCTCCGTCAGGCCATCCACCGCGTGGGTGGACCAGCGGACCACGCAGCGGCCGTAGCCCACGTCCAGGTCCGGGTGATGCCCCTCCGACTCGGCGATCCAGGCGACCGCGTTGACGAAGCCCATCGTCCGGCCGAAGCCCGGGAACTCGAAGCGCCGGAACAGCCACTTGCCGTCCGCCGACAGCTCCCAGGCCGGGTCGAGCGCGCGGCGCAGCTCGGCGATCGCGGGGGCCGCGAGCGCGGGAACGCCGCCTTCGCAGGGTTTGCAGCGCCGCTGCACGAGGTCGTTGCCGGTCATGCCGTTTCCTTTCGCAATTTACTGGAGGCCCACGGCCGCGGCGGCCGCGAACAGGCCGGGGTTGCCGGCCTGCTGGTAGTGCACCGTGCCCCGGACCCCGTCGGCCGCCGCAATGTCCGGCAGCAGGTCGCCGTTGAGATCGCCGATCGCGACCCCGAGCGGTCCGTAGAACCCAGGGTAGCTGGTGGCACTGAGGAACACGCCGCCGCCGGCCGGGTCCTGGAGCAGCACCTTGACCGCGCCGCGGGAGCCGCCACGGTCCGCGACGACGATATCGGGACGATCGTCCCCGTTGAGGTCGCCGACGGCCAGGTGTACCGGGCGCTGGCCTGCCGCGTAGCTGACCGGCGCGAGAAAGGACAGGGCCGGCATATTTCCCTGGAGCAGCACGGTCAGGCCCGCGACGCCCTGGCCATCGAAGCCCGGCCCTTCATTGACCAGCACGAGATCGGCCCGGCCGTCGTCATTGAGATCGACAATCTTTACCGCGAGGGGTTCGGCACCCGCCGGGAAGCTGACGGGAGCGAGGAATTGCCGGTCAGTCACCGGGTCCTGGAGGAACACGGCAACGGCACCGTTGCTGCCGGTTGCATCCTGCACGGTCACGGCGATGTCCGCGCGGCCGTCGCCGTCGATATCGCCGATGGCGACGGAGGTCACCGGCCGGTCCAGCGCCAGGTGAACCGGCGCGGCAAACTGGCCTGGCTGCGCGGGATTCTGGTACGCGATCAAGGCGCTGCCCCCGGACTCGAAGCTCGCGATGACGAGGTCGGTGGCCCCATCGTCGTCGATGTCACCCGCGGCCACGTCCAGCGGCGACCCGCCGGTTGCGACCGCCGCCGGAGCGAGATAGGTGCCAGGCGGCGCCGGTGCCTGCAGCAGCACGCTCACGTCCCCGCTGCCGGCGTTGGCCACGGCAATGTCGGGGCTGGTGCCGGCATCCAGGTTACCCAGCACCAGGGTCGAGGGATTGAAGCCCGCCGGTAACTCCTCGGCGATGCGGAAGTTGCCCGGCACCGTGTCATCCCGCAGCAGCACCGAGACGAGCCCCGGGTCGGGCGCGCCGTACAGCACCTGCGTCAGCGCCACGACCAGGTCGGCATTGCCATCACCATCCACGTCGGCAATGGCGACCGAGTTCGGCACGTCGTAGGACGGGATCGAGATCGTCTCGCTGTCATTGCATCCCGACAGCGTGAAGGCAGACAGCAGGGCGATGCCCGCACAGCGCCGTGCAGCGTGACTGACTGCAAGCTGGCTGATCGATTGAACCGTGGACATCCGTGCACCCCGGCAAGTGAAACCGCGCGGCCCGCGCGACCACCCTATTCAACCGTATTGCGGGCCGGCGCGCCACCGGGCCAGGGCCGCTTGCGGCGGGGGCCGGAGCGGCGGGACTCTGCTAGCATCCTTGGCGACACCCCGGAACACCCTTCAACCAGCGGAGTACGATCCCATGGCCCTTGCCGAGGCCCTCGAGTCCCTCAAGTCCCGCGTGGGCCAGGAGATCCACACCAGCGACTGGCTGACCATCGACCAGGCCATGATTGACGGGTTCGCCAACGCCACCCGCGACCGCCAGTGGATCCACGTGGACCCGAAACGCGCCGCCGCTGAATCCCCCTATGGCAAGACCATTGCCCACGGGTACCTGACCCTGTCGCTCTATCCTGTGCTGCGCGGCCTCGTGGACGCGGGCAAGCCCCTGGCACCGGGGGTGCAGCGGGTCATCAATTACGGCATCAACAAGCTCCGCTTCCCCAATGCCGTCGTCGCCGGCAGCCGCATCCGGGCCCACTGCAAGCTGATCTCCGCCGAGGAGGCCAAGGGCAGCCTGGAGCTCGTGGAGGAATACTCCGTGGAGATCGAGGGCCAGCAGCGCCCGGCTTGCGTCGCCGAATGCGTCATGCGGCTGTTTTTTTGAGCGCTATCCTCCTCATCGAGCAGCGCGGCGACCGGCTGCTGGTAACCATCAACCGGCCCGACCGCCGGAACGCCCTCTCGCTGGAACTGCTGGACCTGCTCGGCGAGACCTTCACGCGGTTCGCCGACGCCGGCGGGCTGAAGTGCGCGGTGCTGACGGCCACCGGCGACCGCTGCTTTGCTGCCGGGGGTGACCTCCGCGAGCTGGATACGATCCGGAGCGAAGCGGACACCCGGGCCATGTCCCGGCGGGTGCGCGCCACGCTCGACGCAGTGCGGCGCTTTCCGGTACCGGTCGTGGCGGCACTCAATGGCCACGCCCTGGGCGGCGGTGCCGAGCTGGCGCTGGCCTGCGACCTGCGGGTGGCCACGCCGGCGGCGGAGCTCGGCTTCCTGCAGGCCCAGTTGAACGTGACGACCGCCTGGGGCGGCGGCATCGACCTGCTCGCCCTGCTCGGCCCGGCCCGGGCACTGCCGCTGCTGCTCGAAGCGCGGCGCATCCCGGCGCCGGAGGCGCTGCAGCTCGGCCTGCTAAACCGGGTGAGCGCCCCCGGCGAATCCCTCGCCGCCTGCACCGACGGCCTGCTCGCGCCCCTGCTCGAACGGCCAGTCCAGGTGCTGCGCGCCTACAAGGCACTGGCCTTCGAGGCCCGCCGCGCCCTGCACGAACGCCTCGCCCCGACAGAAGAACAGGGCTTCACGGCCACCTGGATCCACCCGGATCACTGGTCCGCCGCCGAGCGCGCCCTGACGCCGCGCACACTGGACGAGCGGCGCGGACTCGGGCCCCGCGAGGCGTAGTCATTCCGCCCCGCGCGGCTCTCCTCACTCCGTAGCCCGCGGCCCCCACGGTGGTGCATCCCGCGACCATCTGCCGAAGACCCCGCCCGCTACCGTGAGTACACGGTGTGCGCGGGCGAGGCATCGCCCGCTGGCCGCTCATCTTCATCCCGGTGGTAGCGGACACACGGCGGGTGTCCCGTCCGGCGCACACCGTGTACTCACGGTAGCCGGACGGGATTGCCCGCCGGGGGGCCGCGGGCTACGGAGTGCTGAGTAGCCCCCGCGCAATGCGGCGGGCGCGACGACGGACGACACTGCCCGTCAGGCGACGTCGGGCTCGCGGAGTTCGCGGCGGAGAATCTTGCCGACGTTGGACTTCGGCAGGGACTCGCGAAACTCGACGTGGCGGGGAATCTTGTAGGGCGCGAGGAAGTCGCGCAGGTAGGTGCGGACCGCGTCGGCCGTCAGTGTCTCGCCCGGCTTCAGCACGAGGAAGACCTTCACGGCCTCGCCGGTCCGCTTGTCGGGGACGCCGATGCAGGCGGCCTCCATGACCGCCGGATGGTTCGTGATCGCGCTCTCGACCTCGTTCGGGTAGACCTTCAGTCCCGACATGTCGATCATGTCCTTCTTCCGGTCGACGATCCGGAAGAAGCCCGCCTCGTCCATCACCGCGATGTCGCCCGTCCGCAGGTAGCCGTCGCTGGTCATCGCGTTGGCCGTCGCCGCCGAGTCATTCCAGTAGCCGAGCATCACCTGGGGCCCCTGGACGCAGATCTCGCCCGGCTGCCCGATCGGGACGTCGCTATCCCCGTCGCGCAACGCGACGACGGTGCTGGGCAGTGGCAAGCCGATCGTGCCCCGGTATTCCCGCACGTTCAGTGGATTGATGGTGACCACCGGTGACGTCTCCGACAGGCCGTAGCCCTCGTTGAGCAGCAACCCGGTGATCTCCTGCCAGCGCTTCGCGGTGGCGGGCATCACCGCCATCCCGCCGGCGGAGGCCACTTTCAACGCGGAAAAGTCGACGGTGCCAATGTCGGGGTGCTGGACGAGGGCCTGGTAGAGCGTGTTGACGCCGGTGATTGCCGTGAACTTCCAGCGCCGCAGCTCAGCGATCAGCCTCTTGATGTTGCGCGGATCGGTGATGAGGATGTTGTGGCCGCCGACGTCCACGTAGCACAGGCAGTTACACATCAGCGCGTACACGTGGTAAAGCGGCAGCGGCGTCACCATGACCTCCTGGCCCGGGACGCTGAGCGACTCGAACCAGATGTTGATCTGCCGGATGTTCGCCACCAGGTTGGAATGACTGAGCATGGCGCCGCGCGAGCGGCCCGTGGTGCCGCCCGTGTACTGCAGGCAGGCAAGGTCTCCACCGGTCTGCCGCTCCGGCTGGCGGAACGCCGCCGGCTCACAAGCGCGCACCGCGGACCAGTCGACCGCACCGGGCACGCGGGCCGCGGGCATCCGCCGGACGAAGCGCATGACGGTATTGACGACAACTCCCCGGGGGAAGCCGAGCAGGTCGCCGATGCCGGTGACAAGCACGTGCCGGACGCCGACCCGCTCCTGGATCTCGGCGAACACCCCTGCCCGCTGGGCCAGCACGACGAGGACCGTGGCGCCACTGTCGGTCAGCTGGTGCTCGAGTTCGGGGGCGGTGTACATCGGGTTGACGTTGACAACCACCATGCCCGCGCGGAAGGCGCCGAACAGGGCCACGGGGTACTGCAGCAGGTTGGGCAGCATGATGGCGACCCGGTCCCCGGGACCGACACCGGGCAGGCTCTGCAGCCAGGTGGCGAACTGCCGGTGGAGGACATCCAGGTCGTCGAAGGTGATCGTCTGGCCGAGATTGCTGAAGGCGGGCCGGCTCCCGAAGCGCCCGATGGCGCGGTCCAGCACGTCGACCACGGACTCGGAAGGATCGAGATCGATGGTAGCGGGAACACCGGGCGGGTACGAACTGAGCCAAGGCTTCTCCATACCCCTAGGATCGCACAAAGTCCGCTCCGGAGGCGTGGCAGTAGCTGCGCATTCCTGCTACGGTTTCCGCGCCTTCCAGACCCCAGGTACCGGCCGTGACCCGTTCCCGGATTCCGCACTTCTACAAGATGTCCGTCGCCGAACGGGTCCGCGCCGTGCGGGACCGTGGCCTCCTCAGCGATACCGACTTCGACAAGCTGTCCGCCGGCGAGACCACCCTCGACCTGCAGGCCGCGGACAAGATGATTGAGAACGTCATTGGCGTGCTTGGCATGCCGGTCGGACTCGGTCTCAATTTCATGATTAACGGCAAGGAATACGTCGTGCCGATGGCGGTGGAGGAACCGTCCATCGTGGCCGCCATCAGCGCCGCAGCGAAGCTTGCCCGGGCGTCGGGCGGCTTTGTGACGAGCTCCACCGACCCGGTGCTCATCGGCCAGATCCAGGTGCTGGAACTGCCCGACATGGCCCGGGCGCGGGGTGCAGTGCTCGAGCACAAGCGCGAGATTCTCGACCTGGCGAACAGCTTCCACCCACGCATGGTCGCCCGGGGCGGCGGCGCGGTGGATCTCGAGGTGCGCTCGTACCCCCTGCGGTCCACGCCGGGCGAGATGCTGGTCGTGCACCTGCTCGTGAATACCTGCGATGCGATGGGCGCCAACCTGGTCAACGGCATGTGCGAGGGCGTGGCCTCGCTGATCGAGCAACTGACCGACGGCAAGGTCTTCCTGCGCATCCTGTCGAATCTCGCCGACCGGGCCCTGGCGCGGGCGGAAGTCACCCTCCCCGTCGCACACCTGGCGGGCAAGGGCTATGCGGGCGAGCGGGTCCGGGATGGCGTGATCATCGCGGCGGACTTTGCCCACGCCGACCCCTACCGGGCGGCGACCCACAACAAGGGCATCATGAACGGCGTCGACGCTGTGGCACTCGCCACCGGTAACGACTGGCGGGCCATCGAGGCCGGGGCCCACGCCTACGCCGCGCGGCACGGCCGCTACGGATCACTGTCGGACTGGTGGCAGGACGACGCGGGCAACCTGCGCGGCAGTATCGAGATGCCGATGAAGGTCGGCATCGTCGGGGGACCGCTCGAGTCGAATCCGGGCGTGGCAATGAACCTCCGCCTGCTCGGCGTCGAATCGGCAACGGAGCTTGCCGAGGTCATGGCGGCGGTCGGCCTCGCCCAGAATTTCGCCGCCCTGAGGGCGCTCGCCACGGACGGCATCCAGGCTGGCCACATGACCCTGCACGCGCGCACCGTGGTCAAGGCGGCGGGCGCGCCGGCGGATCTCTTCAACGAGGTACTCGAGCGCGTCCTCCAGAGCGGCGAGATCAAGGTCTGGAAGGCCCAGCAGATCCTCGAGGAGGTGCGCCAGGCCGCGCCAGCCGAGCACCAGCCGCCCGTCCGGCGGCTGCCGGAGGCCGGCGTGGGCGTCGGCTACGGCAAGATCATCCTGCTGGGCGAGCACGCCGTGGTCCACGGGCGGCACGCCATCGCCTGCCCGATTCCGCTGACAATCCGCGCTGTCGTCGAGGACGGCGACCGGGGCGTGGAACTCCTGATCCCGCGCTGGGGCGTGGAGTACCAGCTGGCCAAGCCGCCGGAGCAGCGGCGCTCCTTCGAGCAGGCGGCCGGCGCGATCCTCGACAAGCTCGGGCTCGGCAACCGCACGATCCGCATCGAGGTCTTTCCCGATGTGCCCCGGGGCATGGGCCTGGGCGGCTCCGCCGCGCTGGCCGTGGCCATCGTCCGGGCCCTGGACCTGCATTTCCGGCTTGGCTTGTCAGACGCGGAGGTCAACGAACTCGCGTTCCTGTCGGAGCAGAATGCCCACGGCCAGCCGAGTGGCATCGACAACACACTGGCGACCTACGGCAAGCCGCTCGTTTACCGGCGGGGCACGCCGCCCCTCGTCGAACTGCTCAATATCCCGCAACCCCTCTCCATCGTGGTCGGCATGACCGGCAGCGAGGGCCTGACGGCCCGGACGGTTGCCAACGTCGCCAACGCCCGGCAGCGCAATCCGCGGCTGTACGACAAGATCTTTGATGACATCGACAGCCTCGTGCTACAAGCCGTCTCCGCAATCCAGGACAATGACATTCCGATGCTTGGCGACCTCATGAACATCAACCAGGGCCTGCTGAACGCGCTGCAGGTGTCCACTCCGGAACTGGAGCGGCTGATCGACGTAGCCCGGGATGCCGGCGCCGCCGGCGCCAAGCTTACGGGCGGCGGTGGCGGGGGCGCGATGCTTGCCCTGTGCCAGGACGCGACATCGACAGCCGAGGTCCAGCGGGCGATCGAGCGCCTGGGCTTCCGCACGCTGCTCGTGACACCCGGAGCGCCGCAATGAGCCGTGCCCTGCCTGTCCCGCCGAACGAGCCGGTCCGTGAGGACCTGCTGGTCCTCGTCGACGAAGCCGACCGGGAAATCGGCACCCTGCCAAAGACCGAGGGCCACCTCGGTGCCGGCACGCTGCACCGGGCCTTCTCCGTGTTCCTGTTCGATGCGGAGGGCTCGGTGCTCATCCAGCAGCGGGCGCCGGGCAAGATGCTCTGGCCCGGCTACTGGTCCAACAGTTGCTGCAGTCACCCCCGTCCGGGCGAGGCAGTCGAGGCAGCCGCGCAGCGGCGAGTCCGCGAGGAACTCCACGTCGGGTGCCAGGTGGAGTTCCTCTACAAGTTCCGCTACCAGGCGCGCTTCGGCGACGTCGGGTCGGAGCACGAGCTGTGCCACGTCTACGCGGGCTATCCCCGCGGCACGCTGGTCGTGGACCCCACCGAGATTGCGGATCACCGCTGGATTACCCCGGACGAGCTGACGCGCGCCATCGCCGCGGAGCCGGACCGCTACAGCCCCTGGATGAAACTGGAGTGGCCGCGGATCAGCACGGATTTCCTGGCTGGCATCCGGCTGAAGTGCCGACGGCCGTCATGAGTAACGTTGTCATCACCGGCAATACGCGCGGCATCGGCCGCGGGCTCGCCGTCGAGTTCCTGAAACGCGGCCACAACGTGGTGGTGTGCAGCCGCCGGCAGGCCGACGTCGACAAGGCCGTGGCGGAGTTGGCCACCGTGAGCCCGGCGCGGGTGATCGGCAGAACCTGCGACGTCACGGTGAAGGCGGACGTGCAGGCGTTGTGGGACTTCGCGGTGGCGACCTTCGGCCATCTGGACTTCTGGATCAACAACGCCGGCCGGGCAACCTCCCGCTTCACCGTGCACGAACTCCCCGAGGACCTGGTTCACACGCTCGTCGACGGCAACCTGAAGGGCAGCGTGTTCGGCTCCCAGGTGGCCATCACCGGTTTTCGCAAGCAGGGCTTCGGGGCTCTCTACAACATGCTGGGCGGCAGTTTCGACGGCAAGCGCCTGACGCCCAACATGGGCGTCTACAGCGCCACCAAGGCCGCCGACTGGCTCCTGACCAAGTACCTCGTCGCGGAAAATACCAATCCCCAGATCATCATCGGTGCAATCAGCCCCGGCATGCTGATCACCGAGAACTGGTTCGACGAGCAGAAGGAGATGAGCCCGGAGGACTGGCAGAAGATCCGCCCCGTGCTCAATATCCTCTGCGACTACGTGGAGACCTCCACGCCCTTTCTCGTCGAGCGGATGCTGGAAAACCGGAAGAGCGGCGAGCGCATCGCCTGGATGACCACCGGCAAGCTGCTCGGCCGGTTCGTCGGGGCCAGGGTTTTCGGGCGGAAGCGCGACCTGTTCACCCGCTTCGGCCTCTGAGCCGGTCCGGGTCTGGCGGGCCAGTGGCACCCCATTCCGCAGCACCACCGCTTCTGATCGTGCGCGGCGCCCTGCGCCGCTTCGCCGACCGGACAGCACTGGCTGGCGCCGACCTCACGGCCCACAAGGGCGAGGTGCTCGTCCTGCTCGGACCGAACGGCGCGGGCAAGACCACGCTGCTCCGGGCACTCGCGGGGCGCGTCCGCCTCGATGCCGGCAGTATCGCCATCGGCGGCCACGCCCCCGATGACCGGGCAGTGCGCCGGCGAGTGGGCTTCGTGCCGCAGTCGATCGCCCTGTGGGGCCGCCTGCCCGTCCGGACAAACCTGGAGATCCTCGGCCGGCTGGCGGGCCTGCCCGGGCACGAGGTGGGACCCGCGGTCGCGGACGCCCTGGCCTGGTCGGGGCTCGCCGAGCGCGCAGCCGATCCCGTGGACACCCTGTCCGGCGGCATGCAACGGCGTATCAACATCGCCGCCGGAACGCTGCACGGACCGGACCTGCTGCTGCTCGACGAGCCCACCGTGGGGCTCGACCCGGTGGCGCGCCAGTCCGTGCACCGGGTCCTCGAGCGGCTGCGGGACAGGGGCATGGGACTCATCCTCACCACCCATGACCTGCCGGAGGCCGAGGCGCTGGCGGATCGCGTGGCGATCCTCGCCGGCGGCGTGGTGCGCGCCGCGGACACGATTCCGATCCTCGTGGGCCGCCTGTTCGGCTCCGACCAGGAGGTGCTGCTGATGCTCGCCGCGGAGCCAGCTCCCGACCTGCGGGACGCCCTGCGCACCTCCCTGCTCTCGCCGACCAACGACCCCCGCCTGTGGGTCGGCCGCCTGCGGGGCGGTCTCGAGCAGCTGCCGGAGCTGCGCCGCCAGCTGGTTGCTGCCGGCGCCGACATCGACGAGCTGCGCGTCCGGCAACCCGGCCTCCACGGCGTGTTCGTGGAACTCACCGGCACGGTGCCCGACTGATGGCGGCCCCATGAGCGCCTCGCCATGAGCCTGGCCGTACTCCGTGCGGCATTCCTGCTGCTGCTCCGGGACCGGGGCGCGCTTGTCATGGCGCTGGTGGTTCCCGTGATTTTCTTCCTGATCTTTGCCGAGATCTTCGCCACGGCGGCCGGCGATCAGCTGCAGCTGCGCATCGCCATAGTCGACGAGGTGCAGAGCGCGGACTCGACGGCGCTGCTCCGGGCTCTCACGGCCGAGCCGACGATCCGGCCGGTGCCCGGTTCACTGACTGGCGGGCTGACCCGCGAAGCCGCCCGCGATCTCGTCCGCCGGGGCACGGCGGATGTCGGGCTGATCGTCCGGGCCGACGGCGAGCAGCTGGCGACCGCCAGCGGCCTGGCCGCGCCACCGCTGCTGCTGCTCGTAGACCCGTCCCGCAGCGTCACGGCGACCGTCCTCGCGGGTCAGCTGCAGCGCGCCTACTTCGCTGCACTGCCGGACCTGGCCGTGGGACGGGTGGCGGAGCTGATCGGCACCGAATTCACCGAGTTCACGCCGGCCCAGCAGGCGGAGATCGGCGCGGGCATCGCCGGCCTCCGCAAGGACGCTGGCGTCAGCGACCGCCCTGGCGGCTGGTCCTTCGATGAGCTGCTCGAACGCGACAACGTGGCGGGACAGAACGCGGCGCTGAACAACGTGGCTTACTACGCCGGGGCTGTCGCTTTCATGTTCCTGCTGTTTGCCGCCGCCCAGAGCGCGCTCGGCATCCTCGACGACCAGGAGGCGGGCATCCTCGACCGGATCGCGGCAGGTCCCGGCGGCGTCCGGGTCGTCATCAACGGACGCTTCCTCTTCCTGGTCCTCCAGGGACTGGTACAGGCCAGCCTGATTTTCGGCATTGCGTGGCTCGTGTACGGCGTGGACGTGCCTGGAAATTTCGGCCCCTGGCTCATGATCACCGTCAGCTCCGCGGTGCTCGCAGCGGGACTCGGCCTGCTGCTCGTCACCAGCTGCCAGACCCGGGCCCAGGCGCAGGTGCTGCCGACGGTGGTCATCCTGATCATGTCCGCCGTCGGCGGCAGCATGGTGCCGCGCTTCTTCATGCCTCAGTGGCTGCAGCAGGTCGGCTGGGTAACCCCAAACACCTGGGCGCTGGAGGCCTACAGCGGCGTATTCTGGCGCAGCGAGCCGGCACTGCAGCTCGTGCCGATCTGCGTCAGCCTGTTCGGCATCGGCATCGCCGCGCTCGGACTCAGCCACTGGTTCGGGCGGCGGCTGGTCCAGGACTGACGCGGGATCCTGCCACGCCATCCTTGACTCGGCCTCGGCGGCGCAGGGATGATTCCCTACGCTACAGCCGCGAGCGTCGACGACACCATGGCCAGCGCCCTCTACCGCAAGCCGATGCCGGGCCTGATCGCCTTCGCGATCGCCCTCATGAGCCAGTGGCTTGGTCACACCGCCTGGGCCTTCATCCGCGGCGTGTTCGGCGACTACCAGGAAGCCGCCAGCCTCGGCGTGGGCGCCATTGGCGCCGGGCTGATCTGGGCCGGCCTTAAGAGGACGGAAATCACTGCCACCTGGATGGGCTTCCTCGGCGCGGTGCTGGTCTGGGTGGGCTGGTTCGAGTTCACCTTCGAGTTTTACGCGGACATGTTCCGGATCCCCGAATACACGAGTCCGACGGGGCTGCCGATCTTCGCTGGGGCCACGGTGCTCATGGCCACCCTCCCCCTGATGCTGTCCCTCTTCCTGCTCTATGGCATCTTCAACCGGCAGACCAAGTGCAACCTGATCCGGTGGTTTCACCGGAATCTTGCCTTCAATCCCGGCATGCCCACCCCGGACAACGGCCGCAGCTTCGCCCGGATCACCGCGCTGGAGACGCTGTTTGTCACCTGGTTCTGCTACCTGTTCTGGCTCTACGTCGGCTACATGTTCAGCAACACGGTGATCATGGTGGCCTTCACCGGCTGGAGCCTGTGGTTCGGCTACATCTTCTGGAAACTGCTGAAGATCCCCCGGGTAGGTCATGCCGTGCGCTACGGCATCCCCGTCGGGGTCATCGCCTGGGGCATCGTGGAGATGCCGTCCCACTTCGGCCTGTACTCCGAGATCTGGCTGAAGCCCTTCGACTTTCCCGTCGTCAACGCGGCCATCCTCGTGGCCTTCAGCGCCGGCATGATCTACGTCGCCCGCAGGCCGCCGACGCCGGGCCAGGCCGCGAGAGAAGTCGCGGCCTGAACACGCCCGCCCCTCCAGGACAGGCTGAGACCCCGCGGCAGCGGCGCCTGTTCCTCGCCTTCTGGCCCAACGATGCCCTGCGTCAGGCGCTGGAATCCGCCCGCAACCGGCTCTATCCGTTGGCGGGCCGGCCGGTACCCGCCGGCAACCTGCACGTGACGGCGGCCTTCCTGGGCGCCGTGAGTGAAGCCCGCGTCGCGACCCTGCAGGCGCTCTGCGGACCGGTGCCGCCCCTGACGCTCCGCTTCGACCGCCTCGAGCACTGGCCGAAGCCGAAGGTTCTCGTCGCGGGCACGGCCCATGTGCCCGACGATGCGCAGCAACTCGTCGACGGACTCTGGCGGCGGCTCGACCGGCTCGGCTTCAGCCGGGAGCCACGCCCCTGGAATCCCCACGTGACCCTCGTGCGGGACATCCGCGCCGTGCGCCCCGGCCTGCCCTGGAAAACGCTGTCCTGGCCGGTAGGGTGGGTGCGCCTCGTGGAATCCGTGGCGACGCCGGAGGGCGTCGCCTACGTGCCCTGCGACGGTGTCGCCGGGCCGGCCTGATTCAGGCAGCGCCGGCAGCCAGCATCCGGGCGAGGGCCAGGCTGCTGGCGACGACCCCGGCGGCCATCGCGAGGGCCAGCACCGGCAACGCGAACAGGAAGAAGCGCTCCCGGCCGTCGGCCCTCGATCCGGCCACCTTGTGCTTGAGCCACAGGAGGCGCCACCGCATCACGCAGTAGAGGCCGAGTCGCAGGGCGACTATGAGCAGAACGATATGGACGATCAGCAATTCCACAGGAACACGCGCGGCAGGTAATGCTCAGGCCCGGTCGCCGGAAACCGGATCTGGCGCCACCCACAGGTCGACGGCCCGGGGCGCCGCCTGCCGCCAGCGGTCCCAGGTGACGGCCCGCAGGGCCCGCAGGCCGCCAGCAGCGAGGTAGAGAAATTTGCGCACCTTGCCGACGACTGCCCGGGTGTCCCAGGCCCGGGCGCCCCGGGCCCGCACCACGCGGCCGATGTCGCGGTACACGCTGAGCGCAGTGGCAACCGCCCAGCTGGAGCGGAAACTGAGCGCCTTGAGTCCGGAATCAGCCGAGGCGTAGTAGCGATCTGCCTCCGCGAGCAGCCGCCCGACGACGCCGGCCACTGCCTCGCGATGCTCCGGCCGGGCGACCCCATCCTCCGGGATCCCTGCCTCGGTGAGCCACTGGGCCGGCAGGTAGCAGCGCCCGTTGCGCGCGTCATCCAGCACGTCCCGGGAGATGTTGGTGAGCTGGAAAGCGATGCCGAGGTCGGCGGCACGCTGCAGCGCCGGCCGGTCGCGCACGCCCATGACGAGCGCCATCATCACGCCAACCACGCCCGCCACCCGGTAGCAGTACAGCAGGGTCTCGTCGAGGGTCTGGTAGCGAAACTCCGCCACGTCCATCTCGAAGCCGGCCAGCAGCTCCAGCGTGTGGCGTTCCGGGATAGCGTGCCCGCGAGCAACGCGCTGGAGGGCCTGGAACGCGGGCTCCGTTACGGCCTCGCCAGCCAGGGCCCGGCGCGTCTCCGTCCGCAGTTTCGCCAGGCTCGCCGCCTTGTCGTGCGGGACTGGCGCTGCGCGCGCCATGCCGAGCTCCTGGCCGTCAATTTCATCGTCGCAGTGACGGCACCAGGCGTACAGCATCCAGGCGTGGTCACGGGTAGTGGTGTCGAACAGGCGCGATGCCAGCGCGAAGCTGCGCGAGCCCCTGCGGATCATGTCGCGGCTGTTGCTGACGACGGCGTCCATCTCAACCTGCTCCGAGATCGGCGAGCATCAGCCCCGCTGTGGCCTTGGCGGAACCGATGACGCCGGGAATCCCCGCACCCGGGTGTGTGCCTGCCCCCACGAAGTACAGATTGTGAATCCGGTCGTCCCGGTTGTGAACCCGAAAGAACGCACTCTGGGTCAGCAGCGGCTCCAGGGAGAAGGCAGATCCCAGGTGGGCGTTGAGCTCGGTCGCGAAATCCGCGGGCGTGAAGATGCGCAACGTGACGAGGTTGGCCCGGAGGCCGGGGAGCGTGTGCTTCTCCAGTGCGTCCAGGATCCGGTCACGGTACTTCGGGCCGGTCACGCTCCAGTCGATCGGCGACTTGCCGAGGTTCGGCACCGGCGCCAGCGCGTAGAAGCCGGCCTGCCCCGGTGGGGCGAGGGACGGGTCTGTGCGCGAGGGGTTATGCAGGTACAGGGAAAAGTCGTCGGGGAGCACGCCCCGGTCAAAGATGTCGGCCAGCAATTCCCGGTAGCGCGGCCCGAAGAGCACCGTGTGATGGGCGATCTCCGGGTACTGCCGCTTCAGGCCGAAGTACACGACGAACAGCGAGTTGCTGTAGCGCTTGCGCATGAGCCGCCGGGCCATTGCCTGGCCCCGGTCGGTGGCGCCGAGCAGGCTCGCGTAGGTGTGCACCACGTCAGCATTGCTGGCCACGGCATCGACCACCACGCTGCGCCCGTCCGCCGTGGCGACCTCCGTCGCGCGGCCGTTGCGCACGCGGATTTCCTGCGCCGGGCAGCCCAGCCGGACCTCGCCCCCAAGGTCCTGGAAGAGCCGCACGAGGGCCCGCACGAGGGCCCCGGTGCCGCCCCGGGGAAAGCGCACGCCCCACTCCCGCTCCAGGGCGTGAATGAGCGCGTAGATGGACGACACGTGGAAGGGATTGCCGCCGATCAGCAGTGACTGGAAGCTGAAGGCCTGGCGCAGGTGAGGATCCTTCATGTAGTCGGACACCACGCTGTACACGGAGCGGTCGCTGCGCAGGCGGATCAGCTGCGGCGCCACGCGCATCATGCTCCAGAAGCTCTGGAACGGCACGGTGCCGAGCTTGAGGTAGCCCTCCCGGAACACAGCCTCCGAGAACTTCAGGAAGCGGCGGTAGCCGTCTGCGTCTCCCGGGCTGATCCGGGCGATGGCGTCGGTGACGGCATCCGCGTCCGCGTTGTACTCAAGGGTGACGCCGTCAGGCCAGACCAGCCGGTAGAACGGGTCTACGGGCAGCAGGTCGACGTAATCACCGGTGTACCGGCCACTCAGGGCAAACAGTTCGTCGATGGCGTTCGGTGCCGTCACCACGGTGGGGCCGGCGTCGAACGTGAAGCCGTCCTGCTCGTAGACGTAGGCCCGGCCGCCCGGCCGCTCCCGCTTCTCCAGCAGGACCGTCCGGATGCCCGCCGACTGCAGGCGGATGGCCAGCGCGAGGCCGCCAAAGCCGGCACCGATGACCGCCGCGGACTTGCTCATGTTGCGCCTGTTTCCGTCTTCATCAGCGACCTGGTGCTTTCAATGGTGTGGTGATGCCGGGCGACCGGCTGCTGGAGGGCAGGATGTAGCGGAGCGCCTGGCGGACCGGGATCGGCGGCGTACCCGTCAGCACCCGCGCCACATCGAACGGCGTCAGACGGCCAGCGTAGAAATGGTCGATGACGGACTCAGGCAGCCGGTAGAAGTGCTCCAGCACCCGGTAGCGGTCCCCGGGGGCCGCCCCGAGGAACAGCATGCGATTGAGCAGCCGGAACACCCGCTGCTCGCGCCAGCGGCGCCGGACGCGCTCCCGGATCCAGGGCCCGACGGTGTCACTGCCAAGACCCGGGAGCCCCGCGAGCGCCTCCGCCAGCCCCGCCGCCTCCGGCAGCGAGTACCCGGTGGTGTGGTGGAAGAGGCCCGCACGCAGACCGGAGCGCGGGATTCCGTCCCGTTCCGGCCAGAACGCCGCCAGGTCGCAATCCAGAACGATGGGCAGCACGCCCTGTTCCTCCCGGAGCACTGCCTCCACCCGCCAGCCCCGGTCAGTGGCATAGCGGGCGATCCGCTGGCGCAGGAGCCCGGTGTCGAGCGTGCCCGTGTCGCTGTAGTAGGTGTCCTCGACGAGCAGTTCGGTTGGCGCGAACGGCAGGAGGTAGACAAAGCGGTAACCCTGTTCCTGGGCCACCGTGGCGTCCATCAGGAGCGGGCCCGTGAGTCCGTGCGGGCCCGACAGGCGCAGCAGCTGGCCCAGGAACTTCTGGAAGCGCAACGTGACGCCGGGCTCAGGTCCAGACGAGAGCCCCCGGCCGTCCACGACCAGGTCGGCCCGCAACTGCTCGCCGCCGGTCAGCGTGACCCGGTCCGCCGCCACCTCCCCGACCGGGGTGTTGAGCCGCACCTCGCCGCCCAGGGCCGCCATCACGGTGGCGTGCAGACGCTCGGAGGTGAGCGAGTAATAGCTGCCCGAGAGGCGCCGTTCGCGCGCGGGAAACTTCACGTCATGGTGGGACCAGGAGTAGCTCGCCAGCGGCCGGAGCCAGGCAAGGGCTGCCGGCGCCACGTCCGTGCCGTGAAAGGACCAGGTGTGGTTGCCGCCGAGGTGGTCCGCCCCCTCGAGCAGCGTCAGGGAGACGTCCGGCCGGAGCGCCCGGAGCCGCAGCGCGATGAGGCAGTTGGCGAGCCCGCCGCCCACCAGGATCACGGCACCGCTCATGGGCCAGTTTCCGGGGCAACGGGCACGGCACTGGCAACCGTCGCCGCGAGCGGCTCCGACCAGCGGCCACGAAACCGGGCGAGCAGCTGGCCACGGCCATCGAAGACCAGCAGGTTCGGTAGCCCGGTGTCGAGCGCGAGCGTGGTCGCCCACTGCCGGGCAGGGTCCATCAGCACGAGGATGCCCTGGGGCACGCGCTTGCGCAGCGTGGCGGCGGTCCGGTCCAGGTCGACGGGCACATCGACGGGAAGATCCGCGACGTTCAGGAACCGGACCCCCGGCAGCCGCCGGGTAAGGTCGCGCTCCCAGGCCTCGATCAATGCCAGCCGGCGCACGCCCACGACGACCACGATCACCGGCGCGCCGCTCTGCCGGGCGAGGGAATCGGTGTGGCCGAACTGGTCGCGCAGCTCCAGGGCCACCAGGCCATCCAGGCTTCCGGCAACCGCGAGGCCACCAAGAAGCAGCAACGCTAAACCGCAGAACGACTGGCGCCCGCGCATCATGGCGCTGCGTACGTGACGCGCCACACGGTGTTGCCCGCGTCGTCGGCCACCAGCAGCGACCCGTCCGGGAGTTCGGCGAGGCCGACAGGCCGGCCGTGGACTTCGGCGCGGACGTCGTCGGCAATGAAACCGGTGAGGAATGGTTCCGGTACGGCCGCGGGCCGTCCGGCGGCAAAGGGCACGAACACGACGTCGAAGCCAAGGAACTCCGCGCGGCTGCCGCCACCCCGGCGTGCCACGAAGGCGCCGCCCCGGTAGTGCTCCGGGAAAGCCGCGCCGCGATAGAAGTGCAGCCCGAGCGGCACGCTGTGGGCGCCGAGCACGAGGTCCGGAACCCGGGCTGTCTGCCGGGCCCGGGCCACGGCGGCGGGATTCAGTTTCTGCTGGACAGGATCCACATAGGTACCAAAGTAGACGTAGGGCCAGCCGTAAAACGCGCCGTCCACCACCCGCGTCAGGTAGTCGGGCGGCACATTTTCACCCAGGCCGTCGCGCTCGTTCACCGTGGCCCAGAGCGCACCAGAGACAGGTTCGAAATCCAGGCCAACCGGATTCCTGAGGCCGGTGGCCAGCAGCCGTTTGCCGCTGCCGTCCAGCAGGATCTCCCAGATCGCGGCCCGATCCGCGGGCTCGACGCCCTCCGCGTCCACGTTGGTACCCGACCCGACGGTGACCAGCAGGCGGGAGCCGTCGGGCGTGGCTATCACGTTCCGGGTCCAGTGATTGTTGTAGCCGCCCGCAGGCAGGCCGATCACCGGTTCCGCGGGCGTCATGATCCGGGTGTCGCCGACCCGGTAGGGAAAGCGCACCAGGCCGTCGGTATTGGCCACGTAGAGGTACTTTCCAAGCAGCAGCATGCCCAGGGGCTGGTGCAGGCCGGCCACGAGGGTGTGGCGCTCCATTCCGGCCGGCGTCCGCCGCAGCAGCACGATAGCGTTGGCGCCGGGCCCGAACACGCCCTGCCGTGAGAGCGCCGCCACGACGGCGGGCGGCATGCCGCTCATGCCCTCCGTGCGCGCCTCGGCCACCAGCACGTCGCCATTGGGCAGGACGTGCAACCAGCGGGGATTGTCGAGGCCGTCAACGTAGCGTTCGACACGGAAGCCAGCCGGGGCGCGGGGGCCTGCGCCCGCCGGCCACGGCACCAGGAGTGGCAGCCTGAACACGGTGGGACCGGGTGGCGGCAGGTCGGGTACCGGGGGGCTCTCCGCGGGCGGCGCGGCCGCCGCCAGGCCCGCCAGCGACACCAGTGCGCCGACCAGCCCGATCCGGAATGTACGGCTGCTGAGCATGCGAAGTGCGGAGCCCTGGACGCGCCGGGAAAGGTGGCGTTAGAGCGGTATTGTACCGACCAAGGGGCGGGCACCCAACCGGCGTTCGGGCCGTCACGGCGGGTGTGCGGCAGTCCTCGGCGCTAGAACTCGAAGTGCCAGCCGAGAAAGACTTCCTCGTCCGCGGGATCCACGGAGAATTGCAGGCCAGGCTGCGGGTCGCGGGACGCGAGCCGCTGCTCAGCCAGGGCGCCGCCCGCGAGGGGCCTCGGGGGCGGCTGTGCGACGGCAAGCGCAAGGTCGAGGTCCGACGGAGGCCCGTCGTCATCCAGCGCCTCACCGCTGGCAGTGGAGAGCTGCCCCAGCGCGGCAAGAACGCAGACCAGATGAATGGGTCGAACCCGCCAGCACCGAGAAGCCATGAGCTTGCCCCCGACAGGGAAACCAGAACCGGCCTTGAGCCAGCCCGCGACGTACGGGTGCAGACTAGTCGCGCGCCAACGACGTTACCGGAATCAGCTCACTGTTCCGGTCGCCAGCGGCAGCAAAAAAACCGGATTCGGTCAAATCGGGCAGGCAAGAAGTCAAATGGAACGAAGGCAGGAATCCGCGGTGGCGGATGACCTAAGGGGAAATGGCCGTTGCGCCCTTGCCGTCCAGCTGCACGTTGATGCTCGGCAGATCAGTGATCTCGAAGGTGGCAGAGGCCAGCCGGATCCGGCCGCCCGACTTGTCTACCTCCTCGAGCAACCGCGTGAAGATGCGATCCTTGACAGTGCGCCGGGACCGGTAGTCGACGATGTACCGGCCCGTAAACTGGATCCAGTTGTCGTTGGCAACGATCGTGACCATGGGATCGATGCGTGCGTCTTCCAGCGCGTACTTGCGTACCGCGCCGTCCCAGGCACTGCGGAAGCGCGGAGCAGTCTCTCCGCAGACCTCCTGCAGGACGCCGGTGATCATGCCGCGGGTTAACTGCCAGTCGGAGCCGTACCGGACGGGAACCGTGATCTCGTCCCACAGAAACGGCAGGTCGCCGGAATAGTTGAAGACCGGGTCCTTGAACACGTAGCTGTTCGCGACGCGCACGATGCGGCCGTTGTACAGGTCGCCGTTGACCCACTCGCCGATCTCCATGAGCGTGGTGCGCAGGATGCCGATGTCAATCACATCGCCCTTGATCCCGCCAACCTGCACCCTGTCACCGACGTCATAGAAGCGGCCGAAGGAGATTGCAGCCCAGCCCGCCACGCTCGCGATGACCTCCTGGAGTGCGAAGGCGATGCCCGCGCCGGCGACGCCGAGGGTGATGGTGAGCCCGCCGAGCTTGTCGCTGAATATCGACGCGAGCAGCACCAGCATGACGACGTAACTGATAGCGCCAATCATCTTGCGAACCCGATACCTGGCCGTCGAGCCCGCCACCCGCCGGACGACTGCGCCCTGGACAGCCCGGCTGATCGCCCAGGTCACCGCGATCGCGAGGACCGCCGCAACCAGCTTCCCGACCAGCGGATCGAAGAGCCAGCGCTGGATTTCCTCCGTCATGGCCGGCGCGCAGGCCAGGAGAGGCCAAAGGCGGGCGCCCGGTAGTCCTTCGGCAGGTACGGATCGGGGACCGCCGTGCGCCCGCCGTCCCGGACCGCCGCATAGTGCGGCGACATGATCTCCACGCCACCCTCGTTGAACTTGTCCTGGATGTTTGCGTGCAGGTCGGCGTAGATCTGCGCCATGGCGGCCGCATTCTTTGTGAAGGCGTTGATCTCGTAGCTCACGTAGAAATCATCGAGGCTGGTCTGCAGCACGAAAGGCTTGGGCTCAGGCTCGATGTCCGGCGTCGCCAGCGCCGCTGCGATCATCAGCTCGTGGACCTTGCGCCACTCGACGTCGTAGCCAATGGTGATCGTCGTGTGCAGGATCAGCTCGCCCTTGCGCGCCTGCCGGCTGAAGTTGATAACCGGGCTGCCCAGCACGATCGCATTGGGAATAGCGATCTCGACGTTCTTGATGGTCTTGATGCGCAGTGCCAGCAACTCGCACGAAATGACATCGCCCACGGTGTCCGCCACCTTGACCCGGTCCCCGGGCACGAGCGCGCGCATGTAGGTCAGCACGATCCCGGCGACGATGTTGGCAATGGCAGCCGTCGAGCCCAGGGACAACAAGAGGCCAACAAACACCGACACGCCCTGGAATGCCTGGGATCCCGAGCCTGGCAGGTACGGGAAGGCAACCACCAGCGCGAGAGCAATGACCAGGAACTGGACGATCTGGTAGGTGGGGCGCACCCACTCCTGCGGAAAGCGTTCATGCTCCGCGGTGGCGCCCCAGCGATCCAGCACCAGCCGCAGCCCCTTCAGCAGGTAGCGCGTCGAGATGACGATGACGGTGATGTAGAGCACATTGGGCAGGAATGACACCAGTCCACCGACCGCCCACTTGATGGCGGATACGCCCGCCTTCGTCATGGTCACTGCAATACCCTGGGTCCAGGGAAACTTGCCCATCACAAACTCGAAGGCCAGGAAAATCACGATCAGGGCCAGCAACCAGTGCAACACCCGGAGGGCCCGCACCGCCAGGGGAATGGCCAGTTCCGGCGAGAACACCGTGAAGCCCGCGAATTGAATGACGGAGATCTTGAGCCGCGCCAGGCGGTCGACCATCTTGCCCAGCCTGGCAAACAGCCGGCCCAGGCCAAGCACGATAGCCACGGCAAGCAGGATGCCGACAATGCTCCAGATGATGCCGAAGATCAGGTTGCGGGCTGAACGGCCTTCCAGGTCCTTCCGTACGGTGCGCTGGAGTATGACCCCGTAATCAGCCGCCAGCTGCCGGCGGGTCCGGCCGCGGGGCAGCGCGTCCGCGTCGGTGACCGACGTGATGAACTGGTTGCCGAGGAAGACGTCCGTCGACTCGGCGACATTCTCGAAGCGGAGGCCCGCGGCGCTGAGGTCCTCCTGGGCAAACGCGGCGTCGAGCCGCGCCTCGATGGCCTTGGCACGATCCGCGACGGACATCGAACCGATGGGCGCCCGCACCTCGAACAATTGCTGGGCCCGAAAGCTCACTGCAGCTACGTCCGGTATGCCGAGCTCCTTGGAAACATTGGCATCCACGGGCACCGCCGCCGTGGCGGGCGCCTGCGCGAGTAGCACCGCGGGCAGACACGCACCGGCCAGCAGCAGGATCAGAACCACGGCAAGTGGCGAGTGGACACGAGGCATGGCAACGACCCTTTCAGAATCCCGCCGGGTGCATTCGCGAGTGGCTCGCGATCAGCCTTCGGCGCGAAGCCTGATTAGTATGGCACAATGAAAATGAGCCTAAATGAAAGGGTTTGGTGCCCCGGTTGCGCCGTCGGCCGGCACCTTCTCCGCGCACACGGACACAGGAGCGGCGTTGATGAACCCCGGCCATTCGCAGCGACTTTCAGTTCTCGGCATGGGGCTTCTGGCTGTGGCCTGTGGGCCCGGACCGTCCCCGACAACCGTGCCCCGGGTGGCCCGCGCAATCGTCGTCGAGCCCGCCATCGTGTCGATGCCGGCCGGCTCCCGGGCCCAGCTGGCAGCCCAGGTCAACGACAACAGCGGCCAGCCGATCGGCGGCTCCCCCATCACCTTCGAGAGCGCCAACCCCGTCATTGCCTCCGTCTCCGCGACGGGCCTGGTCACAGCATCCGGCCCGGCCGGCGAGACTACGGTGCGCGTCGCCAGTGGTATCCGCTCGGCAGAAGTTACGGTGCGGATCGGCCCCGGCGCACCGGCCGCGCTCGATATTGTGCAGGGGCCGAAGCCTGCTGCGCAGGTGTCGCGCCTGATCGGGGAAATCCAGGTCGTGGTGCGCGATGAACTGGGCAACCCCGTGTCCGGCGCGCCGCTCACCTGGCAGACCACCGGCAAGGGGGGCACCCTGGAGGGGACCAGCGAACGGACCGGCCCCGAAGGCATTGGCACGGCCCGCTGGATCGCTGGCAGCGCTCCCGGGGACCAGGCGCTGGCGGTCCAGTCCGGATCGATCCCCCCCCAGGTGCTGCGCACCGTGGTTGGCCCCGGCCCGCCCGCCATGATCCGCATCAATATCGATCCTCCACTGACCGCCGACTCCCTCGAGGTCGGTGCGAGTCGGCAGGTCCGGATCCGGGTCGTCGACGAATTCGGCAACAGCGTGCCCGATGCGCAAGTCCTGCTGACGTCGGGCCGGGGCTGTGGCCTCGATGCCATAAACCTGGTTTCCGACGGCGAGGGAAACACCGCGGCCACCGCATGGGTGCCGGGATCCGCGGGAAGTTGCACACTCATCGCCCGGATCGGGGACCCGGCCATCGAGGCAAAGGTTCCGGTAAAGGTTGTCCGGGCCGCGCCGGCCCAACGCGAGCGCTGAGCCGGGCCATCAGGCTCCCGGTGGCAGGGTTTCGCCTTTACCCCTCCAGGGCTACCTTCAGCGCCCCGATCAGGTCGTCCGCGTCCTCCAGGCCCACCGACAGGCGCACCAGGCCATCGGTCAGGCCGATGCGCTGGCGCTCCTTCGGCTCCACATCCGCATGGGTCATCGTCACCGGGTGGGTGATCAGCGACTCGACGGAGCCCAGGTTCTCGGCGAGCGACCAGAGCCGGATGCGATCCATCAGGGCCTTGCCGGCGGCGACACCACCCTTCACCTCGAAGGACAGCATCGCGCCGAAGCCCGTGGCCTGGCGCTTCGCGAGCTCGTGCTGGGGAAAGGACGGCAGGCCCGGGTAGGCGACCCACGTGACCTTCGGGTGCCCCTCAAGGAATTTCGCGATGGCGAGCGCGTTGGCGGCCTGCCGGTCCATGCGCACCGACAGGGTCTTGCAGCCCTGCAACGTCAGGAAGGCCACCTGGGGCGACATGATCATGCCCGTCGCGTTCATGATGAAGCGGATAGCCTTCGCCTGCTCATCGCTGCTCACAACGATGGCGCCGCCCACTGTGGCGTTGTGGCCGTCGAAGTACTTGGTAGTGCTGTGGATCACCACGTCAGCGCCCAGCTCGAGCGGCCGCTGGTAGTACGGCGTGAGGAAGGTGTTGTCCACCGCGTGCAGGATGCGATGCTCGCGGGCCACGTCGGAGACGGCCCGCAGGTCGGTGAGCTTCAACGTCGGGTTCGCCGGCGTCTCGGTGAGGATCAGCTTGGTGTTCTTGCGGATCGCCTTGCGCACGTTCGCCGCGTCGGACGTGTCCACGAAGGAGAACTCCACGCCGAAGCGGGCGTACACCTTGGTGCTGAGACGGTAGGTGCCACCGTAGACCACGTCGGAGACAACCGCGTGGTCGCCGGCGTTCAGGTAGGCCAGGTACAGGCCGTTGATGGCGGCCATGCCGGTGCCGAAGCAGATGGTGTCCGTACCACCCTCCAGGTCCGTGAGCTTGTTCTCGAGGGCCCGGACGGTGGGATTGGCGGAGCGCGAATAGGAATAGCCCTTCGCCAGGTACTGGTCCACCGACTCCTGGACGTAGGTGGTGGTCTGGTAGATGGGCGTGAGGATCGAGCCGGTCACGGGATCCGGCACCACGCCGGCGTGGACCTGACGGGTGCTGAAGCCGGGCTTCCTGGTGGTCTTGTCAGTCATGGCAGGCACTCGGCAACAGGGGCGGGCGATTGTACTAGAACTGGTCGTCCGCCAGCGCCAGCAGGGTCTCGGGACCCGCCTCGATCGCTCGCAGGTGGGCGGTGGCGAGCGGCAGGACCTGCTCTGCGTAGAAGCGTGCGGTGATGATCCGCGTCTGGCAGAAGTCCCGATCACTGCCCGTCGCCCCGGCCGCGATTCGCTGGCTGCACAGCAGGGCGCCGCGGGCCAGCTGCCAGCCGCCAGTGACGGTCCCGAGCAGCATCAGCATGTGGTACGAGGC
The DNA here is from genome assembly GCA_038214295.1 of Gammaproteobacteria bacterium. Taxonomy (GTDB): domain Bacteria; phylum Pseudomonadota; class Gammaproteobacteria; order Steroidobacterales; genus SHZI01. The sequence goes on from JBBQSA010000011.1 coordinate 37,690, forward strand.
AGCCCCGGGCGCCGCGGGATCCTCCGCGTGGTTCGCCTTGAGCCAGGTCCCGGCAGCCTCGATGGCCTTACGACCTTCCGCGAGCGCCTTGCTGATGACGGCGAGCGCGCTGTCCCCGGCCAGTGCGGCCTCAAACTCCCGAATCTCCGCAATCAGCGCCACCAGCGACTCGCCGCCATCCCGCAGGATCTTCCGGCCGACGAGGTCGTTGGCCTGGATGCCGGTGGTGCCCTCGTAGATCGTCGTGATGCGCGCGTCCCGCAGGTACTGGGCCGCGCCGGTCTCCTCCACGTAGCCCATGCCGCCGTGGACCTGGATGCCGAGCGAGGTGAGTACCTGGCCCATCTCGGTGGACCAGCCCTTGACCACGGGCGTCATCAACTCGACACGGGACTGGTGCTGGGCGCGCGTGGCCGCATCCGGGTGCCGGAGGCTGATGTCGAGATCGGCGGCGGTGACGTAGGCGATGCTGCGCATGGCCTCGATATAGGCCTTCATCGTGAGCAGCATCCGCCGGACATCGGCATGCTGGATGATCGGGGCGCGGTCTTTCTGGCCGGCGACCCTGCCCTGGACGCGATCCTTCGCGTAGGCCAGGGCCCGCTGGTAGGCGCGCTCGGAAAGCGCGACGCCCTCCAGGCCGACGCCGAGGCGGGCGTGGTTCATCATCGTGAACATGGCAGCGAGGCCGTTGTTCAGCTCGCCAACGAGGTAGCCCTCGGCGCCCTCGAAAGCCATCACGCAGGTGGGGCTGCCGTGGATGCCCAGCTTGTGTTCGACTGATATCGGCCGCACCTGGTTGCGCTCGCCGGGCGCGCCGTCCGCCTTCAGCAGGAACTTGGGCACGATGAAGAGCGAGATGCCGCGCACGCCGGGCGGCGCGTCTGGCAGGCGGGCGAGCACCAGGTGCACGACGTTGCTCGTCATGTCGTGGTCGCCCCAGGTGATGTAGATCTTCTGGCCAGTGATCCGGTAGTGCTTGCCCTCGGGCACGGCCTGGGTGCGCAACGCCGCGAGGTCGGAGCCCGCCTGGGGCTCGGTCAGGTTCATCGTGCCGGTCCACTCGCCGGAGACCATCTTCGGAAGGTAGGTCTTGCGAAGCTCGTCGGACGCGTGGGCCTCGATGGCACGGGCCGCGCCCTCTGTCAGCAGCGGGCACAGCGACCAGGCGAGGTTGGCGGCACACCACATCTCCTCGATGGCAACGCCCAGCAGGATCGGCAGGCCCTGGCCGCCGTACTCCACCGGCCCGGTGACGCCGGCCCAGCCGCCGGCCGTGTACTGCCGGTAGACCGCCTTGAATTCCTCCGGGACGATGACCCGGTCGTTTTCCACGCGGGTCCCCTGCTGGTCACCGATCCAGTTGGTCGGGCCGATGACACTGGTTGCGAGCTCCGCCGCTTCCTCGAGTACCGCGGCGGCGAGCTCGGCCGTGACTTCCTCGCAGCCAGGCAGCGCGGTAATCCGCTCGAGACCCGCCAGGTCCCGCAGCACAAAAAGCATCTCCTGGACTGGAGCGCGGTATTCAGACATGGCTGTAACCTGCTGTTTTTATTTATATAACCATAGGCCCGCCACAGGCCCACCTGCCACCTAAGGTATCCCGCCAGGCAGCGCGCCCACAAGGCGCGTCGGCCCAGGCACTGCCTGGCAGGACCGGGGCCCGTCAGGCCCGCTGCCGCGAGTCCCGCTTCCTGTCGGTCTCCAGGAGCAGTTTCTTACGCAGCCGGATGCTGGTGGGCGTGACTTCCACGAGTTCGTCGTCGTCGATGAACTCCAGGGCCTGCTCCAGCGACATCCGGATGGGCGGCGTCAGGATGAGATCTTCGTCGGTGCCGGCGGCCCGGATGTTGGTGAGCTGCTTGGCCTTGGTGGGATTCACGACCATGTCGCTGCCGCGGCTATGGATGCCGCACAGCATGCCCTCGTAGACAGGATCCCCGTGGCCCAGGAAGAGCCGGCCGCGCTCCTGCAGGTTGAAGAGCGCGTAGGCGAGCGCCTTGCCGGGCACCATGGACACGAGCACGCCATTGCTGCGCTGGCCGATGGGCGCGTTGACACGCCGGTCGTACTTGTCGAAGACGTGGTAGATAAGGCCCGTGCCGGCGGTGCAGGTCAGGTACTCGGTGCGGAAGCCGATGAGGCCCCGCGCCGGGATACGGTACTCCAGGCGCAGCCGCCCGGTGCCATCCGGCGTCATCGTGAGGAGTTCGCCCTTGCGCTCGGCGAGGCGGCTCATCACGGCGCCCTGGTAGGCCTCCTCGAAGTCCACCGTGAGCTGCTCCCAGGGCTCGCAGGTCTCGCCATCAATCTCCTGCAGGATCACTTCCGGCCTGGACACGGCCAGCTCGTAGCCTTCGCGCCGCATGTTCTCGATCAGGATGGACAGGTGCAGCTCGCCGCGCCCCGACACCTGGAACTTGTCGGGGTCCTTCGTGGGCTCGACACGCAGCGCCACGTTGTGCTTCAGCTCCCGCTCCAGCCGTTCCTTGATGTGGCGGCTCGTCAAGAACTTGCCTTCCTTGCCGGCGAAGGGCGACTTGTTCACCTGGAAGGTCATCGTGATCGTGGGCTCGTCGACCTTCAGCGGCGGCAGGCCTTCCGGGTGCTCCCGGTCGCAGACCGTGTCGGAGATGAACAGCTCCTCGATGCCGCTGAACACCACGATGTCGCCGGCGCTCGCCTCCTCCACCTTGTAGCGGTTGAGACCGAGGAAGCCGAAGAGCTCGGCGAGCTTGCCCATGCGGACCTTGCCGTCGGCACCCACGATGCTGACGGTGGTGGCCGCCGTCGCCCGGCCGCGGGTAACGCGGCCGATGCCGAGCATCCCCAGGTAGGAGTCGTAGTCGAGGCTCGACACCTGCAGCTGCAGCGGGCCTTCCGGGTCCACGGCTGGCGGGCTCACGTGCTCGACGATGGCCTCGAAGAGCGGCGTCATGTCGCCGGAGCGGACGCCGGGGTCGAGCCCGGCGTAGCCGTTGAGCGCCGAGGCGTAGACCACGGGAAAATCGAGCTGGGCGTTGGTGGCACCCAGGCGGTCAAACAGCTCGAAGGTCTGGTCCAGCACCCAGCCGGGGCGAGCGCCGTCCCGGTCGATCTTGTTGATGACGACGATGGGCGTGAAGCCCTGGGCGAAGGCCTTCTGGGTCACGAAGCGCGTCTGGGGCATCGGCCCGTCGACGGCATCCACCAGCAGCAGCACGCTGTCCGCCATGGACAGCACGCGCTCGACCTCGCCGCCGAAGTCGGCGTGCCCCGGGGTGTCGATGATGTTTATCCGGTATTCGCCCCAGAGGATGGCGGTGTTCTTGGCGAGGATCGTGATGCCCCGCTCCTTCTCGATGGCGTTCGAGTCCATCGCCCGCTCGGGCAGCTGGAAGCGGGCGTCGAGGGTGCTCGACTGGCGCAGCAGCTTGTCCACGAGCGTGGTCTTGCCGTGATCCACGTGGGCGATGATCGCGATGTTCCGCAAACGGGACGTGGCCCGGGACATCGACGGGGTTTTCAGGTCATTCATGGGGGAAGCCGGGGGACGAGTAGCCGATAATTATAGAGGGGCCGGGTGCCGGACGCACACTTTGTGACCGGCGACGGGGCGGACGGGCCCGAAAGCGGGTGTAAACTGCCGGCCTCCGCGGGGTTGGGGCCTTAACGGACATGGCACTGCAACGCAGTCTCGGCCGGCACTGGCTGGCGGCAGCGGCGACCGCCGCGGCGGTCATTGCCGGCTGCAGCAGCGCACCCCGCAGCCCGGAAGCCCCCGCCACCGTCCTGCCCTCCGCGCAGCCATCCGGCCCCCTGGACCCCGTCCGGGCCCAGGTGGTGTTCACGGCGATGCAGATGGTCGGCGTCCCGTACCAGTGGGGCGGGTCCTCCCCCCAAGGCTTCGATTGCAGCGGCCTTGTCCAGTTTGCCTACTCGAACGCGGGCCTGCGCCTGCCGCGGACCGCCGCCGAACAGCTGGCCGCCTCCACGCCCGTGACCCTGGAGAACGCCCAGGCCGGCGACCTGCTGTTCTTCCGGGACGGCAGCCGTACCTCCCATGTGGCCATCTACCTGGGCGAGGGCCGCTTCGTGCACGCGCCCAGCACGGGCAACAGCGTATCGCTCGACAGCTTCGGCAACGCCTACTGGCGCATGCGCTTCGCCCGGGCCGGCCGCGTTCCGCCGGCCAGCTAGCGTCGGGCCGGCTAGCGGAGCACCAGCACCAGATTGCCGGCCGCCAGGGCCAGCAGCAGCGCCCAGGTCAGCGTGACACCCGCAAAACGGCCCGTGCTCCGTCCCGAGGTCCCCGACAGGCCGACCACGTGCAGGATCCGCGCCATCAGCAGCAGGATGCCTGCCCCCAGCAGCGACCACGCTGGCGCACCGCCACCCTCGAGCAGCGCCATCAGCAGCAGGGCGAAAGGCACGTACTCCGAAAAATTCCCGTGGATGCGGATGGCCCGTTCGAGCTCGGCATTCTCGCCGGCGCCGAGCCCCACGCGGAAGCGGATGCGCCGCTGCGCGACCCGGTAACTCAGCAGGACATAAAGAATCGCCATCAGGCTGGCGTAAAAGGCGGTGATCGGCGCGGACATGAGCTTCTCCTAGGTCAGGTGATCCCGGTACTGCTCCCGCAGCTGCACCTTGCTGATCTTGCCGGTGCCCGTGTGCGGGATGTCGGCGACGAACAGCACGTCGTCCGGCACCCACCAACTGGGCACCTTGCCGGCGAGGAAGGCCAGCAGGTCGTCGCGGGATACGGTTTCGCCGGGCTTGCGTACGACAATCAGCAGCGGGCGCTCGGACCACTTCGGGTGGGCCACGCCGATGACGGCAGCCTCGGCCACGGCGGGATGCCCCATCGCGAGGTTTTCCAGCTCGATGGAGCTGATCCACTCCCCGCCGGACTTGATCACATCCTTGGTCCGGTCGGTGATCTGCAGGTAGCCGTCCGCGTCGATCGTCGCCACATCGCCCGTGTCGAACCAGCCGTCGACCGTGTGGGCGTCGCCGGCATCGAGGCCAAAATATCGGCTCGCGACGAAGGGCCCACGGACCTGCAGCGAACCGAAGGCCTTGCCATCCCGGGGCTGCTCCTCGCCGTCATCCGCGACGATGCGCAGCTCGACGCCAAACACACTGCGACCCTGCTTCGCCCGGATGCTGCTCCGGGCTTCCGGGGATAGCCGCTCCTGGCCGGGCTTCGGCGCGTTGAAGGTACCGAGTGGCGAGATCTCCGTCATGCCCCAGGCGTGGTGAGTCTCCACGCCGTGCCGGTCGCGGAACTCGTCGATGATTGCCGGTGGACAGGCCGCGCCGCCCACCACCGTGCGCTGGAGGCTGGTGAGCCGGGTCCCGGTCGCTGCCAGGTACTGGAGCAGTGCGAGCCAGACGGTCGGTACGCCCAGCGCGATGGTCACGCCCTCGCTGTTGATCAGGTCGACGAGCGTGGCCGGATCGCCGGCAGCCCGGCCCGGCAGGACGAGTTTCGCGCCAGCCAATGGGGCGACGAAGGGCACGCCCCACGCGTTGACGTGAAACATCGGCACTACCGGCAGCACGGTATCGACAGCGCGCAAGCCCATCACGTCGGCGCACGCCGCCGCCATCGCGTGCAGCACGGTGGAGCGGTGGCTGTAGAGCACACCCTTGGGATCGCCCGTGGTCCCCGACGTGTAGCAGAGCGCACTGGCCCGCCATTCGTCGAGTTCCGGCCAGTCGAAGGCCGGCTCCTCACCCTCGAGCAGCGCCTCGTAACAGCGCGCCGCCGGGAGCAGCGGCGCCGCTGACGCAGGCGGCAGGTGGCCCGGCCCGGTCATGAACACCACCGCCTGCACGTCCGTCAGGTGCGGTGTGACTTTCGAAAGCAGCGGTGCAAACTCCGGCGCCGCGAACAGCACGGTGGCCCCAGCGTGATTGATGATCCAGGCGATCTGCTCCGGCAACAGCCGCGGGTTGACGGTGTGCAGGATGCGCCCGGAACAGGCCACGGCGTAGAACAGCTCCAGGTGACGGAAGTCGTTCCAGGCGAGCGTGGCCACGCGCCCGTCGGCCGGCACCTGCAACCGATCGAGCGCGTTGGCGAGCCGGCCGGCGCGGGCAAACAGCTCGCCGTAGGTGCAACGGTGGCGCGGATGGTCGGCGGTGATCGAGACGATCACCTGCTCCGGGTGATTCTGCTGCGCGTGGCGCAGGATCCGGGTGACCGTCAGCGGCAAGTCCATCATCAGGCCCTGCATGGGCGTCATCCTCCTGCAAAGTCCGCGAGGCCTGGCCACTCGGCAGCGCCGATCTCCGGGTCGAAAAAGCCGAAGTGGCCGATGGTCCGGCCGGCGGCATTCCGGGCACCCAGGTTCACGAGCTCCCGGTCCGCGTTGGGGAACCAGTCGTGCCAGGCGCGCACGGCGCGCTCCGTCGCCAGGCTGTCCTGCTCCACCAGGTAGGTGCGCAGGCGGCAGCGCACCTCGTCGAAATACTGGTCCTTCGGACCCACCCTGACGCTGCGCAGGTAATCCGGGTCCCGGCCCCACTGCGCCCACTGCCGTGCAACGCCGGCGGGAATGGCCGGCCCCAGGCCAAAGAGCGCCGCCGGAAAGCTGCCGGAAAAGGCCGTCAGCAGCGGGATCGCGGCGTACCAGAGCGTGGCGACCTTGGCCCGCTCCAGGCCATCCCAGTGCCGCCAGTGGCCGGACTGGGTACCGACACCGACAAGGCCATCGACGCCACGGACTTCGGGCGCCAGCCCGAGCAACTGGCCGCCCACCGAGTGCCCCAGCACCACGACCCGCGCCGGGCTCTGCGTCTCGCGCAACCAGCGGAGGGCCGCGGGAAAGTCCTCGCGGCCCCAGTGCTCGAGGCGGGTGCCCTGGGCGGTGGCCGCAGGCAGTACCGAGTCGCCGATGCCCCGGTAGTCGTAGGTCACGACACCGATACCCCGCTCCACGAGGGCACCCGCGAGGTGCCGGTAGAAGCGGCGGCGAACGCCCATGGCGGAATTGATCAGCAGCCAGCTGCGTGCCCGCGCTGGCGCGTACACCGTGCCGTGCAGCTCCTGTCCGTCGGCCGCGCTGATGCGGATGCCCTCGGCCATCAGCGCTGTACCACCACCTGCGAGGCCAGCAGGCCCGCGATCTCGGCATCCACGAAGCCGGCTTCCAGCAGGATCGCGCGGCTGTCCGCACCGGCGGGTACCGGGGCCCGCGGCACGCCCGGCACACTGGCGCTGAAGCGCGGCGCCGGGGCGGCCTGGAGCACGCCGTTGACCGTCATGAAGGCGCCCCGCGCCACGTTGTGGGGATGTTCACTCGCCTCCGTCACCGTCAGGACCGGGGCGAAGCAGGCGTCGGTGCCCTCCAGGAGCGCGCACCACTCCTGCCGCGTCTTCGTGCGGAACACCGCCGCCAGTTCCGCCTTGAGGCGCGGCCACTCCGGGTCCGCTACCGGCACCGCGCCCATGCCGCGGGACCCGAAGCGCGCCGGGTCCAGCCCGGCCCGCTGGATCAACTCCGCGTAGAAGGCCGGCTCCAGCGCGGCGATGGCAATGAACTTGCCGTCCGCGGTCTCGTAGGTCGAGTAGTAGTGGGCCGCGCCGCTGAGGAAGCTCGTGCCGGTGCCCTCGTCGAAGAACCCGGCAGCGCGGAAGCCGTGGAACATCGTCATCAGCGCATTGACCCCGTCGAGCATCGCGGCGTCCACCACCTGCCCTTCCGCCGTCCGCTGCGCGTTCTGGAGTGCGCAGAGGACGCCGAAGGCCAGCAGCATGCCCCCGCCACCGAAGTCGCCGAGGAGGTTCAGCGGGGGCACCGGCGGCGAGCCGGCCTGTCCGATGGCCTGCAACGCGCCGGTCAGGGCGATGAAGTTCAGGTCGTGGCCCGCTGCCGCCGCCAGCGGTCCGTTCTGGCCCCAGCCGGTGACCCGGCCGTACACCAGCCGTGGATTGCGCTTCCGACACACCTCCGGCCCGATGCCGAGCCGCTCCGCCACGCCCGGGCGGAAACCCTCGATCAGCGCGTCCGCCCCCTCCACGAGGCGCAGCAGGGTCTCGACGCCGCCCTCGCTGCGGAGATCGATGACGATGCTGCGGCGGTTGCGCCGGAGGGGGTCGAGCCGTTCGAGGGGATCGGGGGCCGGCCGGTCGACGCGGATCACGTCCGCGCCCATGTCCCCGAGCAGCATCCCGCAGAAGGGTCCCGGGCCGATGCTGGCCAGCTCGATGATCCGGAGGCCGTGCAGGGGGCCCATCAGTCGCTGCGCGAGGCGGCCTTCGGGCGGGGATCGAGGCCGATGGAGCGCGCGATGATCTCGCGCATCACCTCGGAGGAACCGGCGTAGATGCGCGACACTCGCGCGTCCCGGTACATGCGCGAGATGCGGTACTCGTCCATATAGCCCGCCCCGCCGTGCAGCTGGACGCACTCGTCGGTCACGCGGCCCTCGAGCTCGCTGCAATAGAGCTTGGCCCGGGCCACGTCCGCAGCCGACAGCCGGCCGGCATTGAATTCCATGACGCAGTGATCGACGAACACCTGGGCGATGTCGATCTGCGTGCGCATGTCGGCCATCTTGAAACGGTTCACCTGGAAGTCGCCAACGGCCTGGCCGAAGATGCGCCGCTCCCGGATGTACTCCAGCGTGATGTCGAAGGCTACCTGGGCAGCGGCCACGTACTGGGCCGCGGAGATCAGCCGCTCCTCGACCAGGTACTGCATCAGGTAGTAGAAGCCGCGGGCCGGGTCGCCGAGAACGTTATCCTTCGGCACCCGCACGTTCTCGAAGAACAGCTCGGCCGTGTCCTGGGAATTCAGGCCCATCTTCTTGAGGTTCCGGCCCCGGGCGAAGCCGTCCATGCCGCGCTCAACCAGGAACAGGCCAAGCTGGCGGCCACCCTCGTTGGCGGGAGCCGTGCGCGCCGCCACCACGAAAAGGTCACCGTTGATGCCATTGGAGATGTAGGTCTTGGCGCCGTTCAACAGGAAGTGATCACCCCGGTCCTCGGCGCGGGTCTTCATGCCGGCGAGGTCGCTGCCCGCACCCGGCTCGGTCATCGCGATGCCAAGGATCGTGTCGCCGGCGGCGCAGCCGGGCAGGAAGCGGCGTTTCTGCTCCGCGGTGCCCAGCCCCTCGATGTAAGGGGCGACGAGCCGGGAATGCAGCGTGAAATACAGGCCGCTGTCCCCGTGGCGCAGATTCTCCTCGATCAGGACCTGCTCATAGCGGAAGTCCCGGATGCCGGCGCCGCCGTACTCCTCGGCGGCCTGCATCAGCAGCAGCCCCTGGGCGCCGCCCTTGCGGAAGATCTCCCGGTCCACCTGCCCCTGCTCGTGCCACCGGTCCCGGTGGGGCTCGACTTCCTTCTGGAAGAAGCGCCGCGCCGAGTCGCGGAACATCTCGTGCTCAGGCTCGAAATGGTGCCGCTGCATGCTGGTGGCGCCGGGCCCGCGCGTCACGCAGCCGAGCGCGACGCGCCCGCCACGGCTCGCGGGTAGAAAAGCTCGTTCCGGTCAGCCCGCGCCCGCAGGGTGTCCGGCACCCGGAAGCGGGGCCCGTAGGCCGCCGCGAGCCGGTCGCACTCCGCCACAAATTGCGGCAGGCCGACGGTCTCGATGAACGAGAGCGTGCCGCCCGTCCAGGGCGGATAGCCCCAGCCGAGGATCGAGCCGATGTCCGCGTCGGCTGGCTCTGTGACAACGCCCTCGTCGAAGCAACGGTAGGACTCCAGGGCCTGGATGTAGAGCAGGCGCTTCTTCACCTCCTCCACGTCCGGCTGGGCTGACGCCGGCGGGTAGACGCCCGCGATACCGGGCCAGAGGAACTTCTTCCCGTCTTTCGGGTACTCGTAGAAGCCCTTGCCGTACTTCTTGCCCTTGCGGTCCAGCTGCTCCGCGAATTTCAGCGCGACGGCGATGGCGGACGGGCCCGTGTACTTGTCACCGAGGTCCACCTGCGTCTGCTTGTGGATCTTCGCGGAGAGTTCCAGGCTCACCTCGTCGTGCACGGCCAGCGGGCCGACCGGCATGCCCGCCTGCTTGCCGGCGTTCTCGATCAAGGCTGGCAGGACGCCCTCCTGCAACAGCGCCATGCCCTCGTTGCAGTAGGTCATGAAGACGCGACTCGTGTAGAAGCCCCGGCTGTCGTTGACGACGATCGGCGTCTTGCGGATCCGGGCCACGTAGTCGAGCGCTTTCGCCAGGCACTCATCGGAGGTCTTGCTGCCCAGGATTACCTCGACGAGCGGCATCTTGTCGACCGGCGAGAAGAAGTGCAGGCCGATGAAGCTCGCCGGCCGCTGCGAGGCCTCGGCGAGGCCCGTGATCGGCAGTGTGGAGGTGTTGGAGGCAAAGACGGCCGTGGCGGAGATCACCGCCTCGGTTTTCCGGGTGACGTCGGCCTTGATCTCGCGGCTCTCGAACACCGCCTCGATGACGAGTTCGCAGCCCTTGAGGTCTGCGTACTCCGATGTGGTGTGGATACGGCCAAGGATCGCCTCCATCTCGGCGGCCATCGTGCGCCCCTGGTCCACGCGCTTCTGCAGCAGCGCCCGCGAATAGTCCTTGCCCTTATCCGCCACCTCCAGGGTCGTGTCGAGCAGTACCACGTCCATGCCGGCCCGGGCCGACACATAGGCGATCCCCGCCCCCATCATCCCGGCGCCCAGCATGCCGAGGCGCGTGACCTGGGACTTCGGCACGCCGGCCGGGCGGCGCACCAGCTTGTCGGCGGCGCCCTTGTTGATGAACAGCGTGCGGGTCATGTTCCGGTACACGGGATTCATCAGCAGGGTGGTGAAGTAGCGCGCCTCGATCCGGAGCCCGGTATCGAAGGGCACGAGGCTGCCCTCGTAGACGGCAGACAGGATCGCGATGGGCGCCGGGTAGTTGTGCTGGGTCTTGTCGGCGATCAGGGCCGAGCCCGCCATGAAGGTCTGCTGGATGCCCGGGTGCAGCGCGCCCGCGCCGCCGGGCCACCGAAAGCCCTTCTTGTCCCAGGGCTGCACCGGGTCCGCGGCCTCCTTGAGCCATTTCCGTGCCACGTTCACCACGTCGGCGGCGGGCGCGAGGGCATGCACGATCCCCAGGGCCTTCGCCTTCGCGGGCTCCACGTGGGTTCCCTGGGTCATCAGCTCCAGCGCAGGCTGGATACCGATCAGGCGCGGCAGGCGCTGGGTGCCGCCGGCGCCCGGCAGCAAGCCGACCTGGACTTCGGGCAGGCCAACCACGGCCTTCGGATCGTCACTGAGGACGCGGAAATGACAGGCAAGGCACAGCTCGAGCCCGCCGCCGAGCGCCGTGCCGTTGATCGCGGCGGCGACAGGCTTGCCGCAGGTCTCGAGCTTGCGGAGCGCAGCCGCGTAGCGGCTGATCTCGCGCATGAGTTCCGGTCCGGACACGCCGCTGCCGTAGATGTTGACGATGTCCATCAGGTCGGCGCCGGCGATAAAGGCGGCCTTGCCGGAGGTGATGACGGCCGCCTTGATGGCCGCGTCGGTCGCAATGCGCTCGACGGCGGCAACGAGCTCGGTCGTGAATGCCGGGGTGATGACGTTCATCGACCGGCCCGGCAGGTCGATGGTGAGGGTCGCGATGCCGCCGGCATCGACGTCGATGCGGATCGCCTGGTTTACTGGCTTGCTCATGGTCAGACCCGCTCGATGATGGTGGCGGTGCCCATGCCGGCACCGATGCACAGGTTGATCAGCGCCGTGCTTTTCTGCCGGCGCTCCAGCTCGTCGAGGACGGTGCCGAGGATCATCGCACCGGTGGCGCCGAGTGGGTGCCCCATCGCGATCGCCCCGCCGTTGACGTTGATCCGGTCGTGGGGAATCTCCAGCTCCTGCATGAAGCGCAGGACAACGGACGCGAAGGCCTCGTTCAGCTCGAAGAGGTCGATGTCCCCGGCCTGCATCCCGCAGCGCTTGAGCACCTTCCGGGCCGACGGCCCCGGCCCGGTGAGCATGATCGTGGGCTCCGAGCCAATCGACGCGAAGCCGACGATGCGGGCCCGGGGCTTCAGCCCCAACGCCTTGCCCATCTCCCGGCTGCCGACGAGGACGCCCGCGGCGCCGTCGACGATCCCCGAGGAGTTGCCGCCGGTGTGCACGTGGTTAATGCGCTCCACTTCCGGGTAGCGCTGCAGGGCCACGGAATCGAAACCGAACTGCTCGCCCATCGTCGTGAATGCGGGCTTGAGCTCGGCAAGCCCGGCCGCCGTCGTGTCCGGGCGCATGTGCTCGTCCTGCGCCAGCAGCGTGAAGCCGAGAGAGTCCCGGATCGGCAGCACAGACTTGGTGAACCAGCCAGAAGACCAGGCGTGCGCGGCGCGTTTCTGGCTTTCTGCCGCGTAGGCGTCGCAGTCCTCGCGGCTGATGCCGTACTTGGTGGCGATCAGGTCGGCGCCGATCCCCTGCGGGGCGAAGTAGGTCTTGTAGGCCACGTGGGGGTCGCTCGCCATCGCGCCGCCGTCGGAACCCATGGGCACGCGGGACATGGATTCGACACCGCCGCCGATGCACAGGTCAGACTGGCCGGACATGACCTGGGCCGCCGCCGTGTTCACCGCCTCGAGGCCCGAGGCGCAGAAGCGGTTCAGCTGCTTGCCCGGCACGTTCTCGGCGTAGTCGGCGTTCAGCACGGCAACGCGGGCGATGTCTGCGCCCTGCTCGCCCACCGGCGACACGCAGCCCATAATCACGTCGTCGAGGCGACTCGTGTCCAGCTGGTTCCGGTCACGCAGCGCCTTCAGCACCTGGGTCAGGAGCTCGATGGGCGTGACCTCGTGAAGGGAGCCGTTCGGCTTGCCGCGCCCACGGGGCGTGCGGACATGATCGTAGATGAAGGCGTCAGCCATGGGAGTCCCCTGTCGTTCTGGTTATTGGGCGGCGGCGGGACCCTTCTGTGGGTCGGCGCCGGCACCAGGCCCAAGCCTACGCCCGCGGACCCGATTCAGGAAATGCCCCGGTGCCGGCGCCGGAACCAGGTCAGACGGCGCCCAGGTACCACTCGTAGTCGAGCCCCGGCACCTCAGCGTGGTAGGCCTCCGCCTCGAAGCGCCGCGCCGCGCCGTAGACCCGGCAGAACTCCGCGCCAAAGTAGTCTGGCCACAGCTCGCTCGCGTCAAAGGCGGCCAGGGCAGTCTCCCAGCGGGGCGAGGTGCCCGTGGGCGGGCTCACGGCCTCGCCTTCCCGGACCATGGGCGGCGGCTCGACCCGCGCGGTGATGCCCGCGTGGGCGGCCGCCAGGATGGCCGCCATCGCCAGGTAGGGGTTGCAGTCAGCGCCGGCCACCCGGTGCTCGAGGCGCACGTTGGCATCGTCAGAGGTGGGAATGCGCAGCGCGACCTGCCGGTGATTCGGCCCCCAGTTCGGGGCGATGGGCACGAAGAAGCCGGGCCGGAAACGCCGGTAGGAGTTCGCATTGGGGGCGAAGATAGCCAGGGACTCCGGGATCGCCGCCAGCATGCCGCCCACCGCGTGCCGCAGCGTGTCCGGATAGGCGTCCGGGGTCAGCACCGGCGGGTGCGGGGCAAAGACATTACGCCCGTCCCGGTCGAGCAGGCTGAAGTGCACATGCATGCCAGAACCGTCCAGGTCCCGGAACGGCTTCGCCATGAAGGTGGCGGCGAGCCCCTGCTGGCGGGCGCTGCCGCGAATGAGCCGCCGCAGGAGGATGGCATGGTCGCAGGCGGCGAGCGCGTCGTTCTCGTGATGCAGGTTCACCTCGAACTGGCCCGCGCCGTACTCGGACACGATGGCGCCCGCCGGCACGCCCTGGATCTCCGCCGCCGACGACACCTGCGCGAAGAAGTCGTCCAGGTCGTGCAGGTCCTCGAGGCTGTAGGCCCGGGGACCGGCCGGACGGCGGCTGCTGCCAGGCACCTGACCCGCGCGCGTGCGGGGCACCTCGCCGCTCACGTCATCCAGCAGGTAGAACTCGTACTCGACGGCGACGACCGCCGTGAGTCCGAGATCGGCAAAGCGTGCCAGCACGCGGGCGAGTACGTGACGGGCGTCGGCGAAGTACGGCCGGCCGTCGCGCTCGTACATGGAGATCAGGCACTGGCCGAGCGGCATCTTCGACCAGGGCACCGGGGCGAGGGAGCCGGGCACTGGCAGGCAGACGTAGTCGGGGTCACCGTCGTCGCTGCCATGAACGAGGCCATCGATGAGGGAACCCCGGCTGTCGAGCAGTATCCCGGTGGCAGGAAAGGAGATGCCATCGCGGTACAGGCCGGCGAGCTCGCGGCGGCTGACGCGCTTGCCGCGCAGAATGGCGTTGAGGTCCGGCAGCAGCAGCTCGACCGCGCGAACCCCGGGATTGGCAGCGAGGAAGCTGGCGGCCTCCGGCGGCACTTCTTTGCGTTTGGTGGTCATGGATTCCCCCGGGATTCCCCCGGGCGTCGATTCTGACCAATCCCGGCCGCCGCGTCGATCCTGCTACCATTCGGATCGCATGTCCGACGCGCATTCCTTCATTTTGACCGTGGTTTGTCCCGATACCGTCGGGATCGTCGCCGCAGTGGCCGGGTACCTCACCGACCAGCATTTCTTCATCGAGGAATCCACCCACTTTGGCGACGCCGACACCGGCACCTTCTTCATGCGCACCCGGTTTATACCCCGCGAGGTGGACTTCTCCCGCGGTGCCTTTGCTGCCGGCTTTGCCGGTATCGCCGCCCGCTTCTGCATGGACTGGCAGGTCTACGACACCCGCGTCCTGCCCCGCGTCCTGATCATGGCCTCCAAGTACGACCACTGCCTCAATGACCTGCTGTACCGCTACCGGACGGGAGCGCTCCGGATGACGATCCCGGCGATCGTTTCCAACCACATGGATCTCGCTGGCCTGGCCAGCTGGCACAAGGTGCCCTACTTCCACGTGCCCGTGACGCCGGAGAACAAGTCGGCAGCCGAGGCGCGCCTGATGGAGATCACCGACGACACCCGGGCCGACCTGATCGTCCTGGCGCGCTACATGCAGATCCTGTCCCCCGCCCTGTGCGCACAGTACCCGGGCCGGATCATCAACATCCACCACTCGTTCCTGCCGGGCTTCAAGGGCGCCAGGCCCTACCACGAGGCGCACCGGCGCGGCGTGAAACTGATCGGCGCGACGGCCCACTACGTCACGGCCGACCTCGACGAGGGCCCGATCATCGAGCAGGCTGTCGAGCGCGCCGACCACACGATGTCGCCCGACGATCTCGCCGCGATTGGCCGCGACGTGGAGTCACTCACGCTGGCCCGGGCGGTCAAGCTCCAGCTGGAGCACCGGGTTTTCGTGAACGGAACGAAGACGGTCGTCCTGCGCTGACGATACGTTGGCGAAGCCGGCCCGGCCGCCCGCCCCGCTCAGCTGGGTGATGGCAGGATGGAGCCGGCCGTTCGGGCCGCCACGCCCGGGGCCCCCACCGGCGTGCGATCCCCGTTGCGCGTGCGCAGCTGCTCCTCGTATCGCACCAGCCAATCCCCGAAGGCCGGTGCCGCCATCGGCCTGCTGATGCAGAAGCCCTGACCAAGGTCGCATTGCATACTCGCCAGCAGGTCGATGGCCGACTCCGATTCGATTCCTTCGGCGCAGACGACGAGACCCATGTTGTGTGCCAGGTCAATAGTGGACCGAACGATCAGTGCGTCCTCAGGGCTTCCAGTCAGGTTCAGGACGAAGGACTTGTCGATCTTGAGCTCGTGAAGCGGCAGGCTGCGAAGCTGCGCGAGCGATGAGTACCCGGTGCCGAAGTCATCAATCGAAAAGTGTACGCCGGCATCCCGGAGGCGCTTCATGACTTCCCTGGTGTAGTGCATGTCGCGAATCACGGTGCTTTCAGTCATCTCCAGCGTCATCTGGCCCGGGTGAACGTTGCTCAGGCGAAGCAACTCCATGATTCGATCCGCAAAGCCCTCCTCCGCCAGGTCGAGCGCCGACACATTCACCGACACGGCCAGATCGATTCCGAGGGAGCTCCACGCACGGATCTGGCGGATGACCTTGGCCAGGACCAGCTGGGTCAGTTGGCCAATCAGGCCAGACTGCTCAGCCAGCGTGATGAATTCGTCCGGCGCCACCAGTCCCCGGACGGGATGCCGCCAGCGCACCAGTGCCTCGGCTTGCCGGATCCGGCGGGTGCGGAGATCCATTTTGGGCTGGTAGTGGATTTCCATCTGGTCGTGCTCGAGCGCCACGGCCAGATCGCTCAGCAGGCTGAGCCGGCGCAGGTGATTCTCGTCCTGCCCGATCGCGTAGATGTCGATTTCCCGGCCACTGGCGCGGGCCGCGTACAGGGCGATTTCGGCGCGCCGGAGCAGTGTCTCGGAATCCTCACCGTGCGCCGGAAACAGGCAGACACCCACCGTCACGTCAATCCGCACCTGCGCCTCCGGCAGCCGTAGCGGCTCCACCGTTGCGTTCAGGATGCGCTGCGCCGCCTGGCGCGCTGCGGCTTCGCTGACGTCTTCCAGGAGAAGGACAAAGCCGTTGCCACCATAGCGTGCCACCGTGTCCGCCGTCCGCGCCTGATCAACCAACCGCCGGCCGATCTCCTGGAGCACACTGTCGCCGGTGTGATGGCCGAGCGAGTCGTTGATCGCCTTGAAGGCCACGATATCCACGAGCAGAAGGGCACCGGATCGATGCTCACGCGTTGTGCGCGCCAGGGCCACGGTAATCCGGTCCCGCAGGGCGAGGCGGTTCGGCAGGCCTGTAAGGCCGTCATGCTGGGCCTGATGGATAATCCGGGCCTCACGGCGGGCAATACCTGCCTGCATGTCATCAAATGCGTCCGACAGCAGGCCGAATTCATCCTGGCGCGACATCCGGATCTGCTCACCGTAGAAACCGCCCGCGATGCGCCGGGCGGCCTCTGCCAGCTCCCGCAGGGGCCGGGTCACACTCCTTGCCACGAGGCGCGCGGCTGCGATGGCGAGCAGCAGCGCGACCGCAACGATGACAAGAACCTTCACGACGAGGTTGTGAAGCCCCAGCAAGGCCTCGTCCATCGAAGTCTGCAGGACTGCGACCAGCGTGTGCCCCGCTCCCGGCAACGGAGAGCGGCGTGTGAGATAACTGGTTTCTGCAACCTGCAGTTCGACCGGACGGCCGGCGGTGATGCCGGCAAGGCTCAGCGCGTCAGGCATCGCACCCCTGACGACGGGCGTTAGAGTGGAGGCCAGCAGGCGGGGGCTGTCGGCCGCTGCGAACGAGACATCGAGATTGGTCAGGTCCTTGAAGGCGCGCGCCAGCGCGTCATCAATCACGAAGCCGATGCACACCCAGCCAATGAGCTCGGGGGCGCGAACGGGTGTGACGACAATCTGGTAGGCGCCGCCACCCGGAATCAGGATGGCATCCGCGGTTGACCTGCCATCGCTGGAATCCGTGAGCATGGCCGCGTAGGGAAACTGGTCGGAGTCGCCCTTGGCGCCACGGGCGGTGAAGGCGTGCGTGCTCGTCACGATCGTGGCATCCCTGGCGATAAAGGCTGCGAGGTCCGCCTTCACGCGACTCCCATGGTTTGCCAGCACGGACTCGATGGTCTCGGTATCGCTGGTGGCAATCGCCTCCTTGAACCCGTAGTCACTGGCAAGAATCCTGACTGCAGTCGACAGCTGGATGGCCCGCTCGGCGAGCAGGCGCTCGAACACCCGCTGGCCGACCTCGAGCTCGTGATCGGCCTTCTGTAGCGCGTCGTCCCGGAGCGCATCCAGCGACGCGAGCACCGTGATCGACTGCACAAGTGCGACCAGCCCCAGGATGACCAGGAAGATACGGTTGGTGAAACTGCGGTTCACGACGCGGACCCGACGAGCCAACGTACACGAGAGGTCATCGAACACCTGCTACCAAAACTTGCCCACGACGCAGGGTGACGAGGCACCATTTGAGACAACCGCCACCACACAGCGCACGGTAGCGAGGCCGGGCCGCGGGGGTCCGTGAGTTATGTCACATTTGCCGCCGCGGCGCGGCGGTGCGGCGCAATCAGGCGGACTTGCGCGCCTGGACGACGGGTTTCAGCAGCACCGCCAGTTCCCGCAGCGAGCGCTCGGTAGTCGCCCAGTCGATGCAGCCGTCGGTCACCGACACCCCGTAGCGGAGCTTCGACCGGTCAGCCGGGATCTCCTGGTTACCGGCCTCCAGGTTGCTCTCCAGCATCAGTCCGATGATTGAGCGATTGCCGTTCACCACCTGCTCGATGCAGTCCCGCGCGACCAGCGGCTGCAGGGACGGGTCCTTGTTGGTATTGCCGTGGCTGCAATCGACGACGATGCGCTCCGGCAGCCCAGCCTTGCGCAGCTCCTGCTCGCACAGGGCGACGCTCACGGAATCGTAGTTGGGACGGCCGGCGCCACCCCGGAGCACGACGTGCCCGTAGCCATTGCCGCGAGTCTGCATGACGGCCGTCCGGCCCTCCTCGTTGATGCCGAGAAAATGATGGGGCTGGCGCGCCGACTTCAGGGCATTGATCGCGACCGTCAGCGACCCGTCGGTGCCGTTCTTGAAGCCCACCGGCGTGGACAAACCGCTGGCCATCTCCCGGTGGGTCTGGGATTCCGTCGTGCGCGCGCCAATGGCGTTCCATGTGATGAGGTCGCCCAGGTACTGGGGCATGATCGGGTCGAGCGCCTCCGTGGCTGTCGGCAGACCGAGCTTTGCGAGGTCCAGCAACAGGCCGCGCGCCACGCCGATGCCCTTCTCGATGTGGAAGGAGTCATCCATGTCCGGGTCATTGATGAGGCCCTTCCAGCCCACCGTGGTCCGGGGTTTCTCGAAATACACCCGCATGACGATCACGAGGGTGTCGCTGACCGCGTCCGCCAGGGTCTTCAGGCGGCGGGCGTAGTCCATGGCGGCCGTCAGGTCGTGGATCGAGCAGGGCCCGACCACGACGAACAGGCGCGCATCGCGGCCGTCGATGATGTTCTGCAGGGTCCGCCGGCTGCGCAGGATGAAACCCTCCAGCGCGGGGCTCAAGGGATAGTCGACCTTCACCTGGGCCGGGGGCGGCAGGATCGTGCGGGCCGTGACGTTGACGTTGTAGATCTGGCTCTCGCCGGGGGTGCTCATGGGTGCCAAGGATAGTGGGCTGGCCACGGGCCGGGCAACATGTGGCTGGCCGCCCTGTAGAATGGGCGGCTGAAAAACCGCTTCCCGTCAGTCAATCCGGAGCCCGATAATGTCCAATGTGTCCACTCTCAAGCCCTTTGCCAAGGGCGACATCTTCGCCGGCGCGACCGTCCTTAACCGGCCGGAAGACGACCATGCGGGCGATGGCCGGATCATCCAGTTCGACAGCAACCTGCAGGAAAAGGGCGTGCTCTGGACCGAGGGCACCACCCACCTGGTTGGCGGCCTGACCTTCGCCCCGGACGGCACGCTGTGGGCCTTCGACAGCAACAGTTTCCGCGTGCTGCGGGTCAGCCCCGCGGGCAAGCAGCTGCCGAACATCAAGTTCGCGGACCGGGCCTTCTCGAACATCAATTTCGCGAAGGACGGCACCATCTACCTCGGCGAGCACCTGGTCGGCAACACGGTGCGGACCCGCCCGGGCACGACGCTTGGCACCACCTTGCCGAAGCTCCCCGGCACCGACCGCTTCGGCGACGGGCTGCTTTGCCAGTTCACCCAGGACGGCAAGCTGCTGAAGGAATTCCACACACCGGTGCACGGCGGCATGCCCGGGTTCCTCGGCCTCACCGGCGCGGCGCTTCGGCCGGATGGCAAGAGCATCCTCTACCTGTCAGAACTGAGTGACAGCATCCGCTGCTACGACCTCGTCAACGACAAGCCTCTGCCGAATTTCGTCACCTACGCGCCGGACAGCGGCAACATGGCCATGACGGTCATGTACACGCGGGACGGCAAGCTGCTGCACATCCGCGCCAATTTCAAGGCGGGCTTCTTCCTCGAACAACTCAGCGACACGGGCGAAGTGCTCCGCTCCTACCCCCTGCCCGGTCCGGGCTGGGCGGCGGTGGGCCAGTCAATAGAGACAGACACGGTGCTGCTCGGTAACTTCTTCACCGGCACGGTGACCAAGTTCAGCCTGGCAAGCGGCGAGATCGGGGCAAAGGCGGAAACCGGCGTGCAGCGCTCCCTGGCCGGCCTGGCCCAGTACCCCGGCTAGAAGTAAAAAAGGGGACATCCCTCATTTGCACGCCGTGCAAATGAGGGATGTCCCCTTTTTTTGTTTACCAGGGGAGGACGGTGCCGTCGAAGGTCCAGTAGGTGCCGGTGTTGTCCAGCGTGAGCTGGTCGGTGATGCGGATCAGGTCGGCGCCGGCCGTGGTAACTGGCCGCAGCATCTTCTTCGGCAGGCTCTTCATCATGTCCGTATCGACCGGACCCGGGTCGATCAGCGCCACCGCGATGCCCTTGCTCTTCAGCTGGTTAGCGAGGTTCTTCATCACCATGTTCAGCGCCGCCTTGCTGGAGCGGTAGATGTAGAGCGTGCCGGTCTTCGTGGTACCAATCGAGCCCTGGCTGCTGGAGACGTTGCTGATCTTCTTCTGCTGGCCGGCCAGCAGGTTTGGCAGGAAAGACTCAGCCATCTTCAGCGGACCCACCACATTGGTGCGGTAGACCACGTCGAATAGTTCCCACTTCATGTTCTTCGCGAACTGCTGGTTCTCGCCACCGCCAGTGACGCCCGCGTTGTTGAACAGGATGTCGACGGGCTTGCCCTCGTACTTCTTCGCCAGCGCGTCGATGGAGGCCAGCTCCATGACGTCCAGGGATTCCACCACGACCTTGCCGCCACTGGCAGCCGCCAGCGCATTCAGTTCGGCGGCCTCGGCCGGCTTGCGCGCGGTGCCGATAACCTGCCAGCCGCGTGCAGCGTACTCGCGGGCCAGCTCGAGCCCGATCCCCCGGTTGGCGCCGGTCACGAGCACGGTGGGCACGTAAGCGGCCTCGTCAGCCGCGCCAGCAAGCGTCGGCAACCCGCAGGCCAGGGCCAGCGCACTCATCAGGCCCAGAACGGCCCGGCGGGTAATCGTCGACATGGAAAGTCTCCTCTGGCTGGTGGCGCGGACTACCAGGGCAGGATGGCGCCGCTGGTGTCCACAAACTGTCCCGTGCGGGACACATCGAAGCGGTCAATTTCACGAACCATGTCGGTCACGGCGTCCGCCACGGGCCGCAGCATGCGCTTAGGCAGACCCTTCATGAAGTCCGTGTCGGTCGCCCCGGGCGTGACCAGGCCGATCGTGATGCCGCGACTCTTCAGCTGCAGGGCCAGGTTGGCCATCAGCATGTTCACCGCGGCCTTGCTGGCCCGATACCAGTAGAGGCGCGGTGCGTCCACCTTGCCGATGGAGCCCTGGCTGCTGGAGACGGTGATCATCTTCTTCTGGCCGCTGGCCTGCACGTGCTTCAGAAACGCCTCGCAGACCTTGATCGGTCCGACGGCGTTCACCGCCATGACCTCCTCGAATGCACCGTAGTTGAGGCGGGTGAAGAGCTGGTTGTCGCCACCGCCGCCGATGCCGGCATTGTTCAGCAGGATATCGATGGGCAGGTCCGCGTACTTCAGCGCCAGGGCGTCCACCCCGGCGTGATCCAGGACATCCAGCGTGTCGACGGTGACTGACGGAAACTTGCCGGCGAGCGCCTGGAGTTCGGCCGCGCCCGAAGGGCTGCGGCAGGTAGCGAGCACCCTGCAGCCGCGGCCGGCATAGCGCCGGGCAAACTCGAGACCGATGCCCCGGTTTGCCCCGGTGATCAGCACAACAGGCGGACCGGCAGGGGCAGTGACGCCGGCCGCGGGCCCTTCCTCCGCCGAAAGACGCTCGACGAGCGGACCGAGCGCAGCCATAACCGCAGCAGTGCGCAGGAAGTCGCGCCGGTTGCCTGGCAAGTCACTGGCCATCCAGGGCTCGCGCTAGCGGCTGACGGCCTTCAGGTCTCCCTGGGCGTCGGCGTACTTCGCGCCATCCACCAGCGGGATCGGATCCAGCACCCAGCCCTTGGTCTGCCGGCGTGCCGGGCTCGGGACAGCGTAGGCAACGCGGCTCGCGTTGCGCTCGACCTCTTCGAGGTCGATCTTCCAGCCCTTCGCCGCCCACTCCTTCTGCTTGGCCCGGTAGTCGAGGATTACGGAATCCGAGGGGACCATGAACTCCTTGGTGTTCTTGTCCGGCGTGATCGACGGGTGCAGGTTCTCGATGATCTTGATGTCCTGGTTCGCCACGTACTGGTTGCGCTCGACCACGTAGGCGTCGGACTTCGGCTCCATGGAGAAATTGCGGGCACAGACGAGATACAGGTGCGTGGTCTTGTCGTCGATGGGCCGCTCGTAGAGATACTGGTGAATGTAGAAGTTCGGACCCGGATGGATGTAGGTCCAGACGTGATTGGTGCCGTGGTAGCCGGTGCCGGCCTCAAGGGTGCCCTCGCCGGGCCGGTACTTCTTGAGGTCGCCCTGCAGCGGCGGCGCCTGGAAGGTGTGCCAGAAGCCCTTGCCCCAGATACCACCGTCCTCGATCCGCATGTCGCCGACCTTGTATTCCTCTTCCCGCTCGCCGCTGAAGCCGTGGGTGTCGTGCACGTACTCGTTATGGGCGGGATCCACGCCGTTCTCGATGGAGCGCTCGTAGTAACCGTTGATCTGGAAGTGCTGCAGCGTGGTGCGCCAGCCTTCCTGCTCCCATTCCTTGCAGGCCAGGATCGGCGGGCGCTCGGCCTCGGGGAGGTCGCCCAGGAAGGCAAAGATGACGCCGTAGCGCTCGTCCACCGGGTAGGCATCGATGCGGGTGCGGCCCGGAACGGTCGCGTTGGCGCCGAGCGACGGGATCTTCTTGCAGTTGCCTTCGCCGTCGAACTGCCAGCCGTGGTAAGGACACTGGATGCAGTCGCCCTTGATCTTGCCCCCGGCCAGCGACCCGCCCCGGTGGGTGCAGGTGTTCGCCAGGCAGTGGGCCTTGCCCTGGGTGTCCCGGAAGACGACGAAATCCTGGCCAATTGCCCGCACTTTCAGGGGCGCGTCGGTCAGCTCGGCCGTGGTGGCCATGGGATACCAGAAATTGATGTACATGAACGTCCTACCAGGGTGTTACCTGAGGGGAACTATAGGCCGACGGGCGCCAGCCGCCAAGCGTCGCCGGACCGCAGCGCGGCCCTAGCCGCCGATGCCCGCCTCCCGGGACCGCAGGCTGCGGACGATCGCGATACCGGGCAACATAAGCAGCGCGGCCGCGTAGAGGGGCGCGTCGCGGCCCAGGCCCGCCACGCCCAGCAAGGCAATCATCCCGGGGCCGAGCGCCCGCCCAAGCCAGCTCGAGGTGTTGAAGGTACCGAGCACGAGACCCCGCTCCGAGTCACCGGCCTGCTTGGACACCAGGCTGTTCATGGTCGTCATGTAGAGCGCGCTGCCGGTGGTCGTGAACGTGATGCCGAAGATCATCACCTGCCACAGCGGCGACTGCGCCATCACGAGGAGCCCGAACACGTAGGAGCTGAGGCCGGCGATGAGCAGGCGTTTCTCCCCGAAGCGCTTCACCAACGGACCCACCAGTACGCCCTGGGTCGTGACGACCAGCAACGCCAGGTAGGTAAACGAGAGGCCGATCTCCCGCGGCCCCCAGCCGAAGCGGTCGCCGGACCAGAACGGGAAGTTGGTCTCAAAGGCCGCCATCGCCAGGTAGGCCAGGAAACCCACCAGCAGCAGCTTGCCCAGCACGGGCCGGCGCGTGACTTGCCGGAACGCCGCGAAGAACCCGTCCGACGTGCCCTCCGGCCGGGCCACCGCGCGTTTTTCAGGCGGCAGGCTCTCCTTCAGCAGGAAGAAGGCACCGATGATGGCCAGCAGGCACACAGAGGCCGCCGCGAGCCCCGGCCAGAGCAACGTTGCCGAGGCAGCGTCCTTGCCGCCCAGCAGGCCGCCGACCAGCGGCCCCACGATGAAGCCGAGTGACAGCGACGCACCAACCGTCCCCAGGGTTTTTGCCCGCAGCTCGGGCGGGGAAATGTCCGACGCGTAGGCCATCGCCACGGGGATGTTGCCACCCATGAGCCCCGTCAGCAGGCGACCGAAGGAGAGCACGTAGGGGTCCGGCGCAAACGCGCAGATCAGGTGCCCCACCATTCCGCCCGCAATACTGCCGATGAGCAGCGGCCGGCGCCCGTAGCGGTCGCTGTAGCGGCCCCAGAACGGGGTGGCGATGAACTGCCCGATGGCGTAGAGCCCGAGCACCATCGGCCCCGCCCAGTGGGGCACGCCGAGTTTCTCCGCGACGAAGGGAAAGCCGGGCAGGATCAGGCCGAAGCCCATGCCGGACAGCAGGATCGTGACCAGTAGAACCGGCATGGATTACTTTCGGCTGAAGCGGGCCCGGCCCCCGGTCCGCGCCGCGATGTCGGTGCTGGCCAGGAAGCGGCGTGCCGCGGGATCCTGCTTCACGTAGGCATCGAGGAAGGCGAGCGTCAGCGCCGCATCGATCGCCGCGCCCTCCGGGTCGTCGTCGCCGCCGCGATCAGTGCGGCAGATCAGCCCGCCGAGGTAGTGATCCCCGCGCTCAAGCACGACGCTGTACTTGTCGCCGGGTGGCGCCAGCGTGAACGCCGACATCCGCCACTCCCAGGGGTGGATGACCGGCCCGCCGGTGTTACCGACGTCCAGGGTGCCGCCGGTAGCGATGAGCGGCGTCGTGAGTCCTGTGAAGGCGTCCGGGGCCATCATATCGTCCATCTGGCCCACCCCGCTCATGATCACGGCGCCGCGAATGCGGCTGTCCAGGTACTGCTGGCGGCCGCCGTCCGGCGTCCGCATCCAGAGCCCGGCCTTCGACAGCGCGATCGCGGCGCCGAAGGAATGCCCGGCTACGGCCAGGCGGTTCGTGTCCAGCTGACCGGCGATACCGGCCAGGGCCGCGACCTCGTCCAGGCGGCTGAAGATGTCGTTGAGGTCGGCGATGCGGGTCGCCACGAGCCCGCCCATCTGGTCGGGCCGGAGCGGCGTGCCGTTGTTAGGCGAGTCCGGGTGGTCCGGCAGCACGACCACGTAACCGTGGGCGACCCACTTGTCGGTGATCGCGGCGTACTGCTGCGGGAAGCAGAAGGCCCCGTGGGAAAACACCACGACCGGGTAGCGGCCCGGTGCCCGGGGGTAGGCAACCCGCAGGGGTATGTCCCGGGCTTGCACCTCATCGCGCAGGACGAGGCCGTCCGCGTGGCCAATGGCAAAGGGGCCGTCCGCCCCCTTGTAGAGTTCGCGGGCGGCGCAGCCCGCCAGGAGGGGCAGGCCGAGCAACAGGGCCAGGCACAGGCTTCGGTTCAGCACGGGATACTCCAGCGAAAGGACTGGCCGTGATGCTAACCGATGGCCGCGTCGTGGCCCGGAAGAAGTGCCCCGTCCGACCCACGGGTGGATAGGCGGATCGACGCCTGCAGCCGCCGGTTCAGTTCGCCCAGTTGATGCAGGGCCGAAATGAACCAGCTGCGCGCGTTCGGCGCGTAAATGATGAGCGACTCGACGCGTTCGGTTGCGTCCGTCCACTCGAGCTTCCAGCGATCCTGCTTTCCCAGGAAGTCGTAGTACCGCACACCCTGGCCCACGAGCTTCTCCATGAGCAGGGCGCGGAGTACCGCCCCGGGCGAGAGTTCGTGATGCTCCGCGCTGAAGCTGGTCTTCAGACAGTACCCGCTGTCATTGGCGACGAGTCCAAGATCGTAGGCGATCGGCCGGCCGTCGAGCGACAGTACGGTGATCAGCAGCGCGCCGTGAGAAGCCATGCGTTCCGCCAGCTCCCGATAGAAGCGGATTTCCCATGGCCGGTCACCCAGCGACGAGCCTGCGCCCACCTTCCAGCTCACAGTCTCGATACCGGCCATCGCCGCAAAGGCCCGGTCGAGCTCATCCGCCCGGGTGAAGAAGCTGACCTGCAATTTGCCCGCCTGCTCAAACCTGCGCCGCTTTCGCCTGATGTTGTACCTGAAGTTGGAGGACTTCGAGGCAAGGAACTCCGGCCAGCCCCCTTCGATCCGCAATACCGGGATTTCAGCTCCACCAAACCACCGCCGCCGCAGGCCAAGTGACTCGCAGGCCTCCGTCCAAAGCACGTCGGCAGTCGACCCACGAACGATGCCGTCGATACGCAACGTCGACCAGTCAGCGCTGGCACTCAATTGCCTCAACATCAGCAACGGCGATGAGTCCCCCGGGCGTGATGCCATACCATGCCGCATGCAAAACACATTACCCAATGGCTCGAGTTCACTGAAGGAGACCCCAAGTAACGTGCGGGACTGGCGCCGCAACGGGAGCACATGCGTCAGTTTCTGATCGGCATCGAAAACGGCACACGCCTGTATGGTGCCCGGATCGATACCATGGCCGGCGATGATCGACTGGAACCAGTCGGCCCACTGATCTGGAGGAAGGCGTTGCTCGCGGCACAGCTGCTCCCAGTCACCACGCTTGTTGCGGATGAACTGCTGCCACGCCGATATGTGCAACATCGCGTTGCCGGGTTCTGCAGGCGTCATGCGTCCAATAGCTCGTCTACATTGGGGGCAGGCACGCTGGTTTCGGCCGCTGGCTGAGTCTGCCAGCCCTGCTGCACCACCCGCCTTGTCGCAGGTCGCGGTATTGACCCCGGACCCGCCCCTGGTACCCGGGCCACCGGGTTGCCGCAATGAGGATCCTCGCGCTCAGCACCGCGCTCGCAGTGGCCGGACTAATGGCCTCGGGCGCCCAGGCTGCAGTCACGGTCGACAGCTGGCCGTTGGCCACCCGCGCTGCCGGTGCCCTTTCGGTATTATCGGCATTGCCCTCCGGCGCGCAGCAGCTCTGGCACCGCGACCTCGCCAGGGAGGGGCGGCGACTGCAATAAACAGAGATTCGTTGGCACAGTGGTGCAGGAGGAAAGATGTTTTCACTCGCTTACATCGTCATTGCGGTCGTGGACTTCGCGGTGCTGGTCTGGGCGGCGCGCCTGTGCCTGCGCTACCGAACGAACGGCCTGATCTTTGCGTCGCTCCCGCTGACCTTGCTGTGGTTCGACAATTTCGTGATCGGTATCGGCAGCACGCTCGGTGAAGGCGAGCTGCTGAAGGGCCTGAACACCGTGCGCTTCCTGGCACACTACATCGGCTTGCCGATGACATTCATCGCCCTCGGGGCGATGGCCCGCGAGGCCGGCTTCGGCTGGGCGCAGCAGAAGCTCGTCATGGGGGCGTTTTGCGCCCTGGCCACCGGGTTCATTCTCCATGACCTGTGGCTGTTTTCGCAGGCCACGTTCTACCCCTCGTGCTTCGCCGACACCCTGCGCTACACCACCAGCATCTCCGCCACCACGGCCTGCGGGCCCACGGCTGAAATCGGCGCCGGACGCCCGATACCGCCGATCCCGGCCATCACCCTGACGAACATGATGATCCTGTTCGGCATCTATCTCTGGTACCGGATTGGCTGGAAGTGGCTGACGCTCGGCTCGATCGGAGCCATGGCCTTCTTTGCTGTGCCCTACGCCCAGACCGGCGGGATACTCGGCAATGTTGGCGAGCCCATCATCAGCATCGTGATCATTTCAACGGCGGCGCACATCGCGCGGCGGCGTCGCCAGCCGACCGGCTGACGCCTGGTGAGCCCATTGAACGCCGGGGATGCGGCCCCCGGGAGGATGCGCTAAGGTCATCCATCAACTGATCGGCCAACCTGGAGATCCACTCATGGCCCGCAAGCACGACGTGTCCCGTTTCGATCCCGAGGGCGCGCGCCTGCCCATCAAGCTGGACGTCACCACCAACGGCGAGTTCGCCCCACTGCCCCTCCCACGGCACAGCGTGCTGGCCAATCAGCAGGCCATGGAACAGGTCGGGATCAACGCCCGGCGTCTCGGCATGAGCCGCCGGCAATTCGTCACCACGTCTGCCGGTGCCGCCACCACCCTGCTGGCTTTTAACGAGGTCCACGCGGCGCTCGGCAGGACCGGCAGCTTCTATGACGTGCCCCGGCTTGCCGCCCTCGACGCAGCGGCAGCGGATGCCTCGCTTGCCAAGCGCGAGTTCATCTTCGATATCCAGGGTCACCACGTGAATGCACTGGAGCACTGGAAGGCGCCGAACATGCTCACGGCGACCGGGCTCAAGTTCATGCCCCAGTCGAAGTGCGACTACCTGGACCCAAAGTCCGAGTACGGTCACCTGAAGTGCTTCACCAGCCAGGCCTTCGTGAAGGAAATGTTCCTCGACAGCGACACAGACATGGCGGTCCTCACCTTCACACCCACCACCTTTGATGACATGCCGCTCACGCAGGACGAGGCCCGGGCCACCCAGGAGATGGTGTCTGCGCTGGACGGCAGCCGCCGGCTGCTGGTCCACGGCCGCGTCGTGCCGAACCTGCCGGGGGACATCGAGCGCATGCCGGAACTGGCTGACAAATGGAAGATTTCCGCCTGGAAGACCTACACCCAGGCTGATCCGGCCGGCGAGACCGGCTGGTGGCTGGACGACGAGGAGCACGGCGCAAGGCTGATCGAGATGGCCCGCAAGACGGGCGTGAAGACGATCTGCATCCACAAGGGCGTACCGCTGCCGACACCCTTCATGACCGGGAAGAACCGGAAGTTCGGTGGCTGTGGCGACGTGGGCAAGGCCGCCCGGCAGAATCCGGACATCAACTTCATCATCTACCACTCGGGCTACGACCTGAAGTTCCGCGGCGCCGAGTTCGTGCCCGGCAAGCACGAGATTGGCATCGACTCACTGGTCCAGTCGCTGCTCGATAACGGCGTGAAGCCGAACAGCAACGTCTACGCGGAACTCGGCACCACCTGGCGCTACCTGATGAAGGACCCCAACGAGGCGGCCCACGCCCTCGGCAAGCTGTTCCGGTACGTGGGCGAGAACAACGTAGTCTGGGGCACGGACTCGATCTGGTACGGCTCGCCCCAGGACCAGATCCAGGCCTTCCGCACCTTCCAGATCAGCGCCGAGTACCAGGAGAAGTTCGGCTATGCCGCCATCACCCCCGAACTGCGGGCGAAGGTGTTCGGCCTGAATGCGCTGAAGCCCTACGGGCTCGACGAGACGGCCATCCGCAGGGCCTTCCTGGGCGACACCATGGACAAGGCCAAGGCCAGGAACGCGGAACGGCCCGACCCGACCTTCATGACCTACGGACCGCAGACGCGGCGGGAGTTCTTCGCCTTGCTGAAGGCGGGTGGCTGACGGTCAGAACCGCCAGGAGAACCCGATCGACGGCGTCATCCTGGGGATCAAGCCGGTCGCTGGCGAGTGCCACCCTGAAAGCGACCCCAAGTAGCGGTACTCTTCCGATTCGACAGTACGAAGGGACACGCAATGAGCTGGATCATTCTTCTACTCCTGCTACTGGTGGCGGCCGTCGTCACCAGTCTCTATAACCGGCTGGTCACAGCGCGCAACGCCTACCGGAACGCATTCGCACAGATTGACGTACAGCTCACACGCCGCCATGACCTCGTGCCCAACCTGGTGGAGGTGGCAAAGCGTTACCTGCAGCACGAGCGCGAAACGCTGGAGGCGGTGATTGCCGCACGCGCGGCGGCCGTCGACGGCCTGCGCAACGCCGTGGCAAACGTGTCAGACCCCGCTGCCCTCGCGAAATTGAGCTCGGTGGAGAACACGCTTGCCGGGGCGATGGGTCGGCTGCTGGCCGTGGCGGAAGCCTACCCGGACCTGAAGGCCAACCAGACCATGGCGCAGCTCACTGAGGAAGTCACTGCGACTGAGAACAAGGTGGCCTTTGCCCGGCAGGCTTTCAATGACCAGGTGATGACCTACAACAATGCGCGGGAGTCCTTCCCGGGCAACCTGATCGCCGGCTACTTCCGGTTCACGGCGGCCCAGCTGCTGCAGATCGAGTCCGCCACGAGGCGCGACGCCCCGAAAATCTCGTTCGACAAGGCCTGACCCGGGGTCCGCGATGGACTTCTACGGCCGCCAGGAGCGGGCCCGGCGTGCCTCACGGTGGCTGGTGGTCGCGTTTGCGGTCGCGGTCACGATCGTGGTTCTCGCCGTCAACACGGTCGTGCTGGTGACGCTCGCGGTCCTGAACAGCGATGCCCCTGCGTTCCTGAACGTCGGGCGCTGGCTGGATACGCACCCCGGCACGGTCTTTATAACGACCATCCTGGTGTTGCTCGTTGTCGTCGGATCCAGCCTGTGGAAGATCGCGGCGCTACGGGCTGGCGGCAAGGTGGTCGCACGTGACCTTGGCGCGCGCCTTGTGAGAGGCGATGCCGCCGATCCCCTGCAGCGCCGCCTGCTCAACGTCGTCGAGGAAATGGCAATCGCCTCCAGTGTGCCGATACCTTCCGTGTACCTGCTCGAAGAGCCCGCGATCAACGCACTGGCGGCGGGCTATGCGCCGTCGGAGGCATCCGTGGTGGTGACGCGCGGCGCTCTGCTCGCCCTGGACCGGGATGAACTCCAGGGCGTCATCGGGCACGAGTTCAGCCATATCCTGTCCGGGGACATGCGGCTCAACACGCAGCTGGTGGGATTCCTGCACGGCCTGTTTGTCGTCAGCGAGCTGGGTCGGTGGCTGGGCCCCGGGAACCGGAACCGGGCGGACAAGCGGCGCGGGGGGCTGTTCGGCTGGGCGGGCATGGCGCTGTTCGTGGTTGGCCTCGTCGGCCTGTTCGTCGGCCGCCTGCTGCAGGCGGCCGTGGCCCGGCAGCGCGAGCGGCTGGCAGACGCGTCGGCCGTGCAATTCACCCGCGAGTCACGCGGCCTGCGCAATGCCCTGGTGAAGGTGGGCGCGCACCGGGTCGGCTCGCGGCTGGCCGGCATGGGCGTCGACCGGGTAAACCACATGCTGTTCGCGTCGCCGGGCAGGCTGGACTTTGCCACCCACCCGCCGCTGCTCGAACGTATCCGTGCGCTCGACCCCAGCTTCCAGTCCGCGGAATTCGGCCACATGCGCCACGAGCTCGATGCGCGGGAGGCAGCATTTGCCGCCCCCCCTGCCGACCGTTCGGCCCAACGGCCAGGCCCCGGCGAACTCTTTGCCGAGGCCGTACCGGCCAACGCGGCAGCCATCGCCAGCCTCGTGGGAAATCCGGGGCCAGCCCACGTCCGGTTCGCCGAGGGCATGCGCCGGTCGATGCCCGCCGACGTGCGGCTGGCTGCCAGCGACCCGCGCAAGGCCGAAGGCCTGCTGCTCGCCATTGCGATTGGCACG
The DNA here is from genome assembly GCA_038214295.1 of Gammaproteobacteria bacterium. Taxonomy (GTDB): domain Bacteria; phylum Pseudomonadota; class Gammaproteobacteria; order Steroidobacterales; genus SHZI01. Next base: position 68,830 of record JBBQSA010000011.1, read on the forward strand.
CGTGATCGCGAGCTGCGGCTGGCCTTCGTCCGCACCCAGCTGGGCACAGGGGTCGCCGACAGTGTTTGTCAGTTCCTGCCAGTTGCCGACGCGATGCCACTGATCCAGCGCCTGCCCGCCGTGCTGCTGCTGATAGGGTCCCTGCGCCAGGCCCAACGGGCAGAGCGACTGCGGCTTGTCAGCGTAATTACCGGACTGGTCAGCCGCGGCGGCATCCCGACGATATTCGAGTACGCCCTGCGGAAATCGGCGCTGACCTTCCTCCGCGACGGCCTCAGGTCACCGCGCGACCGGTGGTACCTGCCAATGCGCGGTGTACAGAACGACCTGCAGCTACTCCTGAGCGTGGTCGCTGCGAACGGTGCGGACGGTAACCTTGCATCGGCCACACGCGCCTTCGCGGCTGGCTGGGCACGCTTGCCGCTCCTGCCTGTCCCGGTCGCACCTGGCTCCGCCGTGTGGGTCGGCCCGATGGATCGGGCGCTCGCACGGCTTGACCGCCTGTCGACAGTCGACAAGGAGTGCGTCGTGCAGGCGATGAGCGCGACAATTGGCCACGACGGGCTGCTTAACGTGGCAGAGGCCGAGCTCCTTCGGCTGTTCTGCGCGCTGTTGCATTGCCCCCTGCCTCCGTTGCTGGACGGGCTGCGCCCGACTGACGCCGTTTCTGACTCGCCGGGACGCGGCGACCACCAGGAAAGAAAACAAGAACCCCGCGCTGGATGAGGCAGCGGCCCGGCTAGCGCAGCTCGCTCAGCGAGATGAGCAGGATCGTGCTGAGAATTCCCGTGAGTGCGCCCATGAACACATAGTCGGCAATGGTCTCCAGTCTGCGCTCCCTGGCCATGTCATCCGTGCGGATGGAGAGAAAGGACAGGAAGCTGGAGATTGCCAGTAGCACCGCGACGAGCGTCGTCAGTTCATCAATGAGCGTGGATTTCAATTTATCCGCGATGTGCAGCGAGGTGATGATGAACAGGCAGAAGCCCAGCAGGTTCGCCGAGGTGTTCAGGATGTGCTGGGACGTCTTGTTGGCCATGGGAGGGTCCTGCCGCCGGGCGTCGCGGCCGGATTATCCGCCCCAGAACCGCAGCCAGCCCGGCGCGCTTCGTGCTGTCATGAAAACTTAAGGAACCGGCTGCTACTGCGGGTCGCGAGCGGCACCCTGCCCGTGGCAGACCCTGCACAAAAAAAACCCGGCACGAGGCCGGGTTTTTTGTTTCGCCTGCTCCAGGGCTCAGGCGAGACGGCGCTTGACGACACCAAGCAGGCCCAGGGCCGAGCCGAACAGCCACACGGCTGCGGGAACCGGCACTACCGAAATGCTGGCGTCGTTGCCGACAATGTAGCCCGGGTCGCCGGACACGTAGCTGGACAACGTGTCACCAAAGACCCAGTTCACGCCGTAGGCGACGTTGGAACCGTCACGCGGGGCACCAGTGCCGAGCCCGGCCCAGCCCGCAGTCAACTGCGCCACGGTGGGTGCCAGGATCTGGAACCCGGCGAGATCCGCGAACGTAAGGCCGATCCCACTATTCGGCAGCCAGCTCTTATCGGTAACCTCGAAGATCTTCGCCTGCTTGTCGCTCAGGTCCGTAAAGCTGAGGTTATAGCCGTTGCTGTAGAGGGGCTGGAAGTTGCCGTCCGAAGGCTCATTGGCAACCACAGCGAACTTGGTGCCGGTGGGATCCGTGATCCAGAAGTTGAGATACGGCGCCACATAGGGGCCGCTCCCGACGGTAAAACGCGTCCGGTCATCTAGGCGGCTGATCTGCAGGTTGGTGATATCGCCCAGCGTGACGCCGTTGGCGTCATTGGAGCCGAACCCGCCTTTCTGACCGCCACTCACGATGAGGAACTCGGTCTGGGTCACGCCGACATTGATGGTCGGGGCATTCCGGATCTGGAACGACGTGAAGGCAGCGCTGGCCGGACCACTGACCATCACTGCGGCGAAGCCGCTGACGACAGCCAGGGTAGTGGCACGAATACTATTGGGTTTCATGGGTATGTCCTCGTAGGGTTGTTGACGGATAGATAGTGGGAACGGTGGTGACTGGTAGTTGCTAACTCGACAGTGCCTGCTGCACTGGGAACAATACTCAGCGACCATCGCTGTACGTACTGTTCGGAAACGCACATAACGGATGCGGCTGGATCTACCAGAAAAAAAGCCCCGCTCTCGCGGGGCCAATATCTGGGGGACTCTGAAACTGCTTGCCCTTGCTAGGGCATCTCCTGGGTGCGCTTCACGACAACCCTCATGCGACTGCGTATGCGTGAGGTTGATGGGATGAATTTGTAAGCCCTCCGGAACCTTTCTACAGTTCGAAACCGCACATAGCTGTTTTTTCGTCATCCCCACATACGCTGGCATTCGTGACCAGCGTATGCACCGCGCACTGTCGGAGACCTTGCCAGGGAACGACTTCTGCAGGGCTTTAAATGCAGCCTCCAAGCGCCTGTTTTGTTTGGTCACGGAGTCGCGCGCTGCTCCGTCGTCAGTATGTACGTCACAATACATATGACTATGTGCGTCAGCGCACAGAGAGCGCCGCACCGCAGGTACACTGTTGACCGCGACCCATAGTGACTTAGCCATTTTTCGGGGGAGCTTATTCAGTCATGAACACCACAACTTATCCGGCACAGAACCTCTTGCTGGCAGCGCTGCCGGCCGCCCAGCTCAGCCATTTCTCACGCCACCTGGAGCTCGTGGCCTTGCCGCTGGGCAAGGTGCTGTACGAGAGCGGCTACCGCCACACACACGTGTACTTTCCGACTGACTCGATCGTGTCGCTGCTCTACCTTATGGAGGACGGGCACTCATCGGAGATCGCTGCCGTGGGCCGCGAGGGCCTGGTCGGGGTGCAACTCTTCATGGGTGGGGAGACGATGCCCAATTGCGCAGTAGTACGGAGTGCTGGTTCGGCCTATCGCCTGAATTCCCGCGTGTTGAAAGACGAGTTCAGGCTCGGTACGTCGCTGCAGGACTTGCTGCTGAGGTACGCTCAGGCATTGTTCACCCAGACAGCCTTGACGGCGGTCTGCAATCGTCACCACACGGTTGACCAGCAGCTGTGCCGGTCCCTCCTGCTCAGTCTGGACCGCCTGTCCTGCAACCAGTTGTCGATGACCCAGGAGCTGATGGCCAGCATGCTCGGGGTCCGCCGCGAGGGTGTTAACGAGGCGGCCGGCAAATTACAGGCCGCTGGCATCATCAGGTACAGCCGTGGACGAATCTCGGTAGTCTCCCGGGACGGCCTTGAGGCCCGCTGCTGCGAGTGTTACGAGGTGGTCAGGAAAGAGTTCCGGCGGCTGCTGCCGGCTGCCCTGCCCTTGGCGAACGCCGCGTGATCTGGTGCTGCCTGCAGCATCTTGTGCGGCAGCGCACAGAGCGGGATAGTTGAAATGCATAGCTTGCCAGCCAGGCCTTCGACACCGGGGCCGGTCTCAGGATTCGTCTGGCCTCGCGGAGGCCGCATGGCGCCACAGGAGAATTCCCATGCCATCGGCTGTTGACGCGCAGACTGCCAACCGCATTCTGGCCCTTGTGCCGCGCAAGGACCGCCAGCACCTGCTCGCCCGCTGCGACAAGGTCGCGCTCACCCCCGCCGACGAACTGTGCAAGCCGGGAGAGCGCATGGGATATGTATATTTCCCCATCGACAGTTTCGTGGCAATGGTTGCCCCGATCGATGAAGTGGTAATGCAGGTCGGGATGGTGGGCAGGGAGGGCGTGGTCGGCGCGTCGCTGATGCTTGGGGTGGATGATTCCTCCCTGCGTGGCATTGTGCAGGGCGGCGGTTCCGCCTGGCGAATCAGCGCTGCGGACTTCCGGGAGGAGGCCGAGCGCAGCCCGTCCCTGCGGCAAAAGGTCAATCGTTATCTTTGTGTGCAGATCGGTCAGCTAGCCCAGAACGCCGGCTGCGCGCGCTTTCACCTGGTGGAAGCGCGCCTGGCCAGCTGGCTGCTGATGGCCCGGGACCGGGCCCACGGCAACGAGTTCTTTATTACCCACGAGTTTCTTGCCAACATGCTTGGCGTGCGCCGTGTCGGCGTGACCAATGCCGCCGGCGCGTTGCAGGCCCGCAAGCTGATCCGCTACAGCCGCGGCAACGTCACGATCCTGAACGGCCGCGGGCTCGAGTCAGCGGCCTGCGAATGCTACCGGACCGGCAAGGAGATGTACGCGAGCGTACTCGGCTAGCTGCGATTGACTGCGCGCGATGCCTTTGTCACGAAGGAAGCGGTGAGTTCAACCGGTCATCGCAACACTGGCTTGTAGTCTAGCGGCTGGGGTTTCGAAGCCCAAGGTCTTACGTGGCCGCTGATTGAGGCGCAGGGCAATGCGATTCAGGTCGGCTTGTGAGTAGCCGGACAGCGCAGTGC
>JBBQSA010000012.1:0-71255 GCA_038214295.1 Gammaproteobacteria bacterium
GTGCACCAGGCCGCGCAGATGTGCCGCCAGCGCGGCCGCATCGTGCTTGTCGGCGTGATCGGGCTCGAGCTGTCCCGCGCGGATTTCTACGAAAAGGAACTGTCCTTCCAGGTGTCCTGCTCCTACGGGCCCGGGCGCTACGACCCGTCCTACGAGGAGGAGGGGCACGACTACCCGGTCGGCTTCGTGCGCTGGACCGAGCAGCGGAATTTCGAGGCGGTGCTGGACCAGCTCGCGGCCGGGCACCTGGCCACCGACAGCCTCGTGAGCGAGCGCTTCGCGATCGGCGACGCGGCCCGGGGCTACGAGGTGCTGGCTTCCGGCAGCCCGCTGGCGATCGTGCTCCAGTACCCGGCAGATGACGCTGCCACCGTCGCTGGCGGGCGGGTTGTCGCGCTGTCGCCGGCGGCGCTTTCCGCCGGCCCTGCCACGGCCCAGGCGACGCCTCTGGCCACGCCGATGCCCCCCGGCGCGGCACCGCGCGTCTCCGTCATCGGTGCGGGCAACTACGCCGCCCAGGTGCTGATCCCGGCACTGGCGGCCACCGAGGCGCGCCTGCACACGCTGGTCAGCGCGGCCGGTGTCAGCGGCACCCGCACCGGCCGCAAGCACGGCTTCGCGGCCGCCGCCACGGACGCTGCGGCCGCCATTGCTGCACCGGATGTGGACGCCGTGGTCATTGCCACCCGGCACGACACCCACGCTGAACTGGTCATCCAGGCCCTTACGGCGCGCAAGCACGTCTTTGTCGAGAAGCCGCTGGCGATCAACCGGCTCGAGCTCGACGCCATCGTGGCAGCCCACGGGATTGCCGAGGCGGGCGGTTTCCGCCCCGTCGTGATGGTCGGCTTCAACCGGCGCTACGCGCCCCAGGTGATCCGCATCCGGCAGCTGCTCGCCGCCACCGCCGAGCCGAAGGTCTTCGTGATGACGGTGAATGCCGGCGAGATCCCGCCGGAGCACTGGACCCAGAGCGACACGGTGGGGGGCGGCCGGATCATCGGCGAGGGCTGCCACTTCGTGGACCTGCTGCGCTTCCTCGCCGGCAGCCCGATCCGCCGGACGCACGCGGTGCGCATGGGTCCCGCGCCCGGTATCGCCGTGCGGGACGACAAGGCAACCATCACCCTCGAGTTCGAGGACGGCTCCTTCGGCACCGTGCACTACCTGGCCAACGGCCACCGGTCGTTACCGAAGGAGCGTCTCGAGGTGTTCTGCCGGGGCGCGGTCCTGCAGCTCGACAACTTCCGCCGGCTGACCGGCTTCGGCTGGCCTGGATTCTCAAAGCTGAACCTGTGGAAGCAGGACAAGGGCAACGAGGCCTGCATGGCTGCATTCGTTGCGGCCGTTGCTGCGGGCGAGCCGTCGCCCATGCCCTTCAGTGAGTTGGTCGAAGTGACCCGGGCCACCTTCGACGCCGTCGAGGCCATGCACGGGCGGTCATGACCGCTGCTGCCGGCACCGGCGTGACCCGCGATCTCGCTGCCGAGGGCGCACCGGCCCGGCGCAGCCTGCTGCGGCGCCTGCCGCTGTATTTTCACACGCTCCGCCACTTGCAGGCCGGGCAGATCGCTGCCCAGCTGAAGCGCCGGCTGCTTCCGCCCCGGCTGCCGACGTCAGGGCCGGCGGTCACGCTGCGTAGTGGGCTTCGCTTCGAACCCTTCCTGCCGGCGCCGGAAGCGGCGACGGCTCCGGCTTCGGCGCCTGGCGAGATCCGCTTCGTCGGCCGGTCACGCCCCTTCGCACTGCCCCACCCGGACTGGGTGGCCGCCGATGCGCCGAAGCTCTGGCGCTACAACCTGCAGTACTTTGACTTTCTCGGTGGCACGGCCTTCAGTCCCGGCGAGAAGGCGCTGCTGATCGACGACTGGATCGCCCGGGTGCCGGTGGGGGCCACTGACGCCTGGGAGCCGTACCCGGTGTCCCTGCGGGTCGTGAACTGGCTGAAATACCTGCTCACGTTTACGACCGGCGCGGCGCCGTCGACGTGGACGGCCAGCCTCTCGCACCAGCTCGCGGCGCTGGAGGGCGACCTGGAATACCACCTGCTTGCCAACCACCTGCTGAAGAACGGCAAGGCGCTCGCGTTCGCCGGTGTCTGCCTGGAAGGGCCGGCGGCAGCGCGCTGGCTCGCGCTGGGGCTCGACATCCTGGCGGCGGAGGCCGCGGCCCAGGTGCTGCCCGACGGCGGGCACGTGGAGCGGAGCCCGATGTACCACTGCATCGTACTCGAGGATTTCCTGGACGTGGTCAACCTGCTCACGCAGAACCCCGGGCTGGTGCCGGAGGCGAGGATCGAGCCGCTGCGCGCCGCCGCGCTGCGCGCCACCGGTTTCCTGCGGGCGATCCGCACGGGCGCCGGCGACATCCCGCTGTTCAACGACGCGGCCTTCGGCATCACCCGGTCAGCCGCGGAGTTGCTGGCCTACGCGGAGCGGGTGCTCGGCGCGACGCTGCCTCCCGACCCGGCGGCGGACCGCATCGAGCTTAAGGACTCGGGTTACTTCGGCTACCGGCAGGGCGGCGACAGCCTGATCGTCGACTGCGGGCCGGTGGGCCCGGACTACCAGCCGGGCCACGCCCACTGCGACACGCTGAGCTGCGAACTGCACGTGGGCGGCGTGCCGATCCTGGTGGACAGCGGCACCTTCGACTACGAACCCGGTCCCTTCCGCCACTACCTGCGCAGCACCGCGGCCCACAACACCGTGCGCATCGACGGTGAGGAGCAGTCGGAGATCTGGGGCGCGTTCCGCGTGGCGCGCCGCGCCCGGCCACTGGCCGCTCAACTTGGCGACTGGACCGGCGACACGCTGGTCTTCAACGGCGCCCACGACGGCTACCGGCGCCTGACCGGGCAGCCGGTCCATCACCGGCATATCCGGGTCGACCGGGGCCGCCGCTGGGAGATCCGGGATCGCGTCACCGGCGCGGGGCGTCACCGGGTCGAGAGCTTCCTGCACCTGCACCCGGCGGTCCGCGTGGAGCCGGCGGGTGAGCGGGAGTTCCGCCTGCTGGCCCCGGGCGGAGTGGCACTCCGGCTGACCTTCGGGCCGGCTGGGACGCTCCACCGGGTGACCGGTTACTATTGCCCGGAATTCGGTGTACGACTGGCGAGTGGGGCGCTGGTCCTTGAACACGCAGGCGCCCTGCCGGTGGACTTCCGCTACGTGTTCGAGCGGCTCTGAATGCGCATCCTGTTCCTGACACACTACTTCCCGCCCGAGGTCAACGCGCCGGCCAGCCGGACCTTCGAGCATTGCCGGGAGTGGGTGCGGAATGGCCACGAGGTGCACATTCTCACCTGCGTGCCCAATCACCCGGCGGGGCGGATCTACCGGGGCTACCGGAACCGCATCCTGCAGCACGAGACCCGCGACGGCATCCACGTGCACCGGGTGCTCACCCTGCCGGCGCCGAACGCCGGCTTTATCGGCCGGAGTCTCAACTACTTCTTCTACCTCGTGATGGCCACGCTCGTTGCGCCGTTCCTGCCGAAGCCGGCCGTGGTGGTGTCCACGTCGCCGCAGTTTTTCTGCGGACTCGCGGGCTACCTCGTCAGCCGGCTGAAGCGCGTGCCCTGGGTGCTGGAGATCCGGGACCTGTGGCCCGAGTCCATCGTGACCGTGGGCGCCATGCGAGAGAGCGGCATCACGCGGGCGCTCGCCCGCCTTGAGTCCTTTGCCTATCGCAAGGCGGATGCGATTGTCAGCGTCACCGAGTCCTTCGTGGCGCACATCGAGGCGCGGGGAGGCCGCGGCAAGGTGACGGTGATCACCAACGGTGTGGACCTGAAGTTCTTCCAGCCGGTCGAGGACGACCAGGCCCTGGCCACCGAGTTCGGCGTGTCGGGCCGCTTTGTCGCCGCCTACGTGGGGACGCATGGCATGGCCCACGGGCTCGACACGATCCTGCGCGCCGCCGCCCGGCTGCGGGACGAGCCGCGGGTGGCCTTCCTCCTCGCCGGTGACGGCGCCGAGCGGGAGCGGCTGATCCAGCAGCGCGATGCCCTGCAGCTCGGCAACGTGTTCATCGTTGGCCAGCAGCCCAAGGAGCGGATGCCGGGCATCTGGGCGCTGACCGACGTCAGTTTGGTCCTGCTCCGCAAGAGCCCGACCTTCGAGTCGGTGATTCCCTCCAAGATCTTCGAGGCCATGGGCATGGCCCGGCCGATCATCCTGGGCGTGCGGGGCGAGAGCCGGCGCATCGTCGAGGCGGCGGGCGCCGGCCTGTGCATCGAGCCGGAAAACGACGCTGAACTGGCCGATGCCGTCCGGCAGCTGGCGAATGACCCGGAGCACGCCCGCGCCCTGGGCGCCACGGGCCGCCGCTTCGTCGAGCGGCATTACGACCGCCGGGTGCTCGCGGCCCGCTACGAGCAGCTGCTGGCCGACGTGGCGCTGCCGCCGCCCGCCGGGACGATTTCGCCCAGCGTCGGCCGCTGATCCCCTAGCCCGGCTCCGGCTCCGGCTGCCCGGCGAGCCAGGCCAGCACCTGCCGGCTCCAGGCCTCCGGCTGCTCGTCCACGATGTCGTGGGTGCCACCCTCGAGCGCGGCAAAGGCAAAGTCCGGGCGCAGGTCCCGGGCCCGGCAGGAGGCCACGTAGAGGTCGTCGCCGGTATTGGTGAGGATCAGCCCCGGCTGGGTGATGGCCCGCAGCGGCGCCCCGATGTCGTGGGCGAAGGCGGCCGAGTAGCCCTGGCGTTCGCCGGCGTCGGCGCCGAGCATCATCACCACGCCCCGGTGCATGGCCGCGACGTTCGTCCAGCCGGGCGTGAAGCGCGCCCGGCGGTCCCACAGTGTCTGCAGGTGGCTGCCATCCGCCCGGGGCTCCGGGCGGGGCGAAGCGGCGATGGCCGCGAGGTAGGCGGCCCGCTCTTCGGGCGTGAACAGGGGCGGGCCGTTCAGGATGACCCGCCGGATCCGCCGGGGCTCGAGGACGGCCAGCTCGGCGGCGATCGAGGCCCCCGTGTGGTGGCCGAGCACCGCGGCGGCTGCCAGGCCCAGGTGATCGAGCACGGCGACCACCGCGCGGGCATAGCCGCCGATCGTGGGGGCCCCGGCCGGCGGGGCGGACTGGCCGTAGCCTGGCGTGTCGACGCCGATGGCCCGGATGCCGCCCTGCGCCAGCAGCGGGTAGGCCGCGGCGAACATGCCCAGGTGGCAAGGCGTCTGGTGCAGCAGCAGGAGCGGCGACCCGGCCCCCGTGTCCAGGAAATGGACCTGCCCGTCCGGCCCGTCCGCGTAGCCCTTAAAAAATGGGGACTTGAGAAATGGGGACATCCCTCATTTTCCCCGCTGTGGGCAGAAGAAGGAAAGGGGACGGAATTGAGGGATGTCCCCATTTACCCATTTACAATGGCCCCATGAGCGTAGCGCCCCAGACCTTGCCTGCGACCGGCCTGCTGGAGGGTCTCGCCGCGATTGTCGGCGCTGGCCACGTGCTGACCGACGACGACTCCCGCCGCTTCTACTCCACCGACGTCTTCCGGGAGGCAGACGTCCTCTCGGCCGCCGTGGTCCAGCCGGGCACCGTGGACGAGCTGCAGGCGGTCATGCGGCTCTGCGCGCGCCACAAGGCGCCGACGGTGGTCCGGGGGGGAGGGGCGTCCTACACGGATGCCTACCTGCCGATCCGGGCGGGCACCCTGACCCTCGACATGTCCCGCCTCACGCGCATCGACCTCCACGCGGAGGATCTCTACGTCACCGTCGAGCCCGGCGTCACCTGGGCCAAGCTCTACGAGGCGGTCAGCGCCCGGGGTCTGCGCACGCCCATGTGGGGGCCGTTCTCGGGTCTCGCTGCCACTGTCGGTGGGGGCATGTCCCACTACGCGGTGAATTACGGCTCGGGACTCTACGGCGTGTCGGCCGAGTCGCTGGTCGGCATGGACGTGATCCTGGCAAGCGGGGAGATGATCTCCACCGGCTCGGGCGGCGGGCAGAACAGCCTGCCGTTCTTCCGCTACTACGGCCCCGACCTCACCGGTATCTTCGTCGGCGACGCGGGTGCCCTGGGCGTCAAGGCGCGGATGACCCTGCGGCTGATGCAGAAGCCCGCGGGCGTTGCCGCCAGCTCCTTCGGCTTCCCGACTGGCGAGAACTGCCTGAAGGCGCTGATGGAGATCGCCAAGCTCGGCGTCGTCGCCCAGAACTTCGCGCTGGACCCGCGGCAGCAGAAGACGGCCCTGACGCGCATGGAGTCGGCCAACCCGCTGGAAGCTGCCAAGTCGGTGTTTCTCTCGGCGCCCAACCCCTGGGACGGGGCTGTGCAGGTCATGCGCATGGGCGTCGCCGGCCGGAATTTCCTGAAGAACGCGGTGTACTCGGCGCATTTCGGTACCGAGGGCCTGACGCCGGGCGAGGCGAAGCTGAAGCTCGCCAGCGTCCGGTCGATCGGGGCGCAGTACGGCGCGGAAGTGGCCAACTCGATCCCCACCTATTTCAACGCCAACCCGTTCATGGAGATCACGCCGATCCTCGGCCCCAACGGCGAGCGCTGGAAGCCCACCCACGGCGTGCTGCCGTTCTCGGCCGTGCTGAAACACCACGCGGACTTCGAGGCGCTGGTGGCCGAGTACCGGGACCGGATGCGGCAGCACCGCGTGCAGCTGACCCGCATGCTGATGACCTTCAGCACCAACTGCTTCATCTACGAGCCCACCTTCCTGTGGGAGGACGAGCGCACCGTCTACCACCGCCGCGTGTACCCGGCCGCCCTGCTGCCCAAGGTCCCCGAGCACGCCGCCAATCCCCAGGGGCGGGCGCTGGTGAAGGAGCTGAAGGGACGGATCCAGGAGCTGTGCAGCCGGAACGGCGCCAGCCACCTGCAGGTGGGCAAGGACTACCCCTACCTCGAGAGCCGCAAGCCCGGGACCCGGGCGCTGGTCGAGGGGCTGAAGCAGCTCCTCGACCCGGACGGGCTGCTGAACCCGGGGGCGCTGGGGCTGGCTCCGTAGCTGGCGGCGTTCTGCATTCGTGGTGCTTCCCGCGGGCATCGGCGCGGCCCGCGCTCCGTAGCCCGCGGCAGCCCGGTCGGGGATCCCTTTCGCCTACCGTGCGGCACGGTGTGCGGCGAAAGGGACCCCGCCCACGCTGCCGCTGCGGGGGCGCGGAATTGAGGGATGTCCCCATTTCGGCGCTGCACCCGAGCGGCCAGTGGCGGGTGCCTCGCCCGCGACAAGACGTGTACTCACGTCAGCGGGCGGGGTCTCCCGCCGATGGCCGCGGGAAGCACCACGAATTCCGGGGATCCCTGACCGGGCGCCACGGGCGCTCCCCATCGGTTATCCTTGCCAATTACGGCGCCAATTACGGCCCTGAATCAACATTTTCGACAGAACGAGGACACTATGGCGACCCAGAAGGCGACTCCGAAAGCGGCCCCCACAGCGGCCAGGAAGGCCGACAAGCCCCAGTACGACCTCCTCATCAAGAATGTCCGTGTCGTGCGGCCGGGCGCCAGCATGGTGGAGTCCGGGGATATCGCGATCAAGGACGGCTGCTTCGCCAAGATCGCGCCGGTGATCCCCGCGGAGTCGGCGAAGGAAATCTACGACGGCAAGAACCGCCTGGCGTTCCCGGGCCTCGTGGACCCGCACATGCACACGGGCATCTACTCGCCACTGGCGGAGGACGCCGTTACGGAAAGCCGGGCCGCGGCCCAGGGCGGTATCACGAGCAGCCTCAACTACATCCGCACGGGCGGCTACTACCTGAACAAGGGCGGGCCCTACAAGAAGTTCTTCCCCGAGGTGCTAAAAATCTCCGCCGGCCGCTTCCACGTGGACTATGCCTACCACCTGGCGCCCATGGACAAGCAGCACATCCGGGAGATCCCGGACCTCATCGACGACTTCGGTGTGACTTCCTTCAAGATCTACATGTTCTACGGGGGGCACGGCCTGCACGGCCGGTCCACGAACCAGCACGAGTTCCTCATGATCAATGAGGACGAGAAGTACGACATCGCCCACTTCGAGTTCGTCATGCGCGGCCTGCGCAAGGCGATGGAGAAATTCCCGGACAGGGCTGCCGATCTTTCCCTGAGCCTGCACTGCGAGACGGCCGAGATCATGTCCGCCTACACCAAGATCGTGGAGGACGAGGGCAAGCTGAAGGGCCTGCCGGCCTACAGCGCCGGTCGCCCGCCGCACTCCGAGGGGCTGGCGATCTTCATCGCCTCGTACCTGGCCAACGAGACCGACCTGCCCAATATCAACCTCCTGCACCTGACGTCGCGCAAGGCGGTCCTGGCGGCGTTGCAGATGGCCGCCGTGTTCCCGCACATCAATTTCCGGCGGGAAGTCACCATCGGGCACCTGATGCTGGACACCGACTCCAAGGCCGCATCCTTGGCCAAGGTGAACCCGCCGATCCGCCCCCGGGAGGACGTGGAGTACCTCTGGGAGCAGCTCCTGGCCGGCAACCTCGACTGGGTGTGCAGCGACCATGCCTGCTGCAAGCACGAGGACAAGGTCAACAAGAAGACGCCGGGCAATATCTGGCTTGCCAAGTCCGGTTTCGGCGGCACGGAGTACCTGCTGGCGGCGCTCGTCAGCGAGGGCCGCAAGCGGGGCCTGACCTGGAACCAGATGGCCGCCCTGACCAGCTACAACGCCGCCCGGCGCTTCGGGCTGCACAGCAAGGGCGACATCGTTGAGGGCCTGGACGCCGACCTCGCGCTGCTCGACCCCAACGAGACCTGGACCGTCCGAGCGGCGGAATCCGAGTCCCAGCAGGGCTACACGCCCTTCGAGGGCCTCGAGTTGTCTGGCCGGGTCAAGACCACCTTCCTGCGTGGCCAGCGGATCTATGACAACAACCAGGTCGTCGGCAAGCCGATCGGACAATACCTCTCCCGCCCCTACTGAAGCGCAATTAGTTATGTCCCCTCTTTTCCATTTCTCTGCGTTATGACCGGCGGGGAGTGACGGGCCTCACAAATCCCTCATCGCGACTTTGACCGCGGCTTTGCGGTGCCTATAGTTTCGTCACTCAGATCTTGATTGCACGTTGCTTTTTCGCCCCGGTATGCGGGGCGGGGCGTGCGGAACAAGACCACGCGAACGAAGCTGATACCAACAAGAAAATGAGGGTTCCATGTGTCACGTTGCCGACAAGTTCTATGCGGCTGTCCGGGCGCTCACTAACGACGGGTCCGTCAAGCAGCGGCTGATCTGCGCCTATGGGGACCACCTGGAGGCGCTGGCCGAGGACGACGTTCCTGACGCGATCCGGGCGCGCTTTGCAGCCCTGCGCCAGGCCATGAACGCCGTGCCGGCCACGGAAAAGGAAACGGCCGTGCAGGTGTCGGTCCGCAAGATGTCTCCGGCGGATGCCGGGCGCTTCACCCTGTCCATCCTCGCGATGTTCGCGGAGCTCGTCCGGGCCAAGGCCACGGGTGAGCGACTGGGTAGTGGCAGCAGCAGCAGCGATAGCGCCAGGGCGCCCGACTTCAACCGCCTCGCCACCGGTGTCCGGGTGCCGGCCTTCCTGGCAGGCTAGCCCCGGGAAGCACCACCCAAAAAAAGAAGCGCCGGCTCGCGCCGGCGCTTCGGGTGGTCAAGCCAGTATCCGTCAGAACTTCAGCGTGGCCTCCACGCCAAGGCGCCGCTCGGTACCCGGGTGGATGAACGAGCCGCCGAATTCCGGCGCCGGGATTATTTCCTCCAGGTAGTTCTCGTTCATCGCGTTCTTGATGAAGCCCACCAGCGACCAGTGGTCACCGGCGATGCCGGCCCGCAGGTTGACGAGCGAGTAAGCATCGCGCTGGGCGACAGAGAAGTTGGCGGCATCCAGGGGGAACGCCAGCGAGAAGATCGTCGGCCGGTCGTTGTTCTGGATCACGTGGAACCAGGTCTTGCCGACGCCCGAGATATCCACGCTGCCGACAAAGTCGTAGTCAGCCGACAGCGGGTACTTCACCTGGGCGCCTGTGCTCCAGGTGTAGTCCGGGGTGTAGGGCGACTCGTTGCCCACGGTGTCCGGGCGCGCCGCGTTCTTCTTGATCTCGGTGTTGTTGAAGTTGGCACCGGCGAACAGCGTCAGCCAGTCGTTAGCCGCGAGATTTGCTGACAGCTCGATGCCGTCGATCTTGACCTCGTCGATGTTCGACACGACCCGCAGCAAGCCGAAGCCGCCCACGATGAACTCGAAGAACTGCATGTCGCTGACATCGACATGGTAAACCGCCATTTCCGTCCGCAGCCGCTTGTCGAGCCACTCGGACTTGATGCCGGCCTCATAGGACCATGAGGTTTCTTCATTGTAGGTGTCCTGGATATTCACCGGGGCGTACTCGCCCTCAAACGGCCCACCGGGGCCCAGCAGCGGCTGGTTGATGAACAGGTCCACCGTCTCCTTGGCGCCCTGGTTGTTGAAGCCGCCGCTCTTGAAGCCGACGCCTGCCGTGGCGTAGGCCGTCAGCCACTCGGTGGCGTCCCAGGTGATGGACAGCTTCGGCTCGACCTGGTCGAAAGTCTTGCTCTTCGACGGGATGTTGCCGGTGGCGCACAGGCCCGGGTTGATCGGGTCGAGGCCCGGAACGGGATCATTCGGGTCGCAGGTGTTGATGTACTGGGTGGTGGCGGTCAGCGGCACGAGGTTGTCCACGTTCCGCTCTTCCCGGTCGTAGCGCAGGGCCAGCGAGGCCTCGATGGTGTCCGTCACGTCGTAGGCCAGCTGGCCGAAGACGGCATACACGTCGGTGGTGAACTTGTCGTCCACCAGCTGCTCGGTGGGGTTGCGGGGATCATCGGTGTACAGGGCCTTGATCACGCCGAAGCCCCGGTCGATGCCGGTGTTGACGCCGACTTCCCGGTCGATGTTCAGGTAGTACAGGCCAGCCAGCCAGCGCAGGGGCTGGTCGCCCTTGGAGGCCAGGCGGACCTCGACGGAGTAGTCCTTCTGGTTGCGCACCTGGTACTGGGTGCCGTCGCAGGCCGTGGGCGTGTAGGCGCCGAACAGCGAGCCTGCCGGCCCGCCGGAACCCGGTCCGAAGGCGCCCTGGGGCACGATCAGCTGGGGCGGTATCACCGGGTAGAAGCCGTTGGCGTTCGTCGTGTCGATGCACTGCTGGTCGTTCCAGAAAAAGCCGAAGGCGCCGCTGGTGCCGTCTGCGCCCAGGTCGTTCTCGATGTCGCTGTAGAGCGTCCAGGCGGTCAGGTCAGCCCAGCCCAGGTCGTAGTCGGCCTTGACGGAGGCTTCCAGCGAGTCCTGGTTGTTGAAGGGGATGATGTTGTTGTCGAACTGGAACTTGTGGCCGTTGACGTTCTCGTTGCCGAAGGCAGCCACTGCCGGGTCGTAGAAGAACGCATTCTCCAGGAAGCCCACCAGGCTCGGGATGTGGAACACCGAGTTGAAGGTAATCGAGCCTGCATCCACCTTGCCGACGCGGACCTTGCCGTCCACGGTCAGGGCGGTGGTCGGCTGCCAGACGGCCCGGGCGCCGACGTCCCAGCTCTTGAAGTTGTCGACCACGGAGTTGTCGCGGGACGACTGGGTGGCGGCGAGATAGGCATTCTTGTAGTAGCCGTCCGTGTCACGGAAGCTGCCCGAGACGACGACCCCGAGGGTGTCGGTTACCGGGCCGCCAACGTGGCCGGAAACGGTGTTGGTGGAGTCCTCGGCCATGCTGGCCTTGAGCTGTCCACCCCACTCGTAGCCCGGCTTCTCGGTGGTGATGATGATCGCGCCGGCGGCCGCATTGCGGCCGTAGAGGGCGCCCTGGGGGCCTTTCAGCACCTCGATCTGCTGCAGGTTGGTGTATTCCCGGTTCAGTGCGGCCGGGTTCGTCTGCAGGACGCCGTCAACAATGAGGGCGTAGTTGGTTTCGGCGTCGCGGGCACCGTTGATGCCGCGGATATTGACCTGGGTATCGGCCACCTCGGCGGAGTTGACGATGGAGACGCCAGGGGTCTGGTAAATGAAGTCTTCTGCCCGCTGGATGCCGGTGGCCTCGATCTGGGCGGCGGAGAAGGCCGAGACGGAGCCGGGAACGTCCTTGATGGACTCCGCCCGCTGCCGGACGGTGACGATGATTTCGGTGATTTCTTCCGCGGCAACCGCGGGTTGTCCCGCCAGTACCGTCAAAGCCAGCGAGGCGGCCGTAAGCCCTGCCCGCGTCACGACGAAGGCTCTTGAGTCAGTCATTGTGGAAGTCTCCTCACCCCAAGGATGGATCCCGCGCGGCCACCGGATAGTGGCGCCCAAGTCAAGCCGCGAAACTATAGCGTTCGCGCACTACAGTCAATTCGTGGTTCCGGCGCGACACTTGGAACGGGGGTGATTGCGGTCCCCGGCAGCCCTCGCCGGTGCATTGGACAGGCCGGCCGGCGATCCTTTAAGGTCGCGGCCTGATTCAAGGACCAGCTTCATGCACAGCATCCTGATCACGGGCAGCACCCGGGGCATTGGCAAGGGCCTTGCTACGGAATTCCTGCGCCTCGGCCATCGCGTGGTCATCACCGGTCGCAGCGAGGCGGCCGTGGCGGCGGCCACCGGTCAGCTTGCACCCCTCGGCCAGGTGCTCGGCGTGGCCTGCGACGTGCGTGAGCTGGCGTCGGTCCAGGCGGCCTGGGCGGCGGGCGTGGCCCGCTTCGGCCAGATCGACCTGTGGATCAACAACGCGGCCGTGGCGACGGATCGGGCCCTGCTGGCCGACCTGCCTGCCGACCAGATCCGGACGACCGTCGACACCAACCTGCTCGGCACGCTGTACGGGTGCCAGGTGGCCATCGCGGGCATGCGCGGCCAGCCGGGTGGCGGCAAGGTCTTCACCTTCGAGGGTTTCGGCAGCGATGGCATGTCCCGGCCGGGACTCACGGTCTACGGGGCCACCAAGCGTGCCCTGCGCTACCTGACGGCCGCCCTCGCCAGGGAGTGTGCCGGGACCAACGTGCTGATCGGCTCCTTGAGTCCCGGCATCGTCGCCACCGACCTGCTCCTCTACAGCTCGAAAGGCGAGGATCAGGCCGAGTGGGAGCAGGCCCGGCGCACCCTGAATATCCTCGGGGACACCGTCGAGACGGTCACGCCCTGGCTGGCCCGCGAGGCGCTGGCCATGACGAAGCAGGGTGCCCGGATCAGCTGGATGACGCCGGCCAAGGCGGCAGGGCGTTTTGCCATGTCCGCCTTTCGCAAGCGTGACATCCTGTCCGAGCTCGAGGCCCGCTCCGACCTGACGGTGCGCTGAGCCATGAACGATGCCGCACCGGAGTCCCGGGACTTCATCCGCCAGATCATCGCCGAGGATCTCGCCGCAGGCCGCCACGCGGGAATCATCACGCGCTTTCCGCCCGAGCCGAACGGCTACCTTCATATAGGCCACGCCAAGGCCATCTGCCTCAACTTCGGGATCGCCGCGGAGACGGGCGGCCAGTGCTTCCTGCGCCTCGACGACACCAATCCCCTTAAGGAGGACCAGGCTTTCGTCGACGCGATCATCGACAACGTGCGCTGGCTCGGCTTCGACTGGGGCGACCACCTCACCCACGCTTCCGACTACTTTGTGCGCATTCACGACTGTGCGGTCGAGCTGATCCGCGCCGGCAAGGCCTACGTCGACAGCCTGTCCCAGGAGCAGATCCGCGAGTTCCGGGGGACCCTGACTGCCCCGGGGCGGGAGAGCCCCCATCGCGGCCGCAGCGTCGACGAGAACCTGCAGCTTCTCGCCCGGATGCGGGACGGCGCGTTCGCCGAGGGCGAGCACGTGCTGCGGGCAAAGATCGACATGGCCGCGCCCAACATCAACCTGCGGGACCCGGTGCTCTACCGGATCCGCAAGGCCACCCACCAGCGCACGGGCGACGCCTGGTGCATCTACCCGATGTACGACTTCGCGCACACGATCTCGGACGCGCTCGAGGGTATTACCCACTCGCTCTGCACGCTGGAATTCGAGGACCACCGGCCGCTGTACGAGTGGTTCCTCGACAACCTGTCGCTGCCGGCCCGGCCGCGCCAGATCGAGTTCTCGCGCCTCAACCTCGCCTTCACGATCACCAGCAAGCGCAAGCTCGCCGAGCTCATCGACCTCGGTCACGTGTCCGGCTGGGACGATCCCCGCATGCCGACGATCGCCGGCATGCGCCGGCGCGGCTACCCGCCGGAAGCGTTGCGGGATTTCGCGCGCCGGATCGGGGTGACCAAGAAGGAGCACGTGATCCAGATGAGCCTGCTGGAGAACTGCGTGCGCGAGGACCTGAACGGCCGCGCCACCCGGGCGATGGCGGTGGTCAACCCGCTCAAGGTCGTCCTGACCAACTACCCGGCAGAGCGCACGGAGCAGCTGCCGGCCGCGAACCATCCGGACAAACCCGAACTGGGGGAGCGGCTGCTGCCCTTCGGCCGGGAACTGTGGATAGAGCAGGACGACTTCATGGAGAACGCGCCGAAGAAGTTCTTCCGCCTGCAGCCGGGCGGGGAAGTCCGGTTGCGCTACGGCTACATCATCAAGTGCGTCGAGGTCGTGAAGGACGCCGCGGGATGCGTCACCGAGGTGCACTGCACCTACGACCCCGAGACCCGCAGCGGGCTCGCTGGTGCCGAGCGCAAGGTGAAGGGCACGATTCACTGGGTAAGTGCCGCGCACGCGGTGGCCGCGGAAGTCCGCCTCTACGACCGTCTCTTTGGCGTGGCCCGGCCGGACGGGCAGGAGGCCGACTTCAAGACCTTCCTCAATCCCGAGTCATTGCGCGTGGAGCGCCAGGCCCGGCTGGAGCCGTCGCTGGCAACCGCCGCGCCGGGCAGCGTGGTGCAGTTCGAGCGCCTGGGTTATTTTGCCGCCGACGCGGTCGACCACCGGCCGGAGCAGCCGGTGTTCAACCGGGTAGTGACGCTGCGGGATTCCTGGGCGCGGCTCGAGGAAGCATCCGTCCCGACGCCTACCTAGTCGCGTTCAGCACCAGCACAGGCGCGCCGCGGCCGAGCCCCAGCGAATCCGCCGCGCTGCCTTCGGCCCGGGCGATCTCCAGCACACCAAACGAGTTGATGAGGGCCAGGAACTCGCCCGGCCTGGCATCGCCGTAGGTGCGGCAGAGCGCGAGCCGATGTCCTCCGGCCAGGACCTCGGGCTTCCGGTAGCCGGCGACCAGCGCTGCATCGATGTTCGTGATGAGGTTGCCGAAGTTGTCGATCGCGACCACCGTGCCACGGATCTCGTGGGGCCCGGCCAGTGGTTCCTCCTGGAGCGAGGGGATCAACTCGCCGGCGGGTGGGCCGATGGCGTCGATGGTCACGCGCCCGGCGGCGAGATCCGCCGCCAGCGGCGCGAAGATGTCCCGGCCGTGGAAGGTGCTGCTGGGCTGGGGCCAGCCCTGCTGCTGGCGCCAGGCCTCGCTCAGGCGATGGCAGCGGGCGGGGTTCACGCCCAGCACGGGCGGGAGCAGGCCGTTGTCCGGGCCCAGGAACAGGTGGCCTCCGTGCTCGCCGGCGATGATGCTGCGGGCCGTTCCGACCCCGGGATCGACCACGGCGACGTGCACCGTGCCCGGCGGGAAAAAGCGGTAGGAGCGGGCAAGCCAGAAACCCGCCTCGATGGGCCAGTGGACGGGTATCTCGTGGGTCAGGTCAACGATCCGGGCGTCCGGGAACCGGGACAGGATCGCGCCCTTCATCACGCCGACGAACGGGCCCTTGAGACCGAAATCCGTCGTGAGGGTGATGACTGCCGCCATGGGCGCCAGTTTACCCGCGGCGCTCCTCAGCGGGTAACTGCTTCTCCCGGCGGCGCTACCGCCGCCGGCTGCCGCCGGGCCGCGAACCAGGCGCCGGCGCGGGCCTCGATCATCAGGATGCTCGGGGTCAGCACGAGGGTCAGGATGGAGGCGAAGATCAGGCCACCGATAATCACCGTCGCCATCTCGGCCCACCACTGGCCGCTCGGTCCGCCGAAGTAGACCTTGCGTTCGAGGATGTCGATGTTGACCTTGAGGGCCATCGGCAGCAGGCCCAGGATCATCACGACCTTGGTCAGCAGCACCGGGCGGAGGCGCTGGGCGCAGGTGCGGAGGACGGCCTCGCGGGCGGCCATGCCGGCTTCGCGCAGCTTGTTGTAGGTGTCGATCAGTACGATGTTGTTGTTCACGATGATGCCGGCGAGGGCAATGGTGCCGATCCCGCAGTTCACGAGGCTGAAGGGGCGGCCCGTGACCAGCAGTCCCAGCAGCACGCCGCCCGTGGAGAACACCACGGCCGTCAGCACGAGCAGCGGCTGGAACAGGCTGTTGAACTCGGCGACGAGGATCAGGGCAATCAGGCCAAGCCCCACCAGGAAGGCCTTGCCAAGGAAGCTGGCCGTCTCCTGCTGGTCCTTGGCGCCGCCCTTGAAGCGCAGCTGCACGCTGGGGTCCAGGTCCAGGGAAGGCAGTGCGGCCCGTACCTTGTCGAGCACCGGGTCGATCTGCACGCCTTTCTCCAGGTCGGCCTGGACCAGCATCGTCCGGCGCATGTCGGTGCGCATGATCGTGCGGGTTGCCTCGGCGGGCTTGCGTGCTACGAAGCTGCCAATGGGCACATTGCCCGACTTGGTGGGGATGCGGAGGCTCGCGAGCTTGTCGAGGCTGCGGTCATCCGAGGGGAACCTGACGCGGATGTCGAGCTCCTCGTCCGAGTCGTCCGGCCGGTAGGTGCCCAGCTTGATGCCATTGGTCACGAGCTGGATGATGTTGCCGACCAGCGAGACGTCAGCACCGAACTTGGCGGCCTGGGTGCGATCCACTTCCATCCGCCATTCGATTCCCGGCAGAGGGCGCGTGTCCTCGGCGTTGATTACCCCCGGGATCGTGGCGACGAACACCCGGATCTTGTTGACGGCGTCCCGCAGGGCGTCCAGGGACGGGGAGGAGGCCTCGATATTGACGGGCTTGCCCTGCATGGGGCCTTCCTGCGGCAGTCGTGGCTCGATGACGATACCGGCGATATCCGCCGTGCGCTCCCGGATCTCAGCGACGATCTCCGCGGCGGGGCGTCGTTCCTGCCAGTTCATGAAGTTGAGGCTGATTGACCCGATCTGGTCAGGCGAGGCCCCGCGGTTGCCGGCTCCCGACGTGACGTAGAAATGCTTCACGCCCTTCACGCCGTAAACCCTCTGCTCGACCGTGCGCACCAGGCGGTCCTTCTCCTGCGGGGACAGGTCGCCGCGCGCCCGGATGTCGACGCTGCCCTGCTCCGGATCCACCGACGGGAACAGCGTCACGCCCCGGCCGAGCAGGCCATAGGCGACGAACACCGTCAGCAGCAACGCGGTGACGCTGCCCGCCGTGATCCACGGGCGGTCGATGGCCGCCATTACCACGCGCAGGTAGCGGCCGGTCCAGCCGTCGATCTGGCCGAGATCGCCCGTCTCAGCGAGGCCCATCTGGCGCTTCGCTTCCGGCGTGAGGTGGCCGCCGCGGCCGAACACGGCGCCCAGGGCCGGCACCACGAACATGGCGATGACGAGCGATGCCGCCAGCGTGTAAATCAGGACAATGGGCATGTTCCGGAGGAAGCTGCCGATGATTCCCGGCCAGAACACCAGGGGCAGGAAGGCGACAATCGTCGCCGCAATCGAGGCGAAGATCGGCCAGGCCATACGCTTGGCCGCTTCAGCGTAGGCAACCTGCCGGTCGAGTCCCTCGGCCATGCGGCGGTCAGCCAGCTCCACCACCACGATCGCGCCGTCAACCACCAGGCCGACAGACATGATCAGGCCGAAGAAGACCACCATGTTCATGGTCATGCCGCTGATCGCGATCAGCACGAAGGCAGCCGCAAACGATCCGGGTATCGAGATGCCGGCAAGCAGCGCGTTCTGCAGGCCGAGAATGCCGATCAGGCAGATCACCACCAGCAGCACGGCCACGACGACGTCGTTGACCAGCTGGTTCACGTCTTCGCGCACGAAGACCGACTTGTCCCGGCTGTAGGTCAGCGAAATGCCGGGCGGCCAGGACTTCCGGGCCTCGGTCACGGCGACCTTCACGGCATCGACGACGTTCAGCATGTTGGAGCCACTGCGCTGGACGACGCGGATGCCGACCGCGGGCTCGCCGTTCAGGCGTGCGTAGCTCTCCGGGTCCTTGAAGGTCCGGCGCACCTCGGCGATGTCCCGGAAGCGCACGACGCGCTCGCCGTCGACCTTCATGGGCAGCTGCAGCACATCCTCAGGGGACTCGATCACGCCGGGTACCTTGACGGCGAAGCGTCCTTCGTCGGACTGCAGGGAGCCGGCCGCCACGAGCCGGTTGTTGCGCTGGACAAAATTCAGGACGTCGGCGGGGGAGAGCCCATAGCTTTCCAGGTGGAGGGGATTGACGATGATCTCCATGATCTCCTTGCGGATGCCGACCATGTTGACCTCGAGGACCCCATCGATGGACTGCAGGCGATCCTGCAGGTCAGTGGCGATGGCATTCATGGTCCTTTCCGGCACGTTGCCGCCCAGGTTGATCACCAGCATCGGATCGAACTGGGAGAATTTCACTTCGTTGACCGTGGGCTCGCGGGCGTCCTCGGGCATCTGCGCCTTGGCCTGGCTGACCCGCTCGCGCACGTCGGTCAGGGCTTTGTCCACGTTGACTTCCGGGCCGAACTCCAGCGTCACCGACGCCCGGTTCTCGGTGGCGGAGGAAATCATTTCCTTGATGCCCTCGATGTTCCGCAGCTGTTGCTCCAGCGGCCGCACAAGCAGCCGCTCCGAGTCCTCGGCTGCCACTCCGTCGAGCAATACCTCGACGCTGATGAACGGGAAGTCGACATCGGGCTGGGCCTCCTTGGGCAGGCCCCGGTAGGCAGCGGCGCCCGCAAAGAGCAGGACGGCCAGCGCCACCATCACGGCACGGCTGCGGCTGACGCAGAGGTCGATCAGTGCATTCATTCGCGGGTGCTGGCGCTGCGGCCGGCCGCGAGTGCCGTTTCCGGCTGGATATCGACGGACACTACCGGCTGCCCGGCCGAGACGTAGCCCTGGCCCACGACGATGATGCTGGCCGTTTCAGGCAGTCCCGTCACCCAGACGCCGTTTGCGTCGGACTGGGCAAGCGCGACCTTGTGGAACTCCACCTGGTTCTGCGCGTTGACCGTCTTGAGACCCAGCTCCCCGTTTGCATCCAGGGTGAGCAGTGAGGGAGCAATGCGGTAGGCAAGGACGTCGCCGCCCGGGATGCGCATCTCGGCCGTCACGCCCGCGGGCAGCTTGCCGCCCGCGTTCGGAATCTCGAGTTCCACAGTGAAGGTCCGGGTCGCTTCCTCCGCCACCGGGGCCAGGTACCGGATGACTCCCTGTACTTCCTGACCCGTGACCAGCACCGCGGAGGCCTTGCTGCCGATCTGGACGAAGCCCGCGTCCTGCTCGGCGATGCTGCCCGTGACGATGAGCCGGGTGTTGTCGACATAGGTTGCGACGGGATCGCCCGCCCGGACGTAGTCGCCAACCTCGACGGCACGGTCCTGCACCGTGCCATTGAATGGCGCACGGATGTTCATGTACTCGAGGTCGAGCTCTGCCCGCTTGAGTTCGGTCCTGGCCGACTCGAGCTTCGCCCGCGTCTCGGCGAGCTGGGTGTCGGAGACATAGCCCTTGGGCTTTAGTTCCTGCTGCGCCTTCCAGGCCGACGCCTGCTCGTTGACGCCCGCCCGGGCCTGGGCGAGCCGGGCCTCCCGGTCGCGCAGATCGAGCTTGAGCAGTGGCTGGCCGGTGGTGGCCGGTTCACCCCGGCCAATGCCGAGTGTCGTCACCCGCCCGCTGGTCTCGGCCTTGAGTTCCACCGTGCGGGCCGGAGCGGTGCGGCCATAGACGGTGATCGTCCGCGTCACCGGCTCCGCTTTCTGTGCCCGGACCTGGACCCGCGGCACGACGCGGGCGTCCGCGGCGGACGCCACGGGGGCCTGCGGTTTGTGGGTGAAGGCGCCGGAGGCCAGCCACAGGGCGACGAGCACTGCCGCGCTGACAGCCAGCAGCCACGGTCGACGGGTCAGTTCATCAACGAGTCGCATACGGAATCCCTTGATTTCAGTGGAGACAATACCCTGCCCACCCGTCCCGAACTGCTTCCCTGCCGCATCTGCTTTGTAACTTTTTGTAACCGCTATAGCCGGCGTGGTCGACCCGGTGGTCTCTGCTCGGCTACCAGCGGGGCCGGCGTCACCGCCGGTAGGTGTTTCCTCGTACGCCGTGCCGGCCCGCCTTCAGGTGTGATTCACCGCCCCGGTGGTTAGAATTGGCGGTGAAAATCTCCTCCCCGATAGCGATCACCGACAGAAGGAATTGCACGTGAACAAGCCCGAACTGAGCCGGCGCCGTTTTCTCACCCAGGTAGCCATCGCCGTGCCTGCCGGTGCCGTGCTGCTCGACGCCGTGGTGACCAACACGGCGGCAGCCCAGGCCGCGCCCGCCGCCCTGCCCAACCTCGATCCCAACGATCCCTCCGCCAAGGCGCTGCTTTACGTGACTGACTCCACCAAGGTGGATAGCAAGAATCCGCTGGCCGCGCGCCACACGCCGGACCAGAAGTGCAGCAACTGCTCCCAGATCCAGGGCAAGGCCGGTGACGCTCATCGCCCCTGCGCGATCTTCCCGGGCAAGCTGGTTGCCAGCGACGGCTGGTGCAGTGTCTGGGCCAAGAAGGCCTGAACCACAGGCGATCTGCTGACGAAGTGACGCGGTCGGGAAACCGGCCGCGTCACTTCGGTATCGCCGGCTACAAGAACGCCGGCAAGACCACCCTGATCGTCGACCTGCTGCAGGAACTGGTGCAGCGGGGCTGGCGCGTGGGCACCATCAAGCATGCCCACCACGATTTCGACACGGACCAGCCCGGCAAGGACAGCTACTTGCATCGCCAGGCCGGTGCTGAGGAAGTGATCGTGGCCTCGGCACGGCGTGTCGCCCACATCCGCGAGCTCCACGGCGTCGCCGAGCCTGTCCTTAATGAACTTCTCGACCGCATGGGTCCGCTGGACCTGGTGCTCGTGGAGGGGTGGAAGTCCGGCAATCATCCCCGGATCGAAGTTCGCCGCCAGTCCGCGCCTGCCCCGGCGCTAGCCGGTGCTGTGCCGGGCGTGCAGGCCATCGTGAGCGACGTCCCGCTGCCGGGCGAAAGTCTGCCCGTGCTCCCGCGCACTGGCGTGCCGGCCATTGCCGATTTCATCCTCGACGCGGTTGGACTGCCGCGGCGGCCGGGCGGGGACGACGCCGGCGGGGATCCGGCCTAGTCAGGCTGGAGCGGCAGGGTCTGGAGAATTCCGCCGGCCGGGATCTCGTCGCTACCCTCGGGCACGATCGCCCAGCAGTTGGCCTGCAGCAGCGGCGCGATCCGGAACGATTCCTGGCCCGGAAGAATGCGCACTTCGCGTCTCCCTGCACCGTCGACCTCTGCCCGCGCCTTCGCGAAGAAGCGCAGGGTTCCCCGGCCGCGGACGGGGCTCAACGTAAGGGCTGGTGTCGCCGCCTCGGGCGCCAGTCCGAGCAGGCTCCGCAGCGCCGGGATCACAAAGAAGCGCATGCCCACCGCCACGGCGAGCGGGTTGCCCGGCAGGCCAAACAGGAGCGCACCGCCGGGCAGCCGGGCGTGGAGAATCGGCTTGCCGGGCCGGATCGCCACCTTGTGAAACAGGATCCCGCCGCCGATCTCACGGACCACGCCGGGTAGCAGGTCCAGCCGGCCTGCCGACACGCCACCCGTCGTGATGACCACGTCCGCCGTCCGGGCCGCTGCCTCCAGCCGTGCACGCAGGTCCGCCACCCTGTCTCCCGCGGTGTCGAACAAGACCAGTTCGGTGCCGAGCAGGGGGAGCAGTGACTGCAGGTAAGGCCCGTTGGCGTCGCGGATGCGGCCCGGAGAGAGGTCCGACCCGGACCCGGACAATTCGTTGCCCGTGATCAGGACCGCCACCCGCGGTGCTGGCAGCACGGATACCTCGTCCAGGCCGCAGGCGGCGAGGGCCATCAGGTGCCGCGGCTCAAGGCGGATGCCGGCGGGTACGACGATCTGCCCCGCCGTGAAGTCCTCACCGGCCTGGCGGACGTTCTGCCCTGGCTTCAGTGGCGCCGTGATCACGACGGACGAACCCGCCGCGGCGCCGCGCGTGACCCGCTCGAGGGGCACGACAGCATCCAGTCCCGTGGGCACTGGCGCGCCGGTCAGGATCTCCCAGGCACTGTGCCGGGCGTCACTCGCCGGCGGCGGGTCGCCAGCCGCGATGAGGCCGGTTACCGGGAGTTCCACGGGCGTGGCAGGTGACGCCAGCAGGGTGTCTGCTGCCCTGAGCGCGTAGCCATCCATAGCGGCATTTGCGAAGCCGGGTACGAAGAGGCGGGCGACGGCCGCTTCTGCCGTGACGCTGCCCACCGCCCCGGGCAGCGGCCGCGGGCGGCCCGGGCGCGGGCTGACGCTGGTCTGCAGGAGTCGCAGTGCTTCCTCGTAGGAGATCACCGGGGTATCTTGCCAGACCTGAGCATCGGGACCGTACAATGCAAATTACCGCCAGCCGGCGCGTCGTAGTCCAGGGCCTGGCGGCCGGGGCGGCGTTGACGACACGTTACGGATCGGCAGTCGCCGCCGGTACGGTTGGCACCACGGCCGGAGGGCCGCCGGCCGCACCGGCCTACCGCCGCTTCGAGGACCTGCTCAGGAACAAGTGGACCTGGGACCGGGTCGCCCATGGCACCCATGGCACCAACTGCGCGGGCACCTGCGCGTTCAACGTGTATGTCCGCAATGGGATCGTCTGGCGGGAAGAGCAACAGGGCATGTACGCGCCGTCGGGTGACGACGTGCCGGACTACGGTCCCCGCGGTTGCCAGAAGGGCCTCCGCCACGCGAAGTACATGTACGGCCCGCAGCGGATCCTCTACCCGATGAAGCGGGTTGGCGAACGGGGCAGTGGCCGCTGGGAGCGCGTGTCGTGGGACGACGCGGCCAACGCGATTGCCGACAAGTTCCTGGACCTGGCGACGACCGCCGGTCCGGAGTGCGTGACCTACGGCAGCGGCACCCAGATGTCCGTGAAGCTGGCGTCGTTCTCCAGCCTGTTCCGCTTCGCCAACATCACCGGCGTGACGGTGCCGGAGTTCTACTCGGGCGTCGGTGACCTGCCGACCGGGGTCTACATGACGCTGGGCCAGGTCTATACCGGCGACACGATGGCGGCCATCTTCAAGGCCCGGTGCGTGCTCGTGTGGATGAGCAATCCCGCGGTCACCCGCATCCCCGACGCGCACTTCTTCTGGGAGGCGAAGTACAACGGCACGAAGGTCATTGCGATCTCGCCGGAGTTCACGCCGACGGCCCTGCACTCCAGCCACTGGGTAAATCCC
This sequence comes from Gammaproteobacteria bacterium, assembly GCA_038214295.1. Classification (GTDB taxonomy): domain Bacteria; phylum Pseudomonadota; class Gammaproteobacteria; order Steroidobacterales; genus SHZI01. The sequence goes on from JBBQSA010000012.1 coordinate 23,300, forward strand.
CGGCCGGGAACTGATACCGCGCTGGCCATGGCCATGGTGGACGTGATCCTGGAGGAGAAGCTCTACAACATCCCGTATATCAGCGAGCAGACCGACATGCCCTTCCTGGTGCGGCTCGACACCCGGGAGTTCCTGCGCGAGGAAGACCTCAGCTTCATCGGCAAGCTCGCGGTGCGTGAGAACGTCTACTACCTGTGGGACCAGGCCACGAACGGCCTGGTCCAGGCGCCGGGCACGGGCCTGGCTGACAAGCCGGTGGGTCGCGACCGGCGCCGCTTCGAAAGCCTGGACCTTGGCGCCATCAGGCCCGCCCTGGAGGGCAAATGGACGGTCAGGACCCTCGACGGCGAGGTGGAAGTGACCACGGTCTTCGAACTGCTGAAGCAGCGCGCCGCGGAGCACCGGCCCGAGATGATGGCCGACGTCACTGGCGTGAGCGCCACCGTCATCCGCAAGACCGCCCGCATATTCGCGAAGGCGCAGCCCGCGATGATCTACACGGGCTATTCCGCCTGCAAGTGGCAGCACGGCGACCTGCTGCAGCGGGCGATGCTCCTGATGCTCTCGCTCACGGGGAATGTTGGTATCGAGGGTGGCGGCATCCAGTTCTCCAACGCGCCGAAGACCCGCGGCATTGGCGGCTTTGCCATGGCGGACATCGGTCCCGCCATGCGCATGATCTCCAGCACGACCTGGGATTACGACCACGCCAACCTGAAGGAACTCAACCGCAAGATGTACGGCGACGAGCTCGCCGACACTTACGACGAGTACTACAAGAAGAGCATCAAGGAAGACTGGTTTCCGGATTACAGCGGCGCGGGCTGGCGAATGGCAATCTTTGCCGGCGAGAACGGCGCCAACTGGCGGGCCGGGTCGCGCCAGTGGCGGAAGGACGGCTTCGACAAGCTGGAGATGATTGTCGTCCTGGCCCCGGACATGGGGGTTACGGCCCACAACGCCGACTACATCCTGCCGATCGCGCATCACTACGAACGTGCCGACCTGATGCTCCAGGCGCGCATTCCCTACCTGCAGGTACTCGATGCCGCGGTGCCGCCGCTCGGCGAGTGCGTGGATGACTGGGAGGCCAATCGCCGCCTGGCCGAGGCGATCTCGCGGCGTGCGCAGGCGCGTGGTCTCGCCGCTATCCATGACGAGGTCGATGGCCGGTCAGTGCGCCGGGACTACGCCCGCACGCTGGACTACTACACGATGGACGGGCGCATCAGGAGCGTGAAGGACGTGGCGCAGTTCATCATCAACACGACGCCCGGGATCCCGAAAGTCTCGTTTGCCGAGCTCGCGGCCAAGGGCATTATCCGCGTGGACGGTTCCGACTCGCCTGTCTGGGAACACAAGGACTCACCGTACCACCATGACCTCTTTGAGAGCGTGCGGGAAAAAAAGCCCTACGAAACCTTCACCGGCCGCCAGCAGTTCTACATCGATCACGAATGGTTCATCAAGTTTGACGAGGTGCTGCCTGGGCACCGGGCGCCGCTGTCGAACAAGGGTTTCCCGATCCGCATGCTGATGGGTCACGCCCGGCACAGTATTCACAGCATGTGGCGCGACGATCCCCTGCTGCTCAGCCTCCAGCGCGGCGAGCCGGACGTGTACGTGAACCCCCGGGATGCGGCGGCCCGCGGCGTCGTGGACGGCGACCTCATACGCATCTTTAATCCTGCGGGTGAGTTCTACGCGCAGGCACATCTCAGCAACGGGATGCAGCCCGGAATGATCTTCTCCTACCACGGCTGGGACCCCATGCAGTACCGCACCGGTGAAAATTTCAGCGCCATCGTCTGCTCGGCAGGCCTGATCAAGCCCACCACCATGGCGGGCGACTACGGGCACCTGGGCTACCGGCCCCTCGCGTTCGCGCCCAACCAGACCTACCGGGACTTCACCTGCGATTTCGCCAGGGCGGATCCCGACACCGGCAGGAAGGCGGTGGCAGCATGAGTGGCGGGGCGGATATGCCAGTCGCAGCCGGCGCGAGCGGCGCTCCCGGGCAGCCGGGCTCCCGCCGCGCCGTCACCGGACGCCACGCCGAGGAAACTGCGGCCCTGCGTTGCCTGTGCTACGCGGCCTGCTCGGAGTTGCTGGCGTCCCCGCACGAGATGGATCCGCGGGGGTCCCTGCGGGAGCGCATGGGCCTGGGTGACGCGGTGCCCCATGCCCGGGCACTGGAGCCGCTGCTCGCCGAGGTGAGCGGCACCGAGCTGGCCCGCCTGCGGGCCGAGTACAGCGGACTGTTCGAAGTGGGCAGCCAGGGGCCGCCGGTACCGATACGCGAGGACCTGCAGACGGGACAACGGGCGGGCACCCGTGAAGAGGTCGTCCGGTTCTACGACTACTTCGGTTACGTACTCGGCGAGAAGTTCGCGTGGCAGCCGGATCACCTGTCCGTCGAGCTGGAGTTCATGCACTACCTGTGTTTCCGCGAGGCGGAAGCGGGCGGGCCGGCCGACGGTGGCGCCGACGCGCTGTCCTACCAGCTTGCCCAGGCCGACTTCACGGGGCGGCACCTGGCGTCCTGGTTGCCCCAGCTGGCAGTCAACGTAGACAGGATCGCCGAGGGCTCTCTCTATGCCCGCGTCGTCGCCGCGGTGCAGGCGTTCGTCACGGCCGACCACGAGTGGCAGTTGGCAACGATTGTCGAGGCAGGAGACCCATGACGGCCCGACAGGTTGCGATGGTCATCGACCTGAACAAGTGCATCGGCTGCCAGGCCTGCACGGCCGCCTGCAAATCACTGTGGACCGACGAGCCGGGGCAGGAATACATGCTCTGGAACAACGTGGAGACCAAGCCCGGGCGCGGTTATCCCAAAGAGTGGGAGGCGAAAGGCGCGAAGTCCGGCTGGAAGAACGGCAAGCTGCAGCTCGGGGAGCTGCACGCCCAGGAAGATTTCGGCCATCCCGTGCAGTTGAACGTGGATGAGGTCTACTTCAAGGGTGCCGGCGGTCACCTGGAGGCCGACAAGCCCCTGACCTACGGCTCCAACTGGGACGAGGACTCGAGTTCGGGCGAGTATCCGAACAACTACCACTTCTACCTGCCGCGTTTGTGCAACCACTGCACCAAGCCGGCTTGCCTCGAGGCCTGCCCGGTGCGGGCCATCTACAAGCGCGAGCAGGACGGCATCGTGCTCGTGGACCAGGACAAGTGCCAGGGTTTCCGCCAGTGCAACAAGGCCTGTCCCTACGACAAGGTCTACTTCAATTTCGTGAAGGGCAAGTCCCAGAAGTGCATCTTCTGTTTCCCGCGCGTCGAGCAGGGCGTGGCGCCGGCCTGCGCGCGGCAGTGCCCGGGACGGCTGCGCTTCGTCGGCTTCCTTGAGGACGACGGCGGCCCCATCGCCAAGCTGGTGTACGAGTGGAAGGTGGCCCTGCCGCTGCACCCGGAGTTCGGGACGCAGCCCAACGTCTATTACGTGCCGCCCATGCTGCCCTCCCGCTTCGACGAGGCCGGAGACTTCGACGAGAGCGAACCGCGGGTGCCAATGGAGTACCTGCGCTACCTGTTCGGGCCCGAAGTGGACCAGGCCCTGGTTACGCTGCACGCAGAGATGGAGAGGAAGCAGGAGGGCAAGTCATCGGAATTGATGGACCTGCTGATCGCCAGGGAGTGGAAGTCGCTGTTCAACATTCCTGACGTGAAGGTCTACTGAGGTAGAATCTGCTCAAGAGTCAGAACAACAGATCCGTGATCGAGGTACTTCCCTGATGAACAGCAAAGCAAGCGCCGCCGGCGTGCCAGTCAGCGCGGTTGTCATTGGGGCCGGCAACCTCGACGCTTCACTGAAATTCTATGCCGGCACCCTGGGCCTGGAAGTGGCCGAGACCCGGACCTGGCAGGGGGCCGAGTTCGAGCGCTACTGGAAACTGCCTGCCGGAAGCTCGGCGCGCTGCGCCTTCCTCGGCCACGGCGCCGACCCCGTCGGGCGCATCCAGCTCATGGAATTCAATGCCCCGAACCGGAAGCTCGTCCGCGCGCCAAGCATCCGCCGTGCCAACGGCCTGTTTAACCTGAACATCTACGCCGACGACATCAAGCGGGACTTCGACCGCCTCAAGGCCCAGGGCCTCAACTTCTGGAGCGAGCCGGCGCACAACAACTTCGGGCCAGCCGTCGGTGAAACGCTGGAGGCTGCCGGCGACGGGCCGGACGGCGTTGTGATCAACCTGATCCAGCTGCTCAGCGAAGACCCGAAGACGGTGATCGGCCGCATTATCCAGTTCATCGATGGCTACGGCCGCACATCAACCGGCTTCACCTCGGTGGTAACGACCGCGCACAGCGTGACCGACATGGACAAGGCGCTGGCCTTCTACTACGGCCCGCTGCACATGTCGCTGTTCATCGAGTCCGTGCTGAAGGGCCCGGTGACGAATCGCGCATTAAGCCTGCCCGAGCACGCGGAGACCCGGAGCGTGATCGTCATGGGCGCCCACGAGTACGGCAAGATTGCCCTGGCCGTGCCGCTCAATTACGAGGTCCCGAACCTGGTCCCGGACGCCGTGGCGCCCAACATCGGTTACCTCGCCCAGTCGTTCGAGGTGCCGGATCTCCAGGAGACGGCCACGGCCAGCGCCGCTGTCGGCGCCGAAGTGTTCTGCGGGCCGATGGAGATCGACCTGCCGGGCCGTGGCAAGTGCAGGGCGATGATCGTCCGCAACCCGGGGAGCGGGGCGCTGCAGGAGCTGTTCCAGGTTCTCTAGCGCTGCTGGCGGCTCACGCGCCCGGCTCCTTCCCGGGCCGCACGCGCGCCGCGGCACTCCGGACCGATTCGACGGCGGAACTGAGCGCGCTCCTTGCGCCGGCCGTGGTCGAGCTCGCCGCGCCGCTCACCACGCTACCGACCGCGCCCCAGAAGCCCTGCACCACGCGGCCACCGTTCTCACGCACGATCTGGCCCACCAGCACGAGCGCGGCGACGGTCGCCCGCTGCCGCACCTGCCGGCGCGCCGGGTGGGTGAGTGCCTCGCAGTACTGCTGGGCAACGATGCCGACGCGCAGGGTGAGAAAGGCGTTGGCCGCGCCGGTCGCGATGCTGTTCACGAGCAGGGTCGAGAGCCCCTGCAGGCCCGGGATCGCGCCCTTGGCTGACGGCAACGCCGCCGCGACCATCGGCGTGACGATGGCCGAGAAATCCACGTCCTGGAGGCTGTCGGCCAGCAGCGCGGCGGAGCCCACGTTGGAGTAGAGGTACAGCATCTGCCGGGGTGATGGCCGCCGGTAGTAGATCGACGCGATCCGCCAGACCATCCGGAACTGGGTGACCAGCACTATCAGGCCGTCCAGGCGACCGTTCTGCATCACCGAGGTGGCCACGAAGATCGCGCTGGCCGACTCCCGGACCACGATGGACGATTCCTTCGACAGCACCGCCAGCGCTGCCTCCACATCAGCCTCGGACTTAAGCGGCAGGCCCGCGAGCCGGGGATTGCGGCCTAGCTGCTGGCGTAACTGCACCAGGAAGGCGGCGTGCTTTGGCCCCGAGTCCTCTTTGGGTGGCACCAGGGGCTTCGGCAGCCGCAGGTACAGGAACACGGGCGTCAAGGCGGCCACGGCAAAGATTCCCAGCAGCACGAGAAACACGGGGCCGCCGAGCCCCAGGTGCAGGCGGTCCGCCGCGCTGGCCAGCTGCTCGATGCTCGCCACCATCACGACGGTGAGGTAGAGCAGCACGAGGATGCTGAACGTGACGAGCAGGCGCTGGACTATACGGCTCATAGACCTGGCTTCATGGGCTTGGTCTCATCGGCTTCGTATGCATGGAATGGGTCTCCCGTGCGGGGCGACGACGCGTTGCAGTCGAAGCCAGTGTACCGATTGCGGCTTTCGCCGTGCGTCACGACGGACCGTCCCTGGGGTGTGGCGGCCAGGTGTCGGCCCAACAAGCGCCAAGCCTACCCGGCCGTTGATATTTGCTAGCCGCCCCCGGGCCGGGAAGCTCTAGAATCGCACTAAGAGCGGCCAGGTCCGCTCCTTCTTCCGGAGTGTAATCATGAACTTATCAGTCATTCTTTGGGGCATTCCGCAGGCAATGCGGGCGGCTGCCACCGTTTACCCTGTGTACGCGGCGCGCCTCAAGGAACGAAACCTCGTCGTCCAGTTCAAGCTGAAGGACAAGCCGCAGGGCCGCTGGATCAAGCTCGAGAACGGCAAGATCAGCTCAAGGAACGGGCTTCACAAGAAGCCGGACGTGACGCTCTGGTTCAAGAACCAGGAGATCGCGGAAGAGTTCCTGACGCCGCCCTTCGACCAGCTGGTGCGCATCGACGCCGCGAAGAATTTCAAGATCGGCATGGAGGGGCCGGACGAGCTCGCGGTCTGGTTCATGTCGACGCTGGCGCGCATGGAGACGATGACCTGGAAGAGCGGCACCGACCTGGGCGATGGTGTCACGCGCTACACCAACGGCACGAATGGCGGGCCGGTCTTCGTCTACGTGAAGGACGGCAAGATCATCCGGACCACGCCGATTGATTTCGATGCCGACGATGCGCAGCCCTGGACAATCGAGGCCCGCGGCAAGACCTTTGCGCCACCCCGCAAGACGACGCTGGCCGCGCACGGCATGTGCCAGAAATCCATGGTGTATTCGAAGGAACGAATTCTCTATCCCATGAAGCGGGTCGATTTCGACCCGAACGGTGAGCGCAATATCCAGAATCGTGGCAAGTCGGAGTTCGTGCGCATCAGCTGGGAGGAGGCGCTGAATATTGTTTCCGGCGAGATCAGGCGCTGCAAGTCGGTCGGTCCCGGCGCCATCGCGGTCGCCAACGGTTCCCACCACCAGTGGGGGAACCTCGGTCACTACCTCAGTGCCTTCAATCGCTTCTGGAACCTGGTCGGTGTGACCAAGCTGGTCCACAACCCCGACAGCTGGGAAGGCTGGTTCTGGGGCGCGATGCACCACTGGGGCAACAGCATGCGTCTAGGCGCTGCCGAGCCCTACGGCACCGTGGAAGACTGCCTCAAGGAAGCCGAGATGATCGTCTTTTGGTCCAGCGATCCCGATGCGACCTACGGCTTCGATGGCACGCGACGCCGGGCCTGGGCCAAGGAACTCGGCATCAAGATGGTGCACATCGACCCGTACATGAACCACACGGCGGCCCACCTGGGTGGCAAGTGGATCTCGCCCAAGCCCGGCACGGATGCCGCGTTTGCCCAGGCGCTGTGCCACGTGTGGATCACGGAGGATCTTTACGACAGGGAATTCGTGGCGAAACGCACCACGGGTTTCGACGAGTGGAAAGCGTACGTTCTCGGCGAAACCGACGGCACACCCAAGACCCCCGAGTGGCAGGAGTCCGAAACCGGCGTGCCGGCCCGCGACGTCCGTGCGCTGGCCCGGGAATGGGGCAGCAAGAAGACCTACCTCGGCGCCGGCAGCTGGGGCAGTGGCGTCGGTGGCGCCTGCCGCGGCCCGATGGGCGTGCAGTGGGCCCGGATGATGACCATCCTCGGCGCGATGCAGGGCCTGGGGCGGCCTGGCTCCAATTTCGGCAACCTGCAGTTCGGCACGCCGCTCGATTTCAACTTCTATTTCCCCGGCTACGCCGAAGGCAGCATGTCCGGTGACCTGGCCTACAGCGCCAACGCGGCCAACAACTACCAGCGCATGCCGCACATCGTGACCATGAGCTCGGTCCGGCAGGCCATTCCCCGGATGTACCTGCCCGAGGCCATCATGAACGGCAAGGCGATGGGGTATCTCACCGCCGTGGACTCCGTGCAGGGCCAGTTCTTCCCCTTCGGCTACCCGTCACCCGGTCACGTGCCGGTGCAGATGATCTACAAATACGGCAGCGCGTCCTTCGGCACCATGGTCAACGCCAATCGCTGGGTGCGGATGTATCAGCACGAAAACCTGAAATTCGTTGTCAACCAGTCGGTCTGGAACGAGGGCGAGACGCGGTTCTCGGACGTCATCCTGCCCGCGTGCTCGGTGTTCGAGCGCTGGGACATCAGTGAAGAGCTGAATGTCGGCGCCGGATACGTGCACCACATGTACTCGATGTGTAACCACCGCGTGATCAACATGCAGCACAAGGCCATCGAGCCGCTGGGCGAGTCCAAGTCCGACTACGACATCTTCCTTGCCATCTCGGAAAAGCTCGACATGGGCTCGGTGTACTCCGAAGGTGGCAACACGGAGCTCGACTGGTGCAAGCGAGTGTTCGATTCGTCCGATGTGTCCAAGCACATTTCCTGGCGGGAGTTCCTGAAGAAGGGCTACTACGTCGTGCCGGCGGAGCCGGAAGGATCCCGGGCCCCCACCGCCTACAAGTGGTTCTACGAGGGCCGGAAGAAGGACGTGCCCGAGCCGTACCCGCTGCCGTCGGACTACGTCGGCAAGTTTGGCGACGGGCTGCAGACGCCCTCAGGGAAGTACGAGTTCATTCCCACGACGCTCGGCCGTTTCGATGACCCGGACCGGCCGCCGCTGAACCGGTACATGCCAGCCTACGAGGACCCGAAGAAAGACGCGGAACTGGCCGAATACCCGTTGCAGCTGCTCTCGCCGCACTCCCGCTACCCGTTCCACGTCATGGGCGACGACGAGGGCAGTTCCCTCCGCGATATCCGGGAACATCGCGTGAAGGTCGACGGCCACCATTACCTCGTGGCCCGCATTAACCGGCACGATGCGGAGGCGCGCGGGGTCAAGAATGACGACCTCATCCGGCTGTGGAACAACCGCGGCTCGATCGTCTGCGCCGCGCAGCTCACCGACCGGATCCGGCCCGGAGTCGTCAGCGCGTCGACCGCGTCGGCGACCTATCGGCCGATGGGCGAGCCGGGCAAGTCGACTGACCTCGGCGGTTGCGTCAACCTGCTGAATACCAGCAAGTCGATTACCAGGAAGAGTCACGGCATACAGCCGAACTGCACGCTGATCCAGTTTGAGAAGTGGACTGGCGTGGATACCTGGAAGCCGGTGGAGGCAGCGTAATGGCCAAGAAATGGAACCTGATCGTCGACGTGGCGCGTTGCGATAACTGCCGGATCTGCTTCCTGGCTGCCAAGGACGAGTACATCGGCAACGACTTTCCCGGGTACTCGGCCGCGCAACCGGCGCAGGGGCATAACTGGATTGACATCGAGCGCAAGGAGCGCGGCAGCTACCCGCTGGTCGAGGCGCACTTCATGCCGGTGATGTGCAATCACTGCGATGATGCGCCGTGCATGAAGGCCGCCAAGAACGGCGCCATTACCAGGCGCGAAGACGGCATCGTCATCATCGATCCGGAGAAATCGAAGGGACAGAAGCAGATCGTGGACGCCTGCCCCTACGGGGCGATTTCCTGGAACGAGGAGAGGCAGATTCCGCAGGCGTGGATTTTTGACGCGCACCTGCTTGACCAGGGCTGGACGCAACCTCGCGCCGAGCAGTCCTGCCCGACCGATGTGTTCCGGTCGGTCAAGGTCGAAGACCAGGAGATGCAGCGGATCAGGGACGAGGAGGGCCTGGAAGTCTTGCAGCCAGAACTGGGGACCAGGCCCCGCGTGTATTACAAGAATCTGTACCTGATGACTCGCTGCTTTGCCGGCGGGTCGGTGGTGGCCGACGTCGGCGGCGTTGAGGAGTGTGCTGAAGGCGCCGTCGCGGTGCTGAAAAGGAACGGCAGCGAGGTCGGCCGGGCGACGACGGACACTTTCGGTGAGTTCAAGATCGACGGGCTGGAGCCGAACAGTGGGCCCTACCAGCTGGAAGTCTCCGGGCCGGCAGGCCGTTTCTCGCTGCAGTTCGATCTCGGCGACGAAAGCCCCTACCTGGGCGTCATGAAGCTGTCGGCTGCAGCCTAGCGCTGCCTGGAGAACAGGAATGATCCTACTGACGGGTGTAACGGGCAAGATCGGCGGCGAAACGGCGAAACAGCTGGTCGCGAAGGGCGCGACGTACCGGGCGCTGGTCCGCGACGCCGCCAAGGCCGCCGAGCTGAAAGCGGCCGGCGTGGAACTGGTGGTCGGCGACATCGCCGATCCCGGCACCGTGAAGCGCGCGCTGACCGGCGTTGACAGGGCCTTCCTGCTGCTGCCAAACGGCGAGCATCAGGAGGCTTACGAGAAGCAGTTCACCGACCTGTGCGTGGCGGCCGGCGTGAAGCACCTGGTGAAGATGTCGTCCATGGAGGCGGTGGTTACGGCGAAGTCGCCGATTCCGCGGGCCCACTGGGCCGTCGAGGAGTACATCCGTGCTGCGGGGTTGCCCTGGACCATGGTCAAGCCCAACTTCTTCATGCAGAACCTGCTGGGCAGTGCCCGCAGCATCAAGGATCAGGGCAAGTTCTCCCTGCCGATGGGCGAGGGAACGACCGGTATGGCGGACGCCCGCGACATCGGTGCGGTCTGTGCCGAGGTGCTGACGGGCAAGGGGCATGCCGGGCAGAGTTACGAGATCACCGGTCCGGAAGTACTCACGTTCCACGCTGTGGCAGTGCGCTTTACCGAGGTGCTCGGCAAGCCGGTCGAGTATGTGCCGATGCCCATGGACCAGTTCCGCGAGCGCATGGCCAATGTCCTTAAGCCCTGGCACCTGGATGCCGTCTGCCAGCTGTTCCAGGAAATTGCCGAGATCGGTCTCGATCACACGACCGGCACCTTCAGGAAGCTGATGGGCCGCGACCCTGTTTCTCTCGCGCAGTTCATTCGGGACAACGTGGCGTTGTTCAGGTAACGGTGGCGCGGGCAGGTGTTGCCTGCCCATGAAAGCCCGCCGCCATGCACGAGAACGACTGGACCATCATCTACGAGTCGCGGCGCCGCTGGGCCTGCCAGGAGCAGGCCCTCGTACTGAATGCCCTGGGCATCCCCCACATGATTGCGGACGGGCCGCGCAACGCGGCCCTGCTGCTCGTCCCCGCGGAGCACGCGGACACGGCGCGGGAGCAGCTCCGGCTGTATGCCATCGAGAACCGGCGCCGTATCCCGTCGGCAGCTCTCAAGCTGCATGGCCTCGGCCTGCCCGGTGTGGCCGGTTATGCCATCGTGCTGGTCGGCGCCTTCCTCGTGCAGGGCCGGGTGGCATTCGGCGTCGACTGGCTCGGGGCAGGCAGCCTCGATGGAGCGGCGGTGCGCAACGGTGAGTGGTGGCGGGTACTTACTGCGCTGACCTTGCACGCTGACGGCGGGCACCTGATCGCCAACCTGCTTTTTGGGGCCCTGTTCGGAGCCTTCGCCGGCCAGTTCCTGGGCTCGGGCGTTGCGTGGGCCGCCATCCTGGTAGCGGCAGGCGCCGGCAACGCGCTCGATCTCTTCCTGTTACCGCCGTCGCACCGGGCCATCGGGGCATCGACAGCCGTCTTTACCGCACTGGGGCTCATCGCTGCGCTGATGTGGCGAGCCGAGGCCCGCAGCATGTCGAGCTGGGCGCGACGCTTCGCACCGCTGATCGGCGCGGTCGTGCTGCTGGCCTACATTGGCACGGGCGATGCCCAGACCGATGCGGTGGCGCACCTGACCGGCTTCATTGCCGGGCTCTTCATGGGCGCCGCGTTCGACGTGGGCCGGCCCCGCTGGCTGCAGTCCACAGGCGTCCAGGCGGCAGCCGGGCTGGGGACGGTCGTGTTGCTGGCCGCCTGCTGGTGGCTCGCGGTCGGGGCGTGGCGCGCCGGCTTGGCCTGATCACCGCCAGTCGCTATCCTGCCCCGGCACTCGGGGGATCCACATGCAGACTCAGAATACGGGGCAACCGGCCACGCCTGCCGGCGCCGAGCCGTGGCCGCGGCCGGGTATCGCCTGGTACGCCGTCGTCATCCTCGTCATTGCCTTCATCTTTTCCTTTGTCGACCGGATCATCATCGCGATGCTGGTCGAGCCCCTGAAGCAGGACCTGGGGCTCAGCGACACCCAGCTGGGGCTGCTGCAGGGACTGGCGTTCGCCGTGTTCTACGCCACGGTCGGGCTGCCCATCGGCCGCTGGGCCGACCGCTACAGCCGCCGGGCCATCATCGGCTGGGGCATCTTCTTCTGGAGCATCATGACGGCCGTCTGCGGCCTGGCCCGCGGTTTCGTCGAGCTGTTCCTGGCCCGTGTAGGCGTCGGCGTGGGGGAGGCGGCCCTGTCGCCGGCGGCGTACTCGATGATTGCCGACCTCTTTCCCCGGGAGAAGCTGGGCCGTGCGCTCGGCGTCTACCAGGCTGGCGCCTTCTTTGGCGCGGGGTTGTCTTTCCTTGTCGGCGGCCTGGTGATCCGGGCCGTCGCCAGTGCGGGCCCGATGTCCCTGCCGCTCGTCGGGGACGTCAAGGCCTGGCAAGTGGTCTTCTTCACGGTCGGCCTGCCCGGACTCCTGGTCGCGTTGCTGATGCTGACGGTGCGGGAGCCCGTGCGGCGTGGCCGCGTGACGGCGGGCCGCGCCGGGCTGCCGCTCGGTGACGTGCTGCGCTACGCGGTCGAGCGCTGGCGCGTGTTCGTGCTCCACTTCATCGGCTTTGCCCTGCTCGCGGTGCCGATCACCACGATCATCACCTGGGCTTTCGTGTACTTCACCCGTGTCCTTGCCTTCACGCCCCCCGAGGCAGCGCTACGTCTCGGCGGGCTGCTGGTGATCCTGTCGCCACTGGGCGTCTATGCCGGGGGCTGGCTGGCCGACCTGCTGCAGCGGCGCGGCTACCGGGACGCCACGCTCCGGGTGGCGCTGTTCGCGGCCGCCGGGCTGCTGCCGCTCAGCGCGGTCTCCGCCTTCGTCACCGACCGGGACCAGGTCATTCCGCTCTTCGGCCTGCTGATCTTCTTCGCCAGCCTGTCCATGGCGCTGGCCCCGGCCGCGCTCCAGGTGGTGACGCCGAACCAGATGCGGGGCCAGGTCTCGGCGGTGTGGATGCTGGTGCTGAACCTCGTGACGGCCGGCGCCGGACCGTCAGCGGTCGGCGTGATCAACGACTACGTGTTCGGGGATCCGCTGGCTGTGGGCAAGTCTGTCGCGCTGGTGAGCTGTATCAGCGTGCCGCTGGCGGCACTGGCGCTCTGGTCCGCAATGGCGCCCTTCCGGAAGGCGGCCGCCGAGCAGGCTGTGGCGGGGTAGGCCCCGCCAGGCGCCGGGTCAGCGTGCCGATTTGGCGCCATGCCCGTAGGCCAGCTCGGGCGTGGTGTCGAAAAGCTCTTCGGTACGCACAAAAGGCACGTCGCCGAATTCCAGGACTTTCTCCCGCTCCGGGTGCAGGGATGGCCGCTGGTCATCGACTACTGGTATCCGGTGCATCAGCCGGAACGCCGGGAAGAAATCGTTGATACCCCGGTGCTGCGTGCAGCGGTTGTCCCACATGGCCACCGAGCCATTTTCCCAGTGAAAGCGGCATTGGAATTCCGGCTGGTAGCTGTGCCGGTAGAGATACTCCAGGAGGTTGTCGCTTTCGGTGCTCGTGAGCTCGACGATGTGGGAAGTCAGCAACTGGTTGACGTAGATGGACTTCCGTCCTGTTTCCGGGTGGCAGCGGAGCACCGGGTGAACCGCCGGTGGGTTGCGCTTCAGCATGTTCTCGACCGCGGTTGCGCCGTACTGCTTCAGGATGCCCATGCCGAAGGACTTGAGCAGGTTGTGCTCGGCAGTCAGTCCTTCCAGGAAGGTCTTCATCGGTGCCGACAGCGCGTCGTAGGCTTTCTCCATATCCACCCAGATTGTGTCGCCGCCGGCCAGGGGCATGTCGAGGCCACGCAGGACCGAGAACTTGGAGGGGTACGTGCGGAATGTGTCATCCGCATGCCAGTTGACGTCACTGCCAATGCGGCTCGACTGGTCGTACTGCTGCTTGCGGATCATCGGGTAGCCGTCGAGGGGCGGGATCGCGCCCGGCCCTTGGGGCATGCCGAAGCGGCGGGCGAAAGCCAGGTGCTGGTCCTCGCTGAGCTTCTGGTCCCTGAAGAACAGGACCTTGAAATCCAGCAGTGCCTGGCGCAGTTCGGCGACGGTGTCGCCGCTGAGGCTGGCGGTGAGGTCCACCCCGCTGACGGTCGCGCCCAGAGCGCCGCTCAACGGCGTGGCGCCCATGTGGCGGTAGGTCGGCAGGGTGCGGCTGGCAACGAAGGCATAGCTCATGGCGGAAATTCCTGGTGGCACGGCCGGGTCCCTCCAAGCGTAGGCCATTCGGCGGTAGTGCAGCCAGTCCGGGCAAGATCGCCGTGGCGGCTCAGCGCCGCTGCCAGTGGGGCTGGCGCTGGTCGTTACGGATGCGTTACATTTGCTTTATCCGCGTCGCTAACCGCGGCACCGGTCCGGGGGGGTCCGATGAGTTCTGACAAGTGCTATCCGGCACTGGCCAGCGTGGCCGTGCTGCTGCTGTCTGCCGGGGTTGCCTTCGCGGCGGAGGACGCCGGCCCCGGCAGCGACGAGATCGTCGTCACTGCCCGCAAGCGCGTGGAAAGCCTCCAGGATGTGCCACTTTCGGTGGCAGCTTTCACGTCCGCGGAACTCCAGAGCCGGGGCTTAAACAGCGACTACGATGTCGCGAATTTCACCATCGGCTTCCGGACGCTGGCGCAGACCGGCCGGGACATCGACCGGCCCATCATCCGGGGCATGGGCGCCCCGGCCAGCCGCGGGGAGCCCAACGCTTCCTATTTCATCGACGGCACCTTCGTCTCGGGCAGCATTGCCACCGCCACGACCAGCGCCGTGGAGCGGGTCGAGGTGCTGCGTGGTCCGCAGTCTGCCGTGTTTGGGCGGGCCACGTTCTCCGGCGCGGTCAACTACGTTACCCGCAAGCCTACGGATACCTTCGAGGGGCAAGTGAACACGCGGGCAGGCACGAGCGACGACTACAGCGCGGGGGGCTGGGCCAGCGGCCCGCTGATCGACGACAAGCTGCTGTTCGTGGTGTCCGGCAACTGGAGCAAGTACGGTGGCCAGTGGCGCAACCAGCTGGAGCCCGGCCAGGCGGGCTACGAAAAGGACAGCACGCTGCCGTTCCGCCAGTTCCTGCTGAATCCACCCCAGGACGGCGACCACAGCCGCCTCGGCGCGGAGGAGACGACGGATGTGCTCGGCAAGCTCGTGTGGCGTCCGGCTGAGGGCTCGGAGGTCAACGTAAAGTACGGCTACACGAAGGGCGAGGACACTCATTTCCCCTCGCTTATCGCCACCGAACTCAATTGCTACCTGCCGGTGCCCGGCACGGAAGGCGAACCCTGGTACAACACCAGCACCGGCTGGTACTGCGGCGAATTCCACGCAGAGGGCAAGGTAAACCGCATCAACCTGCCGGATTTCCGCAATGGCGTTACCTACGTCCTTGCCAACACCTTTCCGAATCCCCAGGATTTTGTTGTTCCGCCAGTCGAGCCCGGCACCTTCCGCGTTCAGAACCGCGTGCTGCTCGAGTACATCCAGGACGTGGGAGATTTGACGGTCACGTCACGTGCCTCGTGGAACAGGGACGATTTCCAGCAGGTCTTCGACCTGGACCACACGGAAACCCGCGCTGTCTGGGGTCTTTTCCACTTCGACAACCGGCGCGTGATCGAGGACCGCTCGGCGGAACTCCGGCTGGACACGCCAGGCGAGCTACCGGTGCGGGGCTCCCTGGGCGTGTACTGGTACGACCAGGACCGGGAGAACCGGCAGCGCAGTTATCCGGGGCCCGGCGTGGTGTTCGGTGCCGGCACGACGACCGCCGCATTCCCGCCATCGACCTTCATCGCCATCCGGAACGAGGCGGCCTACGGCAGCATCGACTGGGATTTTGCAGATCGCTGGACCCTCACACTGGAGGGCCGTTACGCGAAGGACTCCAAGGATCTCAGCGGCGGGGCGCTGGTCGGGCCCGATCTGCCCCCGGTAGTCGGCCTCGATTTCGACAGCTTCACGCCGCGGGCCACGGTGCGGTTCAAACCGTCGGATGACCTGACGCTCTACGTGCTCGCCGCCAAGGGCAACAAGCCCGGTGATCTCAACACGGAGTTTTTTCGGTCGGGCATCGACCCCGACGCCGTCAAGGCCGGCTTGAACGGCTGCACGCCGCGGCCGGAATCCCTGCCAGCGCTGGTGACGCCGTGCCTCGACGAGCCGCTGGCGATCGTCAAGGAAGAGGAGCAGTGGACCTACGAGGTCGGGGCGAAGGCAAGCTGGCTGGATGGCCGGTTGACCACCAACCTGGCCGTCTACCACATCGACTGGAAGAACCAGGGCCTGTTCACGACGGTCAGCATCCTGCAGACGGCTGGCACCTTCCTGACCACTTCGGTCATCCGCAACGCGGGCGAGTCCCGGGTCGACGGGCTGGAGCTCGAAACGAGCCTGCGCGTCACGGACCGACTCTCCTTGTCAGCCAACTACGGCTACACGGACTCCCGCTACGTCAAGGGCATGGACCCGGTCCTGGAGGAGCTGACCGGCGACGGCAGCCTGAACGGCAAGAAGGTGCCCAGCGTGCCGCGCCACACGCTGATACTGGGCGCGTTTGCCACGGCGCCGATCACCGACGGGGCCGACGCCTTCATCAACGTGGACTATGCCTACAACAGCAAGCGCTACACCGCCGCCAACAACTTTTCCTGGCTCGGTGACGACCTCACGGTCAATCTCCGGGCAGGAGTGCAGCTTTCATCCTGGACTTTCACGGCCTACGTCCGGAACCTGACCGACGACGACACGCCGCTCGCCGCGCTGGACTTCGTGAATTTCGGCACGGTGGACGTCAACTATGCCGTGAATAGTGACGGCAACATCCCGGCGACGGCGGACGCGGACCACGACCGGGATCCGCGGATGTTCTCGATCAATCCGAAGCGGGGCCGGGACGTGGGTCTCGAGGTGCAATACCGCTTCTAGCCTTCGGCGATGGCCCGGATGGCCGCCAGTTCTTCCGTGCCCGGATCCCAGCTGCCCGCCGCCACGTTCTGCGCCAGCTGCTCCGCACGGGTGACGCCGGCGATCACGCTGGCAACTGCGGGCTGGGCCGCGAGCCAGCCAATGGCGAGGTCCAGCACACTACGGCCGCGGTTCTGCCCGTACTCCTCGAGCTTTTCCACGATCCCGTAGCGCGCCTCCGAGGCAAAGGTGCCGCCGCCCCGCCACTTGGCAAAGCGCGAGCCCTCGGGCAGCGGCTGGCCCTTGCGGTACTTGCCGGACAGCAGGCCGCTCTCCAGCGGGAAGTAGGGGAGTATCCCCACGCCGGTGGCCAGGCACACGGGCACCAGGTCCTGCTCGATGTCGCGGGTGAGCAGGCTGTAGCGGTTCTGGGCTGAGATGAAGTGTGTCAGCCCCAGCCGGGCCGCGGTGTCGCTGGCGGCCTGGAGCATGGCTCCCGTGCCGTTCGAGCAGCCGATGTAGCGGACTTTGCCCTGTCGCACCAGCGCGTCCAGGGCTCGCAGGGTTTCCTCAACCGGCGTCCCGCTGTCCGGGAAGTGATGCTGGTAGAGGTCGATGTAATCGGTGCCCAGGCTGGCCAGGCTGGCCTCCACAGCCTTTGCAATGTAGGCCGCGGACCCGCCGCCGGGTGCCGCGCCACCACCGCCGCCGAGCTTCGCGCCGAACTTGGTCGCCACGATGGCGTCCGGGCGGCGGGCACCGAGTGCCTTGCCCAGCATTGCCTCGGACCGGTTCATTGTGCCGCCATAGATGTCCGCCACATCGAAGAAGTTGACACCCAGATCGAAGGCGGCATTGACGATCCCGTCTGTGGCCGCCTGATCGCACATGGACCCGAAATTCATGCAGCCGACACCGATCGGGGAAATCAGCAGGTCCGAGGAGCCGAGGTTGCGCAGTTTCATGCTTGTTTCTCCGGGTCAGGCCGCTGGCGATAGGGGCGCGCGCCGTTCCGGCGGACGAGGAGCGCGGCCCCCAGCAGCAGGGCGTTCAGCAATGCCATCATGGTAAACGGTAAGGTGGGGCCCAGGTGATCGAAGACGTAGCCGCCGGCGAGGGTGGCAAACAGGATCCCGACGCCGCCGACGGCGTTGTACAGGCCGATGACGGGTCCGCGCCCGGTCAAGGGGGCTTCATGGCCCAGCAGTGCGCCGCTGGCCACGATGACGCTGACCTCGCCCATACCCACGAGCACGGCCACGGGAATGAATCCGGGGCTGAAGGGATCCGCCACCTGGCCGAGCAGCGCATAGCCGGTGGCGGCCAGGACGAGCGCAATGCCGAGGCCTGTCACCCGGTCGACCCGGTCGGCAATCAGACCCATGAAGAAGGCCCAGCCCATCGCGGCAAGCTGGAGAATGCCGAACAGCATGCCGCCCCGCGCGAGACTGGTGGCAGGGCTCATCCCGGCGGCGATTCCGGCCTGGGTGACCCAGAGTGAAAAGAACGCCCCGATGATGACGAAGTCGCCCCGGCCAATGAAGGCGGCGCCATAGGCGAGGGCCAGCCGGGGGTTCGCCCGACCGAGCCGGGCGGCATCGAGCACGCTGCCCCAGAGACCGGCGTCGACGGTGGTGGACGATCGGGTTGCCGTCCGCGGCAGGCCGATGAACATGATGGCGGCCGCGGCGAGCGCGATCGATGCGGCGATCAGGAAGGCATAGCGCCCCGCGCTGACGGTGTCGATGCCGCCGGCGACGAATGCCTGGGGCAGCTTGGCGAGCCCGACCGACATTGCGACGACGCCGAGTCCCTGCAGCAGGTTGTTGGACCCGATCCACTTGCCCCGTGAGCGCTCCTGGATCGCGTCCACTACGCAGGCACTCAGCATCAGGGGCGCCAGGGCCACGCCGAAGGCGAACACGATGCGGAACAGCACCAGTTGCAGCAGGCCGGTGGCAAAGGGATAGATCGCGAGGCCGGCCGCCATGATGACGAATCCCAGGCAGAACACCCGCCGGCGTCCGACCCGGTCCGACCAGGCGCCAGCGACGCCAGCCAGCGCAATCACGATCAGTTCCTGCAGGAAACCCAGGTTCCCGGTCAGCCGGCCCTGCTCGGCCACCGGGATGTGCAGCACCTCGTTCAGGAGGTAGGGCTGGAGGAAGCTCATGAAGGCGGCAAGGCCGATGGTAAACAGCGAGGCCAGCCAGACAGTGGACGCATTACCCCGGGTCCAGCCGGGGGCAAACCAGAACGGACCCAGCCGGGCGCTGGTCACCGTTCCGGCCGCGTCAGGCGGGGGCATCAGGAACGCCGCTGGCCCCCGGCGCGCAGCTGAGCAACCTCCGCCGTGGTTGCTGCGGACACGGGGGCTGCCATCAGTCCAGCCAGCGCGTCGATCAGGTTGCTCAAGTACAGCAGGGGCAGTGCGTGGGCGACCAACCCGTTGCGGCTCGTGCCCAGCCGATCCCGGGCGGCGAGCGCGTTCACGGTCAGTTCCCAGGCCAGGCCGAAGCGGGGGCCAAAGACCTCGTCGGGAACGTCGGGCAGAACCCGGCGCAGCTCGTAGTACACCTGCCCGAGGCTCGAGCCGAACTGGCCTCGCCACATGCCTACCAGGTCCATCATCGGGTGATTCAACAGCTGTGACAGGAACCTGATGAAATGGTCGCCACCCTCGGACTCGGCGATCTCGCCGATCATCGGATTGACCATTAGCCCCATGACTGCATGGACTGGGGTGCCCTCACCGGGCGGTGGCATCGCCGCCAGCATCGCCGCGCGCCGGACGTCGAGCCGCTCCATCCGGTAATCGTAGATCGCGGTGATAAGCGACTCCTTCGACCCGAAGTGGTAGTGGGATGCCGATGAGTTGCGCTGGCCGGCTTCCGTGTTGATCTGCCGCAGGGAAACGTTATCAATTCCCTGTTCGGCAAACAGCCGTTCTCCCGCCAGTATCAGCTGCTCCCGTGTACGGGCGCTGGTCGGCGTCGATTTCGTCCGAGCCTTGAGCATGTCGTTGTCCCCCCCCACGGAGACTTCGGCACTATGTTTAAAGACGTCACCCGTGTGACGTTACGTATCTGGGCCTCTGCTTGTCCGGGCCTGACCGGTCCTTACCAGTAGTGAGTCCAGCGGGAGCGCTCCTGGAAGTATCGGTAGGCGTCCCGCTTGTCCTTCGGAATATAGTCGATGTAGCCGCCCGGTGAGTAGCGTTCCTGGTACTGGTCGAGGACCGGCTTGTACAGGCTGAGGTGCAGGTCCGGGATCCGGTGCCGGCTGCGGAACTCGGCGATCGGTATCCGGGCCAGTTCCTTGGTCTCGAAGGCCCCGGCCTTGCAGAGCTCGATACCCCGCGGCGCGAAGATGGCGGAGCGGCCCGGGCCACCGAAGTTGGTGTCCTCGAAGAAACCCGGATTACGGCCGTGGGTGCTCACCGAGTTGTTGGTGATCATCGTGTAGAGGCTGTTGTGGTAGGACGTCAGCCGCATGTCGTCGAATTCGAAGCCGCCGGTGGCGACGCGGCAGATGATCTCGGCGCCCTTGAAGGCCATGCAGCGGAACAGTTCCGGCTCGAACTGGACGGCTGACATGGCGATGTTGCCGATATCCGTGCGCTCCACGGGGATCACGGCATCGAGACCGTACATCTCCACGAAACGGTCATACACGTCGTAGATTACCGAGGTGTACTGTTCGGAGCCGGGGAACATGCCGCGGACGTTGCGCTGCTTCCAGTGCTGCACGATGCTGCCGTCCGGCTTGACCATCACCATCAGGTGCAGGATGTGGCCGGGCCAGTTCTTCGTGTCCCTGGCGTAGGTGCCGAAGACGATGTAGCAGTTGTACTTCTTCGCCCGCTTCGCCACTTCCTCGGTCTCGGGGCCCGGGATTTCCAGGCACAGGTTGTAGTGCTGGTCGCGGGTCCAGTCCGAGAAGCCGGTAATCGGGAATTCGTGGAACAGCAGCAGGTCGCTGCGCCCGCCGTAACCCTGGGCGATGTCGATGCACTCCAGGAAGTAATCGAGATTGCGCTTCAGGTCGGGTTCCGGGTTCGCGCCGTTGACCCCCTGCACACGGGTCTGGACGACCGCCGCCGTGATTGCGTCCTGGCGGAGCGCCACGGTGGGGTAGGTGCCATCGGCGCGGACCATCCGCTCGCTGTCTGGCGGTCCACCGTTCGAGGGGCTTGCGGGGGGCTTGCTCATGGATCTGTATCTCTTGCCTGGCCGGGTTGGGGTTATGATGTGGTCATGATGTTAATACAACTGGGCGCGCTTCTCACCGCCGCGTGGCGGCCATGCCCGTGAGCGAGCCGGCCCGACTCGCTCCCCGCGCCCGGGAACCGGTGGACAACTCCCTCCGGAGTCCCCGGTACATCCAGGTGTACGCCGCGATCCGGGACTGGATCTACCAGGGTACCTACAAGCCCGGCCAGCGCCTGCCCACCGAGGGGCAGCTCTGCGAGCTGTTCGGGGTGTCCCGCATCACCACCCGCAAGGCCGTGGACATGCTGGTGGACGAGGAGCTGGTCCTGCGCCAGCCCGGACGGGGCACCTTCGTCGTGGAGGACCTGGCGGACGCTCCCGTGGTCGGCGACATGGAGCAGCTGCTGCTGAAAGTGGAGCGGCTGGGCAAGAACACCCGGGTTGCGCGGGCGGAGGTCCAGGAACAGGACGCGGATGCCGAGACCCGGATGGACCTGCGCCTGGCCGACGGCGCCCGCGTGCAACGGGCCTCCCACGTGCGGCTGCTGAACAAGGAACCGATCGGCTACGTGGTGACCTACATCCCGGCCGACCTGGACGTGCGCTTTGACCTCAACGAGCTCAACGAAAGTCCGATGCTGACGCTGCTTGAGCGCAAGGGCGTCGACATTGCCTCCTGCGACCAGGTAATCACGGCGACCCTGGCGGACGGGCGCCTGGCCGGGCTGCTGAATACCACCGTGGGCGCGCCGCTTCTGTACGTCCGGCTGATGGTTTTCGACAGCCGGCGCCGGCCCGTGGAGCGGCTGGTGGCCTGGTACCGCGCCGACCACTACCACCATCACGTCCACCTGACGAGAAAGAGCCGATGACCAACCGCCAGTTCCGTGGAGTGTTAGCCGCCACGCTGCTATTGATGCTGGCCGGGGCGCTGCCCGCGGGGTCGGCGGAACCGGTTACCCTCAGGCGCGGCACGGCCGCTGAGCCCAACAGCCTGGATCCCCACATCGCCCAGGGGAACACGGCGGGCGCCGTGCTCTACGACCTCAACGTGGGCCTGACCACGCTCGACGGGAGCAGCCGGGTGATCCCCGGGTCCGCAGAATCCTGGACGATCAGCCCGGATGGCCTGACCTATACCTTCACCCTGCGCACCGGCCTCAAGTGGTCCGACGGGTCGCCACTCAGCAGCGAGGACTTCGCCTGGTCGGCCCGCCGCCTAGTGACGCCCGCGACAGCGGCGCGCTTTGCCTCGTTCTTTTACCCGGTGAAGAACGCGCGGGCGATCGTGCGCGGCCAGATGCCGCCGGAGAGCCTGGGCGTGGAGGCGCCGGACCCGCGGACCGTGATCTACCGGCTGGAGAGCCCCGCTGCCTACTTCCTGGAGAACCTGGCGTCCAACGTCGGCGCGCCGGTACCGCGCCAGCAGGTGGAGAAGTACGGTCGCCAGTGGACCCGCCCCGGCCAGATGCTGACCAACGGGCCGTACCGGCTGACAGAGGTCGTGCCCCAGTCCTACGTGGCCATCGAGAAGAACCCGAATTTCTACGCTGCCGGTGACGTGAAACTGGACCGGGTCATCTACTACCCGACCCAGAATGCCGACACCAGCCTGCGCCGCTACCTGGCCGGCGAGCTGGACCTGGTCTTCAACTTTCCGGGGGAGGACGTGCCGAAGCTGCTCAAGGAGCGGCCGAAGGAAGTGAAGATCTCCCCGTCGCTGTCCGTGAACTACCTGGTGATGAACCTCGGCAAGCCGCCGTTCAATGATCCGCGGGTGCGGCGGGCGCTGTCGCTCGCACTGGACCGGGACGGCATCGTCAGGAAGTTCCTGGGCCCGGGCTACCGGCCGGCCTGGTCGATCACCCCGCCGAGTGTCAGCGGCTACACGACGCCGGCCTCGCCGGCGGCAAAGCAAACGGCCGCGGCCCGCCTGGCGGAGGCGCGGCAGCTGCTGGCGGCGGCGGGCTACGGCCCCGCCAATCCGGTGAAATTCGAGATCCGCTACGAGGGCCAGGAGGAAAACCGCCGGATCGTGGTGGCGATGACCGCGATGTGGCGCGCGATTGGCGTCCAGGCCCAGCCCTCGACGAGTGACCTGAACGGACTGAACAAGGCCGCCAGGACCGGCAGCTTCGACATGCTGCGCTACACCTGGTTCGCGCCGAACGACGACCCCTACAGCTTTCTCGGTCTGATGGAGACGGGCAACACCGGCAACTACTCCAAGTACAGCAACCCCGCCTACGACGCGGCGCTCAAAACTGCGAACAGCACGCTCGACAACGCGGCCCGGCTGCGGCTCCTGGCCGGCGCGGAGGCGCTGCTGTTCAAGGACGAGCCGGTCATCCCGGTGTTCTACTACGGCCGGCGTTACCTGGTGAAGCCCTATGTGCGGGGCTTCGAGCCGAACCAGCGAGCGGTCAATCCCTCGCGCTACCTCTCGATCCAGCGCTAGCGTGTGAGGGTGGGGCGCCGTCAGGCGCCGCTACTTCAGCCTGGGGTCGTCGATCTTGTACTTGCGGCTTTCGTCGTACCACTCCTTGAAGTCCGGCTGGACGAGCTTCTCAAGCATGGCCCGCACGTACGTGTCAGGGCCCAGGGGGCACTGGGCGTAGAGGGTCTGGCGCCAGCGGTCTCCCCGCTTGTTATAGATAGACAGCACGCGATCAAAGCCGGCCCGCGGCACGCCCACCGGGCCCGGGATCCGTAATTTGAGCTCGAACCAGTGATCGTAGAGGGCCAGCGCCACGCCTGGCGCCAGTTCCTTCACGAAGAGGTTGGAGTAGCCCCAACGGAAGGCATCCAGGCCCTTTTTCGGTGGAAAGATGTACTTGTCCAGGATGTCCCAGCCCACCATGACGTCGAAGAGTTCCTCGGCCACGTAGATCGGCGTGCTGTCTTCCCGGTCCCAGATTTCCTCGGGAAGCTTCCACCATTCCTGGCGGTTCCAGAGCTGCTCCGTCCGCGCGAGTACCGCGTCGATCTCGGCCTTCAGCTTTTCATCGCAGGGTGGGTACGCAATGCGCTGCGGTGACAGGCCATTGTTCCGGTCGGCCGCGCTCCGGATGCCCGGGAACCGGTCCGGCAGGGGCCAGGCGCGCCCCTCGCCGCCCTCCGGGGCTGCCGCGGCTGGCATCGCCCAGGTGGTGGCGGAGAGCAGGCTGCCCAGGGCCAGGTGGCCCAGGAAGCGGCGGCGGGCGATTTCGTCCTCGGTCATGGGGGGCTCCAACGGGGCGAGTCGACGATCAGCACCTGGAACGTGCCCGTGCCGTCGCGCAGCCGCTTCGCTTCCGAATACTCGCTTGAGTTCCAGAAGCGCAGCGCAGCCTCGCGGCTCGGCCACTCGGATACGAGGGCGCTCGGGTTCCCGGCCCAACCCCCTTCAATGAAGAGTCCGCCTGAGCCGCGCACCACGTAACGGCCGCCGAAGCGGGTGACGAGGGGTGGCACCACCTGGGCGTAGCCGGCCAGGAAGCGCTCCCGGTCGGTCAGTTCCGCGATCACGATCATGTAGCAGCGAATATCGTTCAAGGCGTGCTCCCGCTGTCTGGCCCGGTGAGTCTAACTGGCGCCTGCGGCTGCTCCGGTCTCCTGCCAGCGGTGACAGGCGACGACGTGGCCGGGGGCCACCCTGGTGAGTGCGGGCAGGTGCGTGATGCAGACGGGCACCGCCAGGGGGCAGCGGGTGCGGAAGACGCAGCCGCTCGGCGGGTCCAGCGGCGACGGTATTTCGCCATCCAGCACCAGCGAGCGTCCGGCGACGGGCCGGTCAGGGTCGGGAACCGGCACGGCGCTGATCAGTGCCTGGCTGTAAGGGTGGCGGGGGGCGCCGAAGAAATCCTCCCTGCGGCCGCTTTCCATCACGCGGCCCAGGTACATCACCAGCACCCGGTGGCTCATGTAGCGCACGATGGACAAGTCGTGACTGATGAACAGCAGGGCGATGCCGGTGTCCCGCTGCAGGTCGCGCAGCAGGTTGCAGATCTGGGCCTGGATCGACACGTCGAGGGAGCTGACGGGCTCGTCGCAGACGATCACCTTCGGCGCCGACATCATCGCCCGCGCGATGCTGATCCGCTGGCACTGGCCGCCGCTGAACTCGTTCGGGTAGCGGTTGCGCATTTCGGGGCGCAACCCGACCCGGTCCAGCATCGCGTCCACCCGGCGCCGGCGCTCGTCCCGGCCGAGTTCGGGGTTGTGTACTTCCAGTGGCTCCGCGACGATCTCGCCAATCGTCATGCGGGGATTCAGACTGGACAGCGGATCCTGGAAGATGATCTGCAGGTCCTTGCGGCAGCGCTTCAGGTCCGCGGCGGCCAGGGTGCAGAGATCGCGGCCCTCCCAGACCACGCGGCCGGCGGCAGGCCGGACCAGCTGCAGCACGCCCTTGCCGAGCGACGACTTCCCGCAGCCGGTTTCCCCCACCACGCCCAGCGTCTCGCCGGCGTGCAGTTCGAAACTCACACCGTCCACCGCCTTCAGTATGAGCGGCCGACCGCGGAACAGCCCCGGTGCCGGCACCGGGTAGTGCACCGAGAGATTCTCGACGGTGAGTACCGGCGTCATGCGGCGGGACTCGCCGGCATGCCGGCAGGCTCACTGGCAATCTCCGCCAGCGACCGGTGGCAGGCCCGCGTGTGCCCGGCGTCGAGCGTTCGAAGCGCCGGCCGCTCGGTGCGGCAGATGTCGACCGGGCAGTGGCAGCGGCTTGCGAAGGCGCAGCCGGCTGGCAGGTTCTCCAGGTCGGGCGGCTGCCCGGGAATCACCGGGAGGTCCTCGCCGGGATCGATGCGCAGGTTCGGCATGGAACGGAGCAGGGCCTGGGTGTAGGGATGCGCCGGTCGCCGGAAGATGTCCCGTACCGGGCCCACTTCCACGGCCCGGCCGGCGTACATGATGAGCACCCGGTCGCAGAGCCCGGCGACGACGCCGAGGTCGTGGGTGATCAGCACCAGCGAGGTCCCGGTGTGCCGCTTCAGGCCGTCCAGCAGCCTGAGGACCTGCGCCTGCACCGTGACGTCCAGCGCGGTGGTCGGCTCGTCAGCGATAAGGACTTCCGGCCGGCACAGGGTTGCCATCGCGATCATGACCCGCTGGCGCATGCCGCCCGACATCTCGAAGGGGTAGGCCGAGTAACGGCGCTCCGGGTCCGCGATCCGGACCACTTCCAGCGCCTCGATGATGCGCAGGCGCGCGTCCCGGCGGGAAAGCCCCTGGTGGCGCATCAGCACCTCGGCCATCTGGTCGCCCACGCGCATCGTCGGCGTCAGTCCCGAAAGCGCATCCTGGAAAATCATGGCGAGGCGATTGCCACGCAGACCGTCCAGCGCCGCCCGCGGTGCGTTCAGCAGCTCCGTGCCGCGGTAGCGGACGCTGCCTGTGGCTCGCCCGTTTGGCGCCAGCAGCCCGAACATGGCGAGGAAGGTTTGACTCTTGCCGGAACCCGATTCACCGACGACGCCGAGGCATTCGCCGGCGTTCAGGCTGAAGTCCAGGTCGCTGACTGCCGTGACTTCGCCGCTGTCAGTCCGGAAGCGGACATTGAGCTGCTCGCACTCGATGACGGGCGTCATGCGGGGCTCACCGGTCGCGGGGATCGAGCGCGTCACGCAGCCCGTCGCCGATGAAGTTGAAGCAGAACATGGTCACCGCCAGGAACGTGGCGGGGAAGAAGATCAGCCAGGGGGCGCTGTCCAGCTGGCCGGCGCCCTGGGAGATGAGCAGCCCCCAGCTCGTCAGCGGCTCCTGGACGCCCAGGCCAAGGAACGAGAGGTAGCTCTCGACGATGATGTTCGTCGGGATCAGCAGGGTGACGTAGACGATGACCGGGCCCAGGACGTTGGGAATGATGTAGCGGCGCAGGATCGCGCCCTGTGACAGCCCGATGGCCACGGCCGACTCCACGTACTCCTTGGCCTTCACCGTCAGGGTCTGGCCCCGGACGATCCGCGACATGGTCAGCCATTCGACCGCCCCGATCGCGATGAAGACGAGAAAGATGTTCCTGCCGAAGACCGTCACGAGGATGATGATGAAGAAGATCAGGGGCAGCGAGTACAGCACATCGACGAAGCGCATCATCAAGCCGTCCGTGCGCCCGCCGATAAAGCCCGCCACTGCGCCGTAGGTCACGCCTATTACCAGCGCCACGATCGTGGTGAGCAGGCCGATGGTCAGGGAGATCCGGCCACCATAGAACGTGCGCACCAGCAGGTCCCGGCCGTTGGCGTCGGTGCCGAACCAGTGCCAGTCGACCAGGGTCGGCGGCGTCATGATGCTTTCCCAGGAGGCGTCCTCGATGCCATGGGGCCAGGCCATCGGCACCAGGATCGAGGTGACGCCGATGACGAGCAGGATGACGATGCTTGCCATGGCCGCCCGGTTGCGCCGGAAGCGGCGCGCCGCCTGCCGCCACAGGGAGTGGGAGACCTCGCCGCGGGCCGCCCGCGCCAGGTTCTCCGAGCCGAGCAGGTCCGGTCGCGTGTTCACGAGCGATAGGCCTTGCGCACGCGGGGATCCAGCGCCGCGTAGGCCAGGTCCGACAGGAGATTGAGCAGGATGATGAATGTGGCATAGATGATGACCACGCCCATTACCAGCGGGTAGTCCCGGTTCAGCGCGCCCTGCACGAAGTAGCGGCCGACGCCGGGGAGGTTGAAGATCAGTTCCACGATGAGGGAGCCCGTCATGATTGCGGCGAGGGCCGGGCCCAGGTAACCCACCAGCGGCACCAGCGCCGACGGCAGGACGTGGCGGAACACGACCGTGGACTCCTTGAGGCCGCGCGACCGGGCCGTCCGCACGAAGTTTGACCGCAGGACTTCCAGCATTCCGCCGCGCATCAGGCGGGCTATCACGGCGATCTGGGGCAGGGCGAGGGCGACCACAGGCAGCACCAGGTTAGCCGGTGCGCCGTTATTCCAGCCGGCGACGGGGAGCAGCTTGAGGTAGAGGCCGAAAAACAGGGCAAGAATGGGCGCGCTCACAAATGCCGGCAGCGCAATGCCCGTCATGGCGAGTCCCATCAATGCGTAGTCAAGCGCGCTGTTCTGGCGCAAGGCCGCGAAGATTCCTCCGAGGCCACCCAGCACCAGCGCGACGAGATTGGCGAGCAGGCCCAGCGTGATGCTCACTGGCAGGCCGATGGCGATGAGTTCCGTGACGGAAAAGTCCTTGTAGACCAGCGAGGGACCGAAGTTGCCGCGGACGGCCCGCGTCAGGAACAGCCAGTATTGCGTGATCAGTGGCTTGTCGAGGTCGTACGCGGCGCGGATGTTCTCAAGGACCTCGGGCTCGAGATCCGCTTCTGCGTCAAAGGGCCCGCCCGGCGCCGCGCGCATCAGGAAGAACGCGGCCGTCACGATGACGAACAGCGTGGGTATGGCGATGCCAAGCCGGCGCAGTGTGTACCTCAGCATCTGCCTAGACTACCTTGTCCCGGCGCCCCGCCTCGGCGGCCAACGGCATCAGCGCAAGACGCCGGCCGATGCGGGTAGCCATGGCAAAGGCCGGCAGCATGACGGCGCTGCCGATCAGGAATGGCGCATTGGCGCCCAGCTGTCCGTACAGCGTACCGGCGCCGGCCTGCCCCACGAAGCGGGCCATGGCGCTGGAGGACTGGTACACCCCGAGCACCGCGCCGCGTTCAGTGGCGCCGGCCCGTTTCGACAGCAGGCTCTGCATGCTGGTCTGGAAGAATGCGGTGCCGAAGGAGCCTATGGTCATTGCGAACAGTATCGTCGGCACGCTGTGGGCAAGCGTCAGGCCGATCCAGCCGGTCATCAGGCAGACGATCGCACTCTTCACCAGGTTCAGTTCGCCGAAGCGCCGGGCCAGCCAGCCAAGACCGAAGAATTGCACCATGGCGATGAGGCCTCCAGTCCAGGCAAGCATGCCGCCCAGTGTGCGGGCGTTCAGGCCATGCTCGTGGTTCGCCCACAGCGGGAAAATGGACTCCCGCACGGACATGAACACCAGCACCACGACCGCCATCAACAGCATCTGCGTGATGATCGGCCGTCCGGCGATGCGTCCCAGTTCGCCGAGCAGGCTGGTGCCCGCGGCGCGTGGCACGCTGGCCGGCGCCAGCTGGCGGGTCTCCGGCAGGAAGGCGAAGATGGCGAGGAAGGCGCCGAAGGAGAACAGTGCCGCGGCAATGGCCGGGCGCACGAGGTTCGCGTCGGCCATCGTCGTACCGCCGGCCAGCAGGCCGCCGAGTGCCGGTCCGATCGCGAAGCCGAGGCCGAAGGCCGAGGACACCCGGCCCATCGCGCCTGCCCGCTCCTCGGGACTGGTGACGTCGGAAATGTAGGCGTAGGCGGTCGAGAGGTTTGCCGACGTGGCGCCGCTAAGGATGCGGGCCAGGAGGAGCAGCCAGAGGGAATTGGCGTAGGCCAGCAGCAGGTAGGCGGCGGCGTGCCCCAGCATGCTGAAGAGCAGGACGGGCCGACGCCCCCGCCGGTCGCTCATGGAGCCCCACAGGGGCATGGCGAGGGACTGGGACAGCGGGTGGGCCGCGATGATCAGGGTGATGAGTTCGGGGCCAGCGCCGAGCCTCTCCACGTAGAACGGGGTGAGCGGGGCGAGGATTCCAAAGCCGACGAGGTCTATGAAGACGACAGCAAAGAGAATCGGGACGGCGAACCGCGGCTTGGGACCGGGCGTCATGCGGAGCAGCACCTCTCGGGGGAGGTTATCATATTGTTATAATCATATGCTGACCCGCCGACGCGAGGCTGCGATGGACTCAGGTTTCCCTGTGGGCAAGGTGACGCGACGGCGCGTGCTGCGGTCAGCGGGGCAGGTCGCGGCCGGCCTCTGGCTCGGCATCGAGTTGCCCGGCGATGTGCTCGCGCAATCGACAGCGGCGGCGGGCCCGCCGCCACGCACGACCTTCAACGAACCCCAGCTGGCGGCGTACCTGGAAATCACAGCGGACAACGTGGTGCGCGTGGCACTGCCTGATGCCGAAATGGGCCAGGGCGTCTACAGCGCGCTGCCGCTGATCCTGGCCGACGAGCTCGGCGCAGACTGGGCGCTGGTCGAGGTCCGGCAAACGGGGGCCGACGACCGCCTCGCCAACCCCATGAAGGGCTTCCAGGCCACGGGCCGCAGCCTCAGTGTGCGCGGTTACTACGCTTTGCTGCGCAGGCTCGGCGCCACGGCCCGCCAGCTGCTATGTACAGCGGCGGCGGCGCGCTGGAGCGTGCCGGCCGCCGAGTGCCGTACCGAACAGGGCAGCGTCCGGCACGCGCGCTCCGGACGGCAGGCGACCTTTGCCGAATTGCTGGAAGCGGCCGCCGCGCTGCCACTGCCGCTCGAGATTCACCTGCGGACGCCGGACGAGCTGCAGCTGATCGGCCGCGACGTGCCGCGCAAGGACATCCCCGCCAAGGTGGCGGGCACGGCAGAATTCAGCAGTGATGTGCGACTTCCCGGCATGCTGGTGGCGGCCATCGCGCACAGCCCCGTGTTCGGCAGTGCGCTCGAGTCGCTGGACGAGGCTGCGGCCCTCGCTGGCCCCGGTGTGCGCGCCGTCGTGCGCCTGCCGTCGGCCGTGGCGGTCGTTGCCGGGGACTTCTGGCAGGCGAGCCGCGCCCTCGGCCGCCTGCGGCCCACCTTTGCGCCAGGCCCGAACGACACGGTTGATTCGGCGACGCTGGGCGCGGCCCGTGCCGCCGGTCTCCGCGAGCCGGGCGTGCCCGTGCAGTCAGTGGGCGATGCCGAGGCCCGGATCGCGGCGGCGGATCGCCAGCTTGAGTTCGTCTACGAGGTGCCCTATCTCGCGCACGCCACGATGGAGCCCATGTGCTGCGTGGCCTGGGTGCGCGCTGGCGACTGCGATCTCTGGGCGCCCACCCAGGGGCCGGGGCGCCTGCGGAATGAGGTGGCCCGCGAGCTGAACATCGAGCCGGGCCGCGTGCGCATCACGCGGAGTTTCATCGGTGGCGGTTTCGGGCGCCGCTGGCAGCCGGATTTCGGCATCGAGGCGGCGCTGATTTCGAAAGCGGTCAACGCGCCGGTGAAGCTGCTCTGGTCCCGGGAAGAGGACATGCAGCACGACTTCTACCGTCCCGCGATGCACATGCGCGTGCGGGCGGGCCTCGCCAGTGGCCGGCGCGGCGCGGCAGGTATCGCCGGCGTCGACATCACGCTGTCCGGGGCCCTGCTGAGCAGCTGGGGCAAGCCGCCAGTGTCGAACCCGAAGCCGGATCCGCAGCTGACGGGTGGGCTCACGGCGATGCCGTACGCGCTGCCGGACTACCGCATTCGCTGGGTGCCGCAAACGACGCACGTGCCGATCGGCGTGTGGCGGTCCGTGGCGCATTCGCACAACGTGTTCGCGATCGAAAGCGCGCTCGACGAGCTGGCAGTGGCGTCCGGTGAAGACCCGCTGCGCCTGCGCCTGGACCTGCTCAAGGCGTCGCCTCGTCACCAGCGGGTGCTCGCCGCGCTGGCGAAGCAGGCGAAGTGGCGCCGCCGGGATACGCGTGGCCAAGCGAGCGGCCAGGCGAGTAAAGAGGGCCGTGGGCTCGCCATCGCCGAGTACGCGTCCTCGATCATCGCCCTGGTGGCCGATGTGCAGGTTCTGCCCGAAGGCCGTGTGCGCGTCCTGCGCCTGACGGTCGCCGTGGACTGCGGCGCCGCCATCCAGCCGGACAACGTGCGCGCCCAGGTCGAGGGCGGCCTCCTCTACGGACTCACGGCGGCGCTGTACGGCGAGATTCGCATCGAGCAGGGTCGCGCGGTCCAGTCCAACTTCTTCGACTACCGGATGATGACCCTGGCCGACTGTCCCGAGATCGACGTGCTGGTGCTGCCGGGCGGTGACGAGCCCGGCGGGGTCGGCGAGCTGGCCACGCCGCCCGTGGCTCCCGCCCTGGCCAACGCGGTCTTCGCCGCCACCGGCAAGCGTGTCCGCGAGTTGCCCCTGGCCCGGCACGGCCTCGCGTGATGAGGGTCCAGGTCCGGTTCTGGTTCCTGTACGTGTTCCTCGTGCCGGCGCTTGCCGTCCTGTCTGCCTGCACGGCCACCGGCCTCGAGCCTGGCAAGGTCGTTCGTGACTGCCCGGCCTGTCCGGATCTCGTCGTGGTCCCGGCCGGACGTTTCAGCATGGGTGCGGAGGGTGGTGAGGAGGGCCGGCCCGAGGGCCCGGTCCGGGAGATCCGCCTGTTCAGGGCCTTCGCCGTGGGCGTGACGGAGGTGACGCAGGAGCAGTTCGCGGCCTTCGTGGTCGCCACGGGCCGCGTGCTTCCCGGCGGCTGCCGGACCTGGGACGGCAAGGCCTGGCAATACCCGCCGGACGGTGACTGGACCAACCCGGGCTACGGCCGCGTGCCTTTTGCGGACGAGCCGGTGACCTGCGTCAGCTGGCGTGACGCCCGGGACTACGCCGCCTGGCTCGCCGGGCGCACGGGCAAGCCCTACCGGCTGCTCTCGGAAGCCGAGTGGGAGTACGTGGCGCGGGCGGGGTCGACGGGCGTGTTTCCCTGGCCTGCCGGCGACGCCGAGCCTTGCAACGCGGGTAACGTCTACGACCAGTCAGGCGCGCGTGTGAACGGCTTCGACTGGGAGCCCTTTGCCTGCGACGACGGCTACGGCCAGGCCGCCCCGGTGGGCTCCTTCACCGCGAACGCCTTTGGTCTCAAGGATGTGCTGGGCAACGTCTGGGAATGGACGGCGGACTGCTACGTGGCGCCCTATCCCGCCAGTCCCGCCGACGGCAGCCCGGTAACGGTGGACGGCGATTGCCCGCAGCGGGCCGTGCGTGGCGGCAGCTGGATCTCGCGACCCAGCCGGCAGCGTGTGACCTTCCGCGGCCGCGATCCGGAGGACGCCCGCTACTCCTTCTTCGGCATTCGCGTCGCGCGGGACCTGCGCTGAGGTGGCCCATGACGATCCGTAACTGGTCTCGCCGGCGCACGCTGAAGCTGCTGGCAGGCGCCGCCGTGGCCCCGCTCGCCGGCGCGTGTAGCGGGGGCGAGCCTGTCGATGTACTCATCGCCGGCGCCGGCATCGCCGGGCTCTACGCCGCCTGGCTGCTGGAAGAGCAGGGCGTGCGGGTCCGTGTCCTCGAGGCCAGTGGCCGGGTTGGCGGCCGGCTGATGACGCTGCACCAGTTGCCGGGCACCCCGGAGGCCGGCGGCCAGACCCTGGATGCCATGTACGCGCGCACCTTCGCCGCCTGCGAGCGGCTGGGCCTCAGCGTCTATCCGCGCACGCCCTTCGCCGTGCCGGGACGGGTGGTCAGCAGTGGCGGTGCACTGGTTACCCAGGCCGACTGGCCGGACAGTCCTCAAAACGCGCTATCTGCCGGTGAGCGCCAGTTACTGCCGGACGAGCTCGCCAACTTCTACCTGGACGCCCACAACCCGCTGGTCAACCTGGATGACTGGCGGCGGCCGGGCTTTGCGGAGTTTGATGACCGCTCGTTTCTCGACGAGCTCCGCAGTCGCGGTGCTTCGCCCGCCGCGCTCACGTGGATGGAGGAGCTCTACGACGGGCTCGGTCTCGACCAGGTGTCCGCGCTGTTCGCCTATCGCAAGCGGCTGGTCCAGAAGTTCGGCGGCGGCAAGACGTTCCGGATCAGCGGCGGCAGTGCGGGCCTGCCGGAAGCGATCGCCGCCCGGCTGCGGAACGAGGTGCGCCTTGGCGAGGAGGTGGTTGCGATCAGCCAGCAGCGCGGCGGCGTCGAGCTGCGCTGCGCGGACGGCGCGCGGCACCGGGGTCGACTCGCCTTGGTCTCGATCCCGTTCTCGGTGCTCCGGCACGTTCGCCTGAGTCCGTCACCGCCCCCTGATCTGGCGGAACTCGTCGCCACGCTGCCCTACAACCGCATCACCCAGGTGCGCCTCGCCTTCCGCGAGCCCTTCTGGGAGCAGGACGGCCTGCCGCCGGCGATGCTCGGCGACGGGCTTTTCGAGAAGGTGTTTGCCACGCCGGCCGAGAACGGCGAGCTGCACGAGCTGACCGCCTGGCTCGATGGCCGTGGCGCGGAGCGTTTCGATGGCCTGCCCGAAGCCGACATCGGCCGGCTGGTGCGCCGCGCGGTGGAGGAGGCCCGTCCCGCCGCTCGCGGCCAGCTCGAGGTGGTGAACGTCACCGCCTGGGGCCGGCGGCCGTTCTCCCGGGGCAGCTACCATTTCTGGGGTATCGGGCAGGTGGCGAGGCTCGGTCCCGCCATGGCGCGCCCCTGGGGCGGGGTCCACTGGATTGGCGAGCACGCGGCGCAGTTGCAGCAGGGCATCGAAGGCGCGATGGAAGCCGCGGAGCGGGAGGCCGGGGCGGTCCTTGCCCGGCTGGGGCAGGCCTGAGCCGGTCCCGGATGGCTACGTTCCACCCGGCCGGGACGGGCCCGGCGCGGTGCTAAAGTAGTCTCACGCAGCCGGTCAGCACTCGGGATGACCGCCTTTAATATTTATGGAGTTCAATAGTTTGGCTACTAAACCTGAGGCAATCAGACCACAATCCGCGGCCGCCCCGGCGCCGCTGCGGACCGGCGCCGAGTACATCGAGAGCCTGCGCGGGCGGAAGCTGCGCGTGTTCCTGTTCGGGGAGCTCGTCGGGGAGCCCGTCGATCACCCGATGATCCGGCCCTCCATCAACGCGGTGGCGGAAACCTACGACCTGGCGGTCCGCAACCCGGAGCTCGGCACGGCGCTGTCGCCCTACACCGGCGAGCGCATCAACCGCTTCCTGCATGTCGCCGGTAGCGCCCACGACCTGGTCCTGCAGAACAAGATGCAGCGCCGGCTGGGCCAGCTCACCGGTACCTGCTTCCAGCGCTGCGTCGGCATGGACGCGCTCAACGCGCTGCACTCGGTAACCTTCGAGATCGACGAGCAGCACGGCACGGGCTACCACGGCCGCTTCATCGACTTCGTCACCCGCATGCAGCGCCGGGGCTACGTCATCGGCGGTGCCATGACCGACGTGAAGGGGGACCGGGGCAAGGCGCCCCATGAACAGGCGGACCCCGATCTCTTCGTGCACGTGAGCCGGCGCACGGCGGAGGGCGTGTACCTCAAGGGCGCCAAGGCGCACCAGACCGGCTGTCTCAATTCGCACTGGCTGCTCGTGATGCCGACAATGCGTCTCGGTCCGAAAGACAAGGACTACGCCATCGTCGGTGCCATTCCTGTTGATGCCGCGGGCATTACCTACCTCTATGGCCGCCAGTCCTGTGACACCCGCAGTATGGAGGGTGGCGACATCGATCCTGGCAACAAGCGCTTCGGCGGCCAGGAAGCCATGATCATCCTCGATGATGTCTTTGTGCCCTGGGACCACATTTTCATGGACGGCGAAGTGGATTACGCAGCCATGCTGGTCGAGCGCTTCACCACCTATCACCGGCGCAGCTACGTCTGCAAGTCCGGCGTCGGCGACGTGCTGATTGGCGCGGCGGCGACCATCGCTGACTTCAACGGTGTCGACAAGGTGTCCCACATCAAGGACAAGCTCGTGGAGATGACGCACCTCAACGAGACGATCTACTCCACGGGCATTGCCTCCAGTCACCAGGCCGTGCCGCTGAAGTCCGGCGTGTACATCTGCGACGACATGATCGCCAACGTCTGCAAGCACCACGTCACGCGCTTTCCCTACGAGATCAGCCGCCTCGCCCAGGACCTCGCGGGCGGCCTGATGGTGACCCTGCCCTCCGAACAGGACCTGCGGCACCCGGAGGTGGGCGAACTGATCCGCAAGTACCTGAAGGGCAGGGCGGACATCCCCACCGAGGACCGCATGCGGGTCCTGCGGCTCATCGAGAACATGACACTGGGGCGGAACGCCGTGGGTTATCTCACCGAGTCGATGCACGGCGCCGGTTCGCCCCAGGCCCAGCGCATCCAGATTGGCCGCCAGATGCAGCTGGAATTCAAGAAGCAGTTGGCGAAAACGCTCGCCGGCGTTGGTCCGGACACGGCAGCCGAGGTGAGCCGGGACCTCACCGAGTACATGGCGCGGGTGTTCCAGACGGATAAGCCTGAGTGATCGAGGTTCGCAATCCCCGCACGGGGCAGCACGACTTCACGTTCATGCCGCCCACCGGCGCCGAGGTAGCGGCCCGCTGCGTCGAGCTTCGCAAGGCCCAGCCCGGCTGGTGGCAGGACGGCATGGAGCAGCGCATCGCGGCGCTCCGGCGCTGGGCGGAGGCTATCGATGCGCATCACGACACCATCGCGGCCGCGCTGGCGATCGACACGGGGCGGGTAGCTATCGCCGCCGGTGAAGTTCGTAGTGCCTCCCGCAATATCCGCCGCTGGTGCGACTACGGCCCGACGCTGATCGGCACGCCGCTGTACGAGTCCGGCATCATGCCGAGCCTCCGCTACAGCCACCAGCTGGTGCCGTACCCGCTAGTCGGGGCAATCAGTCCCTGGAATTTTCCCGTGGCGCTGTCGTTGATCGACACGGTGCCTGCCCTGCTGGCCGGCTGCGCCGTATTCGTGAAACCCAGCGAGGTCACGCCACGCTTCGTCGATCCCCTGAAGAAATCGCTGGCCGAAGTGCCCGAGCTGGCCCGCGTGCTCGCCATTGAGGCGGGCGACGGGGGCACCGGCGCGGCGCTCGTCGGCCAGGTGGATGTCGTCTGTTTCACGGGGAGCGTGGCGACGGGCCGCAAGGTGGCGGTGGCCGCCGCCGAGCGCTTCATCCCGGCCTTCCTCGAACTCGGCGGCAAGGACCCGGCCATCATCCTGCCGTCGGCCAACCTGGAGGACGCTGCTGACGCGATCCTGCGAGGCTCGGTGGTGGCGAGCGGCCAGGTCTGCCTCGCCCTGGAGCGGGTCTACGTGCACGAGTCCCGGCACGACGCTTTCGTGGACCTGCTCGTCAGCAAGGCGAAACAGGTGCAGCTGAACTACCCCGACATCAACCGTGGCGACCTGGGGCCGCTGATCTTCGACAGGCAGGCGGACATCATCGATGCCCATCTGGATGACGCCGTGGCGAAAGGCGCGACCATCCGCTGCGGCGGCAAGAGCGAGAACCTGGGCGGTGGCCGCTATTGCCGGGCCACGGTGGTGACCGACGTAGATCACACGATGAAGCTCATGATCGACGAGACCTTCGGCCCTGTGATCCCCGTGATGAGCTACAGGACCGTTGACGAGGCCGTGGCTCTCGCCAACGACTCGGAGTACGGGCTGTCCGCCGCGGTCTTCGCCGGCACCCTCGACGAAGCCCGGGCCGTCGCGGAGCGGGTCAACGCGGGGGGCTTAAGCCTCAACGACGCGGCCCTCACCCGGGAAACCTACGAGGCCGAGAAGAACTCCTTCGGTTACTCAGGGCTGGGTGGCTCACGCATGGGCGCGGCGGGGCTGCTGCGGTTCTACCGGAAGAAGGCCCTGCTGATGCAGACGGGCAAGCCGGCGAGGCTCGTGTGAGGGCGGAGTTTCAGCTATAAGAGTCGTTGTATTCTGACGGCTGCGGGAGGCGCGATGGTCTGGTGGGGCTGGATGGTAGTTGGCGTCCTGTTGCTGGGCGCCGAGCTCTTCATCATCGAGGCGGACTTCTTCCTCGTGTTCCTGGGTGCCGCCGCGGTCGTTACCGGGCTGCTGAGCGTGGCCGTACCGGCCATCCCGAACTGGGCCCAATGGCTCGTGTTTGCGGCCCTGGCGCTGGTGTCGATGCTCGTGTTCCGCAAGCGCGTGTACCACCTGCTGCGCCGGAACGTGCCGGACATGGCTGACGACATGCTGCGGGAGGAGTTGTTGTTGCCGGTCGGCCTGCCGGTCGATGGCAGCTGCCGTGTGGAGCTGCGCGGCTCCACGTGGACGGCCCGCAACGTGGGCCAGGTGGCCATACCCCCGGGCGTCAGGGTGCAGGTGGTGGGCGTCGATGGCATCACCCTGCGCGTTACAGCCCGGAACTGAATCAGAAAAGGGGATACGCCGTGAGTGGGTTTGCCGTAGCCGTTGCGATTGCCATCCTCGTCATCATCGTCCTGCTGAAGACCGCAGTCGTGGTACCCCAGCAGAGCGCTTTCGTCATCGAGTACCTCGGCAAGTTCAGCCGGACCCTCCAGGCTGGTTTCCACATTCTCGTGCCCTTCGTTGAGCGCATCGCCTACCGGCACAGCCTGAAGGAGCAGGCCATCGACATTCCCGAGCAGACCTGCATTACCAAGGACAACGTGCAGGTCGGCGTGGACGGCGTGCTCTACCTGCGGATCCTGGACCCCCAGCGCACGAGCTACGGCATCACCGACTACATCTTCGCGATTATGCAGCTGGCCCAGACCACCCTGCGCAGCGAGATCGGCAAGATCGACCTGGACCGCACCTTCGAGGAGCGGGGAGCGATCAATTCCAACGTCGTGATCGAGCTGGACAAGGCCTCCGAGGCCTGGGGCGTGAAGGTCCTCCGTTACGAGATCAAGAACATCAATCCACCCAAGGACGTGCTGTCCGCGATGGAGAAGCAGATGCGTGCCGAGCGGGAGAAGCGCGCCGTGGTGCTGAACTCCGAGGGCGAGCGGGACGCCAAGATCAACGAGGCAGAGGGCGACAAGCAGCGGGTGATCAAGGCGTCGGAAGCCAACCAGCGGCAGCAGATCAACGAGGCCCAGGGTGAGGCCGAGGCGATCCTGGCGGTGGCCACGGCCACGGCCGAGGGTCTCCGGAAAGTGGCGATGGTGCTGCGAGAGCCCGGCGGCCATGAGGCCATGCAGCTGCGGGTGGCCGAGGAATACGTGGCCCAGTTCGGCAACCTGGCCAAGGCGGGCAACACGCTTGTCGTGCCGGCCAACCTGACCGACGTGGCGTCCATGATCGCCCTGGCGACCAACCTGGTGCGTCAGCCGGGTACGCCTTCCTCACCGGCGCCGCCGTTCCCGCCCAGGGCCTGAAGCCTGAGTTCCCGGAGCTTCGCTTCCGTCAGGTCGTAGCGCAGCAGCACGAGGACCGCGGCCAGGTTGCACAGGGCCGGGATGATGGCGATGCTGAGAAAGATGCCCAGGAGAGCGTTGTCCGTCTGGGCCACGGCGGCGTTGTTGACCGATTCCTTGTAACCCAGCGCGCCCAGCACGATGGTCATCATCAGCGGGCTGATGGCATACGCCGCTTTCTCGACCACGTTGTAGGCACCCGCGTAGGCGCCCTCGCGGCGCAGGCCCGTTTTCAGGTAGTCGTACTCCATCACGTCCGGCAGCATTGTCAGCCCCAGCAACAGCTTGCCCGCGGCAAAGCTGCCCAGCAGGAAGGCGCGGACGATGAACAGGGCCACCGGTTCGCCGGGCCCGGCGAGGAGCCAGGTGAGGGCGGTGAGCAGGAAGCCGATGGTGGCGGCGATCAGTACGTTCCTCTTGCCGAAGCGCGCTGACAGCGGTACCCAGACCAGGGGCACGGTAATGAAGGCAGCAATGCCGTGCGCTGCCGTGTACCAGAGCATCACGCCCTGTTCCAGCTTCAGGACGTTCTTGACGAAGAACAGCAGCGTGGCAAACACCGTGGCGCCGGCCACCAGGATCAGGAACTTGAAGGCCGCCAGCAGCATGAACGGCCGGTTGCGGAGGGCGGAGCGCAGCTGGTCCATCGCCGGGTAGCGGACGGACGTCCGCTGCACCTGGCGCGCCTTCGCCGTGCCGAAGAAGCACGCGACCATGGTCACCAGCGTGCACAGGGCGAGCACCGCACCGACCAGCGAGTAGCCGTCCAGCCCGCCGCCGAATTCCTGCGCCAGGCGCGGCCCGAGGCCGACGGCGATGAAGTTGCCGACCTGGATGAAGATCACCCGGTAGGACATGATCGCCGTCCGCTCGTGGTAGTGGCTCGACATCTCCGCCGGCATGGCCAGGTAGGGCACGTTGAAGATCGCGTAGCCGGTGGAGTAGAGCAGCAGGGCGCCGAGCACCCAGGCCAGGACGGCGGGCGAGGCGCCACTGCTGCCCACCGCCGGCGTATTGAAAATCACGAGGAACCAGGTGCTGCAGAGGATCGCCCCGAGCAGGAACCAGGGACGGCGCCGGCCCCAGCGGGACTTCGTGTTGTCGCTCAGGATGCCCATGGGCACGTTGATGAGCGCGTCATAGATCTTGGCGATCACGATCAGCGTGCCCGCCACCTCCAGCTTCAGGCCGACCACGTTGGTCAGGTAGAAGAGCAGCAGGGCCGAGTAGGTGTTGAAGAGCAGGGAAACGCCGAGCGAGCCGATCCCCCAGCCGAACCGGGTCCCGAAGGGCACCGGTCCGGTCTCCGGTGTGTGCAGTGGCCGGTCAGTCGCGCTGTGCATTGAATACGGGGTCCAGGCGGGGTCGGGTGCCTAGATTGGCACAGGTAGCTCAGCTTCCGCTCCGGGCACCGGATGAGCGATCATTTGTGGCATGGCCAGATTCCTCACCGTCCTCGCGATCTTCCTGATCGCCCATGTCATTCCCGCGATGCCGGCAGTCCGCCGGTCGCTGCAGGTGCGGCTGGGCGAGGGGGGCTTCATCGGCGCCTACTCGGTCCTGTCCCTGCTCCTGTTTGCCTGGCTGATCCGCGAGGCGCTGCTCGCCCCCTACGTCCCGCTCTGGTTTGCGGGCGACTGGGGTTACTGGCTTGCGCTCGCCGGGCTGCCGCTGGCCCTGCTGCTGCTCGGGATGGGCGTGCTGGTGCCAAACCCCCTGTCCATTGCGTTCGTGACGCGGGCCTACGATGCCGGTGCGCCGGGTGCCGTGGCGCTCACCCGCCACCCGATCCTCTGGGGCCTCGGCCTCTGGGGCCTGGCCCACGTGGCTGCGAACGGTCACCTGGTGGGCCTGATCCTGTTCGGGGGCCTCGGGGCCTTTGCGCTGGTCGGCATGCTGCTCGTCGAAAGCCGGCGGCGCGCGGTGCTGGGCGCGACCGAGTGGCGGCGGCTGGCGGCAGCCACGTCCTTCCTGCCGTTTGTGGCGCTGCTGCGGGGCCGGGCCCGGTGGCCCCGTGACGGTCTCAGCCTCGCGGGTGGCGCGGCCGGCCTGCTGCTGGCGGGCGCGCTGCTCGCTGGCGGGCATCTCTGGCTGTTTGGCCGGGATCCGCTGGGGTTCCTCTAGGAAAGCCAGCAACGCTCGTGCGCCTCGCCAAGCCGATATTGCTCGTGACCACGCCCCTCGGCGTGGTGGGCGGGTTGCGCGAAGCCTACAAGCTGGCGGGCGGCCTCGTGTACCTGATGGCGGCGATGGTGGCGGTCATGCTCGTGGCGGTAGCCTGGATCGTGATCACCATCCGCCGGGAACGGGCCGCGGAGACGACCGGCCGTCAGAACCAGTTGTAGTTGAAGCTGATGCTCACCCGTTCCCCGCTGCCGGGGTTCGGCGGCACTTCGTGGCGTAGCCAGCTCTCGAACAACACCACGTTGCCGGCGACCGCCGGCACGGTGACCCAGGGCTGGTGTTCCGGGCTGGCGTCGTGGCGCCGGGGCGGTGCGGCCATGAACCGGTCGAGCCGCGGGTCCTCCAGTTTCAGTCCGGCAGAGCCCCGCGGCGTCTGCACGTAGTAGGTGCCGCTGATCGTGGCGAGCGGGTGCAGGTGCAGGCCGTGCACCACCTGCTTCGGCATCACGTTTACCCAGCAGTCGGTCATCGCCAGGGTCCGGCCCGTCATGTCGAGTTCCAGCGACCGTACGTAGGCGTTGAGATGCCGGCGGAGTTTCTGTTCGAGGCGGCCGAAGGTGGAGGACATCTTCTGCAGGTGGCAGAGGGAGCCATAGGAGGTGTAGCCGCCGGGGTAGCGGCGGGCGGACCAGCGGCGTCCCTCCAGGTCCTGGTCCCGGATCTGCCGCGCTTCCTTGAGTAGCTCCCGGTTGAAGGCTGCGGCACCCCGGGCCTGCAGGCGGGCGCTGTAGATCAGGGTGGGGAACAGGGAACGGACTGGCATGGCGCGAGAGCCTAGCGGGCGCTGCCGGCGAAGGGAAGCGCGGTTATGCTGGTGGCAGTGTTCCCACTGCCAGCGGTGCCCTCATGCCCCAGCCGACCCACATCTCGAAGCTGCCCGTGCCCGCGACCGATACCCTGGACCCGGACCTCCAGAAGTACTTCCGCAAGTGCGCGGAGAAACTGGGCCTGGTGCCCAACGTGCTGCGGGCCTATGCTTTCCGGCCGACGCACCTGCGCAATTTCATCAGCATGTACAACGAGCTGATGCTGGCGGAAGACTGCGGGCTTTCTACCCTCGAGCGGGAGATGATTGCGGTGGTCGTGTCGAGCTGCAACCGCTGCTACTACTGCCTGGTTGCCCACGGGCAGGCGGTGCGGGAGCTCTCCGGCGACCCGCAGCTCGGCGAAATGCTGGTGACGAACTACCGGGTGGCGCCGCTGCCGGAGCGCCAGCGGGTCATGCTCGACTTCGCGGTGCAGCTGACGGACCACCCGGAGGCCGGTTACGAATCTCACCGGCAGGGCTTGCGGGACGCCGGCTTCAGTGACCGGGACATCTTCGACATCTGCGAGGTCGTGGCCTTCTTCAATTACTCGAACCGCATGGCCGCGGCCCTGGACCTGATGCCAAATCCCGAGTACCACGCCAGGTAAAAAGGTACCTTTTCAGCAGTCCAGTCGCCAGGCATCGCCGTCGCGGACGATGCGGCCGGCGGCGGGGGTGGCGAAGTGACTGCCGATAACCAGCACGGGCGCGTCGCCGTAGCGCTCGATGAAGTCCAGCCGGGTCTGCAATGCGGCCGACTTGTCGAAGTCGAACGGACTGGACCACAGGGGCCGCGCGATCTGGCAGGGGTGGTGCATAAGGTCGCCGGTTACCACGGCGTGCTCTCCCCGGGAAGCGATCCGGATCGACACATGGCCCGGGGAGTGACCGGGCGTGGACTCCAGCCAGACCTCGTCGGTGATGCGGAAATCCGGTGCCACGCACTCGCCCTGGCCCGCTTCGAACACCGGCCGGACCGAGTCGCCTGCGTAGTCCCCCAGGGCGCTGACGGGTGCCTTGTCCAGCCACTCCCAGTCCTTCGCGCTGAAGACATAGCGGGCAGACGGGAAGGTGGGTACCCAGCGGTCGTTCACCCGCATCGTGTTCCAGCCCACGTGGTCCGGGTGCAGGTGGGTGCAGACCACGAAGTCCACCCGTTCCCTGGGAAAGCCGGCCTCGGCAATGTCCTCCAGGAAGCGGCCCTGCCGCTGGTTCCACTGGGGAACGATGCGGGGCTTGTCGTTGCCGAGGCAGGTGTCAATCACGATGCGCTGACCGCGGCTCTCGACCAGCAGGGAGTGAATGCTGCTGATCAGTTGCCCCGACTCACTGACGAAATGGGGGCGGAGCCAGTTGAGCGGTGCCAGGTTGGCAGGCGTCGCCTCCGGCAGCATGGCCGCCGCGGTCATGGACCGGTCCTCGGTCTCGATGATCCGGGTGATGGTGACGTCGCCGACTCGCCAACGCTGCATGCTTTCGAGGTCTCCCGTTACCGGCTTCTGCGCTTGCAACAACTAAACAATCTAGCTGGAACGGTGTCCGGTACCTTTTTCGTTCAGTTTTTTCCAGGAGGGGCGGTCCTGGCAGCGGTTCAGCCAGGCCTGGATGTGGGGGTGGTCGGTGAGGTCCTGCTTCGCGCCGCCCGCCAGGGACAGAATTGAGGCCACGTTCAGGTCCGCCACCGAGAACCCGGCGCCTACCAGCCAGGGCTGCTCCGCCAGGTGGCCCTCCAGGGCGGCGAGGGGCCGCTTCACGAGTTCGGCGTTCTTCTTCTCGTTATCGGCATTCCGGTCGGCCTCCTTGCGGAAGGTGCGTTCGATCATCAGCTGGATGAGCGGCGGGTCCAGTTCGGTCACTGCAAAGAAGCTCCACTGCATTACCCTGGCCTGGTCCTGCTCGCCGTTCGGCCAAAGGTGCCGCCCGTACTTCCTGGCGAGGTACAGGTTGATGGCCATGGACTCCGCCAGGATGAAGTCCCCGTCGGCGATGACGGGAATCTTGCCGATCGGGTTGACCTGCCGGACGGCCGCCGATTTCGCCTCCATCGTCGGGTGGCTGGTGAGGTCGTCGTGCTCGTAGGGGACGCCGCACTCTTCTGCCATCCACAGGGCGCGGGACGAGCGGGAGCGGGCCGGGCCGTAGATCTTCAGCATGTGGGGATGAACTCCAAGCTAGACTGTGGCGGTCCTTGCCCCGCAGTGTAACTCCGGCAATC
Source organism: Gammaproteobacteria bacterium (assembly GCA_038214295.1). Classification (GTDB taxonomy): domain Bacteria; phylum Pseudomonadota; class Gammaproteobacteria; order Steroidobacterales; genus SHZI01. The sequence goes on from JBBQSA010000012.1 coordinate 67,382, forward strand.
TCCCGTGACAGCGTTTGACGACCTCACAGCCACCCTCGGCAAGCTCGACCGGCGGCAGCTCTACCGCCGGCGGCGGGTGCTGGAGAGCCCGGTGGGACGGGAAATCGCGGTCAAGGGCCGCACCCTGCTGAATTTTTGCAGCAACGACTACCTGGGCCTGGCCGCCGACCCGCGGGTGCGCACCGCGTTCCACGCGGGCATCGACCGGTGGGGAGCCGGTTCCGGTGCCTCCCACCTCGTGAGTGGCCACACGGCGGCTCACGAGGAACTCGAAGAGGCGCTTGCCGACTTCACCCGCCGTCCCCGGACGCTGCTCTTCGGCAGCGGCTATGCCGCCAACCTGGGCACGATCAACGCGCTCCTCGGCCCCGGCGATCATGTCTTCGAGGACCGCCTGAACCACGCCTCCCTGATCGACGGCGGCCGGCTCTCCCGGGCGGACTTCGAGTGGTTCAGTCACGGGGATGTCCCTGACCTGCAGGCGCGGCTGCAGGCCGTCGCCGGATCGGAGCGCCGCAAGCTCGTGATCAGCGACGGCACGTTCAGCATGGACGGCGACCTCTGTCCGCTTGCCGGGCTGGTGGCCACTGCCCGCAGCCATGATGCCTGGCTGATGATCGACGACGCCCACGGCTGCGGAGTGCATGGCGCCGGCGGCTGCGGTGTCGTGGACCCGGCAGAGCACGGTACCCGTGACGTGCCGGTGCTGGTCGGCACGTTGGGCAAGGCCTTCGGCACGGCCGGCGCCTTCGTCGCCGGCGACGAGGCGCTGATCGAGACGCTGATCCAGCGCGCGCGCAACTACGTCTACACGACGGCGATGCCCGCCGCAGTCGCCGTGGCGACCCTTGAGAGCCTGCGCATCGCCCGTGCCGAGGAGTGGCGGCGGGACCACCTGCGCCAGCTGGTCGCCCACTTCAGGGCGGGCGCGAGCCGCCTTGGCATCCGCTTGCTGCCGTCCCCGACGCCGATCCAGCCCCTCTTCGTGGGCGAGTCCGGCGCCGCACTGGCACTTTCTGCCGCGCTGGAGGCGAAGGGCCTGCTCGTGCCGGCCATCCGGCCACCGACGGTACCGGCGGGCACCGCGCGGCTGCGGGTCACTTTCTCGGCCCTCCACGAGCCCGCCGACGTGGACCGCCTGCTGGAGGCCCTGGCAGCGTGAAGCCGGGGCTGCCATGAGTCCGAAGCGCTACTTCGTCACCGGCACGGACACGGGGGTGGGCAAGACGCTCGTCACCGGCGCGCTGCTCCTGAACGCCCGGGCTCACGGGCTCGACGCAGTGGGCCTGAAGCCGGTCGCCGCCGGTGGCACGCGCGTCGCCGGGCGCTTCGTCAACGACGATGCCCTGCTGCTCCAGCGCCTCTCCTCGGGCCCCATTGACTACGCCGACGTGAACCCCGTGGCGCTGGAGCCGGCGATTGCGCCGCACATCGCCGCCGCCCGGGCCGGCCTGACGTTGAGCGCCGCGGGCCTCGCCGACGGGGTACGCCGCATCGACGCGCGTGGCGCCGACGTGCTGCTGGTGGAGGGCGCGGGCGGCTGGCTCGTGCCCCTGAACGACCGGGAGACCATGGCGGACCTCGCCGCCCGGCTCGGCTATCCCGTGATCCTGGTGGTTGCGATGCGCCTTGGCTGCCTGAACCACGCGCTGCTCACGGCGGCTGCCATCGAGGCAGCGGGCCTTGCCCTCGCCGGTTGGGTGGCCAACTGCACGGCCCCCGACATGGATGCGCGTGACGAGAACCTGCATACGCTGGAGCTGCGTCTGCCGGCGCTGCGCCTCGGTACGGTGCCCTTCCTGGCCGGCGGTGCGACCCCGGAGCAGGCCAACACCTGGCTCGACGGCACGAGCCTCTTCGGCGCCTGACGGCGCACTTCGCGACGTGTCCGGCCTCCCTCCCGAATTTCTCCTGGTCATCGCCGCCGCGTTCGGCGCCGGCCTCGTGGACGCGATGGTCGGCGGCGGCGGGCTGATCCAGCTGCCGGCGCTGTTCACCGCGTTCCCGGCGACAACGCCACCCGTCCTGCTCGGCACCAACAAGTTCGCCAGCATCTTCGGCACCGGCAGCGCGGTATTGCGCTTCGCGCGCGGTGTGCGCATCCCCTGGCGGACCGTCCTGCCGCTGGTGCCGGTGGTGTTCCTCGGCGCGCTGGCCGGCGCGCGGGTGGCTACGCTGGTGCCGCCTGCGGTCTTCCGGCCGCTGGTGCCCGTGATGCTGGCTGCCGTGCTCGTCTATATCCTGTGGCGCAAGGACCTGGGAGCGGCCCACGCGCCCCTGGCCATAACCCGGGGCCGGGCGCTGCTCGCCGCGGGCCTGCTCGGTTCCGTGGGCTTCTACGACGGCTTCTTCGGGCCCGGCACGGGCAGCTTCTTCATGTTCCTGTTGATCCGCATCTACGGCTTCGACTTCCTGCATTCGGCGGCCAGCGCCCGCGTGCTCAACGTTGCCACCAACGCCGGCGCCCTGGTCTGGTTCGGCAGCCAGCTCGAGCTACTGTGGCTGGTTGCTGGCCTGATGGCAGTGGCCAACGTGAGCGGGGCGGTGCTGGGTACCACGCTCGCGTTGAAGCACGGCAGCGGCTTCATCCGCCGGATATTCATCGGCGTGGTCCTCCTGCTGATTGCCCGGACGGCCTGGCAGGCATACTTCGCGCCATGAACCCCTTTGACCGCGACCACCTCTGGCACCCCTACACGTCAATGACCACGCCGCTGCCCGCTTACGAGGTGGCGTCCGCGAGCGGCGTGCGTATCCGGCTGAAGGATGGCCGGGAGCTCATCGACGGGATGTCGTCCTGGTGGTGCGTGATCCACGGCTACAACCACCCGGCGCTGAACGCGGCGATCGAGGACCAGCTGAAGCTCATGGCCCACGTGATGTTCGGCGGCCTGACTCACGAGCCGGCCATTGCCCTCGGCGAGAAGCTCCTGGCGCTCGCACCCGACCCGCTGCGGCACGTCTTCTTCTCGGACTCGGGCTCGGTGGCCGTGGAGGTGGCCATCAAGATGGCGCTCCAGTACTGGCAGGCACGCCGCCAGCCCGCGAAGCGCCGCCTGCTCACGATCCGCGGCGGCTATCACGGGGACACCTTTGGCGCGATGGCGGTCTGCGACCCCGTCAACGGCATGCACCAGCTGTTCCGGGGCATCCTGCCGGAGCACCTGTTTGCGCCACGCCCGGCCACGTGCTTTGGCGAGCCACGGATCGCCGGCGACCTGGCGGAGTTCGAGCGGCTCCTGACCGCGCACGCCCGGGAAATCGCCGCGGTGATCCTCGAGCCCATCGTGCAGGGCGCCGGCGGCATGTGGTTCTACTCCGCGGACTGGCTGCGGGACGCCGCGGCGTTGTGCCGCCAGCACGGCGTCCTGCTGATCGCCGACGAGATTGCTACCGGCTTCGGCCGCACGGGCAAGCTGTTTGCCTGTGAGCACGCCGGGATTGCGCCCGACATCCTCTGCCTCGGCAAGGCGCTGACGGGCGGCTACCTGAGCCTCGCGGCGACGCTGACGACCACCGAGGTGGCGGAGGGCATCTCCGCCGGCGGCGGCGTGCTGATGCACGGCCCCACCTTCATGGCGAACCCGCTCGCGACGGCCGTGGCAGGCCGGAGCATCGACCTGCTGCTGGCAAGCCCCTGGCAGGCGCGCATTGCGGCCATCGAGGCGCAGTTGCGCCGGGAGCTGGGCGCCTGTGCGAGCCACCCGGCCGTGGCCGACGTGCGGGTGCTGGGCGGCATCGGTGTGGTGGAGACGAAGGCGCCGGTGGACATGGCGCTGCTGCAGGCCTTGTTCGTGGAGCAGGGGGTGTGGATCCGGCCGTTCGGGCGGCTGATCTACCTGATGCCCCCCTACGTGATCGAGCCCCGGGATCT
>JBBQSA010000013.1:0-68250 GCA_038214295.1 Gammaproteobacteria bacterium
ATGTCACCGAGACCGGCAAGATCGTGCCGAGCCGGATCACGGGCACCAAGGCCCGTTACCAGCGCCAGCTGGCCACTGCGGTCAAGAGGGCGCGTTTTCTCGCCCTGCTGCCCTACACCGACAAGCACTGACACCCTGGACGCGGCCCGGGTTTGCGCGTCCGCAACCCGGTGCCGTATGTCGGGGGCCCTGCTGTGAGTCCCCTGATGCGCTGGCTTGTTGGCAACCGCGGAGCGCGGATCGTGGCGCTGGTGCTCAGCTTCCTGCTGTCCCTCACCAATGTCCTCGGTGCGGCCCTCGTGGTCATGAGCGCCCGACGGTCCGGCTGGCGCAGCGCTGTCGTCGACGTGGTCGTGGCGCTTGCCCTGCTGGGTGCGCTAGTGCAGTTCACCAGCAATGATGCCGATACGGCCTCTGGCACTCTCCCGGCAGTAACGGCGTTGCTGGGGGCCGGGGCCTTGTGGGTCGGCGCCCTCGCCGGGGGGCTGCTGCTCCGGCGTTTCCAGTCCGTTGACCTTGCCGTGCAGGCACTGGTAATTCTCGCGTTGCTGGGCGTGCTTGCGATGAGTCTGGTTATTCCTGATCCGCGTGCCCACTGGCAGCCGGTTCTCGAGGCGCTGATCCGGGCCGCTGGCCTGCCCCAGGCCGACGGCTTGCCGGCAGGCTGGCTGGGAACCATGGCAGCCCTGATGCACGGCGTGATGGGCGCGAGCCTGCTTGCCACGCTGATCCTCGCGCTGATCCTGGGCCTCTGGTTCGAGCGGGATGCCACGGCGGGCGACTGGCGTTGCCGTTTCCTGGAATTGCGTCTCGGGCGGGTACTCTCCGTGGCCGCGGGTCTTGCCGCCGTCCTGGTGCTCGCGGGTTCCACCGCCCTTGGCGGCGGCACGCTGGTGGTGCTGGCGACGGGCTTTGTCGCCCAGGGGCTGGCGGTGGTGCACTGGACCGCCGACCAGCGGAGTTGGCCCCGGCTATGGCCCCTGGCGCTCTACGGACCCTTGCTGCTGGGTGCACCGCCGGCCGGGTTCCTGCTGGCGGGGCTGGCGGTCACGGGGCTGGTGGACAATGGCTTTGCCTTGCGACGACCGCGGTCGAATGTGGTTTAATACGCGGCCCGGAAGGGGCCGTGCTGGCCAAATCCGCTACCCGAACCCAGATCCGCTACCCGAACCCAGAGAGCATAACCATGGACGTGATCCTTCTCGAAAAGGTGGAAAACCTCGGCAAGGTCGGTGACCTCGTCAAGGTCCGCTCCGGCTACGGCCGCAATTTCCTGCTGCCCCGGGGCAAGGCCACACTGGCGACGCCGTCAAACATCGGCATCTTCGAGGCTCGCCGCGCCGATCTCGAGAAGAAGGAGGCCGATGACCTCCTTACTGCCACGGAGCGTGCCGCCAGTGCCAGCAAGCTGACACTGCAACTTTCTGCGAAGGCTGGCACCGAAGGCAAACTGTTCGGTTCGCTGGGTACGGCTGACATCGCTGAAGCGTGCACGGCCGCCGGCGTCACTATCCGCCGGAGCGAAATCCGGTTGCCCTACGGTCCCATTCGCACGCTTGGCGAGCACGAGGTCGAGCTGCACCTGCACACCGACGTGAATGCCACGATCCGCATCACCGTGGTGGCCGAGGACGACGGCAGCCAGGCCGGCTAGGCCTGCATCAGGATCAGGACCAGGATCGACGCTCCCCATGGCAGCGCCCGGACCGCGACGCGACTCCGGGTCCATGGCTGACCTTCCCGCGCCGCCCAGTTCCAACCAGGCCGAGCAGGCCCTGCTTGGTGGTCTCATGCTCGATAACAGCAGCTGGGACCGCATCGCGGACCTGGTTTCGGCACCGGATTTCTTCCGGCCCGATCACCAGCTGATCTTTGGCGCCATCCAGGGCCTCGCCGAGCGCAGTCAGCCCTCAGATGCGGTGACCCTGGCGGAATTTCTGTCCTCCCGCGGTGAACTTGCCAACGCCGGTGGTGCCGCCTACCTGGGCGACCTCATCAACGACACGCCGAGCGCCGCGAACGTCACCTATTACGCCAAGATCATCCGGGAGCGCGCCCTGCTGCGCCGGCTCATCGAAGTGGGCAACGAGATCGCGTCGTCCGCCTATCGCCCCGAGGGTCGGCCCATTGCCGAACTGGTCGACGAGGCGGAGCGCCGGGTCTTCGAGATCGCCGAGCGCGGCCAGCGCCGCGGGTCGGGCTTCATCCGGCTCAGTGACATCCTTAACTCCACGATCGACCGGCTGGACGCCCTGCATCAGTCCCAGGGATCCATCACGGGCCTGGCAACCGGCTTTACCCGTCTCGACGAGTACACCGCGGGACTGCAGCCCGGCGACCTGATCATCATCGCCGGCCGGCCGTCCATGGGAAAGACCACACTGGCGCTGAACATCGCCGAAAATGCCGCGCTCGGCGCGCGCAAGTCGGCGGCGGTCTTCAGCATGGAAATGTCGGTGGAGCAGCTGGCCTTCCGCATGGTGTCCTCGCTGGGCCGCGTGGACCAGGCACACCTGCGCAACGGGCGCTTCGGCGACGATGACTGGCCCAGGATCAACGGCGCGATCCAGCAGATGGCCGAGGCGCCGATCTATATCGACGACACGCCGTCCATGACGCCGACCGAGGTCCGGGCCCGCGCCCGCCGTCTCCAGCGCGAGCGGGGCCTCGACCTGATTGTCATTGATTACCTCCAGCTGATGCGGGTCGCCGGCACTGCGGAGAACCGCGCCACGGAGATCTCAGAGATTTCCCGCTCGCTGAAGGGTCTTGCCCGCGAGCTGCGCGTGCCCATCATTGCTTTGTCGCAGCTGAACCGCAGCGTCGAGTCACGCACCGACAAGAAGCCGGTGATGTCGGATCTCCGCGAATCCGGCGCCATCGAGCAGGATGCCGACCTGATCCTTTTCATCTATCGGGACGAGGTTTATAACCACGACAGTCCCCGCAAGGGGATCGCGGACATCAACATCGCCAAACAGCGCAATGGTCCTACCGGGGAATTCCCCCTCACGTTCCTCGGCCGATTCACGAAGTTCGAGAACTACGCGCCCGAGCTTGAGGGCTTTCAGTGACGCCAGCGGCGGTCGCGGTCATTCGACCTGCCGCACTTCGCAGTAACCTCGACCGGGTGCGTGAGCTGGCGGCTGGTTGTCCCGTGCTGGCCGTGATCAAGGCCAATGCCTATGGCCACGGACTCATCGAGTCCGCGCAGATTCTTGAAGCCGCGGACGCGTTTGCGGTGGCCCGCATCGAGGAGGCGCTGCAGCTGCGCGAGGCCGGGATCGACAAGCGCCTCGTGATCCTGGGTGGATGCCTGACGGCGGAGGAACTGTCGGCGGCAGCCGATCGCCATCTGGATGTGGTCGTGCACTCGACCGGGCAGGTGGACCTGCTGGAAAGTACCCGCCTTGGGGCACCGGTAGCCTGCTGGCTGAAAGTGGATACAGGCATGGGCCGGCTGGGCGTGGCGCCCGCCGCGGTGCCTGGCCTGCTGAAGCGCCTCCGGGGCGCGGCCGCGGTTCGCTCCGTGACCCTGATGACCCACCTCGGCTGCGCTGATGATCACACCGATCCAGCAACCCCGGAGCAATTGCAGGTGTTCAGCAGCGTGCTGGGGGACTGGCATGGCGACGTCAGTATCGCCAACTCGGCTGCGGTGCTGCAGTGGCCGGACACATTGCGAAGCGGGGGCCTGCTTCACTACACGGGCAGGAACTGGGTCCGCCCCGGCATCATGCTCTTTGGCGCTTCACCGCTGCGCGGCCAGTCGGCAGCCCAGCTTGGCCTCGTGCCAGTCATGTCCTTCGAGACCCGCCTCATTTCGGTCAAGCCGGTGAAGAGGGGCCAGCGCGTAGGTTATGGCGGCTACTGGGTTGCCCCCCGGGACACCGTCCTCGGCGTCGCGGCGGCCGGCTATGCCGATGGGTACCCCTGGCATGTCGGGGCCGGGACGCCGGTAGGCATCCGGAACCGGCTGGCGCCGCTGGTAGGCCGGGTGTCGATGGACATGCTGACTGTCGATCTCACGGAGATCCCGGAAGCCCTGCCGGGTGACCGGGTCGTACTCTGGGGTGGTGGCCCCACCGTGGAGGAAGTCGCGGCGGCTGCCCGCACGATCCCGTGGACCCTGATGACCGGGATCAACCGGCGCGTCGCCGTCCGCATCGACGCCGGCGCGGCGCATGCCATGGGCTGAGTCCCGAGACCAGGCCTGGAGATCAATCAGGCCAGGAAGAATCCCATCTTGATGCCGATGATCTCGATGACGTCATTGTCCGCAAGCTTACGTGCCTGGGGCCCGAGCGGGGTGCCATTCAACTTCGGCTGGTTCGAGTCCGAGGTGTTCTCGACCTGCACCAGGTGATAGCCGTCGGCCCGCCGGGTGATCGCCACCACCTGGGTGCCTGGCCGTCCCAGCGTGGTCAGGGCCTTATTGAGCGCAATTTCGCGGCCTGCGAACGACCCGTTCAGCACCTGCACCTTGGCGACCGTCAGCGGCTTTGCTGCCGGCTCGGTACCGGAAGGACGGGTGGCTGGCGCCGTCGCGGGTGCGGCGCTGAGGCTCGCGGAGAGGGCAGCTGCCTTGGCCAGAGCCTCGGCACCACCTGCCTGGCGCTCGATGACCATCGTACTGGCGAACTCGTCTTCCTCGTCGGCGGCCCCGTCCACAAACCGAAGCTGGTGACGGCCCACGGTGATGACGTCGCCGTTCTGAAGGGCATGCTTCTTGATCAGGCGCCCGTTGACATAGGTGCCGTTGGTGCTGTTCAGGTCTTCCAGGAAGGAGTCGTTAAGGATGTTTATAACCAGCGAGTGGTGCCCGCTGACCGTGGGGTTGTCGATGCGAATGTCGTTGTCCTGGAGGCGGCCTACGGTATACCGCTCCTTCGACATGTTGAATTCGGCGAGAACCTGGTCGTCGAGGCTCAGAATCAGTCGTGCCATGACGCGAATGCCCGGTGAAATCTATTGAAAGATGCGGCGGAACTGCGTCAAGACGCTGGTCCTGGCCGGAAAGGCCTCCACGACTTGCGTGAGGATGACCGATACATTGTCCTTGCCCCCGTGGTCATTGCTGAGCTGGATCAGCTGTTGACCTGCCATTTCAAGATTAGCACTAAAAGTGCTGATCGTTAAGTGAATATCCTCGTCATCGACCATGTCCGGCAGGCCGTCGGAACAGAGCAGGTAGACATCCCCCGGCTGGACCTCGACCTCCTGGACCTCCACCTGGACGGTGGCCTCAACGCCAAGAGCCCGGGTGACGTAGTTGCGATTTGTGGACCTGGCGGCCTCCTCCTGGGTGTAGAAGCCCCGGTCGACGAGTTCCTGGAGGAGGGAGTGGTCCATGGTCAGCTGCTCGAAGCGGTTGCGCCGGTAGCGGTACAGCCGTGAGTCGCCTACATGGGCGATCGAGACCCGGTTGTCATAGAAGAGGCAGGCAACGATCGTCGTGCCCATGCCCTCGCACTGGGGCTGCATCTGGGCGGTCTGGTGTATCACGCGATTCGCGCGGGCAATCGCGTCCCGGAGGATGATTGTCTGGCGCATCAGGCTGGTTTCGGGGTCGGTGGCATTGCGGGCTTCCCGCTCACAGGCGGGTGGTACCAGCTCGAGGACCGTCCGCACCGCGATGCCGCTCGCCACTTCGCCCGCGTTGTAACCCCCCATGCCGTCGGCCAGTACCAGCAGCCCGGTGTCGGCGTTGGTGGCCACCGCGTCCTCGTTGTGCTCCCTGACCCTGCCGGTGTCGGAGAGCTGGACGTGATTGAATTTGCTGCGCAGGCTCATAGGATTTCCGCGGGGAACGTACTACAACACTCCCGCAGGGCCAATGCCATGGCTTTGCCGCTCTCGTAGCGGTCCGCCGGGTTCTTCGCGAGGGCGCGGTCCAGTATCGAGTCCACGCAGGCTGGGACGTCATCCCTCAGGTCAGAGACGGGACGATGCCGCTGATTGACGATCTTGTCCATCAGGCGCGGGATTGAATCGGCCTGGAAGGGCGGGGCGCCCGTCAGCAGGTGGTACATCGTGACCCCGAGTGAATACAGGTCTGTCTGGCCGGACACCTTGCTGGCGGACAGCTGCTCGGGTGACATGTAGGACGGGGTGCCCAGAATGATGCCGGTCCGGGTCCGGCTGGCATCGGTCAGGCGCGCAATGCCGAAGTCCGTGAGCTTCATGCGATCGCTGTCGACGTCATACATGAGGTTGGCCGGCTTCACGTCCCGGTGGACCACGTTCTGGCTGTGGGCGTAGTGCAGAGCTTCGGCTGCCCTGGCCATCAGCTCGAAGACCACCTTGGGCGGGAGCAGCCTGCCGAGCTGGGCGTAATGGCTGAGCGGCTTCCCCTCAAAGTACTCCATGGCCAAGTAGGCCACGTTGTTGTCCTCCCCGGCATCATGGATTGAAATGATGTACGGGTGGTTCAACCGCCCGGCCGACTCGGCTTCCCGGAGGAAGTGCGACCGGGCCGTGGCGAGATCGCTGTCGGCGAATTCTTCCGCGAGCGGCAGCGTCTTGATAGCCACCCGGCGATTGATCGTCGGGTCCCGCCCGAGATAGACCGTGGCCATCGCGCCCCGGCCAATCACTCGTTCCAGTTCATAGCGGCCAAGGGTGCGCCCGGCCGGGGAGGGCGGCGCCTGCGCGGCACCTGTCTCCGGGGCTGACCGGGCCTTGGGCGTCGCCGCCAGGCCGCGCGCGCCAGACAGCTTTTCGAGCTTTTGGGCTACATCGCGGTAGCCCGGGTCCCGTGCGGCCAGGTGCCGGAAGACGCGCTCGGCCCTCGCGTAGTCACGCCGCTTCCCGTGCTCCATCGCAAGGTCGTAAAGCTGGGCCTTGGTGCGTTCGGTCGTCGGCTGCTGGCGCAGCACGGAGAAGCCGAGGTCAAGTTCCTCGCCATGGCCGACGGGACTGACCTGGCCGCCGCGTGTCGTCTCCATGGCCGGTTGCTGTGACCTTCGCGAGAACTGGACGAAAAACTGCAGTGCCGCGACGCCGGTGAGGCAGAACAGCGCGAGGCCCGCCAGGTGCAGCCACAGGCCGGCGACGGCCACCAGCAGGAACTCGGCCAGGAGCAGCGCGAGCATGCCCCCCACGGCCGTCATCGCGGCAACCGGCAGGCTCAGGCGCCCGCCGAGCACCGCGACCAGCGCCAGCGCGATGGCCAGGCCGATCTCGACCCAGCTGGCCCACCCGGGCCGCGAGATGTGCTCTCCGGAAAGGTAGTTGGCGAGGTCAGTCGCGACCAGTGTCGCCCTGGTACTGGCGGGTCCCAGGGGGGTCCGCACGCTGTCTGCGGGGCTTGCATCGGGGTGGCCGATTACCACATAGCTGTCCCTGAACCGTCCTCCCGCCCGGCCGCCCAGCACGTCGGCGGCGGGAATGACGGTAAAGGCGCCACGCCCGGGCGCGGCGCGGTAGAAGCGGGCCAGTGATACGCCCCCGTCCTGCGGGTCGGACTCGTCCAGTCCTGCCGCAGCGAGCGCGATCGGCAACACGGGTCCCTCGTCAGTGGCCAGTATCGGCGCGGCCCGGCGCATGACGCCATCCCGGTCCGTCATCAGTGCGACGTGGCCGATCGCGGCGGCGGCTTCGCAGAGCTGGGGTGCTGCGGGAGCCAGGGCGGCCGCGGGGAGCTTGCCAGGAAGCGCCGCGAGGGTGCTGCCCTCCGCCGCTACCCGGTCCGCGCAGGCCTTCGTCGGAGCCTCGGTTCCCGGGCGCCGTTCGGTCGTAGCCAGGCCAATGACCACGTTTCCTGCGGCCAGCGCAGCGGCGGCTATCCGCTGCAGCTGGAGGCGGCGAGACTCGGCTTCCGCCAGCTGCTGCTCAAGGACGCCCGGACTGGCGCCGCTCCGGAGTGTGCCTCCCTGCTGTTCCAGGCGTATCAGTGACTGCAACCGGCTGACTTCGGCCGTCCCCGCCTGGGGTGCCGGTGCCGCCGGCACTATCAGCCTGGCGCCGCCAGCCTTGAGGTCTGTGAGGAGTACGTCCAGCCTGGGCTGGCTCCACAGGTCGCCGGTGGCGCTGTCGGGAGCCACGATCACGACCGGAGCCGTGACCGCACCCGCCGAGAGGCGCTGGCACAGGTCATAGAAGCCGCGCTCGATGCCGACCAGCCGGTCGCCGCCCAGCGCAAACAGCAGCGCCAGGAGCACGCACACGGCAGCCTGCGCGGCCTGGCTCGGCAGGCCGCCTCCCTGTTTCTTGGCTGAGAACATTACAAAATACTATGCGCATCAGCGGCGGGGGATTGAGACCTGAGTATTGGTTTTTAGGCTAATGCCCGCGGTTTCCGTCTCGAAATCGCGCGGTTGGCGGCCCACAATGCACCCCGGCTCAAATCCGAGGCACCGATGGCCAAATCCCAGAAGACCTATGTCTGCAGCGAGTGTGGGAACACCACGCCCAAGTGGCAGGGCCAATGCACCGCTTGCGGCGCCTGGAACTCGTTCGAAGCCGCCACCCTCGCGGCTGGCCAGCCGGCCGCCGCCACCGCCGCCATCGCGCCCATCCACCGGCTGACTGAGGTTGGCACGGAATCGGTTGCGCGCCAGTCCACTGGGCTGGCGGAATTCGACCGCACACTGGGCGGCGGCCTCGTGCCGGGCTCGGTGGTGCTGCTCGGCGGAGATCCGGGCATCGGCAAGTCGACGTTGCTGCTCCAGGCCGCTGCACGTCTGCAGACGGCGGGCGGGACGCTGTATGCCAGCGGGGAGGAGTCCCTGCAGCAGATCAGTCTTCGCGGCCGGCGGCTGGGCGTGGACCTGGGCGCCGTGTCAGCGATTGCCACGACGCGGGTCGAGGACGTGCTCGCGGCGGTCCAGGAGACCCGGCCAGGCTGTGTCATTGTCGATTCGATCCAGACCATGGCAACCGACCTGCTGCCCTCGACGCCGGGTTCGCCCAACCAGTTGCGCAGCTGCGCGGGCCTGCTCGTCAGGATGGCAAAGCAGTCCGGCACCGCGGTGATCCTTGTGGGGCATGTAACCAAGGACGGCCAGATTGCCGGGCCGAGGCTCCTGGAGCACATGGTCGACGTGGTCCTGTACTTCGAGAGCGAGGCCGGCAGCCGCTACCGGATCCTCCGTGCGGTGAAGAACCGCTTCGGAGCCGCCAACGAGCTCGGCATCTTCGTCATGTCCGAGGCCGGCATCCGCGAGGTCAGGAATCCTTCCGCGCTGTTCGTGTCCCAGCGCGGTGAGCCGGTTCCGGGGAGCGTCGTGACGGCCGTCCACCAGGGCAGCCGGCCGCTGCTGGTGGAAGTCCAGGCGCTGGCGGATCCCGGTAGTGGTGGCCCTCCACGGCGCGTTGCCATCGGGCTCGAGCAGAACCGGTTGACGCTCCTCCTGGCGGCCCTGCACCGCCACGGAGGTATTGCGACCCACTCCCATGACGTGTTCGTCAACGTGGTCGGGGGTGTGCGGATCATGGAGCCCGCCGCCGACCTGGCGGCCCTGCTCGCGACCATCTCCAGCATCCGCGATCGTCCGCTGCCACGGGATCTCCTGGTCTTCGGAGAAGTCGGTCTGGCCGGCGAAATCCGTCCGGTCGCCTACGGGGAGGAGCGGCTGCGCGAGGCGGCGAAAGTAGGTTTTACCCGGGCAGTCATTCCGCGCGCCAACGCACCCAAGCAGCCCATCGGGGGGCTCGCCATCACGCTCGTGGACAATCTCAGGGATGTCATGCGAGTACTTCCGGCGCTGGAGGCTGGATCCGTACACGGCTGATCACATTGTCTCCGCCTTCAAGCACTTCAACCTGGTAACCGTTCAGCGTCATCATCGTGCCGAGTTCCGGAAAGGCTTCCAGTTTCTCGAGGATCAGTCCATTCAGGGTGGTCGGACCGTCGGTTGGCAGGTGCCAGTGCATCATGCGATTCAGCGTGCGGACGCTGATCCCTGCGTTGACTACCCAGGAATCCGCGGCCGAGGGCGAGGATTCCTTATGGATATCCGTCTCGGCTGCTTCTGCATTGGCGGAGAACCCCCCGAGTATCTCTTCGATGATGTCCTCGACGGTCGCCATGCCCTGGATGTCACCGTACTCGTCAACCACGAACGCGGTGCGTTGCCCCGTGCGATGAAATTGCGCCAGGACGCCGTGCACGGAGGTGCCTTCGGGTACGAAGAATGGCTCGTTCATCAGTCTTTCGACGGCGGACTGATCGAGTGGTCCGGTGAGCGCTCCCACCAGGGAGCGCACGTGAAGCAGCCCCGTCAGGTTCTCGATATTCCCGCGGAACACCGGCAAGCGGCTGTGCGGTGAGCGGGTGATTGTCTCGAAGATAGCGGGCCAGTCATCGTCAAGGTCGATGCCGATCAGCTCGTTATCGGGGATCATGATTTCGTCCACGATCATGTCCTCCAGTTCGAGGACGGACATGAGCATGCGCTGGCGTCGGCGGGGCAGCAGGGCGCCAGCGTCCGTCACGATGGTCCGCAATTCATCCAGAGTCAGGTTGTGCTGGGACACCTGGTCGGCGCGGACACCGAACAGCTTGAGCAGGCTGTTGGAAATCGCCGTTACGAACCAGACCACCGGGAGCGTGACCTTCAGCAGGAAGTAATAGACGATCGCCGCAGGCAGGCCCATTTGCTCCGAGCGCAGGGCGCCCACGGTCTTCGGCATGACATCGGTGAAAACCATGATGACAAAGGCGAGCCCGACACTGGCGATCGCTACGCCACCGGGTCCACCCATACGCAGCGCTGCGAGCGTTACGATCGATGTCGCGAGGGTATTGGCAATGTTGCTGCCAATCAGGATCAGTGAAATGAGCCGGTCCGGGCGCGCCAGCAATTTCTCGGCCAGACGGGCGCCCAGGTGGCCCTGGCGCGCCCGGTGGCGCAACCGGTACCGGTTGAGGGTCAGGAGGGCCGTTTCGGAACCCGAGAAGAACGCGGAGATCAGCAGCAGGAGGACCAGCAGGCCGATGAGCGGGCCGGCGGTGATGTCGTCAGTCAAAATGGGGAGTCCCGGCTGCGGGCATTATGTGGTCATGGTGACCATCGCCCGCCAAGCCTGTCAAGGCAGCGGCCTGGCGGGTGCCCCGCCACAGGACTCCTGGCGGCCGCTGCGCTTACAATTCGGGTATTGCGCCGGTAGTCCGGCGTCCTCCGAATGGATGTTCCCGCATGTTCAATACGCTGAGTGACCGCCTCCGCGGCGTCCTTGATCAGGTCCGCGGCCGAGGCCGCCTTACCGAGGAAAATATCCAGGACGCTGTCAGGGATGTACGGCGTGCGCTGATCGAGGCCGACGTGGCGCTGCCCGTCGTTCGGGACTTCGTGGAAGTCGTGCGCCAGCGTGCGCTGGGCGCCGACGTGTTACGCAGCCTCACGCCTGGCCAGGTTTTCGTCCGGATCATCCACGAGGAGCTCGTCCGGACGCTGGGGGACGGCCACGCGGAGCTCAATCTCCGCCATCAGGCACCCGCGGTCATCCTTCTGGCCGGGCTCCAGGGCGCCGGCAAGACAACCACTGCGGCGAAGCTCGCGCTCTACATTCGCGAGCGGCTGGGCAAGCGGGTTGGCCTGACGAGCACCGACACCCAGCGGCCCGCGGCCATTCTCCAGCTGGAACGCCTCGCTGCCTCGGTGGATGTGCCGTTTCTCGCCGCGCCAGTGAGCCTCGGACCTGTCGGAATGGCCGTGCAGGCCCTCGCCGATGCCCGCCGCAGCCAGCATGAGGTGCTGATCGTCGATACGGCGGGCCGCAGCCGGCTCGACGCCGCATTACTGGAAGAATTGCGCGACATGCACGGCAAACTCGACCCCGTCGAGATCCTGTTTGTCGTCGACAGTATGGCCGGGCAGGACGCCGTGAACGCGGCGCGGGCCTTCGCCGACGCCCTGCCCCTGAGCGGCGTGATCCTCACCAAGGCGGACGGCGATGCCCGGGGCGGCGCCGCGCTGTCAGTGAAGGCCGTCACCGGCCAGCCGATCAAGTTTCTCGGCGTCGGCGAGGCTGTGACGGAGCTCGAACCCTTTCATCCCGACCGCATGGCGTCGCGAATCCTCGGCATGGGCGACGTGCTCAGCCTGGTGGAGGAGGTCCAGCGCAAGGTGGACCACGAATCGGCCGCCCGGCTCGCGGAGAAGGTGGCGAGCGGGAAGCAGTTCGACCTGAACGACCTCCGGGCTCAACTGCAGCAGATCGCAGGGCTGGGCGGTGTGGAGAGCCTGCTCGGCAAGCTGCCGCTGCCGGGAGGCATGTCCGCGGAGAAGCTCGCGGGCCAGATCGATCCCCGCATGCTGCGCCGCCAGATGGCCCTCATCGATTCCATGACCCCGCGCGAGCGGCGGCGGCCGGCCATTGTCGACGGGTCTCGGCGCCGGAGGATCGCCGGGGGTGCGGGCCTGCCGGTCCAGGAGGTCAATCGCCTCCTGAAGCAGCACGCCCAGATGCAGAAGATGATGAAAAAGATGGGGCAGGGCGGCCTCAAACGCCTGATGCGCGGCCTCCCGGGCCTGCCCCGGTAGCCGGGCGGACGGTGCCATCTGGCCACTTTTCGAGTAATATTCGGCGGTTAATCGGGTCGCACTGACCCGGAACTTACATACAAGGAAGATTGAGAGCGATGGTTACAATCCGTCTGTCCCGCGGAGGCGCCAAGGGGCGGCCTTTTTATCACCTCGCCGTCAGCGACTCGCGGCGCGCCCGAGATGGCCGTTATATCGAACGCCTCGGGTTTTTCAGCCCCATCGCGAAGGGTTCGGAAGAACGTCTCCGCATCGATGTGGCCCGCTACGAATACTGGCTGGGCGTGGGTGCCCAGGCCTCCGATCGCGTCGCGTCCCTGGTGAAGGAGTTCCGTCAGCAGGCTCCGGCCGAGGTCGCCGCCAAAGCAGCGGCCTGAGAGATCCGGCCCGAGCGCATCGTCTGAGCACGCCGTCCGAGCCGCCCCGCAGCCCTGAAAGGCGCGTGGGTATAGGCCGCATCTCCGGCGTTTTCGGCGTTAAGGGCTGGGTCAAGGTGTATTCCTACACGTCGCCCCGCGTCAACGTGGTCGGCTACAGCCCCTGGTACCTGCGGCAGGACGGGCAGGAGTCGATCCGGCGGGTGCGAGCGGGCCAGGCCCAGGGCGACGGCGTCGTGGTGTCCCTGGAGGGGATTGACGACCGGGATGCCGCGGCGGCGCTGATCGGTTCCGAGATCGAGGTCGACCGGGCGGTGCTGGGTCCCCCGATCGGGACGAACCAGCCCGGTGTTGCGGCACCGGGAGAGTTTTTCTGGGTCGACCTTCAGGGCATGGAGGTTCGGAACCAGGCAGGCGAGAGCCTCGGTATCGTCGAGCAGTTGTTCGAGACCGGGGCCAACGACGTGATGATCGTTATCGGCGAAGGACGCCACCTGATCCCGTTCCTGTACGGCAGCGTTGTACGGGCGGTAGACGGTGACCGGCGGGTGATTACGGTGGACTGGGATCCTGAGTTTTGACCGGTTACCGTGAGCTGGCGGGGCGTCCTGGCAGCTCCCTGAGGAAGTGACGTGGATGTGGCGGTGGTATCGCTGTTCCCCGAGATGTTTGCGCCGTTTGCGCAATTCGGGGTCGTCGGGCGAGCAATCCGGCGGAACGTGGCCCGGCTGACGCCGGTCGATCCGCGGTCCTTTACCACCGACGTCCATGGCGCGGTTGACGACAGGCCGTACGGTGGCGGTCCTGGCATGGTGCTTTGCGTCGAGCCGTTCGCGACAGCCATTAATGCGGCTCGCGGGCTGGTTCCCGAAGGCAGCCCGGTGGTGTTCCTCGGTCCGCAGGGCAAGCCCTTCGACCAGGCCACCGCCCGGCGGTACGCTGGCCTGCCGGGGCTGGTCCTGGTGGCGGGGCGGTACGAAGGATTTGACGAACGGCTGATCGAGGCGAGTGCTGACGAGGAGATATCCGTGGGCGACTTCGTCATGAGTGGCGGCGAAATTGCCGCCATGGCGGTCCTGGATGCCACGCTGCGATTGCGGCCCGGCGTCCTCGGTGACGAGCAGTCCGTGGAGGAGGAGTCGTTCGCGGCGGGTCTTCTTGAGTACCCGCACTACACGCGGCCGGAGGTTGCAGAGGGCAGGTCAGTGCCGCGTGTATTGCTCGAGGGTAACCACGAGGCGATCCGGCGCTGGCGGCGCAAGCAGTCGCTCGGCCGGACCAGTCTGCGACGACCGGACCTGCTTGCCGGCCGTGCGCTGAGTGATGAAGACCGCCGGCTGCTCGATGAGTTTTGCGCCGAGCGGCGCGTGACGTGACCTGAGTACGGACTACCTCGCAACAGAACACTGCATTTGGCGCTACTGAAATTGGGATGACTACCATGGCAAACATTATTGAAAAGCTCGAAGCCGAAGCCCTGAAGACCGACATTCCGGACTTCGCCCCCGGCGATACCGTCGTCGTCCAGGTGCGGGTCAAAGAGGGCACCCGCGAGCGCCTCCAGGCCTACGAGGGCGTCGTCGTTGCCCGCCGCAATCGAGGCCTCAACTCCTCGTTTACCGTGCGCAAGATTTCCCACGGTGAGGGCGTCGAGCGCGTTTTTCCGCTCCACAGCCCGACCGTCGCCGAAATCAAGGTGAAGCGCCGCGGCGCCGTTCGCCGCGCCAAGCTCTACTACCTGCGCGATCGCAGCGGCAAGTCGGCCAGGATTCGCGAGAAGGTCTGATCCTTCAGGCCCCGGGGCTCGTGCACGAATTGCCTGTGACTCCCCCGCAGACCGGGCCCCGGGGCCCGGTTGCACGGCTCGCAGCGCCCCTGTTGGCTGTCGCGCCCAGGCCCACGGCCTGGCTGGCGGTGGGCATTGCCAGCCTGGCCTGCGCCGTGCTGCTGGGGGGCTGCAGCAGCCTTGCCAGCTCGGCCGCGGGTGATCTGGCGGACAACCTGTCCACCGCGATCCAGAACCAGGACGATCCGGAGCTGGTCCGGGAAAGCCTGCCGGCCTATCTACTGCTTCTCGACTCCCTGGCCGCCGACCCCAAGGCGGGCCCCCGTACCCTCGGCGCGGCCGCCCGGCTTTACGCGGCCTACGCGGTCGTGTTTGTCGACGATCCGGGCAGGGCCGCAACCCTGGCGTCCCGGGCACGGAATTACGGACTGCGGGCCGCCTGCGCGGCGAGCCCGCCGACCTGCGGTCTCGAGGGCCTGCCCTTTGCCGAAGTTGACCCGCGGCTTGCGCAGGTGAAGCCAGTGCAGGCGGCCGCCCTGTTCAGCGCGTCGATCGGCTCGCTGGCCTACGTCCGGACGCACAGCGACGACTGGCAGGCCCTGGCTGATCTTCCCCGGATCGAAGCCGTCCTCAAGCGCCTGCTGGTGATTGGCGAGCCGGCCGACGCGGGCAGCGTCAATAGCTACCTGGGCATACTCAATACGCTGCGACCACCGGCCCTGGGCGGTCAACCTGAAGTGGGACGGGCCTACTTCGATAAGGCCCTCGAGCTGACGGGCGGCCGCGACCTCAGCATCCTGGTGGAGTACGCGCGCAGCTACGCGCGGCTGGTCTACGACCGTGAGCTGCATGATGCACTGCTCAACCGGGCCCTGGCGGCGGACCCGCGGCAGCCCGGGTATACACTCCTCAACATTCTGGCGCAGAAGCAGGCAACCGAGCTCCTGGCCTCAGCCGACGACTACTTCTGATCCACCCGACAACAGAAAGGACACGCCGGTGATGCTGCGTTCCCGCATCCTGAATCTGGTGAGCCTCGCGATGCTGGCTTGCCTGCCGGTCAATCTCCCGGCGACCGAAATCAAATTGGCCACCGTGGCGCCTGAGGGTTCCGGGTGGATGAAGGACCTGAGGGCGGCCGGTCTGCAGATCCGCGACCGGACCGGTGGCCGCGTCAACCTGAAGTTCTACGGGGGCGGTATCCAGGGCAACGACAAGAAGGTGCTGCGCAAGATCCGCATCGGTCAGTTGCAGGGCGGACTGTTCACCTCCAACGGTCTGGAGGAGCGCTATCCGGACATCCTCGTCTATGGACTGCCGATGCTGTTCAATTCCCAGGACGAGGTGGATTACGTCCGGGGAAAAATGGATGCCAGGCTGGCGGCCGGCCTCGAGAAAGCCGGCTTCGTCTCCTACGGTTTTGCCGGTGGCGGCTTTGCCTATTTCCTGACAACGAAGCCGGTGATGGGCCTCGCCGACCTGCGCGGCCAGAAGATCTGGGTACCCGAGGGGGATCAGACCAGCTACGTTGCCATGCAGGCGCTGCGGCTTACGCCCGTCGTGCTGCCGATTACCGATGTTCTGACCGGTCTTGAAACGGGGCTCCTCGACATCGTCGCGACGCCTCCCGTCGGCGCCATCATCCTGCAGTGGTACACCAAGACGAAGTTCGTCACGACCCAGCCGCTCAGCTACACCATCGGCCTGCTGGCGATCGACAAGGGCGCCCTCGAGGGCGTCAGTGCGGCCGATCAGGCGGTGCTGCGCGAGGTCATGACGGCGGTCTACAAGCGTCTCGACGTGCAGAACCGGGAGGACAACGCCAAGGCTGAGCAGGCGCTGAAAGCCAACGGTCTCAAGTTCGTGGCGCCCAATGTGGCCGAGATTCCGGAATGGCGGGCGGCCACGGCCAAGGCCATGGATGACATGGCTGCGAAAGGCGCGTTCTCGGCGTCGCTGCTCGCTGAAATCCGCGGCCATCTGGAGGACTACCGCAAGAAGCGGCCGCCTGCTCCGGCCAACCGGCCGTGAGTGAGGCCGCTCCGGCGGATGACGGGCCCGGCCCGGCCGAGCGCCTGGGGCGCTGGATCGAGAATGCCTTGCTGGCCCTGGTGCTGTTCGCCATGATCGGCATCGCCGCCGCCCAGGTCCTGCTGCGGGGCGTGCTTGGCGGCGGGCTGGCGTGGGCCGACGAGGCGCTACGGCTACTGGTGCTGTGGTCCGCGATGCTGGGAGCGATTGCGGCCAGCCGTGACAACGTCCATCTGCGCATCGACCTGCTCTCGCGCTTCCTCCCGGAGACGTCGCGAAGGCTCGCGGCCGTCCTCGTGGACGTCTTCGCCGCCGTGATTTCGGGCGTTCTGGCCTGGTACTCCTGGCGCTTCGTCGCCGGGTCCCGTGAATTCGAAGACGTGGTTCTGCGCGACTGGCCAGCCTGGCCATTCCAGGCGATCCTGCCGACAGCCTTCGCGCTGATTGCCTATCGGTACGTGGCAGACCTGCCACGGCATTTCCGGCCCAGGACAGGCGGGTCAGGCGGCCGATGATCCTGACCAGTCTGGTGCTGGTCCTGCTGGCGGTGCTCGGGGCGCCGTTGTTCGCGATCATTGGCGCCGGCGCCCTGCTGGGTTTTTCGCGGGCCGGCGTGGATCTCACGGCGGTGCCGATCGAGATTTACGGCATCGCGGAGACCCCGATCCTGCTGGCGATTCCCCTGTTCACCTTCGCCGGTTACATCCTTGGCGAGAGCCGGGCAGCGGCCCGTCTCGTACGGCTCAGTTCAGCGCTGATCGGCTGGCTGCCCGGAGGGCTGGCGATGGTCGCGGTTGCTACCTGCTCGCTGTTCACGGCCTTCACTGGCGGATCGGGCGTGACGATCATCGCGATTGGTGCGCTGCTGTTCCCCGCGCTCGTCCAGGCTGGCTACAGCGAGCGCTTCACGCTCGGTCTCGTGACCTCGTCAGGCAGCCTCGGGCTGCTGTTCGCGCCGTCGCTGCCGCTGATCATCTACGGGATCATTGCCGAGGTCTCGATCGATTCACTGTTTGTCGCCGGCATTGTCCCCGGCATCCTGATGATGCTGTGCCTGGCTGCGTTTTGCCTGTGGCGCAACCGGGCCAACCGCCGGCCCCTCGCCGAGTTCTCCTGGCGCGAGGTTCGGGTGGCCATACGAGAGTCCATCTGGGAGTTGCCGCTGCCCGTCGTGGTCCTCGGTGGCATCTACAGTGGCTTCTTTGCCGTGTCGGAGGCGGCTGCCGTGACTGTCGTCTATGTGCTCGTCGTCGAGTTGCTGATCTACCGCGAGGTGCCGCTCCGGCGGCTGCCCGTCATCGTGCGGAACTCGATGGTGCTGGTGGGCGGGATCCTGCTGATCCTCGGGATATCCCTGGCCTCCACCAACTACATGATCGATGCGCAGGTTCCCCAGCAGCTGATCGAGATCGTCACCCGCTATGTCTCCGACCAGACGAGCTTCCTGCTGCTGCTGATCTGCTTCCTGCTCCTCATCGGCTGCATACTGCACATCTTTTCCGCACTGGTCCTGGTGGTGCCACTCATGCTGCCGGTGGCCGCCCGCTACGGTGTCAACCCGGTCCACCTTGGCATCATTTTTGTGGCTACCATGGAGCTTGGCTACCTGCTGCCGCCCATCGGTCTAAACCTCTACATTGCGAGTTATCGCTTCAACCGGCCCGTACTGGATGTGTGCATAGCCACCTTGCCCTTCATCCTCATACTCTTCGTGGCCGTGCTGCTGATCACCTTTGTGCCCGCGCTGTCGCTGGCATTCATCCAGAAGTAGTGCAGGAGTTGCAGACATGATCCGCTGGCTTGTAGTCCTGATGGGAGCGTTCATGACGGCGGGTTGCGCCGCCGCAAGGCTGGACCAGCCCGGACGCGAGCCTGCCGCCTTCCTGAAGGTGCCACCCGGGTTCCAGGCCGAGATCCTGGTGGCCAACGTGCCCAACGCCCGGTCGATGACCCTGGGTGACAAGGGCACATTGTTCGTCGGCACGCGCTCCGGCGGCACCGTGTACGCAGTACGCGACGTGTTCGGGGCCAGTCCGGTTGTGCAGAAGTTCGCGGAGGGCCTGAGCATGCCGAATGGCGTGGCCTTCCACGACGGTGCCCTGTATGTGGCCGAGCAGAAGCGCATCGTCCGCTACCCCGCTGCCGAGGAGCGGCGCGACGGCCCGCGTTCGCCGGAAGTCGTTGATCCGGCGCTGCCTTACAAGGGAGTCCTGCACTCCTGGAAGTACCTGGCGTTCGGCCCGGACAACAAGCTCTACGTTCCTGTCGGCGCTCCCTGCAACGTGTGCGTGGAGCCAGGTTTTGGGGTGATCCTGCGCATGAATGCGGACGGCTCGGGCCGCGAGGTCGTGGCAACGGGCATCCGCAATTCTGTTGGCTTCGATTGGCAGCCCGGGACCGGGGAGCTGTGGTTCACCGATAACGGCCGCGACATGCTCGGCGACGACGTTCCACCGTGCGAATTGAATCGCGTCCAACGCCCCGGCCTCGATTTCGGCTTCCCGTACTGCCATGCCGGGGATATTGCCGATCCGCAGTTTGGCGCGGCCGGGCGATGCAGTGACTCCGTGGCACCGGTCCAGAAGCTGGGACCGCACGTGGCGCCGCTCGCCGTCAAGTTCTACACGGGCAGCATGTTCCCTGGCGAGTATCGCAACCAGGCCCTGATCGCCGAGCACGGGTCCTGGAACCGCAGCAAGGAAGCCGGCAAGACCGGCTATCGCATCACGCTGGTCCGCCTGAAGGGCGACACGGCCGTCTCCTATGAGCCCTTCATCGAGGGATGGCTTAACGGTGACGAGGTGCTTGGCAGGCCGGTAGACCTGCTCGTCGCGCCAGACGGGTCGCTGCTGGTCAGTGACGACCAGCGCGGCGTCATCTACCGCATCAGTTACCAGCGCTAGCCGGAAACCAGGCCATGTTCATTTTTCGTTTCATTGGCAACCTGCTCCGGGCGATCTGGTACGGGTTGAACACCCTCCGCAGAGTCCTGCATCTCATTCTCCTGCTCGTGATTTTCGGACTCCTGCTCGCCGGGCTGGTGGGCCAGCCGGTGCCCGTGCCGTCGTCGGCGGCGCTGGTGATTGACCCGACCGGGACCCTGGTGGAGCAGCTGGAGGGCAGTCCGCTGGACCGCGCCCTGGCCGAGGTCAACAACCAGGAGCCGCCCCAGACCCTGCTGCGGGACGTGACCGACAGCCTGGACTATGCTGTCACTGACGACCGCATCAAGGCCGTGGTGCTTGACCTGGACGGACTGCAGGGCGGCGGCCTCGCCAAGCTGCAGCTGGTCGGGGCCAAGATCCAGAAGGTGCGTGCTGCCGGCAAGAAAGTCATCGCCGTCGGCAGCGGCTACACGCGGGACCAGTACTACCTCGCCTCCCGCGCGGACGAAGTGATCATGCATCAGCTGGGCATGGTGTACCTGGAGGGCTACGAGTACTACCGCACGTTCTTCCGCAGCGCGCTTGAGAAGCTCCAGGTCGACCTGAACGTGTTCCGCGTCGGTGAATTCAAGTCCTTCGTAGAGCCCTACATCCGTGACGACATGTCGGCGGAGGACCGGGAAGCCAGCCAGGCCTGGCTCGGCGGCCTCTGGACTGCCTGGGAGCGGGACGTGGCGGCCAACCGCAAGCTGAAGCCCGCCGATATCCAGGCCTACGCTGACGAGCTTGCCAGCCGTTTCGAAGCGGCGAAGGGCAATGCCGCGCAGGCGGCCCTGTCGGCAGGCCTCGTCGACAAGCTAATGAGCCGTCCCGAGGCCGAGGCCTACCTGGTCAGCCTGGTGGGCGAGAGCTCGTCGGAAGACGGCACCTACAGTTCCATCGACTTCCGGCCCTACGCGCTTGCGATGCGGATCGAGCAGCGCCTACAGGATGGCCGTGACCGCAACGTCGCGGTGATTGTTGCCTCCGGCGAGATCGTCGATGGCGAGGCGCCTCCCGGGGTCGTCGGTGGCGACACGCTGGCCGCGGAGATTCGCAGCGCGCGGCTGGACGATTCCGTGGATGCGCTGGTCCTGCGTATCGACAGCCCCGGTGGCAGCATGTTTGCCTCGGAGGTCATCTACGACGAGATCGAGGCGCTCAAGGCCGCGGGCAAGCCAGTGGTCGCCTCGATGAGCACGGTTGCTGCCTCGGGTGGTTACTACATCGCCATGCCGGCCGATGAGATCTGGGCGAGCGATACGACCATCACCGGCTCCATCGGTGTCGGCGCCCTGGTGCCGACCGTGCCCCGGACGCTCGACAAGCTCGGGGTGCACGTGGACGGCTTCGGCACCACCCGGCTGGCCGGGCAGCTGCGCGTGGACAGGCCGCTCGGCGATGATGCGCGGCGTGTGCTTGCTTCCACAGTCGACGATGCCTATCGGATCTTCGTCGGCAAGGTGGCCGATGCCCGGAAGCTCAGCTTCGACCAGGCCGACGCGATCGCCCGGGGACGGGTCTGGACCGGGGCCGATGCCCGCGAGCGTGGCCTCGTGGACCGGATCGGGGACCTGGATGACGCGGTCGCGGCCGCCGCGAACCTGGCAGGCCTGGAGGAGGGCGCCTACGGGCGGCGCTACCTGCAGCCCGACCGGTCGCTGCTGCAGCGGCTGGCCGGCGAGATTGGCGCCGGAGCCGTGCGGTTCGCGGACCGCATCGGCCTGGGTGCAGTACTGGCGCGACTGCAGGGCAACTCCTCCGGTGTCGCCCGCGAGTTACTGGCGAGGGTCAACAAGGAGATGCAGATCCTGTCCCGCTTCAACGACCCGCGAGGCATCTACGTTCACTGCTTCTGCGCTATCGAGTAGACCGGTGGGCCACTGGCTCGCAGGGCCGGGGGCGCGTCAGGGCAGCGGGTCCCGGCGCGGGAAGTCGAACAGCAGGAGTTCGCCGCTGGCTCCGGCCAGATCGGCCCAGCGCTTGAGGTCAAGCGCGATCACCACCACGCCGGTGGTTGGCACGTTGTCGATGCCTGCACCGGTCAGCCGGTTCGCGAGCTCCGTCAGCCCCGGGTTGTGGCCGCAGACGATCACGTCCCGGAAGCTGCTCTCCTGGCGGGCCAGCACCTCGATCACCTGATCCGGCGTCGCGAGGTACAGGTCTTCCTCGCGCTGGAGGAATTCCTGCGGATAGCCGATCTCCCGGGCGATGATCAGCGCCGTCCGGCGCGCGCGAGTGGCGGGGCTCGTCAGGATCAGGGTCGGGCGCGCGCCGCGGGCCCGCAGTCGCTGGCCCATCTCCGGTGCGTCCCGCTCGCCCCGCGCATTCAGCGGCCGGTCCCGGTCCTTTATCCCCGGCTCGTCCCAGGACGACTTGGCATGCCGGATCAGCGTCAGGTGGCGCTGCATGCTGGTTACATGAGGCCGGCTTCGAGCCGCGCCGCTTCGGACATCATCTCCTGGTTCCAGGGTGGATCGAAGACCAGGTCCACATCCACCTGGGCAACTGTCGGGATGATGCCGACCTTCTGCCGGGCCTCCTCGACCAGGATCTCGCCCATACCGCAGCCCGGCGCTGTCACGGTCATGCGGATGCTCACGGCCCGCTGGTCGTCCGCCTGGCGGGAGATGGCGCAGTCATAGACCAGGCCGAGTTCGACGATGTTGATCGGAATCTCCGGGTCGTAAATCGTTTTCAGCTGCTCCCACACCAGCGCCTCGAACTGCTCGTCGGTGGCATCGGCGGGCAGGGCGGGCGGCGTGACCGGGGTCTTGCCCAGCGCGTCTGCGTCCGAGCCGGGCACGCGCACGAGATTGCCCTCGTAGTACACCGTAAAGCTGCCGCCCATGGCCTGGGTGATATAGACGAGGGCGTCGACCGGCAGCGTCACGGGTATGCCGGAGGGCACCATCAGGCCCTGCACGTCGCGCCGGATGACGACGGGTTCATTATCAACACTGTTCATCGGGATGAGCTCTTCGGTTCGGTGGTTACGGTGCCCGGGGCGGCGTCGAGGGCGGCCCGCAGCGTCCGCCAGGGCAGCGTGGCGCAGCGGATGCGGGAAGGGTACTGGCTGACGCCACCGAAGGCCGCGAGGTCGCCGGCAAGGGCGGTGCCGCCGGACGTCAGCGCTTCCTCGAAGCGCTCGGCGGCGGCCCGGGCGGCATCGGCGGTGCATCCGTGCGTGGCCTCGGTCATCAGCGAGGCCGAGGCCGTGCAGATGGCACAACCGGATCCTTCGAAGGCGACGTCCTCCAGGGCGGCGTCCCGCAACCGCAGGTAGACTCGCACCTTGTCGCCGCACAGGGGATTGTGACCCTCGGCTTCGCGGTCGACGCGCTCGGGCCGACGCTGGTTCCGCGGGTGACGGCTGTGCTCCAGGACGATGTCCCGGTAGAGCGTCTTCAGATCGCGGGCCTCGCCGGACATCAGCCCAGCATCCGCTGCGCCAGGCGCAGCCCCGCTAGAAGTTGATCGATCTCGACGCGCGTGTTGTAGAACGCAAAGGAGGCCCTGGCCGTGCCCGGCAGGCCGAAGCGCTCCATGACCGGCATCGCGCAATGGTGCCCGGCCCGGACGGCCACGCCCTGCTGGTCCAGGATCGTGCCGAGGTCGTGGGGATGGATGCCGGCCAGGTTGAACGACACCAGGCTGGCCTTGTCCCGCGCGGTGCCGACGAGCGTCAGGCCCGGTAATTCCTGCAGGGACGCGGTCGCGTAATCGAGCAGGCTCGCTTCCCAGGCCACGATGTTCTGCATGCCGAGGCCATTGAGATAGTCGATCGCGGCCGCCAGGCCGATCGCGCCAGCAATGTGGGGGGTGCCCGCCTCGAAGCGGTAGGGGAGTTCGTTGTAGGTCGTGCCCTTGAAGCTGACGGTGAGAATCATGTCCCCGCCGCCCTGGTAGGGAGGCAGCTCCCTGAGGATGGCTTCCCTGCCATAGAGCACACCAATCCCGGTCGGGCCGCAGAGCTTGTGGCCCGAGAAGGCATAGAAGTCGCAATCCAGTGCCTGGACATCGACCCGCTGGTGCGCGATGGCCTGGGCACCATCCAGCAGTACCGGGATTCCGCGGGCCCGCGCGGCAGCGATGATGGCCTTGACGGGATTCACCGTGCCGAGGGCGTTCGACACGTGGGCCACGGCGACCAGCCGGGTCCGCGGGCCGAGCAGCTGCATGAAGTCGTCCAGCAGGAGTTCACCGGCGTCATTGATCGGCGCGACACGCAGCACGGTGCCCTGCCGCTCGCACAGCAGTTGCCAGGGAACAATATTGGAATGGTGTTCCATGGTCGTGATGAGAATCTCGTCGCCGGCCCGCAGGCCCTGGCCAAAGCTGGAGGCCACGAGATTGATTGCCTCCGTAGTGCCGCGCGTAAAGATGATCTCCCGGACGGACGCCGCATTGATGAATGCCCGGACGGTCTCCCGGGCGCCCTCGTGGAGATCGGTCGCCCGGTGACTCAGGGTGTGCACGCCGCGATGGATGTTCGAGTGATCGTGGGTGTAGTAGTGCTGGATGGCATCCAGCACCTGCACCGGCCGCTGGTATGAGGCGGCATTGTCCAGGTAGGCCAGGGGGTGTCCATTGACCTGCTGGGCCAGGATCGGGAAGTCCCGGCGCACGGCGGCCAGGTCCAGCGGGCAGCCGGCGCTCATGCTGCACCTCGCGCAGCCGGTCCGGTCAGGCGGGCCTGCAACTGTGCATCGAGGCGGCTGCGTAATACCGGCACACCGATGCTTTCAAGGCCCTGGCGCAGGAATGCCGAGGTGAGGACCTGCCGGGCGGTTGCCGGGTCGAGCCCACGGGAACGCAGGTAGAAGAGGGCCGCCGCATCCAGCTGGCCCGTCGTCGCCCCGTGGCTGCAGCGGACGTCATCCACGTAGATCTCGAGCTCGGGCTTCGTGTCGATCTCGGCCGTGGATGACAGGAGAAGGTTGCGGTTGGTGAGCGCCGCGTTGCTGCCCGGCGCCCCGGGCAGGACAATGATCTTGCCGTTGAATATTCCCCGGCCGTGATCGTCTGCAATGCCGCGGAAAGTCTCCCGGCTGGTGGTCTGCGGCGCTCGGTGCTCCAGTAGCGTGCGGTTGTCGATGTGCCGGTGGCCGTCCGCCAGGAACAGGCCGTCGAGCGTGGCTGAGGCGCCGGTCCCGGCGAGAGCCACGGTAATGGCATGCCGCGACAGCTGGCTGCCGAGGTCCACGCTGGTCACCGCCACCGAGGCGGCTTCCCCCACCTCGATGCGGGTGGTCTCGGTGAGCATGCCGTCGTCTGGAAGGGACTGCACGCGAACGAGGTCGAGCCGGCTGTCGCGGGCGAGCCAGATGTCCGCGACGGCGTTCACGAGCGCGCCGCCCCTGCCGCTGTGTTCGAGGATGAGCGTCAGCTGGCTGCCCGGCGTCAGGTCCACCAGCAGGCGGGGCTGGGCGAACCCGGGGCCGCCACGGCTGACGGCGCGCACGTGGACGGGCTCGGCAATATGGGCCCCGGCAGCGGTAGTTACCAGCACCACGTCGGCGAGCAGCGCCGTGTTCAGATCGACGAGGCTGTCCGCGGGCCGTGCGTCCAGGCGCCGCAACAGGTCCTCCGCGGGGCCAGTGGGGCCCCGGGGATTCATGGAGCGAACGGTCAGTCCGGCCGGCAGGCAGGCGGGAAGGCCGCCTGCCGGGACTTGCAGGACGCCGTCGACGATGTCCACGGTAATACCGGCCGACACCCCGGGTGGCGGCGAAGGGTGGCCCGGTGCAGCGGCTGGCGCCGGCGCGACCAGGTAATCCGTCCAGCGCCGGGTATAGGCCGCCAGGCTGGTGTAGCGCCAGTCCTCCTCGCCGGTGTTCGGCAGGCCGGATTCGCCGAGGCGCCCGAGGGCCGCTGTTCGCCGGAGGGACAGCCAGCCGGTCTCGGGGCCGGCCTGCGACTGCCGTTCTGCCGCGATCTGCCACGGCTGGCGGGTGCCGGATGGCTCGGTGCTGGACTCGTGTGGGGTTGATGCGGTCACGGTCGGCGCCCTAGCGGGCGGCAGCGGCGAGGATCTGGTCGTAGCCGCCGGCTTCCAGTTCCAGGGCCAGCGTCCGGTCGCCCGTCCGGACGATCCGGCCGCCCGCGAGGATGTGCACGAAATCCGGCCGTATGTAGTCGAGGAGTCGCTGGTAGTGGGTGACGAGGACGAAGGCCCGCTCCGGGTTGCGCAGGCTGTTCACGCCATTCGCCACCACCTTGAGCGCGTCGATATCGAGGCCCGAGTCCGTTTCGTCGAGGATGGCCAGCACCGGCTCGAGCACGGCCATCTGGAAGATCTCGTTGCGCTTCTTCTCGCCGCCCGAAAAGCCCTCGTTGACTCCGCGCTGCAGGAAGCTCTCGTTCATCTGCATCAGGCGGGCCTTTTCCTTGACCAGCCGCAGCAGGCTCGCGGCATCGATCTCACGCTCGCCCCGGGCGGCCCGGCGGGCATTGAGCGCCGAGCGGAGGAGGTAGACGTTACTGACGCCGGGTATCTCGATCGGGTACTGGAAGCCGAGGAATACGCCCGCGCGTGCCCGCTCCTCTGGCGCCATGGCCAGGAGGTCCTGGCCGAGGAAGGTGGCCGAGCCCCCGGTGACCTCGTAACCGTCCCGGCCGGCCAGGACGTGGGCGAGCGTGCTCTTGCCCGACCCGTTCGGGCCCATGATGGCGTGCACCTCGCCGGCGCGCACCGTGAGGTCGAGCCCGGTGAGGATTTCCTTGCCCGCCACGGCCACGCGCAGGCCCGTTACTTGCAGCAGGGGTATTGAATTGGGGACTACAGGTTCCAACGGCATTGTGGGATCTAACCGACCGCACCCTCCAGGCTGACGTTCAAGAGATTCTGGGCCTCCACCGCGAACTCCATGGGCAACTCGCGGAAGACCTGTTTGCAGAAGCCGTTCACGATCAGGTTCACGGCGTCCTCGGTCGACAGGCCCCGCTGCCGGCAGTAGAAGAGCTGGTCATCGCCGATGCGCGACGTCGTGGCCTCGTGCTCGACAACGGCCGATGGATTCCGCACCTCCATGTACGGGAAGGTGTGGGCGCCGCACCGGGAGCCCATCAGCAGGGAGTCGCACTGGGTGTAGTTGCGGGCGTTCTCCGCGGTGGGAAAGATCTTCACGAGGCCGCGGTAGGCATTCTGGGCACGGCCGGCGGAAATCCCCTTGGAGACGATCGTGCTTCGGGTGTTGCGCCCGATGTGGATCATCTTGGTGCCCGTGTCGGCCTGCTGGAGGTTGTTGGTGACGGCCACGGAGTAAAACTCCCCGACGGAGTTTTCGCCCCGGAGGATGCAGCTCGGGTACTTCCAGGTAATGGCCGACCCGGCCTCGACCTGGGTCCAGGAGATGCGCGAGTTGGCCCCGCGACAGTCGCCGCGCTTGGTCACGAAGTTGTAGATGCCGCCCCGGCCTTCCTCGTCGCCCGGGTACCAGTTCTGCACGGTCGAGTACTTGATGGTGGCGTCCTTCAGTGCCACGAGTTCCACGACGGCGGCGTGCAGCTGGTTCTCGTCACGCTGGGGCGCGGTGCAGCCTTCCAGGTAGCTCACGTGGCTGCCTTCCTCCGCGATGATCAGCGTGCGCTCGAACTGGCCCGTGTTCGCCTGGTTGATCCGGAAGTAGGTGGACAGCTCCATCGGGCAGCGCACGCCCTTGGGGATGTAGACAAAAGAACCATCGGTGAACACGGCGGAGTTCAGAGCCGCGAAGTAGTTGTCACGGTAGGGGACCACGCTGCCGAGGTACTGCCGGACGAGGTCGGGGTGCTCACGGACGGCTTCCGAAAACGAGCAGAAGATTACGCCAACTGCGGCCAGCTTGTCCTTGAACGTGGTCGTTACCGAGACGCTGTCAAAGACGGCATCCACGGCCACGCCGGCCAGCCGGGCGCGCTCGTGGAGCGGTATGCCGAGCTTGGCGTAGGTCTGCAGCAGCTTGGGGTCCACCTCGTCAAGCGACTTCAAACCCTGCGGAGCCTTGGGGGCGGAATAGTAGGAGATGCCCTGGTAGTCGATGGGCGGATGGTGCAGCTTTGCCCAGCGGGGCTCCCGCAGGGTCAGCCAGTGCCGGTAGGCCTTGAGGCGCCAGTCCAGCAGGAAGCCGGGTTCGCCCTTCTTCGCGGAAATGAAGCGGATCACGTCCTCGCTGAGCCCGGGCGGCACGGTGTCGGCTTCGATGTCCGTGACGAAGCCGTGGGCGTAGCGCCGGCCCATGAGTTCTTCAAGCGCCTGATTGGGTGCATTGCCGGTCATGTGTTTATCCCCTTAACTGGACGGCACGCGCTGGCGCAGGCGCCCGGTGCGTCCCGACAGGTCAACGAGCGGGAATTCCCGGGGCGGATGGGCCAGGTCCGCCAGGGTGATCTCCCCGAGGGCGCCCCGGATGCCGCGGTTGATCTTCTGCCACGCGCCACCCACGGGGCAGCCGTCCTCGAGTTCGCAGCGGCTGTCCGACGTGCTGCACTCGGTGATGCTCAGCGGCCCTTCAAGGACGTCAAGGATATCGGCGGCACTGATGCTCGCCGGGGAGCGGGCCAGGATATAGCCCCCCTCGGCGCCGCGCACGGAACGCACGAGATTGCTCCGGGCAAGCAGCTTGAGAAGTTTCTGCACCGTGGGCAGGGCCAGGCGCGTCCCGGCCGCCACGTCGCTGGCCGAGCAGAGGTGCTCCTTGTGAGCAGGCCCGCCGTGGGCAGCGAGGTGCACCAGGATCATCGTCCCGTAGTCGGTGAGCTTGCTGATGCGGAGCATGTGGGGTGGTCTCCCGCAGGTAGAAATCTATATGGGACTATCTTAGTCCAGTATGCCCCTGTTGCCAAACCCCGGCGACCGGCTGGCGGGAGGAATTTGCTATTCTTTCGCGCTGCACGGGCACGGGCCAGGCCGGGTCCCGCAGAGCTCCCCGGGTCCGTACCTGAATCACTGTTGGAGGTTGATGTCATGACTGCCGAGTCACTTGCTGCCGTTGCACAGGCGATGGAAGCCGCCCGACACAGTGACTGACGATAACCTCGTAGAAGTCAGTGGCGTCCGCTTTAAACGCTCGGGCCGCCCGATCTTTTCCGGGCTGGATCTCGGCATCCGCCGCGGGAGCATTACGGCCATCATGGGCCCCAGCGGGACGGGCAAGACCACGCTCCTGCGGATGATCACGGGGCAGCTCCGGCCGGATGCCGGCACGGTCACGGTGGCGGGCCAGAACGTGGCCGAACTGTCCCGGCGCGACCTATTCAGGCTGCGCCGGCGGATGGGCATGCTGTTCCAGAACAGCGCGCTCCTGACCGACTTCAACGTGTTCGAGAACGTGGCGTTTCCCGTCCGGGAGAACACCCGCCTGCCCGAAGAGCTGATCAGGCACGTCGTGCTGACCAAGCTCAATACAGTCGGGCTGCGCGGGGCCGCCGGCCTGATGCCCGCCGAGCTTTCCGGCGGCATGTCCCGCCGGGTCGCGATGGCCCGCGCCATGGTCCTTGATCCCGAGCTGCTGCTCTATGACGAGCCCTTCTCCGGCCTCGACCCGATTTCACTCGGTGTCGTCCTGCGGCTGATCCGGCTGAACAATGATGTTCTCGGCCTCACCAGCATCGTCGTGTCCCATGACGTGAGCGAGATCAGCCAGATCGCGGATCATTGCTTCGTGATCTCGGAGGGCAAGGTCATCGCGTCGGGCCCACCACGGGACCTCGTTGACAGCCCGTCGGAGCTGGTGCGCCAGTTCATGACAGGTGCAGCTGACGGGCCCGTGCCCTTCCACTACCCGGCGCCCGACTATGCCGAGCAGTTGCTGGGGGCGGGGCGATGACACTGGCACTGCAGCTGTGGACTGGCGCGCTCGAGTCGCTGCGCAAGCTGGGCGCCGCGATCCTGTTCCTGGTTGCGATCCTCGGGCAGTGTCCGGCGGCCCTGGCCCGGCCCCGGCTCGTCTCGGAGCAGGTCCGCAATTCGGGAGTCCTATCGCTCGTCATCATCATGACGTCCGCTTTCTTTGTCGGCATGGTCATCGGCCTGCAGGGTTACGACTCGCTCTCCCGGTTGCGCCAGGAAGACATCCTCGGTGCTGGCGTCGCCCTCACGCTGCTCAAGGAACTGGGGCCCGTGGTCACCGCCCTGTTGTTTGCCGGCCGCGCCGGTACGGCCCTGGCCTCCGAAATCGGCCTGATGCGCGCCACCGACCAGCTGGCGGCCATGGAGGTCATGGCGATCGACCCGATCCGGCGGATTATCGCGCCGCGGTTCCTCGGCGCCGTTTTTTCGGTGCCGTTGCTGACGGCAGTGTTCAATGCCGTCGGCATCCTGGGCGCCTGGTTCATCGGCGTGCAGGTCATGGGCGTGGACAACGGCGCTTTCTGGTCCCAGATGCAGGAGTTCGTCGATCCCCCGGACATCTACGAGGGCGTCCTGAAGAGCTTTGTGTTCGGTGTGACGGCCGGGCTGGTGGCCGTGTTCGAGGGTTACAATGCGCCGCCGACGGCCGAGGGCGTCGGCCTGGCTACCACGCGCACAGTCGTGACCACCTCGATCCTGGTTCTCGTTCTGGACTACGTTATTACCGCCTACCTTCTCTAAGGGTTATTCAATTATGGAAAGTACCCGCACCAGGGAACTTGGCACCGGACTGTTCATCCTTCTTGGTTTTGCCGCGCTGCTGTTCCTGGCTACTCAGACCACGGACCTGCAGGAATACGCCGGCGACGAGGGCTACCGGGTCACTGCGCGCTTCGACGATGTGGCCGGGCTGAAGGTACGGTCAGCCGTGACGATGTCGGGCGTCAACATCGGGCGGGTCGAGGGCATAGCCTTCGACAACGACAGGCTGGATGCGATCGTGACCCTGCGCATTAACTCCCGGTTCAACCGCATACCGGATGATTCGGATGCCAGCATCCTTACCGCCGGCCTGCTTGGCAGCAAGTACGTCGGCATTGGTGCCGGTGGCTCGGATATGTACCTCAAGGACAAGAGCGAGTTGCAGTTGACGCAGTCCGCGGTAGTACTGGAGCAGCTGATCAGCAAGTTCCTGTTCAATCAGGCGGAGAAGGGCGGGAATGGCGCGCCCGTCGGCCAGCCCGATCCCTCGACCGAGCCGTCCACCAAGTAACCGGAGCCACCCATGCGCATCCTTGCCTCCATAAGTCTCAGCCTCCTGGCCGTGACCGCCCTGGCGGCGGATCCCCGCATGCCCGAGCAGATCGTGCGCGAGACCGCGGATGCGCTGGCGGCGCAGATCAGCGGCCGGCAGGACCAGCTGGCCGCGGACCCGCCCGCCCTCTACAAGCTGGTGGACCAGGTCTTCCTGCCGGTGTTCGATACGGACTACGCGGGCCGCCTCGTCATGGGCAAGTACTGGCGGACCGCAACGCCGACCCAGCGCAAGCAGTTCGTTGACACCTTCTACGACTTCCTCCTGCGCAGCTATGCCCGCTACGTGCTGCGCTTCGAGAAGGACAAGGTCCAGATCCTGCCGGGCCCCGGCGGTCCGCCCGATCCCCGGCGTACCGTGGTCAAGACGGAAATGCAGTTGGCGGACGGCACGAAGCTGCCGGTCTTCTACTCGCTGCACAAGACGCCGGCTGGCTGGCGGGCCTTTGACGTGCGTATCGAGGGCATCTCCTACGTGCAGAATTACCGCAACCAGTTCAATGCGGAATTCGGCGACCGTGGCATCGATGCAGTCATCGCGCGGCTCAAGGCCGACGCGGCCCGGGTTACCACCAGTGCTCCATCGGGCAGCGCCAAGTGAAGGTAGCCCGGGGGCCCGGTCCGGGCCTGACGGCCGCCGCGCCGGGCGTCATTGCGGTGGAAGGACCCGTGACTTTCGACACGGCGGGCACCTTGCTGGCTGACGGTAGGGCCCTGTTCGCCGGGGTGCCCGCAGCGACGGTGAGCCTCGGGGGCATCAGCAGCGTGGACAGTGCCGGGCTGGCGCTGCTCCTGGAGTGGCTGCGCCTGGCGCGGTCTGAAGGGCGCTCCCTGGCCTTCGAGCACATCCCCGAGAAACTGCTGGCAATTGCGCGCCTGAGCGGCGTGGAATCGCTGCTGACCGAAGGCTACCGCTCCCCGGAATCGGGTTCGTCCAGCCCGGGCTTGTAAGTCTCGGGATCGTCCAGGTAGGAATTGTCTTCCGCTACGTCGCCGTCCAGGGCCAGGTAGCGCCGGTTCTGCAGGTAGGCATCCCGGACAAAGGTGTAGGGGTCGTAGGCCTCGAACACCTGGTTGTCCGTGTCCAGGAACCGGGAGCGGCGGTCCACCTGGTTCAGAAACCATGCGCCGAGCGCCACGTTCGAGTCACTGTCCAGGGCACCGTAGAACGGGGTCAGCGGCGCGTCAGCGGCATCGCCGACCAGGTGCCGCAGGGTCCGCGGACCGAACAGCGGAATGACCAGGTAGGGGCCTTCACCGACTCCCCAGACGGCCAGCGTCTGGTCGAGGTCCTCATCGTGTTCCTCCAGGCCGAGCCGCGTCGCCGGGTCAAACAGCCCGGCCAGTCCCACCGTGGAATTCAGCAGGAAGCGGGCGCCATCGTGCCCCACCTGGCGGAATTTTCCCTGCAGGAAGTCGTTGGCAATGGTCACGGGGTAGAGTAGGTTGCTGAAGACGTTGCTGACGCCGGTGCGGATGGGCTGGGGCAGGGCGTAGGTATAGCCGACCGCTACCGGCCGCAGCAGGTACTTGTCCCCCAAATCGTTGACCCGGTACATCACCCTGTTGACCGGCTCCAGCGGGTCGTAGGCCTCCCCGGCGGTGGCGGCGTTGCGGCTGGCGCAGCCCGTGACTGTAATCGCGAACACCATGGCGAGCAGGGCCGGTCGTGTCGTCAGGCGGGCACCATTCAAGCGCAGTCTCCCGGTGAAGCTGGTCACGGGCGCCGCCCGTTCGATGACTGCTGACGGCGGCTCGCCTGCTCGCGATCGAGCCATTCCTGGATCTCGGCGAGGCGGGAAGTAAAGCGCGCCTTCTGGACGGCATCGAGGCCGGGAATCGAAAGTGCCAGTCGCAACTGGTCTGCGGCCATGATTACGTCGCCTTTCAGCAGGTGCAGTTCAGCCATGTAGTAGTGGGCATCGGCCGTGTCGCCAGCGGCGCTGGCGGCAAGCGCGATGAGCCGCACCTGCTCGGCGGTGGGCGGGGTGTTGTTGAGCAGGTCGAGGAGGATCGCGTGGGCTTTCTTGGCCTGCCCGTCGTTGAGCAGCGCCTCGGCGTAGTGGATGGTCAGGGGCGTGTTGCGCGGGAAGAGGCCCATGGCCTTCTCATAGCCGGCAAAGGCCGCGTCCCGCTCGCCGAGGGCGAGCTCCGCGCCGGCGAGACTCGTGTGGAACGGAATGATGCCGGGGTTTTCAGCCAGCAGCCGGCTGAACAGCGCCCGCGCCTCCTGGAACTGGCCGAGTTCCATGCGGATCAGCGCTATACCGTAGTCGGTGCCGGTGTCGCGGGGCTGCTTGCCATCCTGCTGCTGGCCCTCGAAGTACTCGAGCGCCTTGGCGGGTGTCGGGCTCGACAGGACCCGGACCCGCGCCCGCGTCAGTGCGAAGCCCGCGGCGTCCTGGACGACCGGACGCGGGTAGCTCGCCGCGCGTTCGCGGGTTTCGGCGATGCGATTTACCGTGACGGGGTGCGTGCGCAGAAACTCGGGTGCCTGGCTCGCCAGAGGGCCGGACTGGCGTGCAAGGGTCTCGAAGAAGGAGGGCATGCCCATGGGATCGAAGCCGGCAGCCGCCAGGACGCCGACGCCCACCCGGTCGGCCTCGTAC
Organism: Gammaproteobacteria bacterium; assembly: GCA_038214295.1. Lineage (GTDB taxonomy): Bacteria > Pseudomonadota > Gammaproteobacteria > Steroidobacterales > SHZI01. The sequence goes on from JBBQSA010000013.1 coordinate 33,362, forward strand.
TCGTTGCCGCGGGTGAAGTTGATCTGCTGCTGGGCTGCGACTCCCTGGGCCGTGGCGATAGCGCCCGTGATGACATCACCGCTGCCTCCGACGGCGCCCAGCAGGATGGCACCGAGCATGGCCGCCATAGTCAGGATGCTGCTCCGCTGGTTGGCGAAGACCGCGCGGGAGATGTGCCGCTGGGTAATGTGGGAAATTTCGTGAGCCAGCACGCCGGCAAGCTCGCTTTCGGATTCCGTCGCGAGCAGCAGGCCGGAGTGGACGCCGACATAGCCGCCGGGCAGGGCGAAGGCATTGATCGCGGGATCGTTGACCACGAAGAACCTGAAACGGAAGTCACCGTCCTGCGCCTGGGCCGCCAGCTTCAGGCCGATGTCCTGCACGTACTCCTGGACTTCCGGATCGTTCATCACCCGGTCGGTATCCACGAGACTGCGGTAGATCGAGCGCCCGATCTGGAGTTCCGTTTCCCGGGACAGCACGGCATTGGCAGGGCTGCCAATGTCAGGCAGGTCGTCACCGGTAGCTGCCGGCACAGTCGGCGGCAGCAGCAGTGTCAGCGCGACCAGTGAGGCAATCAGGCGGCGCATTCTGTCTCCGGTCCCGGCCCCGTTGCCTTCAGAGCTCAGCGACTGCCGCCAGGACCGCCGCGGCGTGGCCCTTGACGGAGACCTTGCGCCACTCGGCGCGGAGCTTGCCTTCGGTGTCGATGAGGAAGGTGCTGCGTTCGACACCGAGCACCTTCTTGCCGTACATGTTCTTTTCCTTGATGACGTCGAACAGCGTGCACAGTGTCTCGTCGCCATCGGCCAGGAGGTCGAACGGGAACTCGAACTTGGCCTTGAACTTCTCGTGGGATGCCAGTGAGTCCCGGGAGACCCCGAGAATCACGGTCTTCAGCCGGCGGAACTTCTGGTGGAGGCTGCCAAAATCGCAGCCTTCCGTCGTGCACCCGGGGGTGCTGTCCCGCGGGTAGAAATAGACGACGACATTGCTGCCGCGCAGTCCCTTGAGGTCAATAGTCTTGTCCCCGGTGGCGGGCAGGCTGAAATTGGGAACGGTCTTGCCCAGGGTGATGGTGCTCATGGTCGGTGCCACTGCCTTTTAAGAATGCGTGCTGTTCCTCCGTCCGGCCGGCTTCAGCGCTGGGCTGGCTCCATGACGGCGTCGAGATTCTGCTCGTCGCAGTACTCGAGAAATTCCTCCCTCAGCGTCGCCACATGCAGCGTGCCGGGGACGTTGATGGTCATCTGCACCCCGAACATCAGGGCGCCGGTGTGCGGTGCATTGTACCGGCGGGTACTGACCTCGGATATTTCGAGTCCCCGCGCCGCGAAGAAGTTCGACAGGCCAAAGACGATCCCTTCGTGGTCCAGGGTCACGACGTCGATCAGGTAGGGCGCCGCCGTCTCGGCGGCCCGCGGCTGGGTCTCCCGGACCGTTACCGTCAGGTCAGACTGTTGCTGCAACGCCTGAAAGGCGCTCTGGAGCTTGGTCACGGTGTGCCAGTTGCCGGACACCAGCATCATCACGGCAAATTCCGAACCGAGGGCGATCATCCGGCTTTCCCGGATGCTGCCACCGGCAGACGTCACGGCCTGGCTCAGGTCGCGGACGACACCGGCGCGGTCCGGGCCGATGGCGGTGACCGCCAGAAGCTTTTCCATGGATTCGATCTGGGGGAGTTGCGGAACGGAAGGCAGTGTACCGGGAATTCAATGACCGGCAAGCGGCCCCCAGGACCCCTGGAGGCGCGACCGGCGCCCGATGGCGGCGGCCTCCGGCCTTGCTAGCCCCGGGGGCGGGAAGTACCATCCCCGGCTCAATCCCCGCCCGGTTCCCCCGATGTTTTCAGGTAGCAGCGTCGCGCTCGTAACCCCGATGATGGCCGACGGCACGGTGGATTTCGCCTGCCTCGAGCGTCTGGTTGACCTGCACGTCGAGGCGGGCACGGACTACCTCGTCATTGCCGGCACCACCGGCGAGTCCGCCACCCTGACCCGGGCCGAGCACGTCGAGGTGATTCGCGTCGCCGCCGAGCGCGCCGCCGGCCGCATTCCCGTGGTGGCGGGCACCGGTTCCAATTCCACGGCCCAGACGATCGACCTGTCCCGGGCCGTGGCCAGCTTCCCTATCGACGGTTACCTCATCGTCACGCCCTACTACAATAAGCCTACCCAGGAAGGCCTGTGCCGGCACTATGCCGCCATCGCCGACGCCCTGGACCGGCCCGTGATCCTCTACAACGTGCCCGGCAGAACCGGCGTGGACATGCTTCCCGACGCCGTGGCCCGGATTGCCGGCCATCCGGGCATCGTCGGGATCAAGGAGGCGACCGGCGACCTCGGCCGCCTCGAGCCCCTGCGGGTCGGCTGTGGCCCTGATTTCCTGCTACTGAGCGGCGACGATGCCACCTGCCGGGAGTTCATCCTGCGGGGTGGGCAGGGTGTCATCTCGGTGACCGCCAACGTGGCACCGGCGATCATGGCCGATATGTGCGAGGCGGCTCTCGAGGGCAACGCCGCCCTGGCCGCAGAACTGGACGCGGGCCTCGAGGCCCTGCACCGGGACCTGTTCATCGAATCCAACCCGATCCCGGTGAAGTGGGCCCTGGAACGCCTTGGCCTGATTCCCGGTGGGCTGCGGCTGCCCCTGACGCGCCTCAGCGTGGCCGCACAGCCGGTGATCGAGGCAGCCCTGCGCCAGGCCGGCCTGCTCGCTGAACCATCGGGCGCCCGGGCGTCAGCGGGCGGACAGCGTTGAGCGGCGGGGTTCCCTGCGGTATCGGCGCAGCGGCTCGCCTGGTCGCGCTGTCCCTGGGCTTGTCACTCAGCCTGGTCCTTGCCGGCTGTTTCTCGGCGAAGGATCCGAACGCCCACTGCAGCGACATCTCCGAATACCAGCAAAGTACCAGCGTGCCGGACATCACCATTCCGGAGGGGCTCACCGCGCCGGGACAGGCCTCCAGCTACACGGTTCCGCCGGCTGCCGCTGACCAGGCGCTGCAGGGCGCCGCCTGCCTGGCCCGGCCACCGGACTACTTCCGCAAGGATCCTGCTGCGGCTCCTGCGGCGGCACCCGCGCCCCCGGCCAAATAGGCGGGCCGGTCGATTGAAGGCGGGAGCCCGGTGGGCTAACCTGCTCGCCGCTTTCGACCCGCACACAAAGACAGACTGGAGAGGTGGCCGAGTGGCTGAAGGCGCACGCTTGGAAAGCGTGTTTACGGTAACCCCGTAACGTGGGTTCGAATCCCACCCTCTCCGCCACTTGGTCAGTGTTCTTCAAGGTGCATTGGCGGGCCTTGGTGGCGACCGGTAGGTTCAAATAGTCGATGAATCCCACGATCGTGAAGGTGGCATCCGGGTGCCGCGGCCTCTTGAAGCTGACGCTCACCGTCCTCATGGCATCGTATGGGGGATCTGCGGTGGGAGACGAGCTACCGCTCTGGGAGGTGGGCATCGGGGCGTTTCCCAGTAGCTTCCCCGCCTATCGGGGGTCGCGTGACCAGAAATATTACCTGCTGCCGTTTCCCTATGTGGTCTATCGGGGCGACATCCTGAAGGTCGATCGCGATGGAATCCGCGCCAGCCTGTTTCACTCGGAACGTGTCCAGTTGAATCTGAGTCTCGGCGGCGCCATTCCCGCAGAGAGTGACGCCGGCGGCGCGCGTGAAGGCATGCCCGATCTGGATGGCGCACTGGAAATCGGGCCGGCCCTGGAGGTGCTGATTGCAGCGCCTTCACCGCGGCAGAAAGTGGAGATCCGGGTGCCGGTCCGTGCGGCCGTGGTCACCAATTTTCGGCGGGTCGATCCGGAGGGATGGGTTTTCAATCCGCAGGTCGCCTGGGACTATGAAAGCGGAGGGTCCGGCTGGAATGCCAGTTTGAGTCTCGGCACCTTGTTTGCGGACCGCAAGTACCATGCTTACTACTACGACGTGGAGCCCCAATACGCCACGCCGGAACGTCGCGCCTACCGCGCGACGGGGGGTTATAGTGGAGCCATGGTCACTGGGACTGTCAGCCGCCGGGTTGGTCACATCTGGATAGGGGGGTTCCTTCGATACGACAACCTGGCCGGCGCCGCCTTCGTCGACAGTCCGCTGGTGGAGACCCGGCATTCCGTGATGGGCGGCCTGGCTGTGGCATGGACCTTTGCCACCTCCACCAAGATGGTTTCCAATTAGCACGGGTCGGCTATGGCCGAATGAGCATGAGCCGGTCGGCAGCCGCCCGGGACGTTCCCTGGTGGTCCCAGACAAACTTCTAGTTGAATGCCTGCCTGCCGCTGCACTGGCGGACCGTCCCCGCGACTGGTGGCAGACAGTGTTAGGTGTCGCGCGGTTTGGTCAGCGATCCGCGGCGCCCGAGCATACTGACATTCCCTTTGCATTCACGGGGCTGCGCAATCTCGGACCGGGCGCCGAGACGTGTGAAGTCTGGCGGTGCGTGCAACCGATCGTGGCCGGGCGTAGCGGTCAACTGCGGTACCGTGCGGCGCCGCAGGTCCTGTTCGGCTGCATCGAACTCCGGGAGGAGTCGTCGGCACGGCTCACTGCAGATGGCTCAACAGCGGATGACTCAACGGCGGTCCAGCAAGCCACCTCCGACGCCTATGCGGAAATTTTCTCGACACTCGATCGGCTGGGGTATCCCCACCTGCTCAGGATCTGGAACTATCTGCCCGATATCAACCGGGAAACGCCGGAAGGAGAGCGCTACCGGCAATTCAACAGCGCGCGGCGCCGGGCCTTCCTGGCCCATCAGCGGGCCGTCGACAGCGCGCCTCCTGCGGCTTGCGCCCTTGGTTCGCCAGCCGGTGGTTCCCTGGTCGTGTACTTCCTTGCGAGCCCGGCGCCTGCGAGGACCCTCGAGAATCCGCGTCAGGTCAGCGCTTACCATTACCCTCGGGAATATGGTCCGGACAGCCCCACATTCTCGCGGGCGGCAATTGCTTCCCAAGGCCTCGGGGACCTACTGTTAATCTCCGGGACGGCCAGCGTTGTCGGTCATCGGACCGTTCATGCCGGCGACGCCGCAGCCCAGGCGCATGAGACCATGACTAACATTGCGGTGCTTGTCGATGGCGCAAATGAACTGACCGACGCCGGCACATTTTCCATGCAGAAGCTGCAGTACAAGGCGTACGTCCGGCATCCAGGGGACCTTCGGGCGATTCGCCAGGTGATGGCGCAGCGACTTCCCCACGATGTAGCGATAACCTATCTGCAGGCTGATATCTGTCGCAGCGACCTGCTGGTGGAAATCGAGGCCGCAGGGAGTCCTGTGCCGGCATGATCCGCGTGCTTCAGGCACTGTGGGACTATGCGGTGATCTACGTTTCTATGGCCGTCTTTGCCGCAACTTGCCTGGTGCTGTCGGCGGCCGCCCTGCCGCTTTACGCGCTCCTGTCGCGCCGTAGTGGCGTCAGGATTGGCAGGCTCGGCATCAGCCGCGCCGCCCGGCTTTACGGCTGCTGGCTGACGCTGGTTGGAGCGTACCGATTGGACCTCGACGCGCTTGATGCCCTGCGTGACGAACCGGGCATCATTCTCGCGCCCAATCATCCCTCCCTCATCGACGCAATACTGATCCTCTCGCGCCACCCCAACGTGACCTGCGTCATGAAATCAGACCTGATGAACAATATGTTCCTCGGGGTCAGCGCGCGCCTCGCCGGCTACATCTGCAATCGGCCGCCGCGACGGATGGTGCGGGATTCCGTAACTGAGCTGCGACGTGGGGGCATGCTGCTGTTGTTTCCTGAGGGCACGCGGACGATTCAGCCGCCGGTCAATCGCTTCACCTCAAGCGTTGGGCTGATTGCCAAGCGGGCGGGTGTGCCGGTGCAGGCACTGATCCTGGAGACTGATTCACCGTGCCTGAGCAAGGGCTGGTCGCCAGTCCGGCGGACGCCACTTCCCATCGGCTTCAGGGTGCGGCTCGGGCGGCGCTTTGCGGCGCCGGACGACGCCAGGGCGCTTGATCGCGAACTGGAAAGCTATTTCCGCGAGGAACTGGCGGATTCCGTCCAGAACAGGTGGCTCGCGGTACGGCTGCTCCGGCATAAGGCCGGATGACGCTGGCCGTATGCAGGTTTCCACAACACATGTCGTCCTCATACCGAGCTACAACCCGGGACCCCGGGTATTGAAGACAGTGGCGGCGGCTCGCGCACACTGGGCGCCGGTGTGGGTCATTGTGGATGGCAGTACCGATGGCACGGCCGCGGAACTGCTGGCGCTGGCCGGCCAGGATCCACACCTCCGCGTCTTGGTCCTGCCGGAAAATCGCGGCAAGGGCGCGGCTGTCCTGCACGGCCTGCATCAGGCTTTGCAGGCAGGCTTTACGAACGTGCTCACGATGGATTCTGACGGCCAGCATCCAGCGGCCCAGATCCCGCAGTTCATGTCAGCGTCGGCTGCGGCGCCGGAAGCGCTGATACTCGGCGAGCCCGTGTTCGATGCCGGCGCCCCGCGTTTGCGCGTATATGGGCGCCGCATCTCGAACTGGTGGACGAATCTGGAAACCCTCTGGGCTGGCGTCCATGACTCCCTGTTCGGCTTCCGCGTTTACCCGGCGGCACCGCTGGAGCGGGTCATGCGACACCAGCCCTGGATGCGCCGCTTTGATTTCGATGTGGAAGCCGCCGTCCGCTTGAGCTGGTACGGACTACCTATCGTGAATATCCCGGCCGCCGTACGGTATTTTCCCGCGGCGGAGGGTGGTATCTCGCATTTTCGCTATGGCCGTGACAATGCACTCCTGACCTGGATGCATTTTCGGCTGGTGGTGGAATTTCTGGTCCGACTGCCGGTGCTGGTAAAGAGGCGGTTGTCAGGGGGGTGACTGCCCGTCAACCGGCGCCTTCTGTCCGCGATAGGCCGAGAAGATTCCAATTTCGACATCACGGCTCACGGCGACGAAGCCGGCCCGCCTCATGGCGTCCATCACAGCGGCTGGGGCGATGCAGGCCTCTATCGTGTCCCAGTGGTAACGCATCAGTTCCGGGGTGTCCCGGTGCTTCGACAAGCGGGAGGCCAGCAAGGGGACAATGCGGCGCATATAGGTCTTCAGGGCCCAGCGTGCCCAAGGTCTGCGCGGCACTGTGATCTCAAGAATGCAGAGAGTCCCCCGCGCCCTGAGAATCCGCTGGAACTCAGCGAAGGCCGTTGCCAGGTCGTCCAGGTGGCGAAGGGCGTAGCCCATGCTGATGAAATCAGCGGAGTCATCAGGCAGCGGAATGTGTTCAGCACTCCCGGCCAGAAGCCGGACGCCGGCCGGGACCTTCGCATGCTCCAGCATGCCCGGGCTTGGATCGACGCCGGTAACCCGGGCTGGATCGCCGACGATGACCGCAGCCTCGCTCGCCACCAGCCCCGTGCCGGTGCCCACATCCACCACATCCATGCCGTGGTGGAGGCCGGCATTGATCAGGGCGCGCCGGCGATATCCGGACCCCGTGCCAACGGCCATCGCCCGCTCGACGCGGTCGTAGTCCCCGGCGGTTCGGCTGAAGATGTCCCGGACCCATTTTCGGCGCTGTGGCTCGCCCGGGTAGTAGCTCTGAAGGGGAGGGTGCGGAGGATGCACGGCTGACTCCGTTGCCTGAGATTCCCAGGCTATTGCTGACCATACCACGGACCCGCAGCGGGCCAATCGTCTATAATTGACCTCATGCCGGACCATCAGCACACGCCTGAGAAGGCAGGGCAACGTCCTTCCAGCGAAGAACTGGTACGGGAAATTGCGTTGCTGATCACGCAAGCGCTGAACCTGGACGTGCCGGCGGCCGACATCGACCCTGAAGCGCCTCTCTACCGCGACGGCCTTGGGCTCGATTCAATTGATATCCTGGAAATTTCCCTCGTCGTCTCGAAGCGCTACGGAGTGGAAATCAAGGCCAACAGCCCGGACAACCAAAATATCTTCCGTTCGCTCAGGGGCCTGGCGGAATTCGTTACCGAGCACCGGACTTGCTGATGCCATCCTGAGCCCACGGCTCACTAATTGAGTTTCCATCATGGACGGCGTCCCGCTTTTTGCCCATCGCCATGCCAATGACGTGGTCGCCTATCAGCGGGGCAACGCCATTCATGCCCGCCAGTTTCTCGCTGACATCGCACACCTCAGGGCAGTTTTACCTGCTACGAGACACGTGCTGCTTGCCTGCCAGGATCGCTACCATTTTACGGTCGGCTTCGCCGCCGGACTCCTGTCAGGCCGGGTGAGCCTCCTGCCCTCTACGCAGACACCGGAGGTCATCCGGAAACTGCGGCAGTACGCTCCCGATGCCATCTGCCTCACGGACGACCCGGCCTGTGAAATCGACCTGCCGAGGGTCCGGTTCCCTTCAGGTCCAGGTCCAGGTCCGGACTCGGTCGCGTGGTCCGTACCGCGTGTTCCGGCAGACCAGCTTGCTGCCTGTGTCTTCACCTCCGGTTCGACGGGTGTGCCAGTCCCCCATGCCAAGACCTGGGGTCTGTTAGTCCGTTGCGTCAGGGTCGAGGCCGAGCGCATGGGGCTCGCTCACGGTGGTGGTCGCTCAATTGTCGCCACGGTTCCGCCGCAGCATATGTACGGCCTTGAGTCATCCGTGCTTGTGGCGCTCCACAGCGGCAGTGCCTTCTGTGCAGAACGGCCATTCTTTCCAGCCGACATTGCCACTGCCCTGGCTGCCCTGCCGGCGCCCAGGGTGCTGGTATCAACGCCGGTCCACCTGCGGACGCTGCTGGCGGTTGACGTGGTGCTGCCGCCAGTCGAGCTCATCCTCTCAGCCACGGCGCCGTTGTCGAAGAAGCTGGCGGTCGAGTTGGAAGCTCGCTATGGCACGTCGCTGCTGGAAATCTATGGCTCCACCGAAACGGGCCAGATTGCCAGCCGGCGCACCACCGCAACGGATGAGTGGCGGCTGTGGCCCGAAGTGCGCCTCACCGCACGGGACGGCCAGGCGTGGATTGACGGCGGGCATGTAGAGGCGCCGACCCCCATGGGAGACATGCTGGAGAAGATGGGTGACGACCGCTTCCTGCTGTACGGCCGGACGGCGGACCTGGTTAATGTCGCGGGCAAGCGCAGCTCCCTGGCCTTCCTTGATCACCAGCTCATGAGCATTCCCGGCGTGCTGGACGGCGCTTTTTTCCTGCCGGAGGACGGCGAATCCTCCGGGACCGGCATCGCTCGCCTGGGCGCACTGGTCGTCGCGCCGACCCTGGATGCGGCAGCCATTACCCGGCAGCTGCGCGAACGCATTGATCCCGCATTTCTGCCGCGACCGGTGCTCATGATCCCGGAGATTCGCCGCAATGCCACCGGCAAGCTTCCCCGGCACGTCCTGGAAGCGCTGGTGAACCGTGGCTGAGTCAGGGCGACCCACGGCCCAGGATGAAGTGGGCACCATGATTGTCCTGTCGATCCCCCCGGATCATGCGGCGTTCGCTGGTCATTTTCCAGGCAATCCCATAGTGCCGGGCGTGCTTCTGCTCGACGAGTCCCTGCGTTCTATTGCGGCGGCCTCCGGTGTCACACTCACGGAGTGCAGCATCGTGAACGCAAAATTCGCCAGCCCGGCCCGTCCTGGTGAGGAGTTGCGCCTGGATTTCGTGCGTGTTGAAGGTGGGCGCGTCAACTTTGCGATACGGGCGCCGGATCGGGTCGTCGCCAGCGGAACCTTCAGTATTCCGGGCATTGCGCCAGCAGCCGATGCGACCTGAGGCAGGCAAACCCGGGTCGTTGATCGGGGCGGCGTCGCCAGACTGGCTGGCGCGTGGCGAGCGCGGTTCCCGACTCCTGCTGCGGCTGATGAGCTGGATTTCCCTTCGGCTTGGTCGACGCCCCAGCCGGATAGTCCTCTACGCAATCACCGCGTATTTTTTTCTCTTCGCACCCGATGCCCGGCGGCACTCGCTCGATTATCTCCGGCGCGCCCTGTCCCGTTTGCCGACTGCAGGTGACCGGTTCCGACACATCCTTGCTTTTGCCTCGACCATTCACGATCGCGTCTTCCTTCTGAACGGCCGGCTTGATCTTTTTGACATTGCCATCGAGGGAGACAGGTTGTTGCTGTCAGCCCTCGAGAAGCGGGGTGGGGCACTACTCATGGGTGCGCATCTCGGCAGCTTCGAGGTGCTGCGGGCCATCGGCCGTAGTCAGACCGGGCGCGACGTAGCCATGGCCATGTATGCTGACAACGCGCGCAAGGTCAGTGCCACATTGGAGGCTCTGAATCCGCGCCTGAAGGCCGATATCATCCCGCTTGGCCAGCTGTCTGCCATGCTGGAAATCCGGGATCGTCTCGAGGCGGGTGCGTTGGTGGGCATGCTTGGTGATCGCAGCACCGGAGACGAACCGGGTCAACAGTGCATGTTTCTCGGTGCGCCGGCGGTGTTTCCGGTGGGCCCCTTCCGGGTTGCAGCCATGCTCCGGTGCCCGGTCTATTTCATGGCGGGCCTCTACACCGGCGGCAATCGATACCGAATCGTGCTGGAAAGGATCGCGGACTTTTCCAGCGTGCCGGCAGAGGCAGGGGCCGGGGCAGCGGCAGTCGGCGCCGCAGTGCAGGAGTACGCGGCGGCGGTGGAGCGCCACTGTCGAGCGCAGCCCTATAACTGGTTCAACTTCTTCGACTTCTGGCAGGTACGCCCGGTCGCAGGGTCGGGTCAGGGCCGCAGCAGGTGATGGGCCGCCGCTCGATGCTGGCGCGGACTGGCGCGGCGGCTGCCGGGGCGGTAATGCTCCTCGCGTGCCTGCTTGCGGCCCCCGGGGCCGGGGCGGCGGCGGGCGACGCCCTCGATGAGCTCTTGATGAGATTCCGGCAGCGGGAGCATGGGCACGTGACCTTCACCGAGAGCTACAGTGCCACCGCGCTCGATCGTCCGCTCGAGTCGTCCGGCGAGTTGTTCTACGACGCGCCCGACAGGCTGGAAAAACGCACGCTGCTACCGCGGCCCCAGCGCCTGGTAGTCGAGAGCGGAACCCTGATCATTGAACGGCGCCAAAAGCAATACCGCGTGGCCCTTGCGGATTACCCCCGGGTGGCACCGTACATCGACAGTATCCGCGCGACGCTGGCCGGGGATCGATCAGCACTCGAGCGTGTCTTTCGCGTGGAGTTCAGCGGCTCCGACGAGGAGTGGACGCTCCTCCTCGCGCCGCTGGACGGCGAGGTGGCGGCCGACCTGGCGTCCATCCGGATCCAGGGTGCGGCCGATGCCATCAGGATCGTGACGATGAAACTTGCCAACGGTGAGCAATCCGTCATGACCCTCGGCACGCCTGCTGATCGCTGATCGCTGAATGCGTCCGCGCGCCGTCAGTATCTTCATCTGGCTCGCCCTGCTTGCGGCAGGCGCATGGGTCGTAGCCCGGGCGCACTTCGTGGCGGACATGACCGCGTTCCTGCCAGCACGGCCGTCAGCCGCGCAGCAGGTTCTGGTGGACGAGCTGCGGGATGGCGTGGTGTCCCGGGTCATTCTTATGGCCATAGACGGTGGTGACGCCGAGACCCGCGCACAGCTGTCCCAGGACATGGCGGCTAGCCTGCATGGGAACCCCGCGTTTACAGTCGTCGGGAATGGCCGGGAGCCGGCAGTGGCCGGGCAGAAGTCATTTGTTTTCGAGCATCGCTACCTGCTAAGCAGAGCGGTGGGGCCTGGGCTCTTCACCGTCCCGGGGCTGCGCAACGCCATTGGGGAGACGTTGGACATCATGGCGAGCTCGGCGGGCCTTTTCCCCGGGGAGCTGCTGCTTTCGGATCCAACCGGTGAGACTGTCCAGATCGTCGACCAGCTGACGCCGGTCGCAGGCCCGCGCTACCGCGCCGGCGTCTGGTCAACCGCCGACGGGACCGGGGCGCTGCTCATCGCGCAGACGCGCGCCTCCGGTTCCGACATGGACGGCCAGGAGCAGGCCATAAGCGTGATCCGGGCCGAGTTCGACAGGTTGCGCGGCGCCAGTCCGCCAGCCGCGGCCCTGGACCTGAAGGTGAGTGGCCCCGGTGTTTTTGCCGTCCGGTCGCGGGCGACCATCGAGCGGGAAGCGATCCGCCTTTCCGTGCTGAGTTCGCTGCTGATCGCCGCGCTGCTCCTGCTCGCCTACAGGTCCCTGCGTAGCCTGCTACTGGGATTCCTGCCGGTCATTTCCGGGGCGCTGGCGGGTACCGCCGCGGTGGCGCTGGCCTTCGGCGTGGTGCACGGCGTGACCCTCGGGTTTGGTGTGATCCTGATCGCCGAGTCGGTGGATTACTCCATTTACCTGCTGACACAGGCACGACGCAGTCGGGGGACGGAGGCGTGCGGTGAATGGGTCAGCACGGTATGGCCGACGGTCCGGCTTGGTCTGCTCACTTCCCTGTGCGGCTTTGCGTCGTTACTGCCGTCCAGGTTCCCCGGCCTCGCGCAACTCGGGCTCTACACGATGACGGGCCTGCTGGCCGCCGCGCTCGTGACTCGCTATGTGCTGCCGGACATGCTTCCCCGGCGCTGGACCGCTTACCCCGTTACAGCCCTGGGAGTTGTCGTCGGGCGGGGCATCAGCCACCTGCAGCGGTATCGCCAACTGCTCTGGATCCTGCCCTTCATTGCCGTCGGCACTCTATTCGCCCGTTGGGACGGGCTGTGGAACAACGACCTGGCCGCGCTGAGTCCCATATCTGCCGGCGAACAGCTGCTTGATGCCCGCCTGCGCGCCGACCTTGGCGCCTCTGGCATGGGTGACCTGATCGTGATCCGTGCGCCGGACGACCAGGCAGCACTGCGCGCCGCCGAGAGTGTCGGGGCGAGGCTCGAGTCCCTGGTCCGCTCCAGCGAGATCGGCGGATTCGACAGCCCGGCCCGGTACCTGCCGAGCCTTGAATTGCAGCGCTGGCGACAGGCTGCGTTACCTTCGGCGGTGGTGCTGCGGAACCAGCTGCAGGCCGCCGTCGCTACCCTGCCGATCCAGGCGGACCGTCTGGAGCCGTTTGTCACCGCTGTGGAGCGTGCTCGAACAGCCCCGCTGGTGACCCGCGCGGATCTCGATGGCACCTTGCTGGCGGCCGGTGTTGATGCGCTTCTGATGCAGCGCGACCATCAAGCCGTCGCGCTGCTACCTCTCCGGCCCGCCGCCGGTGGCCCGAGTTCGGCGGTGATCGATGCGTCCCGGGTGACTGGCGCGTTGGGCGGCCTGCCGCCCGACGTTACGGCGATGGTCGTCAACATGAAGCACGAGTCCGACGCCATCTATGCTGGCTACCAGTCCCAGGTTATCGGTCTCTCGCTGCTCGGCTTTGGGGCCATAGTGCTGCTGCTGCTGGTCTCGCTCCGGTCGCTGGTGCGGGTCGCCAGGGTGGTGGCGCCGCTGATGCTTGCAGTCCTTGTCGTCATGGCCTTCCTGGCCGCCAGCGAACGTGCCTTGACCATAATGCACCTGGTCGGGCTACTGCTGATCGTGGCCGTGGGATCAAATTACTCGCTGTTTTTCGAATGTCGCCTCACAAAGTCGGAGGCCGCTGACCAGACGACCATGCTTGCCTCGCTCGTTATCGCCAACCTCGCTGCGGTTCTCGGCTTCGGTGTACTGGCGTTTTCCCCGGCCCCAGTGCTCGCAGCGTTGGGTATGACCATTGCCCCCGGCGCCTTCATGGCGCTACTGTTCTCGGCCTTGATGGCGGCGCCGCAACGACCGGCACCCGGATCTTGAACCGTAAGAATGGCCTCCGCGCTGGCCTCGGCGGCCACGTTGCGGAAAGCGCTGAAGAGCAGTGACTATGCCGGTGCAATCTTAGGGATTCTCGATGTCGCCATCCAGTCACGTCGGATCGGGGTCGGGCTGGCGCAGCCGGCCGCTGATACCCGCCTCGCTCGCGCTCCATGCTGCCGCCACAGGCCTTGTGGGTTGGAATCCCGCGCTCTGGCCGTGGGCGCTGGGTCTGGTGATCTCGAATCATGCGGTGCTGGCGGCGACGGGGCTCTGGCCCCGGAGCGGCTGGCTGGGACCAAACTGGAGTCATCTGCCGACCTCCACCGTTACCCGTGGCGGCAGGGTGGCGATTACCCTCGATGATGGGCCTGACCCCACCGTCACGCCGCTGGTCCTCGACGTCCTCGATGAGGCCGGTGTCCGGGCGACGTTCTTCTGCGTTGGCGAACGGGTCGCCGCGCATCCCGCCCTCAGTCGCGAGATACTGGTGCGCGGACATTGCATCGAGAATCACAGCCAGCACCACCTGCACCATTTCTCCGTGCTCGGGCCCCGCCGCATGAAGTCGGAAGTCGCTCGGGCCCAGGACACGATTGTCGGCGTGACGGGCCAGCGGCCGAAGTTTTTTCGGGCGCCAGCCGGCCTGCGGAACCCCTTTCTGGACGGCATCCTTTCGGAACTTGATCTGCGCCTCGCGAGCTGGACCCGCCGCGGCTTCGACACCGTCAACGGCCGCCCGGACCAGGTACTGGAGCGCTTGACCCGGCGCCTCGGTGACGGTGACATACTCCTGCTACATGACGGCAATGCCGCCCGTACGGATACAGGCCGGCCGGTCATCCTCGAAGTGCTTCCGCGGCTCCTGGAGACTGTGGAGTTCGCCAGGTTGCAGGCCATCACCCTCCGGGAAGCCCTGAAGTGACCCCGCTCGTAATGACCCGATTTACGGCGACGACCTGCCTTGGCCAGGGTCTCGAGGAACTGACCGGTGCGTTGCGGGAGGGACGGAGTGGTCTCGGCCGATGCGGCTTTGAAGACGTGAATCTCGACACGTGGATCGGCCTGGTCCCGGGCGTCGACAGCACGCCATTGCCCCGAGCCTACCAATGCTTCGACTGCCGCAATAACCGGCTCGCTTTCCTCGGGCTCCACCAGGACGGATTCCTCGACGCTGTTGCCGCCTGCGTTGGCCGCGTCGGGCCACGCAGGGTCGGCTTGTTCATCGGCACCAGCACTTCAGGCATTCTCGAAACCGAGCTGGCCTACCGACAGCGTGACGTCACGACGGGGGCCCTGCCGGCCACGTTCCACTATGCTGGCACCCACAACGCCTTTTCCGTCGCGGACTTCACCCGTCAGTTGCTGGGGCTGCAAGGTCCCGCAGCGGTTGTATCGACGGCCTGCTCGTCGAGTGCGAAGGCTTTCGGATGCGCCCAGAGGATGATGGCGCTGGGCCTCATTGACGCTGCAGTGGTGGGCGGTGTTGACTCTCTGTGCCTGACGACGCTCTACGGATTTCACTCCCTGCAGCTGACGTCAGCGCATCCGTGTCGTCCCTTCGATATTGACCGGGATGGAATCTCCATCGGTGAGGCCGCGGCCTTTGCGTTGCTGGAGCGGCCTTCCGACCGCGACGACCCGGACACGATCGCGCTGCTTGGTGTCGGCGAGTCCAGTGATGGCTACCACCTGTCATCTCCGCATCCGGATGGGCTCGGTGCCCGGCTTGCCATGCAGGCCGCCCTGGCGGCGGCAGGTACGGCGGCGGCGGAGGTGGGCTACATCAATCTCCACGGTACTGGCACCCGGAGCAACGACAGTGCGGAGAGTCGTGCGGTGGAGGGTATCTTTGGCAACTCAGTGCCGTGCAGCTCCACGAAGGGCGCCACGGGCCACACGCTCGGTGCCGCTGGCGCCGTGGAGGCGATCATTGGCGCCATCGCCCTGCGGCACGACCTGATTCCGGGCGGGGTCAATACCACCCGCGTTGATCCGGCGTTGCACCTCGACTACGTTGTCTCCAGCGAGGCGCGGCCGCTCGCCTGCGTGTTGAGCAATTCGTTCGGATTTGGCGGAACGAATTGCAGTCTGGTCCTCGGCAAGCTCCAATGAACCCGGATAGCCCATGAACGACCTCGTAGCCTACGTCAGCGGGATCGGCGTCCGGGGCCCGGGTCTGTGCGGCTGGCTGGAGACCCATGCTGTGCTGTCGGGTGCGCAAAGTTGGGTCTGGACTGAAACCGTACTGCCGGTTCCGGAGACCCTTCCTCCCACGGAGCGGCGCCGCACCGGCCGCGTGGTCCGGCTCGCCTTCGCGGCCGGACTCGAGGCAACCCGGCAGGCAAATGCGGATCCGGGGGGGGTGCCCCTGGTTTTTTCATCCTCCAGTGGCGACGGGGACAATTGCCACGAGATTTGCCAGACCCTTGCCACTGCCAATCGGGAGCTGTCACCGACGAGGTTCCACAACTCGGTCCACAATGCGCCGGCGGGCTACTGGAGCATTGCCACGGGCTCGCAGGTGGCTTCGACCACGATCTGCGCCTACGACGCGAGCTTTGCCGCGGGCCTGCTTGAGGCGGTGGTCCAGGTGGCGACGCAGGGCGCCGCAACGGCCCTCATTGCCTACGATATTGATTACCCGCCGCCGCTACGGGCGGCGCGTGCCATCACTGCGCCGTTCGCCATCGCACTGGTCCTCGAGCCCGAACCCGGCCGCAATGCCCTCGCGCGTCTGAAGGTTCGCCTGGATGCGGGTGACCCGGATCGCGTGGCCCACTCTGATCTGCACGGGATGCTCTCATCAATACCTGCCGCCCAGGGGCTGGTCCTCCTGGAGGCGATTGCGGCACGGAAGCCCACGACCGTTAATGTCAGGTATCTCCAGCCACAGACGCTGCGCATCGAGGTGAGCTCGTGAGGCTGGATCACGACTGGATTGCGGCCCGCATTCCTCATCAATACGGCATGTGCCTGCTGGATGAAGTGGTCGCGTGGACGCCTGTCGGCATCCGGTGCCGCAGCGAGTCGCACCGCGCGCCGGACAATCCGCTGCGGGCCCACGGCTACCTGGGCGCTGCCTGCGGCATCGAGTACGCAGCCCAGGCCATGGCCGTGCATCAGGCTCTCCTCCAGGCGGATGCCATGTTGATGTCCCGTTCCGGGCTTCTAGCCAGTGTTCGTGGGGTGACGCTGGCGGTGGCGAGGCTCGACGACGTGGCGGCGAGCATTTTCGCCAGCGCCACCTATGTTCACGGTGATGACGCGATGGTCCTGTATGACTTTTCCGTGTCCGATGCGACACGCGTTCTGCTCGCCGGGCGGGCGTCAATCGCTTTCGGTCCGGGGTCAACCGGCCCACGGCCTGGACGGGCTTTATCATGACGGACAAGCGCAGGCGCGCGCTCGTGACGGGTGCCAGTGGCGAAATCGGCGGGGCGATCTGCCGGCGCCTGGCCGGCGCCGGGTGCTATGTCTACGTTCATGCCCACCAGAATCGTGTGGCCGCCGAATTGCTCGTGGAGGAACTCAATGCCACAGCCCCCTGCAGCCAGGCGCTGGTATTCGACGTGACCGACGCTACTGCCACCCGCCACTGCCTTGAGAAGTTGGTGGCGGACGTCCCGATCCAGATCCTGGTTAACAACGCGGGCGTGCATGATGACGCGGCGTTTCCCGGCATGACCGAGGCGCAGTGGCACCGCGTCGTCAATGTCTCTGTAGATGGTTTTTTCAATGTCACGCATCCGCTTACCATGCCCATGATTCGCAGCCGGTGGGGGCGAATCGTCAATGTTTCGTCCATCACGGCCCTCATCGGGAACCGCGGCCAGGTCAATTATGCTGCCGCCAAGGGAGCGCTCAACGCCGCCACCCGGTCCCTCGCGCTTGAGCTGGCGAGTCGCGGCATAACGGTGAATGCGGTGGCGCCGGGGATCATTACCGGGCGGATGACCGGGCAGAGTTTTGATGCGGAGGCGGTGTCCCGACTGGTTCCCATGAAGCGGGCCGGGTTACCGGAGGAGGTAGCCGGCCTGGTCGGGTATCTGGCGTCAGACGATGCCGCTTACATCACGGGTCAAGTCATTTCGATCAGTGGTGGCCTGAACTGAGCCGCCACGTGGAACTGCCCCTGCTGCCGGACCTGCCCAGCCCGTGGCGCGCGGGACTGACGCTGCGCTTGCGGCGCCACCTGGTGCTGAAGGTGCTCGGCGTCAGCGCCTTCATGTGGGTGTTCTTCGTCGGCTACTTCTACACGCTGAATTACCCGGCATTTCCGGTGTTTCAGATGCCGATCACGTCGCTGGACCGGCTGATCCCGTTCCAGCCGCAGGCGCTGGTGGCGTATTTCTCGCTGTGGCTGTACGTGGGAATCGCGCCGGGCATGATGCTGACGCTGCGCGAGGGCCTGGTCTACGCGCTCTGGACCGCAGCGCTGTGCGTAGCGGGTTTGACCTGTTTCTACTTCTGGCCGACCGCCGTGCCACCGTCGGGCATTGACCTGTCGGGTCACGCCGGGTTCGCCATGCTGAAGGGCGTGGATGCGGCTGGCAACGCCTGCCCGTCGCTGCATATCGCCACGGCGATGTTTTCGGCGATCTGGATTGACCGCCTGTTGCAGCACATACGCACGCCGACAGCTCTGCGTGTGCTAAACGGGCTCTGGTTCGTGGCCATCGCTTACTCGACGCTGGCGATCAAGCAGCACGTGGTGCTGGACGTTCTGGCCGGCGCGACTCTCGGCAGCGCGTTTGCCGCCCTTTCACTGCGCCGCTGGAGATGGGTCGACGCGTCGCCCTCGCGTTGATGCGAAAAGAATCAACGTTGTTCGCACGCATCTTTCATTGGAGAAGGATGCGCGATGAGTAGCGCCGATTGGCGACACGAAGCCGGTACGGATGAATATTGAGGAGGCACAGCCGGCGGCGTCCTGGATGCGAGATCAATGTCAAGTCGGTTCCGTGATGATAGAGCGATAATACTTGCTTGAACCGATTGGCTTCCCCGTTCCCGGGCGTAGGCAATCTCAGGCCAAAGGCCTGTAGCTGAGCGGTATCGGGCCATTGGGCTGGGTCTATTGGCCCCGGAATACATCCACCACCACGCCTTCCCACGCTCGAACTTGCCCAAACAGGGGCCACCGCATACCCTGTCAACGGGTCCGCGCTGGTCCCCCCGCGGTGGCTAGCCGTGAACCCCGTCAGGTCCGGAAGGAAGCAGCGGTAGCGGTAATGCCGGGCGCCGGGGTGCGGCTGGCGCGGGCTCACTGTTCCTGTTCCGGTAAGCCCGCAGCGCCATATCCATATGACCTACCTTGCCCTTGCACGCAAATGGCGGCCGAAGACCTTTGCCGACGTGGCAGGGCAGGGGCACGTCGTGCGGGCCCTCGAGAACGCCCTCAATTCGGGCAAGCTCCACCACGCCTTCCTATTCACCGGCACGCGGGGCGTTGGCAAGACCACGATTGCCCGGATCTTCGTCAAGGCCCTGAATTGCGAACGCGCGGTCAGCGCGGAGCCCTGCGGCGAGTGCAGCAGCTGCGTGGCCATCGACCAGGGGCGTTTCGTCGACTTCCTGGAAGTCGATGCCGCCTCCCGGACGGGCATCGACGATGCCCGGGAGCTGCTCGACAACGCCCAGTACACGCCCGCGGCGGGGCGTTTCAAGGTGTACCTGATCGACGAGGTGCACATGCTGTCGAAGCCCGCCTTCAATGCCCTGCTGAAGACCCTCGAGGAGCCCCCGCCGCACGTCAAGTTCCTCCTCGCAACCACCGATCCGCAGAAGATTCCGGTCACGGTCCTGTCCCGGTGTCTGCAGTTCAACCTGAAGCGGCTGCCCCACGCGACCATCGTGGAGCGGCTGACGCAGGTCTGCGGCCAGGAAGGGATCCGTGCCGAGGCCGGCGCCATCGCGCGGCTGGCCCGGGCGGCCGCCGGCAGCATGCGCGACGGCCTGAGCCTGCTGGACCAGGCACTGGCCTTCGGCGCCGGCGGGTTGCTCGACGCCGATGTGGCGGAGATGCTGGGCAGCCTGGACCGGGCGCGCACCACGGCGCTCATCGAGGCGCTTGCTGTTGCCGATGCCCCGGGCTTGCTCGCCCAGGTGCGGGAACTGGACGAGCTCGCCCCGGACTACGAGGACGTGCTCGTCGGCCTCGCGACCCTGCTGCAGCAGGTCGCGGTTGTGCAGGTGGCGGGCCCGGAAGCACTGGACCCGGAGGCGGGCGCCGAGGATGACAGTGCGCTGCTCGTGCGCCTTGCCGGGCAGATGTCTCCGGAAACGGTCCAGCTGCTGTACCAGATTGCGGTGATGGGCCGCCGGGATCTCGCGCTCGCGCCGGATCCCCGGACCGGCTTCGAGATGGCACTGATTCGCATGGTGGCCTTTCACCCCGACCGGCAGGCGCCGGAGGCCGTTCCCGGTGCCGCCCCGGCGGCCTCGGCAGCGAGGAGCGCTGTGGCGCCGTTCCGCCAGGCACCCGCGGCGCCAGGCGCAGCACCGGTCGCCCCCCGATCGCCGAGCGCCGCCGCGGCCGATGTCAGCGACTGGCCCGTCTTTGTCGGCACGCTGACCCTCGATGGCGCTGCGCGGCAGCTGGCAGCCCACTGTGCCCTCGTGGCCCAGTCGCCCTTCGAGATCCGCCTGTCGCTGGCGAAGCGGAACGGCCACCTGCTGACGGACAATCTCCGCAACCGGCTCACGGCGGCCCTGCAACAGCGGCTGGGATCCGCCGTCAAGGTGCAGATCGCCGTCGTCGAAGCGGCCGAGGTTGCCGCAGACACGCCGGCGGCACGCCAGGCCCAGTCCGAGGACGACGACCTGCGCCTGGCGCGGGAGCGGATTGCCGCCGACAGCAACGTGCAGCAGATGACCGAACTGTTCGGCGCCGAGGTCATTCCCGAGTCCGTCCGCAAGAACCCGAAGTCCCCTTCCCGGAAGTGAGCAGTCCATGAAAGCCGATATCGGCAGTTTGATGAAGCAGGCCCAGAAGATGCAGGCCCAGATGCAGAAGGCCCAGGACGAACTGGCCACCCTCGAGGTCACCGGCGAGGCGGGTGGGGGCCTGGTGCAGATCCGCATGACCTGCAAGCACGAGGTCCGTCAACTGACCATCGATCCGAGCCTCGTCGGCGATGACCGGGAGATGCTCGAAGACGTGCTCGTGGCCGCCCTCAACGACACGCTGCGCAAGGTCGAGCGCACCGTCCAGGACAAGCTGGGTGGTATGACCGCCGGCCTTGGCCTGCCACCCGGCCTGAAGCTGCCCTTCTGACAATGGCCTTCACGCCGCTCCTGCAGGACCTGCTGACGGCGCTCCGCTGCCTGCCTGGCGTCGGGCCCAAGTCGTCCCAGCGGATGGCCTTCCACCTGCTGGAGCGCGACAGGGAGGGTGCGCAGCGGATCATTTCGGCGCTGCAGGCCGCGCTCGCCCAGATCGGCCTGTGCTCGCGCTGCCGGATGTTCGCCGAGACCGCGCTGTGCACCACCTGCGGCGATGCCCGGCGGGATGCGGGGCTGGCCTGTGTCGTGGAGACGCCGGCCGACGTCATCGCGATCGAGGAGTCCGGCGCCTACCGGGGGCGGTACTTCGTGCTCATGGGCCGGCTCTCACCGCTTGACGGCATCGGGCCAGACCAGCTGGGAGTCCCGCTCCTTGAGGCCCAGCTGGCCGAGGGCGTAATCCGCGAGCTCATCCTGGCCACCAGCGCCACGGTCGAGGGGGAGGCAACCTCGGGCTACCTGGCCAGCCTGGCGCGCGAGCGGGGGATTCGCGCCACGCGCATCGCCCACGGCGTGCCGATGGGCGGCGAGCTGGAATACGTCGATGCCGGCACGCTGTCTCACGCGATCACGGCCCGGACGCCTGTCCTGGCCGACTAGCTAGTGGCCGCCTGCCCCGGCCTGCCGGGTGAGGTTCATCAGCCGCCGGTAACTCTCGTAGCGCCGGGGGTCGATGCGGCCCTCGGCCACCGCCTCCTGCACGGCGCAGAAACTTTCCCGCAGGTGGCTGCAGTCCCTGAAGCGGCACTGGCGGCCTTCTTCCTCAATTTCAATGAAGCCACTGCTGATCGCGGCCCGTTCGGGGATTGCCGGGACGAAATCCCGGACGCCCGGCGTGTCGAGTAGGCTGCCGCCGCCCGGTAGCGGGTGCAGTACCGAGGCTGTCGTCGTGTGGCGGCCCTCGTCGCTGGCCGCGGAGATCGTTGCGGTGATGGCCTCTGCACCGGGAACCAGGGCGTTGAACAGCGATGACTTCCCCACGCCCGACTGGCCGACCAGCACCGCGGTGCCGGTCCCGATCCAGGCGCGCAGGGCCTCAATGCCGGCACCTGTCGCCGCGGATACCTCCCACACGGGGCAGGCCAGGGACTCGTACACGGCGAGTTCGGCGGCGGGCAGCGCGGCCAGGTCGGACTTGTTCCAGGCGATGCAGGCCGTTGCACCCATCAGTCGCGCGGCACAGAGGTAACGGTCGGTCAGGTAAAGGTCGGGCGCCGGCAGCGCGGCCATCACGACGATCAGGTGGCTGACGTTGGCGACGATCGTCTCCGGTAGCCCGCCGCGGGCGGCAGCGCGCTGCAACTCGTTGTCCCGGAGCTCGATCCCCGTGACCACCACGGGCTCGTCCGCGCGCCCGGCGCCGGCCTGGTAGCTCACGCGATCGCCGCAACAGACCTTGAGGTGGCGGCCCCGCACCATGAAAGGCACCCGGCCACCGTCGGCAAGGGCCAGCTGTCCGCGGCGGCCGTGGGCGGCGACGACCAGCGCTTTGCTAGAATCCGCCGCGCCCGTCGAGGTCGATGTCATCGGTCAGGGGTACAGCATGAGTGAAGGAGCAGGGCCCATGGAGTTACCGGCAGACCGGCTGATCTGGATCGACCTGGAGATGACCGGTCTCGATACCCGGCAGGATTCCATCATCGAAATCGCCACGGTGGTGACGGACAAAAATCTCGACGTCATCGCCGAGGGACCCGTGCTGGCAATTCACCAGCCCCCGGAAGTCCTTGGCCTGATGGACGAGTGGAACACGCGGCAGCATGGCAAGTCGGGCCTGACCGAGCGCGTGCGGGTCAGCCGGACCACGGCTGCCGAGGCAGAGCGACTCACCCTGGATTTCCTTGCGCTGCACGTCGCGGCGAAGGCCTCGCCCATGTGCGGCAACAGCATCTGCCAGGACCGGCGCTTCCTCGCACGGGAAATGCCTGCCCTCGAGGCCTTCTTTCATTACCGCAATCTCGACGTCTCGACGCTGAAGATCCTGACAGGGCTCTGGGCGCCTGCCGTGCTCGCGGGCGTCAACAAGAGTACGACTCATCTCGCCCTGGCGGATATCCACGACTCGATCGCGGAACTCCGGCATTACCGGGAGCACTTCATCAGGCTGCCGTGACAAACAGGGCCACGACGCTGCCGAAACCGACGAGCCAGACCAGTGAGCGCAGCGTGGGCCGGTCCGCGATGTAGCACAGGCCATAAGCCACGCGGGCCACGATGAAGGTCACTGCCAGGATGTCGATGGTCGCCTGGGGCGCGTTGCACAGGTGGGCGATGATGACGCCGGCTGCGAAGGGCGGGAAGGCCTCGTAGGAGTTCTGCTGGGCGAAGTTGGCCCTGGCCCGCCAGCCAGTGAGCGTGCCGAGGAAGTCCCTCGGGCGCGCGTTGTCGTAGCGCTGGCCGCCGGACTTGGCGACGCCGGCCCAGATGACCGGCATCAATGCAGCAACCAGCACGCACCAGTAAGCGGTTGTCATGGGCAGGTCCTCCGGGTGGCAACGGCCTGACGGCGACTCACTTGGTGGCCTCCGCGAGCATGAGCCAGGTTTCCACCACGCAGTCCGGGTTCAGTGACACGCTCTCGATACCCTGCTCGACAAGCCAGCGTGCCAGGTCCGGGTGGTCGGACGGACCCTGGCCGCAGATGCCGATGTACTTGCCCGCCGCCCGGCAGGCGTCGATGGCCATCTTCAGCAGTATCCGGACGGCTTCGTCCCGTTCGTCGAAGAGGGCGGCCACGAGCCCGGAGTCCCGGTCGATGCCGAGGGTGAGCTGGGTCAGGTCGTTGGAGCCGATCGACATTCCGTCGAAGAATTCCAGGTATTTGTCGGCCAGCAGGGCGTTGGTGGGCAGCTCGCACATCATGATCAGGCGCAGTCCCGCCTCGCCGCGCCGGAGCCCGTTCTCCGCGAGCAGTTCGGTCACGGCGCGGGCCTCGGAGACGGTGCGCACGAACGGCACCATCACCTCCACGTTGGTCAGGCCCATCGTCTCGCGGACCCGGCGCAGGGCCCGGCATTCCAGTTCGAAGCAGGGCCGGAAGCTCTCGGACACGTAGCGCGACGCCCCCCGGAAGCCCAGCATCGGGTTCTCCTCGTGGGGCTCGTACTGCTGGCCGCCGATCAGGTTGGCGTACTCGTTCGACTTGAAATCCGACAGCCTGACGATGACCGGGTGAGGGTGGAAGGCCGCCGCAATCGTGCTGATGCCCTCGGTAAGCCGCGCGACGAAGAATTCTATCGGGTCCGGGTAGCCTGCCATCTGCTCGCGGATGACGTCCTTGAGATCGGGGCGCAGGCGGTCGAAGTCGAGCAGCGCCTTCGGGTGGATGCCGATCATGCGGTTCACGATGAACTCAAGCCGGGCAAGACCAACGCCGTGGTTCGGCAGGAAGGAGAAGTCGAAGGCGCGATCCGGATTGCCGACGTTGATCATCACCTTGACCGGCAGCTGCGGCAGCTTGCCGAGCTCGATGCGCTGCTGCTCGAAATCGAGTATGCCGTCGTAGACGTAACCCTCATCACCCTCCGCACAGGAGACCGTGACCGGCGTGCCGTCTGCGATCTGGCGCGTGGCATCGCCGCAACCGACGACGGCCGGAATGCCCAGTTCCCGCGCGATGATGGCGGCGTGGCAGGTGCGCCCACCCCGGTTGGTGACGATGGCCGAGGCGCGTTTCATGACCGGTTCCCAGTCCGGGTCGGTCATGTCCGCGACCAGCACATCACCGTCCTGGACGAGGCCCATGTCGGCGGGGCTGGCGATGACCCGGGCCGGGCCGGAGCCGATACGCTGGCCAATGCTGCGGCCCTGGATGAGAACCCTGGAGCGGGCCTTCAGCCGGTAGCGGAGCAGCGTGTTGCCGCTGCGGCTCTGGACGGTCTCGGGCCGCGCCTGGAGGATGTAGATATGGCCGTCGACGCCGTCCTTGCCCCACTCGATGTCCATCGGCCGGCCGTAGTGCGCCTCGATCAGCAGCGCCTGGCGGGCGAGATCCTCCACGTCGGCATCCGACAGGGAGAAGCGGGCCTGGTCCACGGGCGCCACGTCCTCGGTGCGCACGGTCCGGCCGGGCTCCTCGGCATCCGCATAGACCATGCGGATCTTCTTGCTGCCGAGCTTGCGCCGGATGATGGACTGGTGGCCGGCGCGCAGGGCCGGCTTCCAGGCGTAGAACTCGTCGGGGTTCACAGCCCCCTGGACGATGGTCTCACCGAGTCCCCAGGACGAGGTAATGAAGACCACGTCGCGGAAGCCGGACTCGGTATCGAGGGTGAAGACCACGCCGCTCGTACCGATATCCGAGCGGACCATGTGCTGCACGCCGACCGACAGGGCCACCTGCCGGTGGTCGAAGTTCTGGTGGACCCGGTAGGCAATCGCCCGGTCGTTGTAGAGCGAGGCAAAGACCTGATGGACGGCCTCCAGCAGGCGGGGGAGGCCGCGGATGTTGAGAAAGGTCTCCTGCTGGCCCGCGAAGGAGGCATCGGGAAGGTCCTCCGCCGTGGCTGACGAGCGGACGGCGACGGCAAGCTCACCCGGCCGGTCGGTGGCCATCTGCCGCCAGGCGGCCGTGACTTCCGCCACCATCCGTAGCGGAAGGGGCGCCGCTAGGATCCAGCCGCGGATCCGGGCACCGGCCTGCGAGAGACTGGCGAGGTCGCCCACGTCCAGGTGGGTCAGCTCCGCGTCGATGCGGCCGTCGAGGCCATCCTGGGCCAGGAACTCCCGGTAGGCACCGGCAGTGGTGGCAAAGCCGTCCGGGACGCGCAGGCCGAGCTCGGTCAGCTGGCCGAGAAGCTCGCCGAGGGAGGCGTTCTTGCCGCCGACCCGGGGCACGTCGGTCATCCGGAGGGAGCGCAGGGGAATTACGCAGGGATCCAAGTTGCCTCCATTGTCCCTACCGGCCATGATCGGGACTGTTGTTCAGCTGGCGGTGTGGCCGGGGATGACGGAGTCTGTCAGGCCAGGACCAGCCATGAATCGGAACCGGTGATGAATCGACGCGTCGTGTTTTTTCTGTCGGACCAGACCGGCGTGACTGCGGAGACGCTCGGCCGCAGCCTGTTAACTCAATTCGACAAGTACGATTTCGAGCAGGTGACTCTGCCATTTATCGATTCTGTTGACAAGGCGAACGAGGCTGTCGACCGCATCAATGCCGTGGCCACCGAGACCGGCGTGCGGCCGATTATCTTCAGTACGCTGGTGCACGACGAAATCCGTGAACGCTTCGCGAGCGTCAACGGGCTGCTGCTGGATTTTTTCGTCACCTTCCTTGGCCAGCTGGAGGGTGAGTTGCTCACGCGCTCGACCCAGGCGGTGGGCCGCGCCCACGGCATGAAGGATCCGGGCAGCTACGACAAGCGCATCGAGGCCACCAATTTTGCCCTCAACAACGATGACGGCACCCGCACCAGCGAGTACGACCGGGCCGATGTGATCCTGCTCGGGGTCTCCCGCTCGGGGAAGACGCCGACCTGTCTCTACCTGGCGCTGACCTACGGGGTGTTTGCCGCCAACTATCCCCTGTCGGAAGACGAGTTCGAGACCGGCCGCTTGCCCCGCTCCCTGGAGCCGCATCGCGACAAGCTGTTCGGGCTCAGCATTTCCCCGGAGCGCCTGCAGCAGATCCGCCGTGAGCGCCGGCCGGACGGGCGTTATGCGTCGATAGACCAGGTGCGCTACGAGCTGCGCGGTGCGGAGGCCCTGTTCCACCGCTACCAGATCGGCTGGGTCGACACGACCGGCTTCTCCATCGAGGAAATCGCCAGCAAGATCCTGAGTTCTACCGGCATCGAACGCCGGGTCCGTCCCTAGTTCAGATCCTGCCGCTGGGAGCCGTGAGGCCGGTGTGGTGCTCGATGCGCGCAATCTGTGCCGCCAGCTGGCCCAGCGTGGTCAGGGCCGCTGCCGTGGACAAGCCGATGTCCGCCGGTGTTGTCACCTGGCGCTCCAGGTACACCCGCAGCGTGGCGCCGCTGGTGCCGGTGCCCGACAGGCGATAGACGATGCGCGTGCCGTCGCCAAATATCAGGCGCACGCCCTGCCGGGCGGATTCGCTGCCATCGACGGGGTCCCGGTAATGGAAGTCGTCGGCGGTCTCGATGACTCCGCCGGCCGGGTTCGAGCCGCGCAGTGACGGCAGCAGATCCCGGAGTGCGGTCATCAGTTCGCCGGCGCGTCCCGCGTCACTGATCGCGTAATCCCAGCGCTGGTAGTGGTGTCGGCCGAAGGACTGCCAGTGATCCTGCAGCAGTGCTGGCAGTGATCGCCCGGTCGCTGCCAGCAGGTTCATCCAGAAGAGGACGGCCCAGAGGCCGTCTTTCTCGCGGCAATGCGCGGAGCTGGTGCCGAAGCTTTCCTCGCCGCAGAGGCCGATGCGGCCGGCCTCGAGCAGGTTGCAGAAGAAGCGCCAGCCGGTGGGCGTCTCGTAGCAGGGCAGGTTGAGGCTGCTTGCGACCACGTCGAGGGCCCGGCTCGTGGGCATGGAGCGGGCGACGCCCGGGACGCCGTCCCGGTAGCCCGGGATGCGCGTGATGTTGGCGAGCATCACCGCGACGCTGTCGCAGGGCGAGACGAAGATGCCGGGACCGAGAATCATGTTGCGGTCGCCGTCGCCGTCGGAGGCCGCGAGGAGGTCGGGCGCGTCGAGTCCGTTGGAGAGTGCCGTCAGCTCGGCGGCATCAATGGGATTCGGGTCCGGGTGCATGCCGCCAAAATCGGGCAACGGGTTCGCGTGCAGCAGGGAGTCTGCCGGGGCACCGAGCTGCTCGACAAAGATCCGGCGGGCATAGGGGCCGGTGACGCCGTGCATGGCGTCGAACCGCAGGCGCCGGCCGCCGCGCAGCCACCCGGCCATCCGGTCGAAGTCGAAAAGCGTCTGCATCAGCGCCGCGTAGTCGGTTACCGGGTCGACCACCTCCACTCGCAGGTCGCCGATCACCGTGCTGCCGGTGCGCGCGAGGTCGATGTGGGGCAGGCTGGTGCAGCGATAGCCCGCCAGCGCCTGGCTCACGCGGAAGACTTCATTCGTGACGCTTTCCGGCGCCTGGCCGCCGGCGGGCGTATTGAACTTGAGGCCGAAGTCCCCGTCGGGCCCGCCGGGATTGTGGCTCGCCGTCAGGATGAAGCCGGCCGCGGCGTGCCGCAGGCGGATGAGATGCGAGGCCGCCGGAGTCGACAGCAGTCCGTGCTGGCCAATGACGATTTCCCTGACACCGTTGCCAACAGCCACGGCCATGAGGCGCTGGATTGCCTCGCTGTTGAAGTAGCGCCCGTCACCGCCGACCACCAGGCGCGAACCGTGTGGCAGATCCAGCGTGGTGAACACCGCCTGCGTGAACATCTCCAGGTAATGTGCCTGGCTGAACACGCTGACCTTCTTGCGCAATCCGGCAGTGCCAGGCTGCTGGTCCATGAAGGGCGGGCAGGCAACGTCAATGATGTCAAGCGTGGACACGATCACAGTCTCCGTATTGTTTTCGTTTACTGTTCACTTCGGTTCAGGTCGCCGGAAAGTGTGCACGAATCCCTGTGCTATAGTCCAAACGTGCTCGCAGACAGCTACATAGTCCCACAATGCAAGGCCGATCCTCGCACGCTCGGCGCGCTGATGGCGCTCTATGAAGGCAACTTCATCAAGCTCACGTCGCTGGCTCCGGAACTGCTCGCTGTCGCACGGGCTGGTGCTGTTCCGCCAGCACTGCCAGCCGCGAAACCGGCTCCGAAATCGGCCACGAAAGCGGCCGTGTCACGCACGGCGCGCGACCTCGACCTGCACCTCTGCGTGGACGCAGTCACCCGCTACACCGTCGATCTCCGCCTCACCTATTTCTTCGACGAAGCTGCCGGCCCTGAGGCCGATCCGGACCTCCATCTGCGCCTGTACGTGGATGCACGCATGGTCGAGGTGATCAGCTGGGCCGTGTCCCACCGCCACGATGTGCTCCGGCAGCTGGCCCTGAAGACCGCCCGGGAGCTCGACCGCCGCTGGTCCCGCAACATCATGCTGGGCAAGTGGCTCGACTACCTCGCCGACCGGGGTCACGCTTTCCCCGCGTGACGCACGTCACGCCGGTCGCTCCCCCGGCCCGCCGTCCATTCCCCTTGTTTCTCCAAGCTGTCGATTGCTTCACCGGCGGTGCCCGTACATTTGGTTAACTTCGCCGGGTGCGCGCACTCGCCCAGCAACTTCTCGCCCGTCGCAAGCCTGTCGACGACGACCGGCTGTTGCGCCTGTTCTGGAACCGGGCGGAGCTGAAGCGCGAGTTTGCCAAGCTGCAGCGTGAGCGGGAGCGCATGGTGGACCAGCTCCGCCAGCAGGAAGGCGCCGTCCTCCGGAACCAGCAGCGGCTGGAACAGCTCGAAGGCCTCCTGTCCGACCCGGAGCGGGCCGCCAACGCCGCCGTGTTCTTCCAGTTGCGTGGCATCTGGACCTACGCTCGCCGGCGGCTCGTGCGGCTCGCCCGCGACCTCACGGGCCGCCAGCAGGAGCGCGAGGGCCAGCGCGACGCGGCGCGCTTCGAGGAGCACCGCCAGGCTGCGCTGACTGCGATCGAGCAGCGGCTCTTGCCCCTTGAGGAGCGTCGCGCCCAGGTCGATGAGGAACTCACCGTGATCCGCGCTGACAGCGTCGGGCGCGGCGGCTTCTGGAACTACTTCGCGCGCCGCCGCCTGGCGGCCCGGCTGACTGCCCTGCTGGCGGCTCGGCAGTCCGTGGACGAACAGGTTGAGCGCTATGAGCGGGCGCGCCACGACAAGCTGAAGGAGAAGCCCTCCCAGGCCGAGGAGATCGGCACCGATGGCCGGCGCATCGTGAACCTGTCAGTGATCGCGCTGGCCCAGGAACTGCTGCTGGCCTTCAGCGAGCATGATGTGGCGGCCCAGGCGCGGGAAGCTTCGCTCCGCCAGGTGAGCGAAGTCACTTATGGGGACCTGAAGACCTGCCGGGAGCTGAGCCGGAGGATCGATGCCGTTCTGCGCCGCGTGGAGGCCCTGGACGAACTGTCGGCCCGCGTGCGCCGGCGGGCCGAGTATCTGCGGCTGACGGTGAGTTACCGGCGGGACGTGGATACTGTTCCGGCCGTCGGCACGCTCGCCGTCATCCCGCTGGAACTCGCGGCGGATGGCGAGCCGAAGCCGGTGGGCTCGCGGGAGTCCGAGGTCAACGTTCTGGCCGACGAATACTGGGACATATTCGGGGTGCTACTGCACTAGCGCCTAGTTGGCGAGCGCCGCTTCATCGGCCTTCGCCTGGCTCACGACCTTGCGACCCCCGCCGGTGATCCGCGAGAACTCCAGGGTCACGTTGGCGGCGGTGTCGAGCAGCGGATCGGGCGCGTCCTCGGGCTTCAGCTTGTCCAGTGATTCCACCGCGCCGAGGCCCCGGGCGGTCCGCCAGGTGTTGGCCCGCTCCAGTTGCGCCTTGCGCTCCTGTTCCCGTTCGCGCTTGCGCGTCTCCATGTTGAGCGAGACCTGCCGCTGGCTGCGCAGCTTTTCCACGGCGGCGATGTCCGACTCCAGGTAGCGCATATTCGGGTTCGCCGACAGTTGGACGCTCTCGAAGCGCGTCAACTGGGTGATGGCGGCATCAAGCGGCTGGCTGGCCTGGAAGCGCGTGGCCGCGATCTGGTCCCAGGGCAGGGCGCGGTCACGGCTGCTCTCGCCGATCGTGCTCGCGTCGATGCCAGACGGCAGGGCGATGTCGGGGATGACGCCCTTGTGCTGGGTGCTGCCGCCATTCACCCGGTAGAACTTGCCCATGGTCAGGGTCAGCTGGCCGAGCCCGCTCGCGCCGCGCGAGTACTGGTCCAGTTCGTAGAGGTTCTGGACGGTTCCCTTGCCGAAAGTCTGCTGACCGACGACCAGGCCCCTGTGGTAATCCTGGATCGCGGCCGCGAAGATCTCCGATGCCGAGGCGCTGAAGCGGTCGACGAGCACGGTCAGCGGGCCGCTGTAGGCCACCGTCGACTCCGGATCATCAAGGACCTCGATGCGGCCGTCGGTCTGCCGGACCTGGACGACCGGGCCCCGGTCGATGAACAACCCGGTGAGCGACGTCGCCTCGGTGAGGTGACCGCCGCCGTTGCCGCGCAGGTCGAGCACCAGGCCAGCGATCTTGTCCTTGCGGAGTTCGCCAAGCAGGCGGCGGACGTCGCGCGTGGTGCTGATGTAGTCCTTCTCGCCGCGATTCCGGGCGTCGAAGTCCTGGTAGAAGCCCGGCACGGTAATTACGCCGATGTTTACGGTCTGGCCATTCTGCTGGACCGGGATGACGCTCTTCTTCGCCGCCTGCTCCTCGAGCTTGATCTTGTCGCGGGTCAGCTCCAGGGTGGTTTCGGCAGCGCCCGGGGCCGCATCACCCGCCAGTATCTGCAGCCGCACCTTGCTGCCGCTCGGGCCGCGGATCAGCTGGACCACATCGTCCAGCTGCCAGCCGACCACGTCCACCAGCTCGCCCTTGTTGCCCTGGCCCACGGCGGTGATCCGATCGTTGGCCTTCAGGCGGCCGTCGATCGCGGCGGGGCCGCCGGGGATCACGTTCATGACCTGCACGAAGTCATCGTCCAGCTGCAGGGACGCGCCGATGCCCTGGTAGGACAGGCTCATCTGAATCCGGTACTCCTCCGACTGGCGCGGCGAGAGGTAGCTGGAGTGCGGGTCGAGCGTCCGGGCAAAGGAATTCATGAACGTCTCGAAGACGTCGTCGCTGTCCAGCGTATTGATCCGGTCAAGAGAGCGCTGGTAGCGCTTGCGGAGAATATCGCTGGTTTCCTTCCACGTCTTGTCGGCCAGCATGAGGCTCAGTGCGTCGTTCTTCACGCGCCGCCGCCACAGGTCCTGGGTCTCGGCCGGCGCGGCGGCCCATGGCAGCTTCTCGCGGTCGAAGACGTAATCTTCGTTCACGGTGAAGTCTGGTTCCTTGTCGAGCAGGGACATGGCATAGCCGATGTTCTGCTGGGCGCGCAGGCGGTACAGGCGGAAGATGTCGAAGACCGGGTCCATGTCGCCGCTGCGCAGGCTGTCGTCGAGAGTGGTCTTGTAGCGGGCGAAGTAGGCGATGTCCGACTGCAGGAAGTAGTGCCGGCTGGCATCCAGGGTCTCGATGTAGGTCTTCAGCGTGGCATCCGACAGCGCGTCGTCAACCGTCAGCCGGGAGTAGTGGGCACGCTCCACGAAACGCGTGACCATGCGCGCAACCTGGCGCTCCCGGGCCGTGGTCTCGAGGGAGGCGGGAGTGACCGGGCCGGTCTGCTTGGCCAGCACGGGCACGGTGGGCCCGAGGCTCACCGTGGCGAGCGCCAGCAGGGCGGCAAGATTCAGCGATTTCCAGAGCGATTTGCGAGCGATGTTCATGCCTGTCGACTTTGCGGGTGAGCGGCGTTTCGGGCGACCTGTCGGCGTAGGCTAGACTTGGGTCCGGTAACAGGCAAGCGCAAGGTCCGGATACGCATGCAGCCTCTGACGGTCGTTCTCGGCATTGTGCTCGGCAGCGTGTTCTCGATCGCCTTCGGTCTTGCCATCGTTGCCCTGATATTCGGCCTGCGGCAAGGACAGGATTCGCGCTTTGCCGCCGAGCTCCCGGAACTGATCCAGGCCACGGTGCTGTTCTCCGTCATTACCGCGGTATCGGCGCTGGCCTTCCTGGGCTTCCTCCAGGGCAAGTCCTGGCGGCACTGGTCGCTGGTGGTGCTGGTCCTCGGGCTGGGCGGCATTGGTTACTTTTATTGGCCGGCCTAAGCAGAGCGGTGCCGGTGCCTGTTTGACCGGACTATACGAGCGGAGCGCGGGGCCGGGCCGCTGACCTGACATAAAGATCAAATACAGGTCTCAATTGGCTGAAACGTCTGAAAAAAGTCAATCGTCATCGGGTCTCGCCCGCAGCCGCCGGTCCAGGCGCAGGGCCAGGAAGCAGAGCAGCACCAGGAGTGCCGGAGCGAGCAGCAGCCACCAGGCCAGCAGTTCGCCGTGGCCCGCCGCCGCGTAGATGCTGCCCAGGTAGTCGCTGAGCCCGAGCCTGCCCTCGTAGGCGCCGATCAGCTGCTTGCCGGCCAGGTAGCCCGCGATCGGCAGCAACAGGCCGCCCGCCAGGGCAAGGCCAAGCAAGCCAAGAATGACCAGCAGGGGGGAGCGCACCGGGTGTTGCATCGCTCTAGTGTCCCATCGTCGTGCGGCCGACGAAAGCGCGGCCCGGCCAGTCAGCGAGCGGGCCCGTCGAGCCCGGGCAGATTGCGCGCCGCCAGCGCCGCCGAGGGGGCGCCGAGCGCCGCCCGCGCGGCCTCCCGCAACGCAGCCAGGCCGGTCGGCCCGGGCTGTTGTAGCCTGCCGCGGATCAGCGCTGCCAGGGATTTAGCGCCGCTGCCGGACTTGCGCAGTTCCTCGTCCAGGTCGGCAAAGACGGTGACGGCCCGGGCGGTTACCGGTCCCGCTGCCGCCGCCGTACGCAGCGTCTGCACCGGTGCGCCCCAGCGGCGGAACTCGGCGATCGTCGCGGTGTAGCGGGCGGCGGAGATCGTCCCGGAATCCTTCAGCGCCCGCAGTGCGAGGTACTCGGCCAGGCCCTCGTCGATCCAGTCCTCGTCCCCGGGCGTGCGCAGGCCGGAGAGAAGCACGTGCACCACTTCGTGCACGAGCGTGCTGGTGCCGTTCTCGCTGATGAGCGGCCGGTCCGCGTTGACAAAAATGGAGTTGGGCGCCGACAGCGCCCCGAGCCACATGGGCTCCCCGGCCGCGACGATGCTGAGGTAGCGCGGCAGGGCCGGGCCGCCGGGCTCGAGGCCGAGCGTCGACAGCAGTTGGGGGAGCGTCCAGCGCAGCAGGCCGAGCATCGCCACCCGTTCCATGCGCAGGCCCTTCGGGGCGCTCACGGTGATCTCCAGGCCGGCGATCGTGTCCCGGCGGGTGCCCAGGTCGCCCGCGATGATCCAGCCGATAGGCCGGGGAGGGCGCGCGCCCGGGTTGCTGATCGGCAGCTGGCCCCGCTGGTCCGGCAGGTAGGGCGTGACGAGCGACCAGCCGGCGGGATGGCGGATCGCGAGTTCACCGCCGAGCGAGCGGTTGCGCGCCCAGCGCCAGGCGCGCACCGGGAAGGCATCCTCGCCCCGGAAGAGGGCGAAGCGTGGCCCGACGAAGGCGTCGTTACCGGGCGCGTTCCGCCCCGGGCGGCGATGGTTGAGCGCCACCCGGTAGCGCAGCGTGCCGCCACCGGCGGGGGGTAACCAGCGGATCCGGTCCTGCTCGCGGGTGATCTCGCCGTCGCCGCTGACCTTCGTGAGGCGGGTGCCGTCCAGCACGAGCTCCCGCAGTCCGCCGCGGCCCTGGCCAAGCACGATGCGGGCGGCGCTCGTGGCTTCGCTGGCCGCAAGGTCCAGCTCGAAGCGCACGTCGATGTCGGCCGCTTGTGCCGGTTGCACGCCCCACGGCGCGGCCAGAAGCACGGTGGCCAGCAGCGCGGCAAGCAGCAGGAGCGGCAAGCGCGCGCCGCGGCTAAGATGGCGTGACATGGTTTGAATCTAGCATGGCCTTCGGGCCCGGAGTCTTCAAAATGCCGCCGTCTGCCAAGTTGCCTGCCGAGTTGCCTGTCGAGTTCCTGGCCGGGTGCCAGCGGGTGCTGCCGGCGGACGTGAAGGCCGGCGAGCTGCCCACCCGGAGCATCGGCCGCACGGCGGATCTCTGCGAGCGGCTCTCGGGCTACGTCGTCGCCCGCCAGAAGACCGGCGTGTTCTCCCAGCCGGACGATTTTCCAGGGGGCCGATTGCCCCGGCCCGGCGAGTACGCGGTGCTCGTGAACTTCAGTGGGGAGCCCCGCTGCCTGGTGCGCTACGACGAGTGCACCGTGCTGCCCTTTCACGCGGTGGGCCCGGAGCACGTCGAGGTGGAGACCGCCGCCCTGCGCACCGTGGCCGGCTGGCGCAAGCTGCACCGGGACTA
>JBBQSA010000014.1:0-66250 GCA_038214295.1 Gammaproteobacteria bacterium
CCGAAGACGATCCGGTACCAGGCGAAGATCGTGAAGTCGTGCGAGACGATGAAGCGCAGCAGCCAGCGGATGCAGAGGAAGGCCGAGACGAAGGAGGCCACCATGCCCACGCTGATCACCCCGACGTCACCGGCGGCAAACAGCTCGCGGTTCTTCCACGCATCGTAGGCGCCCGCTGCCATCAGGGTCGGTACCGCGAGGAAGAACGAGAACTCGGTGGCTGCCCGCCGGGACAACCCGAAGAGCAGGCCGCCAATGATGGTCGCGCCGGAGCGGGACGTGCCCGGGATCAGCGCGAAGCACTGGGCGAAGCCCACCAGCAGTGCATCCCGCCAGGTCATTTCGTCCACGCTGTCGATGCGCACCCGGTGCTGGCGCCGCTCGGCCCAGAGGATGACGAACGCCCCAACGATGAAGGCGATCGCTACCGGTACCGGCCGGAAGAGATTGGCCTTGATGGCGCTGCCGAAGAGCAGGCCGAGCACCGCCGCCGGCACGAAGGCCACGGCCACGTTCAGGGCGAAGAGCTGGGCCGCGCGCTCCACAAACAGGCGCGACAGGACGTGCGTGAAGCGGGCCCGGAACTCCCAGACGACCGCCAGCATCGCGCCCGTCTGGATCACGATCTCGAAGATCTTGCCCTTGGCGTCGTTGAAGCCGAGGAGGTCACCCACGAGGATCAGGTGGCCGGTGGAAGAGATGGGCAGGAACTCGGTGAGGCCTTCGACGATCCCGAGGATCAGGGCCTTGAGCAGCAGCACGCTGTCCATCGGGTCAGGGCTCCAGGCCGCGGATCGCGGCGTTGACGAGGTAGGTGATGTCGAAGCCCGGCTTGATCGGGCTGCGGCCGAGCGCCGGCCCCAGCCGGACGATGACCAGCTGCCGCGAGGGCACCACGAAGATGTGCTGCTGGCCCCGGCCCCAGGTCATGAAGGTGTCCCGGGCGAGGAACGGTCCCGGCACGATCGCGCCGGAGGAGCCGGCGTGTTCCGGCGGCACGGCGGGGTCGCCGTAACCCAGCCAGATCTGCAGTCCGTAGAAGGGTGCGGCGGGCGACGGCGTGATCATCTCCCGGAACCAGTCCGCTGAAACGATCCGGTGGCCGTTCACCTCGCCCTGGTTGAGCAGCAGCAGGCCGAGCCGCGCCCAGTCCATGGCGGGCGCCATCAGGCAGCAGGAGGTGTAGGCCCGTCCGCCGGGACTGTCCGTGTGGACGACGGCCCGCTCGCCGCCCATCGGCAGCCACAGCTTGTCGCGCAGGAGGGCCGAGTACCGCTGGCCGTAGACCCGGGCCACCACCATGCCGAGCAGCTCGGAGTTGATGTTGTTGTAGTCGTACTTCGTGCCGGGCTGCCAGCCCGCGAGCGGCGTGCGCAGGATCACGTCACCGGAGTGGCCGGAATTCAGCCAGCGGTTGTCGTCGGTGAACGGGTTCAGGGTGAACGCGTACTGGGCGAGCCCCGAGCTCATCTGCATCAGCTGGCGCAGCGTGATGGCGCCCCTGGGGTCGTCCCGCCATTCGTCCAGGTACTTGCCCACCGGGTCGTCGGCGGAGGCGATGCGGCCCTCGCTGATTGCGATGCCGATGAAAAGACCCATGAGCGACTTGTGCATGGACTGGGACTGGGTCAGCAGGTCCCGCCGCCAGTGGGGGGCGTACCACTCGTCCTGGATGACACCGTTGTGCACGACGATCAGGGCGTGGGAGCCGAACTCCGCCGCGTAACGCTCCATGTCCGCCAGGGCGGCCGCGCTGATGGTCCGCTGGCCCGGCTCTGCCACGGGCAGCACCAGCGAACCGTCGCCACGAATTTCCTCCGCCGGCGGCAGCACTTCCTCCCCCAGCGGGTTGCCGCTCTGGAAGAAGCGGACGTAGTTGCGCCAGAACCAGGGGTCCTGCCAGTAGGCGACATTGATGGCGACGAAGAGGAGCAGCAGCAGCCAGAGACCGGTCCGGCGTTGCGGCTTGCCCCCGGGTTGCTCGCTCATGGTGGCTCGCGATGGCCGGTCGGGGCCGGAAGTATAGCCGCGTGGGGCGCGCCAGCCGCGGGGACATCCTCCAGCAACTCGAGCCACTCGCCGGCCGGACCCTCGGTCACCGCCACCCGGCGCCCCCGGTACGGGAACGCGGCGACGACCCGGGGCGGGGCCCGCCAGCGGAGGCCCTGCCGGTCCAGGCTGCCGGTCGTGAAGCTGACCATCGCCATGCCGCCCGGCAGGGACCCCGGCGCGCGCGGCCGCGGCCTGGCTGTTGCCGGGTACCCGTCGATCTCCACCAGGAAGTTCTTCGGCATGATCGCCACCGCGAGCTTGAAGAGGGTGTCGACGGGCAGGCTGTGGGCCCGGGCGAGCACGTCGATGCGCCACTCGAAATTGTCACTGAGGGGCAGGCCAAGGACTCCGCCATACCAGGCCCGCAGCGCGTCGATGGACGGGCCCCCGACCACGGCAATGAAGACCCGGTCCACGGGCGATCGCGCGTAGCCCAGGTCGAAGCCGCTGCCACCCGGGATGATGCGTGTCAGGTAGAGCACCTCGCCGGCAGGACCGATCACCTGGGCGGCCCGGGGCGCGTTCTCGCCCGCCGTCAGGTTCGCCGGCGCGCCGATCACCCGGAACGGTGTGCCATCAAGCCGGCGAAGCAGCGCGTCGGGATCCTCGACCAGCAGTTCCGTGGCGTTCCAGCCGTGAGTCCGGAGGGCGGGGACGGGCAAGTTGCCCGGCGGGGTCTCGATGAAGCGCAGGTACACCTCGGCGCCACTCTCCGGCTGCAGCAGCGCGTAGTGGCGGCCCGTCATGGCGGGTGCGTTCCAGGCGCTGGCCAGCTCGACGGGCACCGTTCCCTGCCCGACATCCCGGTAACCGAGGTGTTCCTCGTAGGCGGCGGTAACTGGCGCGAGCTGCCGGACCAGCAGCGTGACGATGGCAATGGTCTTCAACATCGGCGGCTCCCGGTCGTTGTTTTTCAGCGACGGCCATCAATCCCGGAACGGCTGGCAGCCCGGATGGGCTCAGGGTATAACAGTCGGGCGCGGACCGGCGCTGGTCCGCGTGAGGTTGTAGCGATCATACAAAGCGGGGGTTCCCAGATGTCCAATTCCATGTCCAGTCTGCATTTCGGCAGAGCGCCCGTCCTGGCCCTGCTGGCCGCGAGTGCCGCCGCACCTTCCATCGCTTTCGCCGTGGTCGACGCCGCCGGCATCCCCGAGATCATCGTCACGACCGAGCGGCGCGAGGCCAGCCTGCAGACGGTGCCAGTGGCGGTGAGCGCCTTTACGGCCGAGACCATCAAGAACCGGCAGGTCCTCGATGCCCAGGACCTGCAGACGCTGGTCCCGAGCCTGAAGATGACCAACAACATCACGTCGCCGACCAACCTCTCGCCATCCTTGCGCGGGTCCCTGCAGCAGGACGCGTCGCTCATCGTGGCCGAATCACCCTTCGGCATCTACGTGGACGACGTCTACATTTCCCGTCTCAACGGCAACAATGCCACCCTGAATGACATCGAGCGGGTGGAGGTCCTGCGCGGTCCGCAGGGCACGTTGTATGGCCGGAATACGCTCGCGGGCGCCATCAAGTTCATTTCCCGGACGCCGGGCGACGAGGCCTGGCTGAATGTCACGGGCGGGGTTGGCAACTTCAGCCAGTACCTGGTCAACGCCTCGGCTGGTGGTCCCCTGGGCGGCGGCTTCGCCGGTTCCATAGCTGGCCAGTACAACAGCAAGGACGGCGAATTCGACAACAGCGTCACGGGCCAGGACACCGATAATCAACGCAATGCCGCTTTCCGCGGGAAGTTGCGCTACATGGGTATCGAGAACGCCGATATCGTCTTCTCGCTTGCCTACTCGGATAGCCAGAATGATTCCCTGCAGCTGGTTCGTGCCTCTACGCCTGAGGTTGACGACGTCTCCCAGTTCGAAAGCAGGGACCTGATCCCGGTCCTAGGCAAGTACACCGTTGGCACACCCACCTTCGCAGACCCGGCCCCGGCGCCGATCAAGGCCAACCCGGAGGCAGATACGCAGCAGACCATCGCCTCGCTCAACATGGCCTACGACTTTGGCGCCTTCACGGTCCGGTCCATCACGGCCTTCGTAGACACCCAGGACTTCTTCAGCACGGACTTCAGCGGCGTGGGCGCGATCGTTGGCGCGTCGAAAATCGACCACCAGCAGTTGAGCGAGGAGCTGCAGATCCAGGGAACTGCCTTTAACGATCGCCTGAACTACCTGGCCGGCCTGTACTACTTCAACGAGACGGGCAACCAGGACTTCGGGTGGTTCTTCATCGTTCCCGTGTCAACCAGCCAGATCAAGGCCGATACGGATTCCTATGCCGTGTTCGGACAGGCGGACTACAAGATCACGGACGCCCTGAAGGCCACCCTTGGTGTCCGCTGGGTCCGGGACGAGAAGACCTTCCGGATCGACCAGCAGCTGACTGATGAGGTGCAGAACTTCCCGCCCTTTGCGCCGCTGCTGAACCCGTCGCTGAACAACGTCACCCTCGACAACACCTACACCGAGACCACGCCCAAGTTCGGCCTCGACTACACCTTCGACACCTTCGGTGTGGTGGACAGCGCCATGACCTACGTGTCCGCGGCCCGGGGCTTCAAGTCCGGCGGCTACAATGGAATCACGATCTTTAACCTGGGCGATGCTCAGAGCGCCTACGGCCCGGAGTCGAACTGGACCTACGAGGCGGGCCTCAAGCTTGAGGGCTATGACCGGCGGGTGCGCCTGAACGCCGCCTACTTCTGGGCCGACATCAACGACCTTACGGCCAACGCCACGGTCGGGTTCAGCTTCCCGGTCCGGAACGTGGGTGACGCCGAGGTGCACGGCCTCGAACTCGAGCTGACCACCCTGCCCACGGACAACCTGCAGATCTACTGGAACGCCGTATTCCAGCACGGTTCCTACGGCAAGCTCGAACCCGGTGCTGCGCCCGCCCAGGCGGCCACGAAGTACCTGGTCAATCCCCGGGTCCCCCAGTTGCCGAGCTATGCCTTCACCGTCGGCTTCGACTACGGCGTGCCGGTACCCCTCGGCTTTGCCGAGGGCAGGTTCCGGGTCGGCTTCGACTGGTTCAAGACCAACGACTACGTGACCAGCGCCACCAACGACTTCGTTGCCAGTCCCTACGACCGGCTGAACGGCTTCGTTGGCCTCGACATCGGTGACCACTGGGACGTGCGGCTCGCCGTCAAGAACCTAGCGGATTCCTACGACATCACCTCCGGCAGCCGGTCAACCACCCTTGAGCGGCAGCCGAACGGCGATATCGTCGTCCGCCCAGGTGGGCTCGGCGGCTTCATCCCGCTGCCGCCGCGGGAAGTGATGTTCCTGGTCAACTACAAGATGTAGTTGCTCCGCGCAGCCATTAACAGCCGGGCCGGCCACCCTGCGTGGCCGGCCCTTTCGTTTCTGCAGGGATGGTTGGCATGAAGGCCGCGGTAATCGAGGCTTTCGGCACGGATTCGGCGGTGCGGGTGCGGGACGTTCCGCGACCGTCACCTGGCGCCGGGCAGGTGCTGATCGCCGTCCATGCCGCCAGCGTCAATCCCATCGACTGGAAGATCCCCGGCGCGCAGATGGCCGCCCGCTACGGCTCAACCTTTCCCATGGTCCTGGGCTTCGACGCGTCCGGCGTGGTCGTCGAGGCAGGTCCCGGTGTCACTGCCTTCGCAGCAGGTGACGAGGTTTTCGCCCGCTCTGACGTTGGCGCCGGCAGCTGCTATACCGAGTTTGCGGTGCTGAACGCGGCCACCGTCGCGCGCAAGCCACCGGAACTTTCCCGCGCCGAGGCAGCGGCGATGCCGCTGGCCG
Source organism: Gammaproteobacteria bacterium (assembly GCA_038214295.1). Classification (GTDB taxonomy): domain Bacteria; phylum Pseudomonadota; class Gammaproteobacteria; order Steroidobacterales; genus SHZI01. The sequence continues at coordinate 5,838 of JBBQSA010000014.1, forward strand.
CTCTGGCCGCTCTGGCCGCCCTGGCCGCCCTGAATGGCCTGCGCGGCTTGCCAGCATCATCGACAGCGAATTCAGCCTGGACGACATCGCCGCCGCCCACGCCCGCAGCCGGACGCTGCGGGCCCGTGGCAAGATCGTCGTGCGGGTAAACTGACTACTCTTTCCACGGCTGACGGACCAACAGGTGCACGCATGGACCCGACTGAGATCACTGGCGATTCACTCTCCCGGCGAGGCCTGCTCCTCGCCGGCGGCCTGCTTGCCGGCTGCACGGGCCTCGGCGCCGGCGGCGCGGCGGCCCCGCCCCAGTCTCCGCTGGAAGCGGCCAACGCCGACCTCGTCACGCGCTTCTGCAAGGAGTGGGCCAAGAGGGACGTGGAGACGCTGGTGCCCTACCTTGCCGACAACCTCGTTTACCAGATGTTCGAGAAGCGCCCGGACCTCGTCGGCATCGCGGAGTTCCGGCGCGAGATCGGGCCCTTCCTCAAGGATCTTGCCCGGGTCGACTGGGAGATCCTGAGGACGCACGCGATCGGCCAGGTGGTCATCAACGAGCGCGTGGACCATTTCATCGCGAAGCCCGGCGGCCGCAGCATGCACTTCACGATCGCGGGCCTGTTCGTGGTGAAGAACGGCAAGATCGAGTTGTGGCGGGACTACAGCCTGCCCGGTTCGAAATCCCGGATCGAGATCGAGAAGGGCGCCTGACCGGAGGCCACGGCGACCCTGACAGGCGTATGAAATGCCGACACCGCACCCCTGCCCCTTGGCAGGCGGTGCCGACACGGCTAAATTGAATTCCAACAATAACGATGAGACTGCGGCGCAACGCATTCCGGCAGGGAGTTCCCCGATGATTCACCTCCAGGTTCGCGCGCTCGTGGTGCGGTTGGCAGCCGCCGTTCTGCTCGCGGGCAGCGCCGGCACCGCGTCGGCCACCGCGGTGAATTACTCGATTGCGAACCTGGTGGGTAACACCTGGGCCTACAGCTACACGATCACCAGCGACAGGCCGACCGGGGGCCTGCCGTCCTACTCCATCATCCAGGAAATCTCGATCTACTTCGACCGGACCCGCTACGCCGACCTGGCGGTCGCGAGTTCGCCGATGGGCTGGGATTCCATTGTCATCCAGCCGGACCCCGGCCTGCCGGACGATGGTTTCGTGGATGTGCTGGCCCTGGCCGACGGCCTTGCCCCGGGCGGCACCCTGTCCGGCCTGTCCGTGACCTTCACGTACCTCGGTACCGGTACCCCAGGGTCGCAGCCGTTTGACGTGGTCGAGCCGCCCGCGCACACGAACGAATCGGGCGTCACGACCGTCGTGCCGCTGCCATCCGGCCTCTGGCTGCTGGGCACAGGCCTCGTGCCGCTGCTCGCGCGGGCCCGTCGCCGGGCACGGGTGGCCTGATGGACATGCCTGGCCGCCTCTCCCGCTGGCCGGCGCTGCTGCTCCTCGCGCTCGTACTGGCCGCCTGCGGCGGCGGCTCGTCCCCCGGTTCCGCGCCGGCCCCGCAGGGTGATCCGCCCCAGGCGGGAACGCTGGCCGTGTCCGTGCCGACCGGCCGCAGCGGTGACCCGGTCATCACGGGCTACGAGCTCGTGTGGTCGCAGCGTGTTTCGAGGACGGTCTTCGATTACGCCTACCGGGTCCATCTCCAGGTCGGGTCCACCCAGTATCCGCCCGGCACGGCCCTCATCGCGGCAAGCAGTTCGGCGACCACCGTCCTGCAGAAAGGCAACGTAATCACCGGCATCCTCCGTGCGGGCGACGTCGCCACGCCTGCCGACCTTTTTATCATCCGGCAGGACCGGACGGCCCCGTTCAGCGCCAGCTCCCTGACCTGGAATATCGGTGTCCCAAACCCTGCCGAGTCCGGCCTCCGGGGCATGCAATCGAACAGCAAGCAGCGCAGCTACTACCTGGACCTGCCGTCCGACTACGACCCCTACGCGGATCCGCGGCCGCTGATCATCGCCTACCACGGCACCGGTGGCAGCTATCAGGCCTGGCTGGACAACTACAGGCTCAAGGAGCAGGCCGTTGGCGACGGGGCGATCCTCGTTTATCCCAATGCCTTGCCGAACGGGGCCGGGGTGAACCAGTGGGACTTCACCGATGACTTCCGGATGTTCGAGGATCTCTTCGAGCAGCTGCCCACGGTGGTTACCTATGATCCAGACCGCGTCTTCATCACCGGGCACAGCAGCGGCGGCGGCTTCGCCCACGAGCTCGGGTGCCGCTATGGCAGCCGGATACGCGCGATTGCCCCGGTTGCGGGTTCGTTGACGGCGACGAGTTGCACCGGTGCGGTGGCCGTGATCCAGATCCAGGGGGAGAAGGACTCCCTCGTGCCGCTGGCGATCGCGCAGCTGGGTCGCCGCTTCTGGGTGCTGTACAACGGCTTTAACACCTCGATGAACGTCCCGGGCATCGAGTTGCCCTGCGTCAACTATGCGCTCACGCTGTCCGACTATCCGGTCCAGTGGTGCCAGCACCAGGAGGGCGACGGCGTTACTGCCCACGCCTGGCCCACCTTCGCGAGCCGCGTAATCTGGGAGTTCTTCCAGGGTCTGACATCCGTGCCGGTGCCGCATGGGGACCCGCCTCCCAACGGTGGGAACGACAAGCCCCTGGCGGGCACCGACACGACACTGACGGTAAGACTGCGCTACCCGACGGGCATGCCGACGCCTGTCAAGCTTGCCGTCGTGCTCGGGCCTGCGGGCACACGCCAGCCGCTGTCCGGTGCGCCGCTCGCGTTCCTCAATCTCAACGTGGCGCCCGGGGCTGTCGCCGGCGACGAGCGGAGCTACAGCATCCCGGTGACTTACCGGGGCGGGGATGTCGCGTTTCCCGGCAGCTACACCCTGGAGATCGTTGTCTATTGCGAGGGCGGGGGATTCCCGATCCCGGCAGCGGGCATCGACCATGTAGCCCTTGCCGATGTGGAACTCGTCGACCGGACCACGCCGATCGTGATTCCCGGCGTGCTGGAACTGGAACCGTCCCAGAGCGCGTTCTGACGGTCTCAGCCGCTGCCGATCCGGCTGACCAGTGCCCTTGTGAATTCCGCCGTGCTCGCGCTGCCACCCAGGTCGCCGGTGCGCACCTTGTCCAGGTTGAGGGTGGCGTCGATCGCCTGCCGGAGGCGGGCCGAGAGGTCCGGCAGCTCGCAGTGATCCAGCATCAGGGCAGCCGCCAGCAGCAAAGCGGTCGGGTTCGCAACCCCCTTCCCGGCGATGTCCGGTGCCGAGCCGTGCACGGCCTCGAAGATCGCCGCATTGCTGCCGATGTTCGCGCCGGGAGTCATGCCAAGGCCGCCCACGAGGCCCGCGACCAGGTCCGACAGGATATCGCCGAAGAGATTGGTGGTGACCAGCACATCGAACTGCCAGGGGTTCTGCACCAGCTTCATCGCGCAGGCGTCAACGATCTCGGTGCCGAGCTCGATCCGGCCCTTGTACTGGCGCTCCCACATCTCGGTACCCGTCTCGAGGAAGATCCCCGTCAGCGCCTTCATGATGTTGGCCTTGTGGACGATCGTGACCTTCCGGCGGCCCGTGGCGATGGCGTGTTCGAAGGCAAACTCCAGCAGCCTGCGGCAGCCCTGGCGGGTGTTGACGCCAGTCGCCATTGCCACCGCGTGGGGGTCGTCATCGATCGGGATATAGATCTCGTGCCCGATGTAGAGACCCTCGAGGTTCTCGCGCACCACCACGAGGTCGATGTCCTCGAAGCGGCCCCCGGGAACCAGCGTTCGGGCCGGCCGCAGGTTGGCGTACAGCCTGAACTCCTCCCGCAGGCGCACGTTCGAGGAGCGGTAGCCGCCGCCCGACGGCGTCTCCAGCGGCCCCTTCAGGGCGAGCCGTGTCCGGTGAATGCTGTCGAGGGTCGCCCGGGGGAGTGGATCTCCCGCGGCCGTGACGCCGGCCAGTCCCGCGACCTGCCAGTCCCACTCGAAGGGCGCCTTGAGCGCCTCCAGTGCCGCCAGGGTGGCGTCGACGATCTCCGGCCCGATGCCATCGCCGGGGATCAGGGTGGCGGGAATAGTGCGCGGCATCGTTCCTTGTTCCGTGTCAGTGGCTGCGGGTGGACTTTGCCGTCCCCGACATCAGCCGGTCGGTCCAGGCGATGCCGATGGCCGAGAGTACGAAGAGGCTGTGAATCAGTGTCTGCCACATCACGCCGTCGGTGGTGACGCTGGTGCAAGCGAGGAGGTTGGAGCCCAGGTCCCGTAGCGCCTGGGTGGCCGCCACGCCGTCCACGCTGTTGCACAGGGGCAGGCCGCCAAGCGAGCCTGCCTCGATGAAGGTCTTCAGCAGGTGAATGGAGCTGATGCCGATGATGGCCATGGCCAGCTTTACCTTGAGCACCGACGCGTTCACGTGGCTCAACCACTCGGGCTGGTCGGGGTGACCCCGGAGATTCAAACGCGAGACGAAAGTTTCGTAGCCGCCCACGATCACCATCACCAGCAGGTTCGAGATCATGACCACGTCGATGAGGCCGAGCACCACGAGCATGATCGACTGCTCCGTCAGCCGCGGCGCGTCCGTGATCAGGTGCAGCAGCTCCTTCCCGAACAGAAACACATACACGCACTGGGCCAGGATCAGGCCGAGGTAAAGGGGTAGCTGCAGCCAGCGTGAAGCGAAGATCAGCGTGGAGAGCGGGCCGGGTCGCGGCATTGCTTGATCGGACAAAGGGGGCTCTCCTCAGCGCAGGGCTGACAGTGGCTTCGAGTAGCTCAGTTCAAAGCGCAGGATGACGACCAGCGCGTTATCGAGTGCCGGGTCGGTGCCGGGGTTGATCACGTACTGGATGTCCGGCTGGATGGTGAGCCAGCTGGTGAGCGGGGCGCGGTAGGTGATCTCCAGGCTGGCCTCGTGCCGGTCGGTGCCGGCGCCCTCGAGCGCCCGGGCCGCGCGGTACTCGCTGCCGGTAAAGGCCATGGCCATGCCGAGACCCACCGTGTCATCGGGCCGCCCCGGCACGAAGCCGCTCAGACTACCGCCGGCGCCCAGGTATCCGTCGAAGCCATTGTAGCGCTCATCAGCCTGGCCAACGCGCAGGAAGCCGGCAGCGGTGCGGCCGCCGTCCGACCAGAGCGTGCGGTCGGCGATGGCGTACCAGCCGTCGTTGCCAGCCTCCCGGCGCGGGTCGCCGGCCGGTGTGGTGGCGGCCAGCCGGTCGAAGTCGGCGGTGTACCGCCAGAGGCCGAGGGCCAGCTTGCGCCAGGCGCCGCGGTGCCAGCCGCCCTCGACCACGAGCAGCGCACCGTCCTTGCCGGAGAGGTGGATCCGGTTGCTCGAGCCGTCTTCCGGGTCGCCGGGCACACCGTCGAGTACGGCGAACTGGCCGTAGGCGCCGGTGCTGCTGGTGGCGTTCAGTCGGAGGGCCAGTGACGTGACGGGAAAGATCGACGGGCCATTTTCCCCGCTCTGGCCGAAGTCGGTGCCGACGCCCTGGGCGCCGTTCAGGAAGAGCCCGGCGGTCTCGGTGGCGTCAAACTCGGTGTTCAGGTCGTACAGGCCAAGCCGGGCCGAGAAGGCGTTCCCGTCCTCGTAAACGGGGGCCCAGTCCAGCCAGGCTTCGTAGAGTCGGAAGGCCCGTGGCCCCTCGATATTGCTGACGATCTGGGCGTCGCCGACGTATTTCTCGCTGAACTCGTGGGCATTGTTGTACAGCCCGTAGAGCAGGCCGGAGAGGCCGGGTATGCCGAAGATGGCGCCCCGGTCCGCGGCCAGCTGCAGGTCCAGGTTGTCCAGGTAGGTGCCGCCGGCGCGGATACCCCCTGAGAAGTTACGGACCGGATCGCCGGTGTAGGCCGCATTAAATACCACCCCACCGTCCGGCGAATCGGCAAGGGAAGGGCTGGTGGCCAAGGCGGTGATCAGGGAGAGGAGCGCGAAGCGCGAGAGTCTAAGCTGCTGCAATCGACTACTTTCGGTGGAACGCGCGACAATCTACCAACCCGGCTGGTGTCTGCTCAACCCGTGATCCCGGTCCTGACCACTCCGCGCCTCCGGGTGCGGCAATTTGTCCCGGCGGATGCTGCAGGGCTGCATGCCCTGTGCGGCAGCCGGCGGACCATGCGCTACGTCGGCGACGGCATGACCCTGTCACTCGCTCGTTGCGCCGAATGGATCGGGGAATCCCTCGCCGACTACGCGACCCGCGGCTACGGCGCGTGGGCGGTGCAGATGGAAGGCGTGCCTGGCCTCGCGGGCTTTGCGGGGATCGTGACGGCCCGGCGGCGCGCCGACCCGGAACTCATCTACGCCCTGCGGCCGGACCTGTGGGGCCGGGGCCTCGCCAGCGAACTCGTGCCAGCACTCCTCGACTACGGCTTCGGGCCCTGTGGCCTGCCACGGCTGGTTGCGACGATCCGGCCGGAGAATCGCGCGTCGCTACGGGTGGTGGAAAAGGCGGGCATGCACTGTGCGGGCGAGGAACTGGCGGCGGAGGGCATCCTGATGCTGGTCTACGCGCTGGACCGGCCGTCCCCGCGGCCACTCTGACGGCCACTCTAACGGCCAGTCCAACGGCCACTCCAACGGCGAGCCCAGCGGCCTCGCTACTCCTCCGGCTCGCCTTCCGCGTTCCACTTTTCCCGGTGGGCCTGTGCGGCCTGTTGCCGCACGCCCTCGTGCCGGCGCTGCAGCAGCAGCGTGGAGGGATCGCAGACCCGGGCCCGGAGTATCCCGAGGTCCACCGCTGCATCGAACAGGCTGGGATACCAGCTCCGCCAGTTGGGCAGCATGCTCTCCACCTGTTCACGCAGATTCATGGCGACCCGACTCTACACCAGGCTTTCTCAGCGTGGCTTGACGCGCCGCGTGGGTTCCGCCTGGTGCGGATCCTCGGGCCAGTAGTGGCGCGGGTAGCGGCCCTTCAGCTCCCTGCGGACTTCGTGATAGGCGCCAGCCCAGAAGCTGGCGAGATCCTGGGTCACCTGCACGGGCCGCCGGGCCGGCGACAGCAGCTTAAGCAGCACCGGCACGCGGCCGGCGCCGACGCAGGGCGTGGCGCCGAGGCCGAACACTTCCTGCAGGCGGACGGACAGGCTGGGCACGGGACCGTCCAGGTATTCGATCGGGACCCGGGAGCCGCTCGGCACCGCCAGGTGCGTCGGTGCCAGCTCCTCCAGCCGCTGCTGCCGTGCCCAGGGCAGCAGCCCGTGCAACGCGCCGGCCAGGTCCACCCGGGGCAGGTGCGTGGCCCGGGACACGCCGTCGAGCCAGGGCGTCAGCCAGCTCTCCAGCGTGGCGAGCAATGTGGCGTCGCTCACGTCAGGCCAGGGTTCAGCCGCCTCCGTCTCGACGCGGCCACAGAGCAGCACCCGCGCCTGCCACTGCCGGAGGTCCGGCGTCCAGGGGAGCGCCGCGAGACCGAGTTCCCGGAGGCCCGCGACCATCGCCGCGGTCACGAGCGCGGGGTCCGGGTGCCTCAGGGCTTCGTCGGCCAGGACCAGCGCGCCGAGCCTGCGTTGCCGGCGGGCGACGACGGCGCGTTCCCGGCTTTCCCAGCAGACCTCGGATGCCGTGCTGATCGAGCCGGCAAGGTGTTGCTCCAGCGCAGCCAGGCTGACGGGCGCCGCCAGCTGGATGCGGGCCTCCTTCTCGCCGCCCTCCAGTCCGGGAATCACGAGGTAATCGGCCCGGGCCAGTGACTGGGGTGCGGCGAAGAAGGCGCCCCGCCCGTTGCTGAGGAGGTACCTTCCCGAGCCGTGCTCCCGCGTCCGCGCGATGCGGTCCGGGTAGGCGAGGGCGAGCAGCCAGCCGACTTCGTCCGCGTCGATGCCCCGTTCGATACCAGCGGCGCTGCCAGCGAGTCCCAGTTGCCGGGCGTAGGTGTCCGCCGACCGGCGCACCAGGCGCAGCGTCGACTGGTCCACGTCATCGCGGCGCAGGGCGTCCGGATCCCGCGCCAGCACCTCGAGCCGGGTGCGCAGGTCCGGGTCCCGCTCAGCCGGCCGCTGCCCGGGCTGGCCGCGCAGCAGGTCGCGTTCGCCGAGGAGGGCCGCGAGAGCGCAGGCGGTGCGGCCGAGGCCGGCTGCCTTCGCGCCGAGCATCAGGTGGGCAAGCCGCGGGTGGGCGCCCTGCCGGAGCAGTTCCCGGCCGTGGGGCGTGATCCTGTCGGCTTGGTCCAACGCACCGAGCTGGCGGAGCAATTCCCGCGCCTGGGCCAGTGCGCCGGCCGGTGGCGGCGTGAGCCAGGTGAGCGCCGCCGGGTCCCGCGTGCCCCAGCCGGCAAGTTCCAGCGCCAGGGGAGCCAGGTCGGCGCTGGCGATCTCCGGCGGCGTGAACGGCAGCAGCGAGCGGTGTTCCGCCGCGGTCCACAACCGGTAGCAGATGCCGGGCGCGAGCCGCCCGGAGCGGCCACGGCGCTGGTCGGCCGAGGCCTGCGAAATGCGCAGCGTCTCGAGCCGGCTCATGCCGCTCTGCGGATCGAAGCGCGCGCGCCGCTCGAGTCCGCCGTCAATCACCACCCGGATGCCCTCGATGGTGAGACTGGTCTCCGCGATATTCGTGGCCAGCACCACCTTGCGCTCGCCGGCGGGCGCCGGGCGGATCGCCAGGTCCTGGGCCTCCCGGTCCAGGTCTCCATAGAGGGGCCGGATGTGCACCGGTCCACTGGCCCCGGTGTCCCGCAGGGCTTGCTCGACCCGCCGGATCTCGCCCGCGCCCGGCAGGAAGACAAGGAGGTCGCCGTCGTCCTCGCGCAGCGAGCGCCGGATGGCCGCCACCGCCTGCCGGTCCAGGTAGTCGCTGCTCGCCCGATCCGCGTACCGGGTCTCCACGGGGAAACTGAGCCCGGGCGCGCTGATGACCGGCGCGTCGTCCATGAGGCGCGCCAGCGCCGCGCCGTCCAGCGTGGCCGACATCACCAGCACGCGCAGCTCAGGCGCCAGGTGCCGCTGCGCATCCAGCACGAAGGCGAGGCCCAGGTCCGCCTGCAAGCTGCGCTCGTGGAACTCGTCGAAGATCACGAGACCCACGCCCTCCAGGGCCGGGTCCCGCTGGAGCTGGCGGGTGAGGATGCCCTCGGTCACGACCTCGATGCGCGTGCGCGGCCCCATCCGCGTGTCGAGGCGGGTGCGATACCCGACTGTGCCGCCGGGCTCTTCCCCGAGCTGGCTCGCCATCCGGGCGGCGACGGCCCGCGCCGCGAGCCTCCGCGGCTCGAGGAGCAGCAGGCGCCGGCCGGCGAGCCAGGGTGCGTCCAGCAGGGCGAGCGGCACGCCCGTGCTCTTGCCCGCGCCGGGCGGCGCCTGCAGCACCGCGCCGCGGCCCGCGGCCAGCGCCGCCGCAAGTTCCGGCAGCGCGGCCGTGATCGGCAGGGGTGCCGCAGGAACCTTCACGGGGCCATCCATCGGGGCGCAGTCTAGTACCATAAGGACCGCATGTTCCTGTACCCGGAATTCGATCCCGTCGCGTTGCACATCGGCCCACTGGCGGTCCGCTGGTACGGCATCACCTACCTCGTGGGCTTCGCCGCCGCCTGGTACCTGGCGCGGCGCCGCGCCGTCCGGCCGGGTTCTCCCATCACGGTGCTGCAGGTCGACGACCTCATCTTCTACGCCGCCCTCGGCGTCATCCTCGGCGGCCGCATCGGCTACATGCTGTTCTACGGTTTCGACCAGATCGTCGCCAATCCCCTGAACCTCTTCCGCATCTGGGAAGGGGGCATGTCCTTCCATGGCGGTCTGCTGGGAGTGACGGGCGCCATGTGGCTGTACTCGCGGCGGCTCAAGCAGGGTTTCTTCTCCATCATGGACTTCGTCGCGCCGCTGGTGCCCATCGGCCTCGGGAGCGGGCGCATCGGCAATTTCATCAACGGCGAGCTGTGGGGCGCGCCGACGAGCGTGCCCTGGGGCTTCATCGTCAACGGACAGGGCCGGCATCCCTCCCAGCTGTACGAGGCCGGCCTCGAGGGCCTCACGCTCTTCATCATCCTCTGGCTCTATTCGTCCCGGCCGAGGCCCGCTGGCGCGGTGGCTGGCGTCTTCCTGATCGGCTACGGCGTGTTCCGCTTCGCCGTGGAATTCGTCCGCCTGCCCGATGCCCACATCGGCTACCTGGCATTCGGCTGGCTCACGATGGGCCAGGTCCTCACGCTGCCGATGCTGTTGCTGGGTCTCCTGCTGCTGTGGCGCGCCTACCGGGGCGAGCCGCGGGCTGTTGCTGCCGGCGGCTGAGCAGGCGCCGATGCTCCAGTACCTGAACCTGCTGCGCCACGTTCGCGACGAGGGCGTGCGCAAGGCCGACCGGACCGGCACCGGCACGCTCGCGGTGTTCGGTCACCAGATGCGCTTCAACCTGGCCGACGGGTTCCCGATGGTCACCACGAAGAAGCTGCACGTCCGGTCAATAATCCATGAGCTGCTCTGGTTCCTGCGGGGCGAGACCAACGTCCGCTACCTGCGGGATAACGGCGTCACCATCTGGGACGAGTGGGCCAATGCCAACGGCGATCTCGGGCCGGTGTACGGCGCCCAGTGGAGGTCCTGGCCGGCCGCGGACGGGGCGCACATCGACCAGATCCATCAGGCGCTCGAACTGATCCGCCGGGATCCGGACTCGCGGCGGATCATTGTCAGTGCCTGGAACGTGGCGGAGTTGCCGAACATGGCGCTGGCGCCCTGCCACGCGCTGTTCCAGTTCTGGGTGGCCGACGGGCGCCTGTCCTGCCAGCTGTACCAGCGGAGTGCGGACATCTTCCTCGGCGTGCCTTTCAACATCGCGTCCTACGCGCTGCTGACCCACCTCGTGGCAGCCCAGACCGATCTTGCCCCCGGTGACTTCATCTGGACCGGCGGTGATTGCCACCTCTACCTCAATCACCTGGCGCAGGCGGAGGAGCAGTTGCGGCGCCAGCCACTGGCGCTGCCGCGGCTGGTGCTGAAGCGTCGCCCGCCGACGCTGTTTGATTACAGCTTCGACGACATCGAGGTGGCCGGCTACGAGTCCCACGCGGCGATCCGGGCCGCAGTCGCCGTCTAGCTGGCAGTTCCTGGCACGCTGACGGTCCGCGTGGGGCCGTCCAGCCGGACCGCGGTGAGCTGCCGGCCCCAGACGCAGCCGGTATCGATACCGAGCAGGTTTTCCCGCCGCAGCAGGCCGAGAGAGGCCCAGTGACCGAAGACGATGCGCACGGTGGAAGCCTGGCGGCCGGTGACTTCAAACCAGGGATAGAGCCCCTCCGCCTGGGACCCGGGCGGGCCGTTGTCCCGGAGGTCCAGGGTGCCGTCAGCGGCGCAGTAGCGGATCCGGGTCAGGCAGTTGGTAATGAAGCGCAGGCGCTCCTGCCCGCGGAGCGCCGGGTCCCACCGGGCCGGCTCCTCGCCGTAGAGGTCCCGGATGTACTCCGCGCAGTGCGGGCCGCGCAGCGCCTGCTCGACTTCCCGCGCCAGCTTGACGGTGAGCAGCGGATCCCACTGGGGCGGTACTCCCGCGTGGACCATGAGCGTGTTCAGTTCCGGACGGTAGTGGGCCAGGGGCCGGTGCCGGAGCCAGTCGACCAGCTCAGGACCATCCGGCGCCTCGAGCACGTCGGCAAGTTCCCGCCCGGCAGCCCGGCTGCGGTTGCCAAAGGCGAGGGCGATGAGGTGGATGTCGTGATTGCCGAGCACGACAGTGGCCTGGCTCCCGAAGGAACGGACCAGGCGGAGGGTGTCCAGCGAGCGGGGGCCCCGGTTGACCAGGTCGCCGACGAACCAGAGTTCGTCCCGGTCGCGGTCGAAGCGGAGGCTGGCAAGCAGCTGCTCCAGCTCGTCGCAGCATCCCTGGACGTCACCGATCGCGTAGATCGCCATGTCGGGCTGGCGGCGTGCCGCCTAGTGCAGGACGCCGGGCACCGCGAGCCGGAAGCGCGGGATTTCCGCTCGGAACAGGGCGCCGTCGTCAGTGCGCATGCCGTAGCTGCCCTCCATCGTGCCCACGGGCGTCTCGATAACCGCCCCGCTCGAGTAGCGATGCTGCTGCCCCGGCAGGATGTGTGGCTGCTCGCCGACCACGCCGTCGCCCTGGACATCCTGCACCTTGCCGTTGGCGTCGGTGATGATCCAGTGGCGGTTGACCAGCCGGGCCGGAAGGGAGCCGGTGTTGCGTATCGTAATCGTGTACGCGAACACATACCGCTCGCCGTCGGGCTCGGACTGATCGGGCAGGTAGAGGGTATCCACCGCGATCTGGATGCTGGTCTTGGTGGCTGGCTTGTTCATTACTGTGCGGTCATTCTGAAAGAGGCGTTGCACCGTTGGCAAGCGCCGGCTGCACCGAAGCGAGCTGCAGCCAGGCCTGCGGAGACAGGTCTTCCGGCCGCACGCCGTCGTCTATGCCGGTCGAGCGGATTTCCTCCGGTGTCAGCAGGCCGCGCAGGCCATTGCTCAGCCGCTTGCGCCGCATCGTGAACGCGCGCGCCGCGAGCTGGTCGGCCCGGGCCAGCGTCGCCGGTTCCGCGAGTGGAACGGCGTGGGGAACCAGTCGCAGGAACACCGAGTCGACGCCCGGCGGCGGCGTGAAGCTGCCCGGCAGGATCAGGAACAGGCGCTCTACCCGGCAACGCAGCGCGATGGCGATCGTCAGTCGGCCATAGGTCTTGTTGCCGTGGCCGGCGGCTATCCGGTCGCCGACTTCCTTCTGCAGCATCACGTGGAGGTCCGAGAACAGCGGGCCCTGTTCGAGCAGGTGGAACAGCAGCGGCGTCGAGATGTTGTAGGGCAGGTTGGCGGCGAGGCGCAGGCGCTCGCCCGGCATTGCCAGCGGGCGGAAGTCAAAGCGCAGGGCGTCGGCGCCATGCACAGTGCAGCGGCTGGAATTCACCCGGCCCGGCAGGTCCCGGGCGAGATCCCGGTCGATCTCGATGACATCGAGGCGAACCCCGGCCGCGATCAGCGGCAGCGTGATCGCGCCCCGGCCGGGACCGATCTCCACGAAATGCTCGTCAGGCTTCGGCCCGATGGCGGCGATGATCTTCCGGACGACGTTGCCATCGGTCAGGAAGTGCTGACCGAAATGCTTCCGCGCCTTCATGCCGGTGCAGTGAGCGCCGACTCCAGGGCCATGCCGATCGCGAGTTCGACAGCGGCGCGCAGGCTGCCGGAATCGGCACGCCCTGTGCCGGCCAGGTCCAGCGCGGTGCCGTGGTCCACGGAGGTCCGGATGATGGGCAGGCCGAGTGTCACGTTGACCGCGTTGCCGAAGCCCCGGTGCTTCAGCACGGGCAGGCCCTGGTCGTGATACATGGCGAGCACCGCGTCCACGCCCTGCAGGTTGGCCTCGATGAAGGCCGTGTCTGCCGGCACCGGGCCGGTGACGCCGATACCTTCGGCCCGCAGGGCGGCGATGGCCGGGGCAATCTGCTCGATGTCCTCCCGGCCCAGGTGCCCCGACTCGCCCGCGTGGGGATTCAGGCCGAGGACGACGATGTTGGGGGTCGTGATACCAAAACGGCGGCGCAGGCCGTCGGCGAGGATGCGGCCCGTCGTCTCCACCCGTGCCTGCGTCACCGCGTCCGGCACGGAGCGTAGCGGCAGGTGCGTGGTGACGAGCGCCACCCGCAGTGAACCGGTCACGAGCAGCATCACGGGCAGGGGACTGCCCGTCAGCTGGGCGAGGAACTCGGTATGGCCGGTGAACGGGTAGCCCGCGTCGTTGATGTTGCCCTTATGGACTGGCGCGGTTACCAGTGCATCGAAGTGGCCCTGCTGGCAGCCGACGCAGGCCCGGCGGAGGAGTTCGAGTACCCACTGGGCATTGCGCGGGTCCAGCCGTCCGGGCACGACGGGCGTCGGCAGCGGCAGGTCCGACACGACGAGGCGGCCGGGCCGGGCCACCGCGGGCGCGGCGCCGGGCACGAATTCCGCGATGCCGACCTGGCGGCCCAGCGCCCGGGCGCGGCTGGCCAGGAGACGGGCATCGCCGAGAACGACGAGCTCAGCAGGCCAGGCCTGCCTCGCGAGATCGACGACCAGTTCAGGACCGACGCCGGCAGGCTCGCCGACGGTGATGGCAATCCGGGGAATGGCAGCAGCCATGGGGAGGTCCGCCGTGCGGACTAGAGCCGGTACTCGACGAAAGCCTCGTCACGCAGGCGCCGCGTCCAGATTTCCACCTCGTCGCCGAGCCGGCTGTTCCGGATCGCGAGGATGGCTTCCTGCCTCTGCTTGTCGGCCGTGGCGTCGTAGACGCGGCGTTCCAGCACCTGGAGCAGGTGCCAGCCGAACTGGGTCTGGAAGGGCTCGCTGATCTCGTTGGGCGCGAGCTTGTTCATCTGTGCATCGAAGGCGGGCACGAAATTGCCCGGACCGGTCCAGCCCAGGTCGCCCCCCGCCAGTGCCGACTGGGGGTCGTTCGATACCGCCTTGGCGACGGCCGCAAAATCCTCGCCTGCGAGGATGCGGGCACGGATCGCCTTCAGCTGCTGCTGCGCGGCCGTGTCGTCCAGCACCTCGTTGGTCGTCAGGAGAATGTGCCGCGCGTGGGTCTGGTTCTCCATGATCGCCTCGCCTCCCCGGCGGTCATCCAGCTTGATCAGGTGGAAGCCGCTCGCGTTGCGGACGGGCGGCGCGACCTGGCCCTTGTCGAGACCCGGCGCGACGTCGGCGAACAGGCTCGGCAGCTCGCTGCCCTTGCGCCAGCCGAGGCTGCCGCCTTCCAGTGCCTGCTGGCCGTTGGAGTAGGCGACGGCGAGCTTGGCGAAATCCTCACCCGACTGGATGCGCTGGTAGAGATCGTTGACCTGGCGTTCGGCGGCCTCGACCTGCTCCGTCGTGGCACTGGCCGGCACGGCAATGAGGATGTGCGAAAGGAGAAACTCCTGGCGCAGGCTGGCCTTGCCTTCCTGGCGGGCCAGGTAGGCGTCGACTTCCTTCGGTGACACGTTGATCCGCTGCAGGACGTCCCGCTGCCGCAGCTGGTCGATGCTGACTTGCTGGCGCAGCTCCCGCCGGTAGGCGGCGTAGTCGACGCCCTCCCGGGCAAGCAGCGCCGGCAGCTCCGCCAGCTGGACATTATTCCGCTGCGCGATGCTTGCCAGGGCCTGGTTGAGCGTCTCGTCGGACACCTGGATGCCGACCTTTTCGGCCCGCTGCAGCTGCAGCTGCTGGACGATAAGCCGGTCGAGAACCTGCTTCGTCAATATCTGGGGCGGTGGCAGCTGGGTGCCCTGTTTCTGCAACCGGGCAACGATCTGGTCCGTTTCCGCCTGCAGTTCACTCTTCAGGACCACGCCATCGTTGACCACGGCGACGATGCCATCCAGCAACTCGCCGGTACTGCTCAGTTCCTTTGTCTGGGCGTGAGCGCTGCCGGTGGCCAGGAATGTGACAGTGAGCAGGGCGGCGGCACAGCGCCGGCGAATATGGAGGTGCTGGGGGCTGTGCTGGATCATCGTGGGGGGTCAGTAGCGATCGAAGCGATCGAATCCCAGAATACCACGGTCGAGCAGCCGCTCGGCCGGGCTCCCGGAGCTGCCAAAGCCCTTTAACAGCAGTTGCAGCGTGACGGCGGTATCGGAGCTGCCGTCCCGGCCGTTCAGGTAACTCCGTGCAATGAGCCTAAGTCCCCAGCAGCACGTGGAGTAATCGAGCCCGACGAAGCGCTCCAGCGGTTGGCTGTCCAGCAACGAATAGTCGAAGCGCCCGACGATGCTCCAGCGGTTGCCGAGGGGCCAGGCGGCCGCCAGGTCGAGCTCCCGCAGGGTGTCGCGGCGGTACCGGTAGGAAAGGTTCAGCACCCGGTAGTCGTCCGGGTGATAGAGGACGCGGGCTTCCGCCAGCTGCGTGACATTCTCGTTGGAGTCCCACTGGTAGCCGAGCGCCACGTTCCACTGGTCGTTGACGTTCATACCGAGCTCGGCCACGTAGTCCGAGGCGCTCGCGTCCGTCGGCTGTTCCCCGGGCAGGACGACGTCCCGGGAACTGAAGTACTGGGTCTCGCCGATCGTGGCGGTCAGGAACTGGGAGCCATCCTGCGAGCGGATCAGGCGCGTGGTGAGGCCGAGGTTGAGCCGGTCCGTGTCGCCGAGGCGGTCGAGGCCCACGTAGCGGTTCCGGCGGAACAGCTGCACCAGGTTGAAATCTGGCTCTATCGTGTCGAAGACCGGCAGCGCACTCTGGTCCTCGAAGGGGATATGGACGTACTGGATCCGGGGCTCAAGGGTTTGCAGCCACTTGCCGCCGGCGCCCCAGGTCCGCTCCAGGAGGGTTCGCAGGTCGACGCTGTAGATGGGCACCGTGCGGCTCGGCGTGCTGTCGCCGCCGCTTGGTACGTCTTTCAGGTTGTAGGTCGTCAGGTCGAGTCCCGCGTACGGCTCGATCAGCAGCGGTCCGAGCTGCACGGGCCTGGACAGCTCCGGCAGCAGGTGCGACCGCAGGCCCGTGATCCCCGTGCTGCGGTCGAACCAGTCGAATTCGGAGGCCACGCCGATCTCGAAGCCGAGCGGGGCATTGGGCCAGAAACCGTTGACCGCCAGTTGCGGGACGCGCCGGTAGGGCTCGTTCTCCGGCGTGATGGCCTCGTCGAGCGTCTCGTAGTCCTCCAGCCGCAGCCGGGACGACCAGGTGCCGTCGAACAGCTCGAAATCGACCCGGCGGAGCAGGTGCGTCTGGCTGGTCTTGGCGAGGCCGCTGGACAGGTCCTCGAAGTAGGCCGAGTCGCTCACATCCGTGGCATTGACCGTAGTCCGCCAGCCGGCGGGCAGCTGCGACCGGTTGAACCAGGACACCAGGCCCCGGTTGTCGCCCGTGACACCGTCGTTGGGCAGGAACTCGCCGGTCAGGGTGCCGTTGGTTCCGCCGCTCAGGTAGCGGAACTCACCGCTGGTCTGCAGGCCCCGCCGGGACATGTAGTGGGGCGTCAGGGTCGCGTCGGCGTTGGGCGCCAGGTTGAAGTAGTAGGGCACGCCCAGCTCGGCGCCGCGCTGGGAGCTGCTCCCGACGTCGGGAAGGAGGAGGCCTGACTTGCGCCGGTTGTCGATGGGGTAGGTCAGGTAGGGCGCGTAGAGGATCGGCACGCCCTTGAACTCGAGGCGCGCATTGCGTGCCGTGCCGGTGCCCGTCTCCCGGTTGATGCTCAGCGAACCGGCGCGCAGCAGCCAGTCATCCTTGCCGCGGGCGCAGGTGGTGTACGTGACGTTGCGCAGCGACACTTCGGTGGCGGCCTCGACCGACACTTGCTCCGCCGTGCCCCGGGCCGGCACCGTGTAGAGGTCGTAATCCGCGCCCTCGATGCTGAACAGGCCGGTGTTGGTGTTGTAGCGGGCAGCCTTGCCGCGCACCCAGGTGTCCGGGTCGCGAAACTCGATGTTGCCGGTGGCCTCGAACTCGCCGGATGTCCGGTCGTAGCTCGCGCTGTCGGCGCCGAGCTCCCGGTCGCCCTGCTTGAGCACGAGCCTGTCACTGAACAGGGCGGAGCCGTTCAGGTCGACCTCCAGGTTGCCGGACAGCACGTCGATCGCGCCTTCGGCGGTGCCCGGCGAAAAGAGGCTGTCGGCCCCATCGCCGCCACCGGCGGGAGCGCGGAGCGCCGGCGGCACGGGGATTGGACAGCCGAAGGCCGGCGGCGCGACCGGGTCCTCACCCCGGGCGGCCGCCGTCCACAATAGAAGGATCAGCAGGCTGCCGCGCAAGGGTCCCCCGGGACTCATCGTTCGTTGAGCGCGGCAGTATACCGGCCGCGCGCCGGGTTTCTCCCGGGCCGGGTGCCCGGCTTTCGCCGTACCATACGCGGCATGCGTGCGCTGATTCTGGCGGCCGGTCGCGGTGAGCGGCTGCGACCGCTGACCGATGAACTGCCGAAGCCGCTGCTGCCGGCGGGCGGCCAGCCCCTGATCGACTACCACATCCAGGCCCTGGCCCGCGCCGGGATCCGCGAACTCGTCGTGAACCTGTCCTGGCTCGGCACGAAACTCCGCAGCTACCTGGGGGACGGGCGGCGCTACGGGGTGACGATCGAGTTCAGCGAAGAGGGGCCGGTGCCCCTCGAGACCGGCGGCGGCATTCACCACGCGCTCGGCCTGCTCGGCCCCGGGCCGTTCTGGGTCGTCAACGGTGATATCGCCTGCGATTACCCGTTCACCGGCCGTGAGCTGGTTCCCGGCACGCTGGCGCATCTCGTCCTGGTGCCGAACCCGGTCCACAACCCCCGCGGGGATTTCCACCTGAACGAAGGACGTGTCGCGGGCGGGCAGCCGGCGGGGCCCGGCACGCGCACCTTCGCGGGAATATCGGTCCTGGCGCCGGAGTTGTTCGCTGGCGCGGCGCCCGGCCGTTTCCCGCTGGCGCCGTTGCTGCGCGCGGCGGCGGGCCGTGGAGCCGTGACCGGTGAAGAGCATCTCGGCCGCTGGACTGACGTGGGCACGCCGGAACGCCTTGCGGCACTGGATGCCGAATTACGCGCCCGGTCAGGCGTCAGCTGATGCCAGGCCCAGGGTTTGCAGCAGGGTTGCCGCGAACGCCGTGCCCACCAAACCCGGGTCCGTGGGCCCGCCGAGCTTATCCAGGGAAGTCACCGGAAGCCCCGCGTAGCCGCAGGGGTTGATGCCGTCGAAGGCGGCGAGGTCCGGCGTGATGTTGAGCGCCAGGCCGTGGTAGGTGCAGCCGCGGCGCACGCGCAGGCCGATGCTGGCGAGCTTGGCGCCATCGACATAGACGCCGGGGGCCTCGCGCCGCGCGGACGCGCTGATGCCGTAGGTCGCCACCAGCGCGATCACTGCATCTTCCAGCGCGGAGACGACCTGCCGGATGCCGAGGCCGGACCGCTGCAGGTCCAGCAGCAGGTAGACCACAAGTTGTCCCGGTCCGTGGTACGTCACCTGGCCGCCGCGATCCGTCTGCACCACCGGGATGTTGCCCGCGGACAGCAGGTGGGCGGGATTGGTGTTGAGGCCCAGGGTGTACACGGGAGGGTGCTGCAGCAGCCACAGTTCGTCCGGCGTGGCCGGATCACGCCGGGCGGTGAAGTCCTGCATGGCCGCCACGGTGGCGGCATAGTCCGCCAGTCCCGGCAGGCGTCGGACCAGGACGGGCGGCGCTCGGTTGTGGTGGGTGGGCATCGCAGCTTGCCGCTCAGAGGAGGAACAGCACCTCTTCGCTCACGCTGAGCGTCCGGTAGATGTCATCGAGCTGGGCGCGACTCGTCGCGGTGAAGGTGACGGTGACCGACAGGTAGCGCGCATTGCGGCTCGGCCGCGTCGTCACCTGGCCGAGCGCGGGCGAACCGGCGTGGGTCCTGACGACCTCGACCACGTACTGCTCGAAGGTCGGCCGGTTGTGCCCCATCACCTTCAGCGGGAAGGTGCAGGGAAACTCGAGGATGCTCTCGTCGCTCATGGTGAGCTTCAGGTGGGCCTGGTGGCGTCAAAGGCGGCCGCTACCCGGCGCCACACGGGCCCGGGCTCACCGCCGCCCACCGGCCTGCCATCCAGCTGGACCACCGGCACCACGCCGCGGGTGGCAGCCGCCACCCAGATCTCGTCGGCCTGCCGGAGGCGTTCCTCGGTGATCGGCTCGTCCCGGCAGATGCAGCCGAGTTGCCGGGCCACGGCGAACACCGCGTCGGTGGTCGTGCCGGGCAGCACGTCGTTGCCCGCGGGACGCCGCACCAGCGCACCGTCCTCCACGAGGATCACGGAGCTCGCGGAACCCTCGGTCAATTGACCGTCGCGCAGCAGAAGCGTTTCACCGGCGTTGGCTTCGCGGGCGTCCTGGCGCGCCAGGACGTTGGCCAGCAGGGCCGTAGACTTGATGTCGCAGCGCTGCCAGCGCTGGTCGGGTCGGGTGATTGCCACGACGCCCTGGCGGTCCGGGTGCGGCTCGCTGACCGGCGAGACTATGCCGAACACGGTCGGCGGCACGTGGGCGCCGGGAAAGACGTGATCCCGGCCCACATCCGCGCCCCGGGTCACCTGCAGGTAGACAGCGAGGCTGCCGCCGCCGTTGCGCTGGATGAGGCCCGTCACGAGCGCCTCCCACCCGGCGCGGTCGTAGGGGTTACGGATGCGAACTTCCCGGAGGCTCCGTTCGAGCCGGTCCAGGTGGGCTGCCAGCAGGAAGGCCTGCCCCGCGTAGGCGGGGATGACCTCGTACACCGCGTCGCCGAACAGGAAGCCCCGGTCCAGCGGCGAGACGCGCACGTCGGCGAGCGACATGAACTGCCCGTTGAACCAGGCCGTGGCCAGTGGCGCAGCCATGTCGGCGACTAGCTCATTCGAACCAGAGCAGGACGGTGTCCCGTGCCTGCTGCCAGAGCGAACCGGTGGGCACGGCCTCGACCGGGTAGAGGCCGGCCTCCGCGATGGTCAGGTCAGCCAGCGTGACCCGCACCTTGCCGAGTTCGACCGCCGGGTCCAGCGGCGCCATGACCTGGGCAGGCAGGGTGAACGTCGGCTTCAGCTGGGCAGCCGTGCCCCTGGGCACCGTCACCCAGACGTTGCGCTGCACGCCGACGCCAGCCAGTTCCTTCTCGCCTTTCCACAGGCGCACGTCGCTGAGCGCCTTGCCGGCGGGCAGCAGCAGCTGAGTCTCGTAGAAGCGATAGCCGTAGTTGAGCAGTGTCTGGGATTCCTGCTCGCGGGCCCGCGGGCTGGCGGTGCCAAGAACGACCGACACGAGGCGCATGCCGTCCCGCAGGGCGGAGGAGACCAGGCAGTAGCCGGCCGTGTCGGTGAAGCCCGTCTTCACGCCGTCCACCGTCGAATCACGCCAGAGCAGCCCGTTGCGATTGCTCTGGGTGATGCCGTTCCACGTGAAATCCTTCTGGGAGTACCAGCGGTAATACTCCGGGAACTCCCGGATGATGGCGTTGGCGACCTTCAGGATGTCGGTGGCGGTGGTGTAGTGGTCGGGATCAGGCAGCCCCGTGGCATTCCGGTAGTGCGTACCGGTCATGCCGAGTTCCTTCGCGTACTGGTTCATCAGTTCGGCGAAGGCCGCCTCGCTGCCGGACACGTGCTCCGCCAGCGCCACGCTGGCGTCGTTGCCCGACTGGATGATCATGCCCTGGAGCAGCACGGACAGCGGCACCCGGGCCCCAAGGTCGACGAAGGACCGGGAGCCGCCGGTGCGCCAGGCCGCCTCGCCGATCAGCACGGGATCCTCGATACCGATGCGCTTGTCCCTGACGCTGCGGAACACCGCGTAGGCCGTCATCAGCTTGGTGATGCTCGCGGGATCCAGCTTCTCGTTCTCGTTGAGGCTGGCGAGGACGCGACCACTGTTGTGATCCACCATCAGGTAGGCCCGGGCGGTCAGCGCTGGCGGCGGCGGAATCTGGTTTGGGTCGGCGGCGGCCGACGCATTGAGTGCCAGCAGGCCCGGTACGAGCAAACCCGCCGTCAGGCAAGCGGCCAGGGCCCTGGAGCGCACCCGGGCCAGCAATCGTCGACTCATTCTGCAAACTCCTGATCAAGACCCAAGAGCACCGGCCGGAAGTCCCGGCCCGGCGCGAGTTACTCGGAGGGGGTAGTGCCGGGACCCGGCGGCTCCGTCACCAGCCGGGGGTTGGCGATGCGCAGCACCGCCATCCGTGACGCCAGCAGATCGTATTCAGCCGGGTCCGTCAGCGGTCCGATACGCACCCGGTACAACGCCGGACTGACCGCGTCATCGTAACGGATGACGACCTTGTTGACACCATTGGACTCGAGTTGCGTCTTCAGGAGGGAGGCATTGGTCGCGTCGCCGTAGGCGCCGACCTGCAGGAACAGCTGGTCCGCCGCCGGTCTCGCCGGGCCAGCAAGCGCTTCGACCTCCACTGCCCCCGTCCCGGACTTGACGATGCCAAGCTCGTTGGCCGCCGCGTAGGAGAGGTCGATGAGCCGGTCCTTCACGAAAGGGCCCCGGTCATTGACGGTGACAACGACGCTGCGGCCGTTGTCGAGGTTCGTGACCCTGACCTCGGATGGCAGCGGCAGGGTCTTGTGGGCGGCGGTGTAGTCGTGCATGTCGTAGATGGCGCCGCTCGAGGTGCGCCTGCCGTGGAACGGCGCGCCGTACCAGGAGGCCACACCCCGCTCCCGGTACCCGCTGCTGTCCGGCCTGACGAAGTAGCGAACGCCGAGCACGTCGTAGAAGGGCGGATTACCAGCGCTTGGGGCCGCCTTGACCGCGGGCCCCGGCGCTACGGGCCCGGGCCGGGGTGCCGGAGTGCGGGATGGAGAAGTAGCGGGAGCCGGCTGCCGGGGGGCGGAGGCAGAGCGCGGTACCGGCGCGGGTCCAGGCTCCTCCCGGGCGGGCCAGCGGGCCGGTGCGCAGCCAGCCAGCAGAACCAGGCTGGCCAAGCCCATCCAAGTCAGGCCCATCCAGGTCAGGCCCACCCAGGCCAAGCCCACCCTGGCCAGCGCTGTTCCGGGTCTCATGCGCAACAACCGCTCACGGCAGCGCCCCGGGTGGCGTGCTGGCGGAACCCGCGTCGGCGGCCGCGCCCGGCGGCCTGACACCGGCGGCAATGGCCTCGCTCAGCTGGAACACCGCCAGGGCATACATGGTGCTGCGGTTGTAGCGGGTGATGGCGTAGTAGTTCTGGAAGCCCACCCAGTACTCGTCGCCATCCTCGCCCTGGAGCGTCACGAGCAGGGCGGGCGCCGTGGCCGGCAAATCAGTCGTGAACTGGACGCCTTGCCGTGTCAGAGAACCGACGGTGTCCCGGAGCACGAGTTCCGTGGGGCCTGTCGGGCGCACCGCATCCCTCGCGAACTGGGCCCGGGTGGCGATGGGCTGCCCCGGCTGCCAGTCGTGCCTGGCGAAGTAGTTGGCAATGCTCGCCATGATGTCGTCCCAGTTCTGCAGCAGGTCGCGCCGGCCGTCGCCGTTGCCATCCACCGCGTAGGCGCGGTAACTGCTGGGAATGAACTGGGGCGGGCCAAGCGCTCCGGCGTAGGAGCCCGTGAGGGCGCCGATGTTCAGCTGCTCCTCCCGGGCCAGCAGGAACAGCTGGCGTAATTCGCTGCGAAAAAAGGCGCTCCGCGGCGGGTAGTCGAAGGCCAGCGTCGCCAGCGAGTCCAGGGCCCGGTAATTGCCCGTGCGCGTGCCATAGAAGGTTTCGACGCCAAGGATGGCGGCGATGATCTCCGCCGGTACGCCGGTCTTCGCCGAAATCTGCCGCAGCCGGGTTTCGTGCTCCCGGAAGAAGTCGACGCCGGCGCTGATGCGGCGCGGCGTCAGGAAGATGCTGCGGTACTCGGACCAGGGCTTCACCTTCTCCGCAGGCCTGCTCATCGCATCGATGATGCTCTGCTTGGTTTCCATGCCCTTGAAGATGGTGGTCAGGTAGCTGGGCTCGAAGCCGTCGTTCTGAGCCAGCTCGCTGATGAACGCCTGGATGTCCGGCCGGCCGGGATCGAGGCCGGGCTCGGCGCTCAATGTGCATGCCGAAGCCAGCAGGGCTGCCGCAGAAACGACGATCAGTGCGGCGATGTTGACCGCAGCTCGCCGCCGGCCGAAGGGGGTCGGGGTCATCGAGCGACAAGCTTCCGGTGGGTCTGGATGGACATCAGAATACCGAAACCCGCCATCAGGGTCACCATCGAGGTGCCACCGGCGCTGACCAGCGGCAGGGGAACCCCGACCACCGGGATCAGGCCCATCACCATGGCGGTGTTGACGAAGACGTAGAAGAAGAAGGTGATGCTGAGCCCGCCGGCCAGCAGGCGCGAGTAGGTATCCGGTGCGCCGGCGGCGATATACAGGCCTCTGCCCACGATGAGCATATAGAGAAGCAGCAGTGCGAGGGCGCCGAGCAGGCCGAATTCCTCGCCAATGACCGCGAAGATGAAGTCCGTGTGCCGTTCCGGCAGGAACTCCAGCTGGCCCTGGGTGCCATTCAGCCAGCCTTTGCCGAAGACGCCGCCCGAGCCGATCGCGATCTTCGACTGGATGATGTGATAGCCGGCGCCCAGGGGGTCGCTCTCAGGGTCCAGTAGCGTCAGCACGCGTTTGCGCTGGTAGTCGTGCATCACGAGCCACAGTGCCGGCATTGCCGCGCCCACAAGGGCTGCCACGGCCACGATATATTTCCAACCGAGTCCCGCCAGGAAGATCACCACGGCGCCCGAGAGCACGATGAGGATGGCGGTGCCGAGGTCCGGCTGGATGGCGATCATGCCCACCGGCACAACGATGACCAGCACGGCCAGGACCAGCACGCCGAAGGACGGTGGTAGCGGCCGGTCATGGAGGAGCCAGCAGAGCGTCAGCGGTACGCCCAGTTTCATGATTTCCGAGGGCTGGAAGCGCACACCGAGGTCCAGCCAGCGCTGCGCGCCCTTGCCGATATCCCCGGTGGCAAGGACGAGGCCGAGCAGTACGAGCCCCAGGGCATAGACCAGCGGCGAACCGCGCCGCAGCCAGGCGGGACTGATTTGTGCCATGAACAGCAGGCCACCGAACGCCACCAGCATGCGCGCCACCTGGTCGAACAGTTCATCGAGCTGCTGGCCTTCCGCGCTGTACAGGGCAAGCATGCTGATGATCAGCACGCCACTGATGCCGGCGAGCAGCCAGCCGTCCAGGTGCAGCAAGCGCAGGAGGCGCGAGCCCAGGCCCTGCTCGACGCGACTGCGGGGTTCGAGGCTGATGCCGAGGGAAGGTGTGTTCATGGGGCCTTCATCAGGTGTTGTCCTTCAGGTAGGCCTCCATCACCGCGCGGGCGATGGGGGCGGCAGCCTTGCTGCCGCTTTCGCCATTCTCGATGACGACGGCGACTGCGATACGGGGCTCATCCAGCGGCGCAAAGGCGACAAACAGGGCGTGATCCCGGCGCCGCTCGTCCACGTCCTTGGCGTTGTACTTCTGGTTCTGTGCGACGGTGAATACCTGCGCGGTACCGCTCTTGCCCGCCATCTGGAACGGCGCATTCATGCCGACGGCACGGGCCGTGCCGCGCGGTCCCTGCATGACCCCGTGCATGCCCTCGATGATGGCTGCCCAGCGCTCCGGATCCTCGTCGGGAACCCGCGGCAGCGGCCTCGGCGCCTCGTACTCGATGGCGCCCGTGGCGGGGTCCCGCGAGCCCTTCAGCAGGTTGGGCTGGAAGCGCTGCCCGCGGGCAGCGATCGATGCCGCCGCGTGGGCCAGCTGGAGGGGTGTCACCAGCAGGTAACCCTGGCCGATGCCCGCGATCACTGTTTCGCCGGGGAACCAGACCTGGGTCGCCGGTCGCTTGAACGCCTTCCGCTTCCAGGCCGGGCTCGGTACCAGCCCCTTCTGCTCCCCGCCCAGTTCCAGTCCCGTGACAGCGCCCAGGCCGAAAGTCTCCAGGAAGCCGGACATCCGTTCGATGCCGAGGTCGCGGGCCATCGTATAGAAGTACACGTCGCAGGATTGCTCGATGGCGTTGTACAGGTCGACGGAACCGTGGCCGTCGGGCTTCCAGTCCCGGTAACGGTGGCTGCTGCCCGGCAGGCTGAAGGATCCGCGGCAGCCGACGCGGCGCTCGGGGGTCGTCACGCCATAGTGCAGGGCGGCCAGGGCGACCATGGGCTTGATCGTCGAGCCCGGCGGGTACTGGCCGCGCAGCGCCCGGTTGAACAACGGCCGGTCGATGTCTTCCTGCAGGGTCAGGTAGGCGCGGCGGGTCAGGCCGGCGCTGATGGCGTTGGGGTCGTAGCCCGGCGTACTGACGAAGGCCAGGACCTCGCCGTTGCGCGGATCGATGGCAACGGCGGCGCCGCGCCTGCCCTGCAGCATCCGGTCTGCCGCCAGCTGCACATCCATGTCGATGGTCAGGATGATGTCGCGGCCGGGCAGCGAGTGCACCCGGTCGAGTACCTGCATCTTCCGGCCGTGCACATTGACCACGACATCCTCGTGGCCGGAGGTGCCGTGCAGTCCCGCCTCGAAGCTCTGCTCCACGGCGGTCTTGCCCACGTGGGTGGTGCCGGCGTATTCGACGGGGTCCAGCACCTTCTTGTCGTCCGCGCTGATGCCGCCCACGTAGCCGAGTACGTGCGCGGCGGCGGCGCCATAGGGGTAGCTGCGCCCGAGCCGTGCCCTGATCTCGAGGCCGGGAAAATACGGGCGCTGCACGGCGAAGGTCGCCAGCTCCAGGTCCGTGAGGCGCTCCGCGACCACCACGGTGTCGAAGGCCCGCCGGCTTGCGATCAGCTCCTTCAGTTCTGGCAGGTCGCCGGCGTCCACGATGCCGCTCGCCACAAGCCGCCGGAGCGTGTCCGCCATGTCCGGAACCTGCTCGCGAGTCATCTCCAGCTGGTAGCTCGGCGTGTTCTCGGCAAGCACCTTGCCGTGGCGGTCCAGGATCAGCCCGCGTATCGGGGGGATGGGCTGGACCCGGATACGGTTGCCGCTGGACTGGGCGGAGTAGTACTCGTACTGGCCGACCTGCAGCTGTACCAGCCGGCTGACCACGAGCCCGGTCAGGCCAAGCAGGACCGCGACCGCCACCAGCAGGCGCCCGGTGAAGAGCTGCTGCTCGCGCCAGTGATCCTTGATCCGCAGCCTCCCTGCCACGCTGTCAGGCCCTCAGGCGAAACTCGAGTCACGTCGCTCGAGCCGCTCCCGCAATCGGTCCATGGCCGCCATCACCACCGGCCAGAATATGGCGGCCGCCAGCACGGGTCCCCAGCGCCCGACACCGAACCCGCCCCGCCCGGTGGCGCCATCGATCCACAGCAACACGAATGCCTCCAGCAGCATCAGGGCGAATACCGACAGCGTGAGCTGCCACAACGGAAAGACCCGCATCTGCAGGTGCAGCTGCAGGACGATCCAGGCCACCAGTGACAGGGAGAGTGCGTGCTGGCCCAGGAGCCCGCCGTGGGTCACGTCGACCAGCAGTCCCACCAGGAAGGCGCTGAACACACCGAAGCGCCCGGGCCACATGAGCGACCAGTAGATCACGACCATCGTGGTCCAGGCGGGGCGCAGAGGCTGGACCACTTCGGGCAGCGGCAGCAGCTCGGCGGCGAGGGCCAGCAGGACCAGGAGCCAGACCGGCCAGCGTGGCGCTCTCACTCCTGCACTCCTTCCGGTTCCGCTGTCACCGTGCCAGTGTCCCCGGTTGGGGGCGATTCCTCCACGGGTTCCGTCGCGGGCGCGCTAGCGGCAGCGGGGGAGGGCTCAGACGCCGTTGGACGGGCGGCGGCTGGCGCGGGTTCCACCGCTTCCGCGGGCCGCGTTGCGGCAGCTGGCGTCGGTGGAGGAGCTCCGACAACGGGCGGCGTTAGCGTCGCCGCGGTGTCGGCCGGCAGAGCGCTCGCCTCGCTGGTCTCGTCTCCCGGTTCGCTGAAGACCAGTAGCACCTCGTGCAGACGGTCCAGCTGGGCGGTGGGTCGGGCGGTCACCTCCAGGAAGGCATCACCCGCGGAACCGTCCACCCGGGTGACGGTGCCTACCGGGTAACCGGCCGGAAACGCGCCGCCCAGGCCCGAGGTCACCAGCAGGTCACCGGACTTGATGTCCGCGTTCCGGGTCAGGAAGGGCAGTGAGAGCCGGTCCATGTCGCCCGTGCCCATGGCGATGGTGCGCAGGCCGTTGCGCACGATCTCGACGGGCACGGCATGGTCGGGGTCCGTGATGAGCAAACCTTCGGAACTGTCCTGCCGGTCCCGGGTGACCTGGCCGACCACCCCGCTGGCGTCAATCAGGGCCTGGCCCTCGTAGGCACCGTCCCGGCTGCCCTTGTTGAGGACCACCCGGTGCCGCAGGGGATCCATGTCGAGGGCCAGGATCTCGCCGACCACGACGCGATTTCGGACCCGGGGCCGCGAATCGAGGAGCGCGCGGAAGCGGGCATTCTCCGCCCGCAGGGCGGCGAGGCGCTGCAGCTCGGCGTTCGCGATCAGCGAAGCACTGCGCAGGACTGTGTTTTCGGCGATCAGGCGCTCCCGGAGAGCGAGGTTCTCCCGGATCCAGCGCAGGCCGGCTGCCGGTGAATCTATCGCCACCTGGAGCGGGTACATGGTGGCGCCGAGGTACGCTCGGATCTGCTCGAGGTAGGTGCCCCGGTGGTCGAGAAACATCAGGGCGAAGGAGAGGGCGACCGTCAGGAAGAAGCGTAGCCCCGGGCTCGCATTGCGGTACGCCCGGGCCTCGCTGTCCGCGGATTGAAATGAGGACATCCCTCATTTCCCCCGGGCAGGGCGGGCAATCCTCGATCCCTTATTGGAGGAAATGAGGGATGTCCCCATTTCCACGGCTACTCAAGACCAAGGGTGGAGGGCGGAACCTCATCCAGCAGTTCGAGTATCCGGCCACCACCCCGCGCCACGCAGGTGAGTGGCTCGTCGGCCACGACCACCGGCAGGCCGGTCTCTTCCATCAGCAGCTTGTCGATGTGCCGGAGCAGGGCGCCGCCGCCAGTGAGCACGATGCCCCGCTCGGCCACGTCGGCGCCGAGTTCCGGCGGTGTCTGCTCCAGTGCCTGTTTCACGGCCTGGACGATGCCCTGCAGAGGCTCCTGGAGCGCCTCCAGGATCTCGTTGCTGTTCAGGCTGAAGCTGCGCGGAACGCCTTCGGAGAGGTTGCGCCCCTTCACCGAGATCTCCTTGACCTCGTCGCCGGGGAAGGCGGAGCCGATTTCCTTCTTGATGCGCTCGGCGGTGGCCTCGCCGATCAGGATGCCGTAGTTGCGCCGCACGTAGTTGATGATGGCCTCGTCGAACTTGTCCCCGCCAATGCGGGCCGACGCAGCGTAGACGATGCCGTTCAGCGAGATCACCGCCACCTCGGAGGTGCCGCCGCCGATGTCGAGCACCATGGACCCCCGTGCCTCGTGGACCGGCATGCCGGCGCCAACCGCTGCCGCCATGGGTTCCTCGACCAGCCAGACCTTGCGGGCGCCGGCGCCCTCGGCGGATTCCCGGATCGCCCGGCGTTCCACCTGGGTCGAGCCGTAGGGCACGCAGACGATTACCCGGGGGCTTGGCCGGAAATAGCGGCCGGGCAAAGCCTTGCGGATGAAGTGCTGGAGCATCTTTTCCGTGACGGTGAAGTCGGCGATGACGCCGTCCTTCAGCGGGCGGATGGCCGTGATGTTCCCGGGAGTGCGGCCGAGCATGTTCTTGGCCTGCTGGCCCACTGCCTCGACGATCTTGCCGCCTCGGCCGGGTTCCTCGCGGATCGCCACCACGGACGGTTCGTCGAGCACGATGCCCTGGCCCGCCAGGTAGATCAGCGTGTTCGCCGTGCCAAGATCAATGGAGAGATCGTGGGAAAAGTATCCCAGAAGCCGTTTCAGCATGATGGCCCGCGCCCGGCGGGAAGTGCCCCGTAGAAGCGGGCTAGCGTAGCAACGGGGGTCAGATACAGCAACAGCGGTGTATGATCCTGCCCCGGAAAAACCGCGCCCTGACTCACACTTCCACGCATCGCTGCAAGGCCGTACCTGAATGAAGCTTACCCGCCAGAATGTCGAGCACATAGCCCACCTGGCCCGCCTCGAGATCGGGCAGGCGGAGCTCGACGGCGTGGTGGAGAAGCTGGGCCGGATCGTCGAGTTCGTCGACCAGCTGCAGTCGGCGGATACCAGCGCCGTGGAGCCCATGGCGCACCCCATGGACATGAGCCAGCGCCTACGGGCCGACGAGGTCACCGAGACCGATCACCGGGACCACTACCAGCAGAACAGCCCGGCCGTGGCCGATGGCCTGTACACCGTGCCCCGGGTCCTTGAGTAGGAGGCCCGGTAGCGGCGCCACCCGGCGCTGCAGCTGGCCCGGAACATGTCCGAACTGACCTCCAGACCCACTCTTGCCGCCCTCTCCCGGGCCCTTGCCGCCCGGGAGGTCAGCAGCCGGGAGCTCACGGCGGCGGCGCTGGCCAGGATCGGCGCAGCCGACAAGGCACTGAACAGCTTCATAACCGTCACGCCGGACCTCGCCCTGGCAGCCGCCGACCGGGCCGATGCCCGTCTGGCGCGGGGCGAGGGCGGTCCCCTGACCGGCATCCCCTTCGCCCACAAGGACATCTTCTGCACCGCCGGCGTCCGGACCACCTGTGGCTCGAAGATGCTGGCCAATTTCGTCTCGCCCTACGACGCAACGGCGGTGGAGCGCCTCTCGCAGGCCGGCATCGTCACGGTGGGCAAGACCAACATGGACGAGTTCGCGATGGGCTCCTCCAACGAGACCAGCTTTTTTGGTCCCGTGCGCAACCCCTGGGACCGGGACCGGTCGCCGGGTGGCTCGTCGGGCGGCTCCGCCGCGGCAGTGGCAGCCGGGCTGGTGCCAGCCGCGACGGGCACCGACACTGGCGGCTCGATCCGCCAGCCCGCAGCCCTCGTGGGCATTACCGGCTTCAAGCCCACCTACGGGCGGGTCTCCCGCTACGGGATGATCGCCTTTGCGTCCAGCCTGGACCAGGCCGGGGTGCTGACCCTGACCGCCGAGGATGCCGCGCTGCTCCTCGCGGCGATGGCCGGCTTCGACCCGCGGGACTCCACCAGCGCGGACCTGCCTGTGCCGGACTACGCTGCGGCGCTCGGCGGCTCCCTGGCGGGGAAGCGCATCGGCATACCGAAGGAATTCCTCGACGCCGGCCTCGAACCGGCGTCCGCTGCGGCCATCCGGGAGGCCCTGCGTGTCTACGAGCGCCTTGGCGCCACCCTGGTCGACGTGACGCTGCCGAGCCTGGCCCTGTCGGTGCCGACTTATTACATTGTTGCGCCGGCCGAGTGCTCGTCGAATCTCTCCCGCTTCGACGGCGTGCGTTTCGGACACCGGCACGAGGGCGCCACCACGCTGGAGGAGCTCTACAAGAAGTCCCGCGGCGAGGGGTTCGGCGCCGAAGTGCAGCGCCGCATCCTGACTGGCACCTACGTGCTGTCTGCCGGTTACTACGACGCCTACTACCTGAAGGCCCAGAAGGCCCGGCGGCTCATCGCCAACGACTTCCGGCGCTGCTTTGCCGGCGTTGACGTCATCGCCGGCCCCACCGCGCCGACCCCGGCCTTCCGCCTCGGCGAGAAGGTGGACGATCCCGTGCAGATGTACCTGAACGACATCTACACGATCCCGGTGAATCTCGCGGGCCTGCCCGGCATGTCCGTGCCCTGCGGCTTTTCAGGCGGCCTGCCCGTGGGCCTGCAGCTGATCGGTCCGCACTTCGGCGAGTCGGCGCTCTTCAACTTCGCCCACCTGTTCCAGCGGGAGACCGATTGGCACACCCGGGTGCCGCCCGCATGAGCTGGGAAGTCGTCATTGGCCTCGAGATCCACGCGCAGCTCGCCACGCGCAGCAAGATCTTCTCCGGTTCAGCCACGGCCTACGGGGCGGCGCCGAACACCCAGGCCAGCCTGGTCGACCTCGGCTACCCGGGCGTGCTGCCGGTCCTGAACGCCGAGGCCGTGCGTATGGCGGCCCGGTTCGGGCTCGCCATTGGTGCGACGGTCGCGCCCCGCTCGGTCTTCGCCCGGAAGAACTACTTCTACCCGGACTTGCCCAAGGGCTACCAGATCAGCCAGTACGAGCTGCCGATCGTCCACGATGGCACGATCAGCATCGATCTCGAGGGTGGCGGCACGAAGTCCGTGCACGTCATCCGGGCGCACCTGGAGGAAGATGCGGGCAAGTCCCTGCACGAGAGCTTCGCCGGGCTGTCGGGCATCGACCTGAACCGGGCCGGCACGCCGCTGCTCGAGATCGTGTCCGCCCCGGACCTGCGCTCCGCGAAGGAGGCTGTTGCCTATATGAAGACGGTGCACCAGCTGGTGCGCTACCTCGGCATCTGCGACGGCAACATGCAGGAAGGGTCCTTCCGCTGCGACGCCAACGTGTCGGTCCGCCGGGCCGGTGCCGACAAGCTGGGCACCCGCACCGAGTCGAAGAACCTGAACTCCTTCCGCTTCCTGGAGCGGGCGATCCTGTTCGAGGTGGAACGCCAGATCGAGGTGCTGGAAAGTGGCGGCACCGTCGCCCAGGAGACCCGCCTCTACGACCCCGACCGGGACGAGACGCGCCCGATGCGGAGCAAGGAGGAGGCCAACGACTACCGGTACTTCCCGGACCCGGACCTGCTTCCTGTCGTGCTCGACGAGGCCTTTATCAACGAGGTGCGCCGTGCGCTGCCGGAGCTGCCCGGCGCAAAACGCGACCGCTGGATCCGGGACTTTGGCCTGAAGCCGGACGCCGCCGATGTCCTTGCCGCGGACCCTGACGTGGCCACGCTGTTTGACGCGCTCGCCCGGGAGTCGGGCCAGCCGGTCGCAGCCGCCAACACCTTGCAGACCCAGCTCTTCAGCCTGTTCGGGCCGGGCCGGGCGCCCGCCGCCGTCAACGTGCCGGCCGTGGCCGCCGTGTTGCGCCTGGCGGCCGACGGCGTGCTCGCCCGGACGAGTGCCCGGGAGCTGATCGAGGAATTTGCCTTCAACGCCGCCGCGCCCCCGATGGAAGCGCTGGTCGAGCAGCGGGGGCTGAAGCAGATCAGCGACAGTGGCGCACTCGCGAAGATCGTGGCGGACGTGCTCGCGGCGAACCCAGCCCAGGTGGAGCAGTACCGGGCAGGCCAGTCCAAGGTGCTGGGCTTCCTCGTGGGACAGATCATGAAGGCGAGCGGCGGCAAGGCGAACCCGGCCCAGGTCAACGCTCTTCTGAAGAAGCAGTTGTAGGGGGAAACCGGATGGCGACGATACTTGGCTGGCTGATTGCGCTGCTCTACACGGTCCAGGGCATCCTGGGCGTCCGCATGCCCCGCACGGAAAAGACCTCGCTGCTGCGGGAGGATCTCCGCAGCTGGCACTACCTGCTCGGGCTGATCCTGTTCGTGTTGCTCGTCTGGCGGCTGTGGGTGTGGTACCGGGACCGCCCCGCGCCACGGCACCCGGGGCTGACGACCGCCGGGCACGCGTGGGCCTCCCAGCTCGCCCTCGCCAGTTACATCGTCCTGCTGCTGATGCCGGTCCTCGGCATCAACCAGGCCTGGACCGAGGGCCTCACGGTCCGCCTCGGACCCTGGATCACGCTGTCCCCGTTGGTCGCGGCGAATCACACGGGCTGGATGTTCTTCGGGTACTTCCATTCGGCCCTGGGCTTCTCCGTCACCCTCCTGACCCTCGCCGCCGTGGTGACCGGGACCTGGCTCTGGCTCCGCCGCGGTGTCGGCCTGCTGGCGGCATTCCCGCCGGGTTTCGGTGCCCAGGTCTGGGCGACCGTCGCGATCACCGTCTACGCCTTCTCGACCTTCAAGGCGCCGGAACCTGGCGTCGTGGCGCTGGGCTCACTGGTGGCGGCGACCGGGTTGCTCTGGATCCTCGGTGCCTGGCTGAAGGGCCGGCGAGCCCCCGTGCGCTTCGCGGGGCAGCCGGGGGTCGGCGCCCGTGCCGTCTCCCTCGGGCTGGCGCTCGGCCTGGTGGCCGTGGGCGCCTATGGCCCCTATGCCACCTTCCGCGTCACCCCCTGGCCCATGGGTGAGGTGGTGGAGGCCGCTGGGGACGTGACCTCCCACCAGGCGCCCGTCACCCAGGTGGTCGTGACGCCCGAGACGCCTTACGAGAGCCAGGTGAAGAGCGAGACGTACAAGTGGTGCCGTTTCTGCCACACGGTGGAGAAGGGCGGGAAGCACCTGGTTGGGCCGAATCTCTACGCGATCTTCGGCCAGCAGGCGGGCACGGTACCCAACTACTACTATTCGGCGGCCCTGGCCGCCGCGGGCCGCAACGGGCTGAAATGGGATGACGCCGCCCTCGACAAGTTCCTCGCCGGCCCCGACCAGTTCATTCCCGGCACGAAGATGATCATCTCGAGCGGGCCGGTGAAGACGCCGGAAGAGCGGGCGGCCGTGATCAACATCCTGAAGCGCGAGACGATGCCGCACTAGGGGCGCCGGTCCCCGTTCCTGCGGTACCCTGTGCGCCGCATGGCGGAACTTCCTGACAGTTTGCAGGCCCAGTCCTGGACCACCGAGCGCATCGCCCGGCTGATAGCCCTGGCGTTGCTGGTGGTGGCCTGCGTACAGATCATCCTGCCGTTCCTGGGCGCTTTGACCTGGGCCTCGATCATCGCGATCACCGTCTGGCCGGCCTTCGTCTGGCTGAGCGGCAAGCTGGGTGAGCGGCCGGCGCTGGCCGCCGGCATCTGCAGCCTAGTGCTCTTCCTGGTGCTGGTCGTGCCGTTTGCCGTGCTGACGGCAACCCTCGGCCAGGCCGTGCCCCAGGTCGCGATGATGCTGAAAGACCTGACCGTCTCCATCGCCCCCGAGCCGCCGGACTGGGTCAGCGGGTTGCCCCTCATCGGCACGCTCATCCGGGACACCTGGCTGGACGCGGTGACGGACATGACCGGCATGGTCACCCGGGCGCTCCCCGCGGCCGAGGAAGCTGGCATCTGGGCCCTCGCCCAGGGCGCCAATCTGGCGCTCGCGCTCCTCGAGTTCCTCTTTGCGATCCTGATCGCCGGCATTTTCCTGATCACGGCCGATCGCTTCGCCGACCTCGCCGAGCGCCTCGTCTCCCGGCTGGACCTCGGCGAGCAGGGCGACATCATCCCGCTGGTGGTCGGCACCGTGCGCAGCGTGTCGATCGGCCTCGTGGGCACTGCCTCCGTGCAGGCCCTGCTGGCCGCCCTCGGCTTCTTCATCGCGGGCATGCCCGGCGTCGCGCTCCTTGGTTTTGCCACCTTCATGCTCGCCCTGGTCCAGTTGCCGACCCTGCTCGTCTGGCTCCCGGCGGCGGCCTGGCTCTACTACACGGGCGAAACCGGCTCGGCCATTTTCCTGGCGCTCTGGGGCCTGCTCCTCGTGAACTCGGTGGACAACTTCCTCCGGCCCTGGCTGATCAGCCGCGGCGCCAAGCTGCCCTTCGCTTTGATCCTGATGGGCGTCCTCGGCGGGCTGCTGGCCTGGGGCATCGTGGGGCTCTTCATCGGCCCGACCCTCCTCGCCGTGGCCTTTACCCTGGTCCGCAGCTGGATCGGCTCGGCGCGGGAAGCCGTCAATCTACCGCCTGATAAGCCCTAGATCTCCGACGATCGACCCAATTTGGCTTCGGCGCCAGCGGCGCCGGAGGCCTGCCGGCGTGTCTGCGGATCGCTCGCTTGTAGATATATAAAGATAGCTTTATATTTCGGCTCATGAACCTGGACCAAGCCGTCGCCCAGCTGGACGCCGCCGCTGAGCCCAGCCGCCTGCGGCTGCTGGTGGCTTTGCTGGGCGGCGAGACCAGCGTGGGCGACCTGGTGACGGTGCTGGGGCAGAGCCAGCCCCGCGTGTCGCGGCACCTGCGGCTGCTCAGCGAGGCCGGGCTGGTGGAATCCTTCCGGGAAGGGCGTTCGATCTTCTACCGCTGGTCCGAGGACGGCCAGGACGCAGGCGTCGTCCGGTCGATCGCGGCGGTCGCGGCGGGCGGTGACGCCACGATCGGGCAGGACACGGCTCGCCTGCAGAAACTGTCGCGGCAGCGCGAGCGGGACGCGCTCCGCCGGGCTCTCCGGTCCGGACGAGCGGGCAGCCTGCACGGGGCCTCCGGCGACTCGTCCCTCCGCGACCTGCTGGGCGCGACCCTGGGGCTCGCGCTGGGTGGCGAACCCCGCCGTCATCCACGGGCAAGTTGGCCGCTGGGCCGCGCCCTGGTGGTGGGCTGCGGCTCGGGCGAGGTGTTGCGGCTGCTGCTGCCCGAGGCCCGGCTGGCCGTCGGCACGGAACCCTCGGCCCAGCGGCGCCAGCTGGCCCGGGCGCGCTTGCGGCAGGCGGGATCGGCGCGCTGGACCGTCCGCGCCGCCGACGCCGGCCAGCTGCCCTTCGCGACGGCAGGTTTCGACCTGGTGGTCGTCCAGGACGCGCTGGCAACGGCCCGTGAGCCGGAGCGGCGGGCAGTACTGGGGGAGGCCGCGCGGGTCCTCGACCCGGCCGGCCGCCTGCTGATCCTCGATCGCATACTTCCCACCGACAACGAGCTGGCCACCCGCCTTGCGGCGCTCGGCCTCGTCGTCACTTCCCGACAGTGGCTGCCCGGCCGGACGCCGGACCGGGCGCTGTTCCTGGCCAGCCGTGAGGCAGGCGCTCGTGCAAGGACCGGTACCGATGACTGATGTGCGCGCCCACCCGACTCCACCAAGGCCCCCGGTGCAGGTCTCGTTCGAGTTCTTCCCGCCCAGGACGCCGGAGATGGAGGCCACCTTGTGGCAGGCGATCCAGAAGCTGGCGCCGCTGCGGCCCCGCTTCGTGTCGGTCACCTACGGCGCCGACGGCTCGACCCGGGACCGGACTCACCGGATCGTCGCCCGCATTGCCAGCGAAACGGGCCTCGTCAGCGCCCCTCACCTGACCTGCGTCGGCTCGGACCGGGAAGAAATCCAGGCCATTGCCCGCACCTATAGTGACGAGGGCATCCGGCACATCGTCGCGCTGCGCGGCGACCCGCCCCAGGGGGCCGCGAGTTACGTGCCGCACCCGGGCGGCTACGCCTACGCCGTCGACCTGGTCCGGGGGCTGCGGGACGTGGCGGACTTCGACATCTCCGTGGCCGCCTACCCGGAGGGTCACCCGGAGGCACCCAGCGCGGACTTTGACCTGGACAACCTCAAGGGCAAGCTCGAGGCGGGGGCGAACCGGGCCATCACCCAGTTCTTCTTCGACACGGACAACTTCCTGCGCTTCAGGGACCGCTGCGTGGCGCGCGGCATTACTGCCCCCATCGTGCCCGGCATCCTGCCCATCGCGAAGTTCCGCCAGATGCTGAATTTCGCAACGCGCGCCGGCGCGAGTGTGCCCCGCTGGCTGCACGAGCGTTTTGACGGGCTCGATGACGACCCCGATACCCAGCGGATGCTCGGTGCCAGCGTGGCCATCGAGCAGGTGGCCACCCTGCGCCGGCACGGCATCACCGAGTTCCACTTCTACACGCTGAACCGGGCGGAACTCACCTACGCGATCTGCTACGCACTCGGCGTGCGCCCGCAGCCGGCGAACACCGGAGAGCTGGCCTGATGACAAGCGCAAACTTGCCGACGACCCCGGGCTTCCCGGCGCTCCAGGCCCTGCTGGATCAGCGGATCGTCATCCTGGACGGCGCCATGGGGACCATGGTCCAGGCCCACCGGCTCGGCGAGGCGGATTACCGGGGGCAGCGCTTTGCGGACTCGCCCCGGGACCTGAAGGGCAACCACGACCTTCTCAGTGTCACGCGGCCCGACGTGATCGGCGGCATTCACCGGCAGTTCCTCGAAGCCGGGGCTGACGTGATCGAGACGAACACCTTCAACTCCAGCGCCCCCTCCCTGGCCGACTACGGACTGGAGAGTTGCGTGCACGAACTGAACCTGGCCGGCGCGCGCCTCGCCCGGTCGGTGGCTGACGAGGTGGGAGGCCGGACGGGCCAGCGGCGCTTTGTGGCCGGTGTGCTCGGGCCTACGAGCCGC
The DNA here is from genome assembly GCA_038214295.1 of Gammaproteobacteria bacterium. Lineage (GTDB taxonomy): Bacteria > Pseudomonadota > Gammaproteobacteria > Steroidobacterales > SHZI01. Next base: position 43,150 of record JBBQSA010000014.1, read on the forward strand.
ACCGCCTCCATCTCGCCGGACGTCAACGACCCCGGCCTGCGCAACGTCACTTACGACGAACTGGTGGCCACCTACCAGGATGCAGTCCGGGCGCTGCTTGAGGGCGGCGCGGACTTCATCATGGTGGAGACGATCTTCGACACTCTGAATGCCAAAGCCGCGCTCTACGCCATTGCGGCAGTGGGCGAAGCCATCGGGTTGCGGATTCCCGTGATGCTCTCCGGCACGATCACGGACGCTTCCGGCCGCACCCTGTCGGGCCAGACACCCGAGGCATTCTGGAATTCCCTTCGCCACATCAATCCATTCGTTGTCGGCCTCAACTGCGCGCTCGGGGCGAAGGACCTGCGCCCGCATGTCAGCGAGTTGTCCCGCGTGGCCGGCACGTGCATCAGCGTGCATCCCAACGCGGGCCTGCCGAATGCCTTCGGCGGCTACGACGACACGCCGGCGGCCATGGCCGGCGTGTTGGGTGAATTTGCCTCGGCCGGCCTCGTGAACATGGTCGGCGGCTGCTGTGGCACGACGCCGGACCACATCGCTGCCATTCGCGACGCGGTGTCGGGCCACCCCCCCCGGCGCGTGCCGGAAATCGGGATCAAGCTCCGGCTCTCCGGCCTCGAGCCCTGCAACATCGGCGACGACTCGCTGTTCGTAAATGTCGGCGAGCGGGCCAACGTTGCCGGTTCTACCCAGTTCCGTAAGCTGATTGTCGCGGGCGACTACGCAGGTGCAATGGCCGTGGCCCGCCAGCAGGTCGAGAACGGCGCCCAGATCATCGACGTGAACATGGACGAGGGGATGCTCGATTCCGTCGCCGCGATGGACCGCTTCCTCAAGATCGTGGCGACCGAGCCCGACATTGCCCGCGTGCCCGTGATGATCGACTCGTCCCGCTGGAGCGTGATCGAGACCGGGTTGAAGTGCGTGCAGGGCAAGCCCGTGGTGAACTCGATCAGCCTCAAGGAGGGCGAGGCGCCATTTCTGCAGCAGGCGCGGGAAATCCGGCGCCACGGCGCGGCCGTGGTCGTCATGGCCTTCGACGAGCAGGGCCAGGCGGAGACTGTCGAGCGCAAGCTGTCGATCTGCGAGCGCTGCTACCGGCTATTGACGGAGCGGGTGGGATTCCCGCCGGAGGACATCATCTTCGACCCGAATATCTTCGCTGTGGCTACGGGCATCGAGGAACACAACGATTACGGCGTGGCCTTCATCGAAGCGATACGCCAGATCAAGCAGCGGCTGCCCCACGCGCTGATCAGCGGCGGCGTCAGCAATGTTTCCTTTTCCTTCCGCGGCAATGATGCCGTGCGCGAGGCCATGCACTCGGTGTTCCTGTACCACGCGATCCAGGCCGGGATGGACATGGGAATCGTCAACGCTGGTCAGCTGGCCATTTACGAGGGGATCCAGCCGGACCTGCGGGATGCCGTGGAGGACGTCATCCTCAACCGGCGGCAGGACGCCACCGAGCGGCTGCTGGAGCTGGCGGGGCGCTATCGCGGTGCCGGCGCCAGCGTCGCGAAGCAGGCCGACCAGGAGTGGCGGAAGCTGCCGCCCGGCCAGCGGCTCTCCCACGCCCTGGTAAAGGGCATCGACGAGTTCATCATCGACGATACCGAAGAGGCGCGCCTCGCGGCGCGGCGGCCGCTCGACGTCATCGAGGGCCCGCTGATGGATGGCATGAACGTCGTGGGTGACCTGTTCGGGTCCGGCAAGATGTTCCTGCCCCAGGTGGTCAAGTCCGCCCGCGTGATGAAGAAGGCCGTGGCCCACCTGGTGCCCTACATCGAGGCCGCCCAGGATGGGGACGTCCGCAAGGCCGGCAAGATCGTCATGGCGACGGTGAAGGGCGATGTCCACGACATCGGCAAGAACATCGTGGGCGTCGTCCTCCAGTGCAACAACTTCGAGGTGATCGACCTGGGCGTGATGGTGCCCTGCGAGCGCATCCTGGAGACAGCCCGCCGGGAGAACGCGGACATGATCGGCCTGTCGGGCCTCATTACGCCCTCGCTGGAGGAGATGGTCCACGTGGCGCGGGAGATGAAGCGCCTCAACTTCACCCTGCCGCTGCTGATCGGGGGCGCAACGACGTCGCCCGCCCACACGTCCGTCAAGATCGACCCGGAATACGACGGACCGGTGGTGTACGTGAAGGACGCGTCCCGCGCGGTCGGGGTGGCCCAGAAGCTGGGCAGCGAGTCGGACCGCGCCGCCTACGTGGCTGGCGTGAAGGAAGACGCCCGCGTGCGCCGGGAGAGGCACGGCCGCCGGAGCGACGCCGCGCCACAGCTTGGGCTGGCCGAGGCCAGGGCGAACCGGATTCCACTCGACTGGTCGGTAGCACCCGCTGTCCCCGCCTTCACTGGCGTGCAGGTCCTGGACAATATTCCGCTGGCCACGCTGGTTCCTTACATCGACTGGATGCCCCTCTTCAACGCCTACGAGTTCCGCGGCACTTTCCCGGCAATCCTCGACGACGAGGTCGTGGGTGAAGCGTCCCGGGACCTCTACGCAGACGCCCGGAAGATGCTGGGCCAGATCGTCAGCGGCAAGTGGCTGACTGCCCGTGCGGTATTCGGCATCTTTCCCGCCAATCGCGTGGGCGATGACGACGTGGCTATCTACGCCGACGAGCAGCGCTCCGGGCCAGTCACGGTCCTGCATCACCTGCGCCAGCAGAAGCCGCTGGCCGACAAGCTGCCGAACGCCTGCCTCGCTGACTTTGTCGCGCCCCACGCGAGCGGGCTGCGGGACTACATCGGTGCGTTCGTGGTCACGGCGGGTCTCGGCATCGATGCGCACGTGGCCGAGTTCGAGCGCAAGCACGATGACTACTCGGCGATCCTGCTGAAGGCGCTGGCGGACCGCCTTGCCGAGGCCGCCGCCGAGTACCTGCACGCCGAGGTCCGCCGGGTCCACTGGGGCTATGCGGCCGGCGAGAAGCTGAGCAGCGAGCAGTTGATCAACGAGGGCTACCAGGGCATCCGCCCGGCCCCGGGCTACCCGGCCTGCCCGGACCACACGGAGAAAGCGACACTCTGGAAGCTGCTCGGGGTCGAGGAGCGCATCGGTGTGCAGCTCACCGAGTCCTTCGTGATGATGCCCGCCGCGTCGGTCAGCGGTTTCTACTTTGCCCATCCCGAGTCCCGCTACTTCGCCGTCGGCCGGCTGGGCCGGGACCAGGTGCAGGACTACGCCCGGCGGAAGGACCTGTCGCTGGCCACAGCCGAGCGCTGGCTGGCCTCGAACCTCGCCTACGATCCGGAGTAGTCTCCCCGCTTCGAAGCCACGAGGAACTCTGCCATGACCGATGCCGGCAAGCTGATCCTGAGACTCGCCCTCGGTGTGCTGATCCTGCTGCACGGGGTTGCCAAGCTGTCGAGCGGCATCGAGGGGATCACGCTCATGGTCACCGGCGCGGGGCTGCCGGCCCAGGTGGCCTACGGCGTGTACATCGGCGAGGTCGTCGCGCCGCTGATGGTGCTCGCCGGCTGGTTCGCCCGCGCCGGTGCCGCCATCATTGCCGTCAACATGGTGTTCGCCATCGCCCTGGCCCATCGCGGGGACTTCTTCAGCCTGGGCAGTGCCGGCGGCTGGGCCCTCGAGTTGCAGGGCATGTTCCTGCTGACCGCCGTGGCAGTGGCCTGCCTCGGCCCTGGCCGCTACAGCGCCAACCGCCAATAAGCGTTTATCCGCAGACGGGGCAGGTGGGGGCCTTGCGGATACCGACGAGGCGCGTCGCGCCGGAGAGGCCGTCGTAGGCCCACAGGTGGTTGCGCAGGCCGGAGTCCAGCCCCAGCCCCAGCAGCAGCTTCAGCGCCTCGGTGGCCACCAGCGCGCCGACGGTGCCGGCAACGGGCGCGAGGACACCCTGGCCGGCGCAGTTGGCGAAGTTGTCGTCCTCGTCGGAATACAGGCACCGGTAACAGGGCCCGGCCTTGTCGTCATTGGGAAACACCGCGACCTGGCCCTCGAAGCGGATCGCCGCGCCCGTAACCAGTGGCTTGCGGGCGTTGACACAGGCAGCGTTCAGCAGCAGGCGCGTGGGAAAGTTGTCCGTGCAGTCGAGCACGACGTCGCAGGCGCCGACCGCATCCTTCAGTTCATAGGCGTCCAGGCGCCGGTTCAGCACGTTCACGTGGGGCGCAGGATTGGCGGCCCGGAGCCGCTCTGCCGTGGCGTGGGTCTTGTACTCTCCCACGTCGCTCGCCTGGAACAGGACCTGCCGCGGCAGGTTGGTCACATCCACCCGGTCGAAATCGTTGATCACGAGGTGGCCGACGCCCGCGTTTGCCAGGTACAGGCTCGCCACCGACCCCAGTCCGCCGAGGCCCACCACGAGCGCACTGGCCTGCTCAAGGCGCTGCTGACCGGTTTCGCCGACCTGGGGCAGGGCGAGGTGACGGCTGTACCGGAGTGGATCCACCGGGTTCACCGCGCTCCCCCGTACTGGCCTTCCGTGACCCGAGGCCGACCTGCAAGGTCGCTGGCGGTCGAAAGATTGCCGAAGCCGGCGTGCTTCAGCAGCGACCGCACCTCGTCGGCCTGGCGGAAGCCGTGCTCGACCAGCAGCCAGCCGCCCGGGCGCAGGTAGCGGGACGCGCCGGCCGCGAGCACCCGGTACGGGTCGAGGCCGTCGTCGCCACCATCGAGGGCCACACGCGGCTCGAACCCCAGCTCCGGGTCCGCGCTCGCCCACTCATCGGCGGCAATGTAGGGCGGGTTCGATACCAGCACATGGAAGCGGTTTTTCGGTTCTTCCGGGTCCGGCAGTGCCGCAAACCAGTCGCCGCGCGCAAAGGTGACATTGCGCAAGCCCAGGGCTTTTACATTGCGCCGGGCCACTGTCAGTGCCGGCTTGCTGATATCCGTGGCCACTACGTAGCAGGCGGGCCGCTCCCCCGCGATGGCCAGGGCGATGGCGCCCGTGCCCGTGCCGAGATCCGCCACCGCCCGGACGGTATCCGCGGGGATGCGGGCGAGCGCCCGTTCCACCAGCAGCTCGGTTTCGGGACGGGGTACGAGCGTTGCCCGGGTCACTTCGACGCTGAAGGTCCAGAAGTCACGCCGTCCGACGAGCTGGGCGACCGGCCGGCGGGTTGCCCGCTCGTCGAGCAGGGCGCCGAAGCGCTGCTCCGCATCCCCGGACACCGTGTTGAAGAGGGACCGGTAGAGACTCTCGCGAGTCTCGCCGAGGGCGTGGGCCAGCAGGAGCTCGGCATCCAGGCGGGGGGAGCCGCCGAGGCCGCCAAGGCGGCGGGCTCCGTCGCGCAGTAGCTGATCCACAGTGCTCATCGGGGCTATGTTAGCCTGCCAACCCCGTCGCATCCCAAAATCAGACCCCCAGCAACCGACGAGACCAGGGCTACCACCATGGCCGGAAAAAGCAGCCAGTCCGAGACCTCCCGGTTCGCCACCAGGGTTATCCACGCGGGCGAAACCACCGATTCCGCGACCGGCGCCGTGATGCCGCCCATTGTCACCAGCACCACCTTCGAGTGGGAGGCCTTCGGGCGGCCCCGGGAGCATGTCTACACGCGCTCGTCGAACCCGACCCGCGACGCCCTGGAGCGTTGCGTGGCCGAACTGGAATCCGGAGCACGAGGGCTTGCCTATGCCTCCGGCCAGGCCGCAACGGCGGGCATCCTCGACCTGCTCGACGCCGGCAGCCACGTGGTCGCGCCGCTCGACTTCTACGGTGGTACCCGCCGTCTCTTTGACCAGGTTCGCCGGAGGATCGGAGCCCTGGAATTCACCTACGTGGACATGACCGATCCGGCGCGCGTCGCCAGCGCGGTCCGTCCCGGCACGAAGCTGATCTGGATCGAGACGCCGACGAATCCGCTGCTCAAGATCACCGACATCCCCGCCATCGTGGCGATCGCCCGGCAGCACCAGGTGCTGACCTGTGTCGACAACACCTTCGCGACGCCGTGCTTCCAGCGGCCGCTTGAACTCGGCGTCGATATCGTGATGCATTCAGCGACGAAGTACTTCGGCGGCCACTCGGATGTGCTCGGCGGCATCAACGTGGTTGCCGACGCCGAGCTTGGCAAGCAGCTGCACCAGCTGCGCAGCGCTTCGGGGGGCGTGCTCGGTCCCTTCGATTCCTACCTGGTACTGCGCGGGATCAAGACGCTGGCCCTGCGCATGGAACGGCACTGCACGAATGCGCTGGCAGTCGCGCAGCATCTAGAGAAACATTCGAAGGTGCTGCGGGTGTACTACCCCGGGCTGCCGGCCCACCCCCAGCACGCGCTGGCGCGGCGCCAGATGGGCGGTTTCGGGGGTATCGTGTGCTTCGAGATCAGCGGCGACGCGGCCACCGTCGGCAGGTTTCTGAACCAGCTGCAGCTGTTCACCGTCGCTGAGAGCCTTGGTGCCGTGGAAAGCCTGGCCGGGCAGCCGGCCACGATGAGCCACTCCAGCGTGCCCGCCGACGAGCGCCGGAAGATGGGCATTGCCGACAACCTGGTGCGGCTGTCTGTAGGTATCGAGGGCGTCGAAGACCTGCTGGCAGACCTGGACCAGGCACTCGCCGTGGCGTAGCGGCGGTGCCGGCCACTCACCCCCGGTAGTGATCAATTACCCGGTTGAGCGTCAGGCCTTGCACCAGTACCGAGAAGATCACCACCATGTAGGTCGCCCCGATCAGCAGGTCGCGCTGGGGTGATGGGGGCAGTGACAGGGCCAGCCCGATCGAGATCCCCCCGCGCAGACCGGCCCAGGTCAGTATCGGGATCGCGCCGCGGCTGAACGTCCGCTTGAACTTCATCAGCCCCATCGGGATGGCGACGCTCAGGAATCTCGCGGCGAGCACCAGTACCACGGCGATCGCCCCCATGGCGATATTCTGGGGCGTGGTCCGGATCACCAGCAGTTCGACGCCGATGAGGATGAACAGCACAGCATTCAGGAACTCGTCGATCAGTTCCCAGAACGAATCCAGGTGCTCCCGCGTCTTCTCCGACATGCCGAACTCGCGCCCGTGGTTGCCGGTGAGCATGCCGGCCACCACCACGGCGATCGGCGCCGAGACGTGCACGTACTCGGCAAAGCTGTAGGTGCCGGCGGCAAGTCCCAGCGTCAGCAGGATCTCCACCGGGTAGTTGTCCACCTTCCGCAGCATGCGGTAGACGGCATAACCGGCTACGCCTCCCAGCAGCGCACCGCCCACTGCTTCCCGCAGCAGGAAGGCGCCAACGCTGGCCGGATCAGCCTCGCTTGCGCCCGTGGCGATGCCGAGCAGCGTGAGGAAGACCACGACCCCGATACCGTCGTTGAACAGCGACTCGCCCGCGATCTTGGTCTCCAGGGACTTGGTGGCCCCCGCTCTCTTCAGCACGCCAAGGACCGCGACCGGGTCGGTCGGCGAGATCAGCGCGCCGAACAGCAGCCCGTAGATCAGCGGAATCTCAAGGCCAATGGCCCGGGCCGCGGCCCAGAAGCCCACGCCGATCAGGCCGGTGGCGAGCGCGACCCCGACCGTCGAGAGCACCGCGACCGGCAGCCATTGGGAGCGCAGGTCCTGGAGATTGACGTGGAGGGCGCCGGCAAACAGCAGGAAGGCCAGCATGCCGTGCAGCAGCGTTTCACTGAAGTCGATGGACCCCACGAGCTCCGCGGCGAGGCGCGTGCCGGGGACCCCGAGCTTGCCCAGCACCACCGTGCCCAGGGACAGCAGCAGCGCGATGACCATCAGGCCGATCGTCGACGGCAGGCGCAGGTAGCGGTAGTTGAGGTAGCTCGCGAGTCCCGCGAGCACCAGCAGGATGGCTGCTGCCTGGAAGATCGTCATTCCGCGGCGCGGTCTCGCTGCAGTTCTGTCGGTACGAACTCGTCGTTGACGGCCTTCGCCAGCTGGTCGGGCGCCAGCAGCCCCTGCGCCAGCACAAAGTCGTGAAAGCGCCGGCGATCGAAGCGCTCACCGAGCCGGATCTCCGTGTTGGCGCGCAGTCCCAGCAGGCGCTGGTAGCCGTAGAAGTAGCTGGTTGCCTGGCCCGGGGCGCGAAACGTGTAGCGCTGGAGTTCCTGTTCCGCCATGGCGTCTGTCACGACAACCTCCATCGTGAGGATCCGGCGTGCTTCCGCCAGCGAGATCGTGCCCTGCTGAAGGCCGGGATCCAGGAAGGCGCGGGCGGCCCGCAGCAGCCGGAACTGGAGCGCGATCAACTGGCCATCCAGCGGCAGGTAGGGCTGGACCTCGGCTTCCGCATAGAGCGCCCAGCCTTCCACGTTGACACTGTTGAAGGCGAAGAGCGCCCGGGCCAGCGAGACGCCGTTTTCCACCATGCTCGCGAACTGCAGTTCGTGGCCCGGGCGCGCCTCGTGGGCCGTCAGGGTCCAGGTAACAGCGTCGAACGTGAAGTCCTCGAGCCGGCCGGGCACTGACTTGCCATCGACGGGCGGCATCGTCAGCGGCAGCACGAACTCGCCCTGTTCGCCCTGATTGTTGACGAAGGGTGGCGGTTTCATCTGCGGCGCTGGCACGGAGGCGCTTTCCGCGGCGGTCGCGAGGCGGATGATCGCCTCCCGGTCGGGCAGCGACACGATGTCGTCCTGGCGAATGATCTTCTCGAGGGCCGCGAGCCGCTCGCGGTAGAGCGGTACGGTGGCCTCCGCGGGGACCTGCCGGCTGCGCAGCTCCCGGATGACGCCCGGATAATCCGTGGCCGACAGCCCGAGGTCCCGCGCCACCACGGGCGCCAGGGCAAACATCTGGTTGCGGATTTCCATGAAGGAGATACGCGCCCGGGCGGCAAGTTCGGCGGGCGGGATGTCCACGCCCACTTCCCGGAGGCGCAGCGCATAAAGCTCGGCGGGCAGGCGGAAATCCTCCCGCGTCTTCGGCAGGACTTCGCGCCGCAGGAAGTCGTTCCAGGCCGCCACCTGCAGCCGGAGTTCCTTCAGGGCCTTGTCGCCCCCGCGGATCTTGTACTGGTCGAGCAGTTCGGCGACGCCGTCCAGGTAGGACGTGCTGTTGGTGAGCTGCTGCTCGAGATCGGCACGGAACGGAAAGAGGAGGCCCGGCGTCGCCAGCTGCTCCCGCACCTGCGCTTCCGCCTGCACCGCGAGCGGCGTGTAGCCTGCCTCCAGGCCGGCGTAGCGTTGCAGCCGCGTCAGCGCGGCTGGCTGGCGCTCCGTCGCGACCTGCGCCGTGAGCAGGGCCCGGATGCCACTGTAGACCTGCTCGGCCACGTCGAAGTCCGGCAGCAGGTAGCGCTGGTTGGCCGTTGCCACATCCGCCTGCAGGAGTGCGTCCTGGCGGAGGATCTCGATGTCCTGCCGTACCCGCGGATCCATGCTGGTCGCGGACTGCTCTTCCAGGTCCCGGGCCGTAGCCCGGAAGGCAGCCTGCACCCGTTCGGAGAGCGCGGGCCCGAGGTCGATGACCCGGCTGTCCAGGCCAGCAACCCCGAGCGCCCCCGCCATCTCCGGATAGAAGCGCGCGTAGACGTCGAGGAGCTGCTGGGCCTCCTCATTGCTCTTGGCGATCCATTCAGGCTGGACGCGCGCCGGGGAATCCTGGGCGCCGACGCTGCCGGCTGTCACCAGCAGCAGGGCGAATATCGTCTTTCTCATGCCGCCATTCCTCGTGGGCGCGGGGTTCAGCTGTCGAGCTTAAGCCAATCCGGCAGGGTCAGCCCGCGCCCCGCAAGATATTCGCGGTTGAATAGCCGCTGCCGGTAGCGCAGGCCGGAGTCGCAGAGGATCGTCACGATTACATGACCCGGCCCGAGGATCCGGGCGAGGCGCACGGCGCCGGCCACGTTGACCCCGCTGGAGCTGCCCAGCAGGAGCCCGTCGCTCCGGATCAGGTCGTAGACCAGCGGAACCGACTCGCTGTCGGGAATCTGGAAGGGGTGGTCGATGGGCGTGTCGGCAAAGTTGGCCGTGATCCGGCTGGTGCCAATACCCTCGCTGATGGAGCTGCCCTCGGCCTTGAGTTCGCCCGTGGTGAAGTAGTTATAGAGCGCCGAACCCTGGGGGTCGGCGAGGCCGATTCGGACGCCGGGCTTGCGCGCTCGCAGTCCGCGGGCGGTGCCGGCAAGGGTGCCACCCGTGCCCACCGAGGAGACGAAGGCGTCCACGTGGCCGTCCGTCTGTGCCCAGATCTCGGCGGCGGTGGTCTGTTCGTGGAAGTCCCGGTTCGCCACGTTGTCGAACTGGTTGGCCCAGACGGCGCCCTGCGGCGCAGTGGCCGCCAGCTCTTCGGCCAGCCGGCGGGAGGTATGGACAAAGTGGTTGGGATCCCTGAAGGGGACCGCCGGCACCAGCCGCACGTCGGCCCCGTAGGCCCGGAGCGTGTCCACCTTGTCCTTGCTCTGGTTGTCCGGCATCACGATCACGGTCGAATATCCGAGGCAATTGCCGACCACCGCGAGACCTATACCGGTATTGCCTGCCGTTCCCTCCACGATGATTCCGCCGGGACGCAGCTGCCCGCGGCGCTCCGCGTCCCGCACGATGCCGAGGGCCGCCCGGTCCTTCACGGAACCGCCCGGATTCATGAACTCGGCCTTGCCGAGGATCTCGCAGCCCAGGGAGTCGGAGAGCCGGTTGAGGCGGATCAGCGGCGTGTTGCCGATCTTGTCGATCAGTGACGGGAAGGGGGTGCGCATGGGCGATCAGCTTTCGAGGGAGGCCAGTTGCTCGGCCTGGTATTCGTTGATGAGAGGACCGATCACCGGGTCCAGGTCGCCGGCGATGATGTCGTCCAGCTTGTAGAGCGTGAGATTGATCCGGTGGTCAGTCACCCTGCTCTGGGCCACGTTGTAGGTGCGGATGCGCTCCGACCGGTCGCCGGTGCCCACCTGGGACTTCCGTCGTGCGGCCTGCTCGCTGGCTTGCTTCTTCCGGGCCTGGTCGAGCAGCCGGGCCTGCAGCAACTTGAGGGCGCGGGCCCGGTTCTTGTGCTGGGAGCGCTCGTCCTGGCACTCCACCACCAGCCCTGTGGGCAGGTGGGTGATGCGGACCGCGGAGTCGGTCTTGTTGACGTGCTGCCCGCCGGCACCGGACGCGCGGTAGGTATCGGTGCGCAGCTCCGCGGGGTTGATCGTGATGGCGTCGATTTCCTCGGGCTCGGGCAGTACCGCCACCGTGCAGGTGGAGGTGTGGATACGTCCCTGGGCCTCGGTCTCGGGTACCCGCTGGACGCGATGCGCCCCCGACTCGAACTTGAGGCGGGAGTAGGCCCCGCGCCCGATGATGCGACTGATGATCTCCTTGAAGCCGCCGTGCTCTCCGGGGTTTGAGTTCACGATCTCGATCTGCCAGCCGCGGTTCTCGGCGTACCTCATGTACATGCGGTACAGGTCGCCCGCGAAGATCGCCGCCTCGTCGCCGCCCGCCGCGGCCCGGATCTCCAGGTAGATGTTGCTGTCGTCGTAGGGATCCCGGGGAATCAACTGCAGGCGGATGCGGGCCTCGAGATCCGCCAGTTCGCTGCGGATGCGGCCGGTTTCCTCCTGGCCCATCTGGCGAATGCTGCTGTCGCTGTCGTTCAGCATGTCGGCCGCCGTGGACTGGTCCGCTGCTGCCTTCCACCATTCCCTGACCAGGCTGACCAGCGGCATGAGCTGGGCGTATTCACGGGAGAGGTCTCGAAACCTGGCTTGGTCGCCGATCACCCTGGGATCGGTCAGCAGCTCGCCGAGCTCCTCAAAACGGGCGACGAGTTTCTCGAGCTTTTCGACGATGGAAGGCTGCATTCCCGCTATTATCCCTGATGTGAATCCCGACGCGAACCGCGCACCATACCCCACGTCCCCGACCTTCCTCGCGCCAATGCTTGCCCTCGTGCTCATCGCCGCCGGGGCGTCCGGCGCGCGGGCCGCGCCGGGGCCGGATCCCGAGGCGCTGCTCCGCGATGCCGAGGTGGCCTTGCAGGAGAGGAACGTATACGCGGCCGCGCGGGCCTTCGCGGCCGCGGCTGATGCCTCGCCCGATGCGGCCATCGCCGAGCGCGCCACGCAGTTTACGTTCGGCGCCGGTTTCGATGAGCTGGCGGAGCAGGCCGTGGGGCGCTGGATTGACCTGGCCCCGTCGAATCCCCTGTCCCGGGAGGTACGGGGCCGGCTGAAGCTTCGGCGCGGCGCCGTGGGCGAGGCGGCCACGGACCTCCTGGCCGCGCTGGGCCCGGGCGAACCGCGACGGGACGAGGTTTACCTGGCGCTCGCCTCGGACCTGGCCGCGGAGGACAACGCCGGCATGGTCACCCGGGTCCTGGCCCGCCTCACTGCCCTCGATCCCCTCGCGCCGGGCTTGCAGCTGGCGCTCGGGACCGCCGCCCTGCGCTCGGGCGACTACGAACTGGCGCTCGGGGCGGCTGCAGCGGCAGCGGTTGACGATCCGGCCTGGCCGGAGCCCCAGCTGCTGATGGCCAGGGCGCTGGCCGCGACCGGCCGCAACGACGAGGCGCTCGCGAAGATGGCGGTCATCGCGGCCGCCAACCCCACGCCGCTGGTCGAACTCGAGCATGCCCGGCTGCTGGCGGATGCAGGCCAGGTTGACGAGGCCCGTGCCAGCCTGGCGGCCCTTAGCCTGCAGTTCGGCGCGCGCCCGGAGATCGAGCGCACGCTGGCCTTCATCGACCTGGCGACGGGCGATCTCGCGCGGGCGGACCAGCGTTTCGAGGACCTCGACGTGGAGCCGTCCGCCCGCTTCGAGGCCTTCTACTACCGGGGCCGGATCGCAGCCCTCCGCGGTGACCCGGAGGCCGCCCGGCGTTTTTACCTGCGGATCAGCTCGGGCCCGTTGCTGGTGCCGGCACAACTGGCGAGCGCCGAGAGCCTGGCGCGATCCGGCTCGACCGCCTCGGCGGTGGAGCAGCTGGAGCGTTTCAGCGCGGACCATCCCGCCCAGGCCTTCGAGGTGCTGGGCTACCGGGCGCAGCTGCTCCAGGTGCTGGACCGTCCGGACGAGGCGCTGGCGGTCTACGGCGAGGCACTGCGCTACAAGCCCGCGTCGGTGCCGATGCTCCTTGCCCGGGGCGCGCTCCTTGAGCAGGAGGGCCGGATCCGCGAGGCAAGGGCGGACCTGAAGCGGGCCGCGGTGCTGGCCCCGGACGACGCGGCCGCGGCCAATGCCTACGGCTACCTCCTCGTGAATCGCACCTGGCGCACCCGCAAGGCCTGGCGCTATGTCCGGCGCGCGTACGAGATCGAGCCTGGCAGCGCGCCGATCCAGGACAGCGTCGGCTGGACACTCTTCAAGCTCCACCGGCCCGAGGAGGCCCGGACTCACCTCGAGGAAGCGCTCGACCGGCTGCCTGACCCGGAGATCGCCAGTCACCTGGCCGAGGTCTACTGGAAGCTCGGCGACCGGGCGTCCGCCTTCGAGGTGCTGCGCTCGGCCGCGGTGGCCTTTCCCGACAGCCGGCTCTTGCGCGAGACGGCCGGGCGGCTCCAGGACTGAGCCGTGATGAATGCCGCCAGCTTAGCGAGGCCGGGTCCCGCGGCGCGGCTGCTGCCCGCAGTTCTGCCAGCTTTTATGGCCGCCGTTTTGGCGGTCCTGCTGCTGGGTGGCTGTGCCACCCGGGAGCGCGCAGCAGCCCCCGAGCTCAGCCCGGAGGCACGCCAGGCCGCCTTGCAGTCCCTCGACACCTGGGAGGCGCGGGGCCGGATCGCCCTCGACATGCCCGATGCCAGCGGCCAGGGCAGCTTCGCCTGGAGCCAGTCCGGCGACGAGACCGTGCTGCGGGTCGCCGGCCCGTTCGGTGCCGGGTCCTACGAAATCCACTGGGATCCAGCGCGGCTGCGGGTGCTGTCCAGCCGCGGCGACGTGGCGGCCGACTATGCCGGGCCCGGCTCGGCGGAACGCTTTCTCGCCGAGCAGCTGGGCTGGTCGCTGCCGGTGGCGAACGCCCGGCGCTGGCTCCTTGGCCTCGCGGGCCCGGATTCACCGGCGGTCGAGACGGGCGATGGCGCCGGGCGCCTTGCTGGCCTCAGCCAGGACGGGTGGCTGGTCCGCTACGGGGAGTACCGTCGCCAGGGCGGGCTCGACCTGCCGCGCAAGCTGGTCCTCGAGAGCCCGGCCGGGCGTATCCGCCTCGTGATCGACCAGTGGCAGTTCTGACCGCTGTCCGGATTTTTCCGCTGCCGGTTGGCGCAGCGACAGCGTAAGATTGCGCGGCGGCGCAGATGCACTTGGGGCGTAGCCAAGTGGTAAGGCAGCGGGTTTTGATCCCGCCATCCGCAGGTTCGAATCCTGCCGCCCCAGCCAAAATCTTCCCGCACAGGCGCTTGACCCCGGACTGAGCGAAAGGCCAGAACCTTGCCAATGGATGCATCCAACCTGGCGATCCTCTCGGGGAACGCCAATCCTGAACTGGCGCAACGCATTGCCAGGCACCTGATGCAGCCGCTCGGCCGCGTCCAGGTGGGGCGCTTCAGCGACGGCGAAGTGCTGGTCGAGGTCTACGAGAACGTGCGCGGCCGCGAGGTGTTCATCGTCCAGTCCACCTGCCCGCCGGTGAATGACAACCTGATGGAGCTCCTGGTGCTCGCCGATGCCTGCCGGCGCGCGTCCGCCGCCAGCATCACGGCGGTGATCCCGTATTTTGGCTACGCGCGGCAGGACCGCCGGCCGCGGGCCGCCCGCGTCCCGATCACGGCCAGCATGGTGGCCCGCATGATCTCCCAGGCCGGCATCAACCACGTGCTCACGGTCGACCTGCACGCCGACCAGATCCAGGGCTTCTTCTCGATACCGGTGGACAACGTCTACTCGTCGCCGGTGTTGCTCGGCGACCTCTGGCGGCAGAAGTACACCGACATCGTCATCGTCTCGCCTGACGTGGGCGGCGTGGTGCGGGCCCGGGCGATCGCCAAGCGGATGGACGACGCCGATCTCGCCATCATCGACAAGCGGCGTCCCCGGGCCAACGTGTCCGAGGTCATGAACATCATCGGCGAAGTCGAGGGCAAGGTTTGCGTGCTGGTCGACGACATGGTGGATACCGCCGGCACCCTGTGTCAGGCCGCGGGCGCCCTCAAGGCACACGGGGCGCTGAAGGTACTGGCCTACGTGACCCACGCGGTACTGTCCGGCCCCGCCGTCGACCGCATCGCGGCTTCCCAGCTGGACGAGCTGGTGGTCACCGACACCATCCCCCTCTCGGCCGCCGCCCAGGCCACCGGCCGGATCCGGCAGCTCAGCGTGGCGGAGCTCCTCGGCGAGACTATGCGGCGCATCAGCTCCGCGGAGTCGGTCAGCTCCCTGTACGTAGATTGACCGTGCTATAGTCCGCGGCCCGTTCGGGACGGACGCCAGGTCGCAAGGTGTCCTGATGGTTCCGGCGGGTTCACCCCAAGGAGCATTCAATGGCACATCAGTTCAGTCTCGCCGCGGAAACCCGGCGCGATGCAGGGAAAGGTGCGAGCCGCCGCCTGCGTCGTGAAGGCAAGATCCCCGGCATTATGTACGGCGGCGGCGAGCCGCCGAAGGGCGTCGCCTTCGACGCCAACGCCCTCCACCGGAACATGGCGGAAGAGGCCTTCCTCTCCAGCATCCTTACCGTCACGCTCGACGGCACGCAGATGCAGGCCATCGTCCGTGACTACCAGGCGCATCCCGCCAAGCGCGCGATCCTGCACCTGGATCTCCAGCGGATCGTGGCCACCGAGAAGCTGCGCATGACCATCCCGCTGCACTTCATCAACGAGGCAGTCTCCCCCGGCGTCAAGCTGGGCGGCGCTTCCGTCTCGCACCTGTTGACGGAGCTCGAGGTCAGCTGCTTGCCCAAGGACCTGCCGGAATACATCGAGGTGGATATCGCCCCGATGCAGCTGAACGACATGCTGCACATCCGCGACCTCCAGCTGCCTGCCGGTGTCGAGATCCCCGGCTTCGTGGTCAACTCCGACAGCGACTTCCCCGTGGTCCACGTGCACGTATTGCGGGCTGTCGAGGAGCCTGCTCCCGAGGCTGCCGCCGCTGCCGAAGGTGCCGCGGCACCAGCGGGCGCTGCCGCTCCGGCGGCTGCCGCTGGCGACAAGGCCGCTGCTGGCGACAAGGCGAAGCCGGCTGCCAAGGGGGACAAGAAGTAGGCACAGCATCAGCTGTTGCCAACCGGGAAAGGCCGCGCACGGCGCGGCCTGTGTCGTTATGCGGTCGATGTAGCCGCTGCGATGGCCGCTGCGATCGCCATTGCCGTGGTCGCTGCAAGGCGTCGGTGTTATCGTCGCGCCCGTGGCAGGCACCGCTGAAACGCTCGTCGTCGTTGGCCTCGGCAACCCGGGGCCAAAGCACGCGGGTGACCGGCACAACGTGGGCTACTGGTTCCTGGACCAGCTGGCGGCGCACATCGGCGGGCGCTTCAGCATGGCGTCGAAACTGCAGGCCGAGGAGTGTCGCGGGCTGCTGAGCGGGCGCAGCGCCCGGCTCATCAAGCCCACGACCTTCATGAATCGCAGCGGGCAGAGCCTGCGCAGCGTCCTCGACTACTACAGCATCCCGGTGGAAAACGTCCTGGTGGCGCACGACGAACTGGACCTGCCAGCTGGCGTCGCCCGCCTGAAGAAGGGTGGTGGCCACGGGGGGCACAACGGCCTGCGGGACATTGTCGCCACCTGCGGCCCGGACTTCCTGCGCCTGCGGGTGGGCATTGGTCACCCGGGCCACAAGGACCTCGTGACCGACTACGTGCTGCACCCGCCCGGCAAGGACGAGCGGAATCGCATCCTGGACGCGCTGGAGGCGGCGCTCGGTGCCGTGGAAGTGCTGGCGTCGTCGGGGCCCGAGAAGGCCATGCAGCAGCTGCACTCGGTTACGCCCCGCAGCGATGCGACCGGGGAGTTTGGCCCCGCCGGCTGACGCCCGGGGACGCCTGCGTGGTGCTCCTCGTCAGTGACGGAGAGCGAGCGTGCTGGTCATGAGCCGCCAGAAGCCCGTGCCGCCCGTCCTGCAGAACTCGAAGACGCCATCGTCACTGCCGGCATCCACATCCACGCTGATGCGCAACTGCCGGCACACGCGTTCGCCGGCGGTCACCGTGCTCACGACGCGCACGCTGCCGGAATGCTCGGACGAGGGTTCGCTCCAGCCAACCGACTCGCCGTCGCCCAGTTCGTACAGCGCCAGGTTGATGTTCTGCCGCAGGAGTTCCCAGTCCGCCGGCACCAGGTCGGTCGCGGCCAGCCGGTCGAGAAACCAGTAGCGCGGTGTGTTGTCCGCGGGCTGTGCGCCAGCCTGCTGGGCAAGCGCCACGACTGACGCCAGCACCAGCATCCTGAAGCCCGCGTGATTCATCGCATCAGCTCCTGCGGTTCTGCCTGAGCAGTTCGGCGCCGGCACCAAGGGCCTGCAGCTTGCCCAGGGCCGCGTCGTAGGCAATGGGCGCCATGCCGCAGTTGGTGCAGGGCAGGATGCGCTCCCGGTCTACGTGCTCCGCCGCGGCGCGTAGTGTTGCCGCCACCTCGGCGGGCGACTCGACCCGGTCCCCGGTGACCTGGATCGCACCCACCATCAGCTGCTTGTCGGGCAGCAGGCGGAGGAGGGACAGCGGCACGTTGGAGCCGGCACACTCCAGGGAGACCTGGTCGATGCGGCTCGCGTTGAGCGCCGGGAATATCTCCTCGTACTGGCGCCACTCGCTGCCGAGGGATTTCTTCCAGTCCAGGTTGGCCTGGATGCCGTAGCCGTAGCAGATGTGGACCGCTGTCGTGCATTTCAGGCCATCGATGGCCCGGTGCAGCGCCTCGATGCCCCAGTCCTTCACCTCGCTCATGAAGACGTTGAAGGCCGGCTCGTCGAACTGGATGACGTCGACGCCCGCGGCCTCCAGCTCCTTTGCCTCGGCGTTCAGGATGTCGGCGAAGGCGAGCGCCATGTCTTCCCGGCTGCCGTAGTAGCCGTTCGCGATCGTGTCGCAGATCGTCATGGGACCGGGCAGCGTGAACTTGAACTTCGCACGGGTCTGGGCCCGGCTGAAGAGCACCTCGTCGAGATGCACCGGCGCCGGCCGGGAGAGCGGTCCGACGACTGTCGGTACGTCAAGCTCGTAGCGGTTGTTGCGGATGCCCATCCGCGTCATCTTCTGCCAGTCGATGCCGGTGAGGCCTTCGAGGAAGCCGTGAACGAAGTGGGTGCGGAACACCTCGCCGTTGGTCACGATCTGGATACCGGCCTCGTCCTGGTGGCGCAGCCAGTCGGTTGCGGCGCGGCGCTTGCCATCCTCAAGCGCGGCCCCCGACAGTTTCCAGGCGCCCTTCAGGGTTTCCGGCTCCGCCAGCCAGTCGGGGCGGGGGAGGCTGCCGGCGATGGAGGTCTCGAACATAAGATCAGGTCTGCGTGGCGCTACAAGGCACCAATCCTAGCAAAGGCCAGCCGGGGGAATTTGCAGTATTCGTTCAGGTTCGTGCGTCTAGACTCGGGCCGAGAGAGAGGATTCCTATGGCCACGCTCCGCGCAATTTCCGCCCTGTGCCTGTGCCTTGCTGCAGCGTCAGCCGCCACGGCCGCCACGCGCGCCGACTGGCCGCGGGAGGTGCGTTCGGGCACTGCCACAATTGTGCTCTACCAGCCCCAGTTCGACTCGCTCGAAGGCGTCGCCACCAAGGCGCGCATCGCGGTTGCGATCCAGCGGCCCGGCATGGCGCCCGAGTTTGGCGCCCTGTGGGTTGCGGCCACCCTCGCGGTGGACCGGAACAGCGATTCCGCGCGCTTCGACACCTTTGTCGTGGAGCGCGCGCGCTTCCCGGATGCGACCGACGACGAAGTACGGAAGCTGACGGCACTCATCGAGCGCACGGCGCCGACCTGGGACCTGAAGATGTCTCTCGCCGAGCTGCGCGCGGGACTTGAAGCCGTTGGCGGCGACGCCGATCCCGGCTTCCGCAACGACCCGCCCCGGATCATCTACCGCGATCGCCCCGCGATACTCGTGACACTCGATGGGCCGCCCGTGTTGCAGCCCATCCAGGACACGCCCTACCAGCGGGTCGGCAATACGCCGTTCCCCATCGTCTTCGATCCGGCGTCGCGCCAGTACTGGCTGTTCGGCTCGGAGGTGTGGTTTACCACGCAGGACCTGACCGGTGGCCGCTGGACAGCGCGGGACAAGGCACCAGAGGGCATCGCCCGTCTCTTCGCGGGGACATCCAACCGGGCGGCCCCGGATGCGGGTGCCGGCGTGCCAAGGGACCAGTTGCGCCGGGCCGAGATCATAGTGAGCACGACGCCGGCCGAGCTCATCGCGACGGACGGCGAGCCCCAGTACCGCCCGCTCGTCGGCGACGAGCTGCTCGCGGTCACGAACACCGGCAGCGACCTGTTCCTCGAAGTGCCGACAAAGCAGTACTACGTGGTGCTATCCGGGCGGTGGTACCGGGCGGCCTCGCTGGGCGGACCCTGGTCCTACGTGGACCCGACACAGGTGCCCAGGGCCTTTGCGGACGTGCCGCGCCGGTCCGACAAGGCCGACGTGCTCGCGCACGTGCCCGACACCGAGGAAGCCAAGGACGCGATCATGGACGCCATGATTCCGCAGACTGCGGCTGTCCGGCGCAGCGATGCCCGGCTGGAGGTGACCTACGACGGCACACCGCAGTTCGACCAGATACCCGGTACGTCACTCCTGTATGCCCGCAACTCGGCGACGCAGGTGCTGAAGGTCAACGATCGCTACTACGCCGTTGACCAGGGCATCTGGTACCTGGCGAACTCCGCCTACGGGCCCTGGAACGTCGCCGATTCACGCCCGGAGGAGGTCGAGCGGATTCCGTCGAGCAGTCCGGCCTACAACGTGAAGTACGTGTACATCTATGACTACACGCCGGACATCGTCTACGTGGGCTACCTGCCAGGTTACACCTGGGCCTTTCCCTACCGGGGCACCCTCGTGTACGGCACGGGTTACTACTACCGGCCCTGGGTTGGCCCGTCTTACTACTACCCGCGGCCCTGGACCTGGGGCTTCCAGATGAGCTACGACCCCTGGTACGGCTGGGGTTACGGCATGAGCTGGTCTGCCGGCTGGTGGAGCCTGTCCTCTGCCTGGGGACCCGGCTGGGGCGGGCCGGGTCACGGCTATCGCCCGGGTTACCGGGACGGCTACCGGGACGGCTACGACACAGGCTTCTGGTCGGGCCAGCACACGGGCGGCTGGTTCGGTCCGGGCGGCTACCGGCCGCCCCGGGACCCCGGTCCGCGCCGCGGCTTCCGGCCACCGGAACGGAACCAGATCGCCGCCCGCCCGGGCAACGGCAGGTGGTCCTCGTCCCGGCCGTCACCAGGCCGCAACCTCTACGCGGGTCCCGGCCCGAAGCCCCGGGGCGTCATACCCGACCGCCCGGCGTGGCGTCCCGGCTCACGGCCGGATAGCCGCACCGCGCCAGGCTCCTCCGGAACGCGCGACGGGCGACCGTCCCGCCGCCCGGACGACCGCGCCAATGATCGTGGCGCGGACCGTGGGACGGACGGTGGGACGGACCGTGGCGCTGATCGCGGCACCGATCGTGCCGTCGATCGTGGTGCCGATCGTGGCACTGATCGTGGGGGCGGCCGGCGCGATATTCAGCCCGTTCCCCAGGCCGGCGCCCGCCGGCCGAACAATGTCTATGTGGACCGGGAGGGTATTCCCCACCGCCTCACCGAGGGCGGGTGGCAGACGCGGGAAAATCGCCAGTGGCGGACCGCTCCCGAAGTACGCACGGTGCCGCGGGGCACGCCGCCGGCCTCGATTCCGGAGCAGGGTGCCCAGCCGCGCACTGATCCGCGTGCTGATCGGCGTGCTGATCCGCGTGCCGACCCGCGCGTCGAGCGCCGGGCAGATGATCCGCGACCCCAGTGGCGAGGTGGCGACCCGCGCGCGACGCCACGGCGTCCGTCGGCGCCCGACTATCAACCCTCACCGCCCGTGGAAATGCGGCGGGGGACCCCGGATACACCGCCGCGCCAGGAGGCTACCGGCGAGCCCCGCCAGCGGAATAGCCGTCCGCCGCCGGATGGCGGCTGGGGCAACCGCGCCGTCCCCCGGGACGGGCCGTCCCTGCCCGCCGCGAACGAGTCCCGACAGCGCAGCCGGCGGATGGACCGGGACGCCCGTCGCTAGCCGGTAGCGCGGGGCGCGGCCCGGCGACGGGAAGCCGGTATGATGGCGCCCCCTTTCCGGTCCGGTTGCCCTTCATGGCTATCCAATGCGGTATTGTCGGCTTGCCCAACGTCGGCAAGTCCACCCTTTTCAACGCGCTGACGGCAGCGGGTATCGCTGCCGAGAACTACCCCTTCTGCACGATCGACCCCAATGTGGGCGTGGTGTCGGTGCCGGATGTGCGCCTCGCCCAGCTCGCGGCGATTGCCGGGTCCGAGAAAATCCTGCCGGCCGCCGTGGAGTTCGTCGACATCGCCGGCCTCGTGGCAGGCGCGTCGAAGGGCGAGGGACTCGGCAACAAGTTCCTCGCCAACATCCGGGAGACCCACGCGATCGCCCACGTGGTCCGCTGCTTCGAGAACGACGACGTGGTGCACGTGGCCGGCCGGATCGATCCGATCCACGATATCGAGGTGATCAACACCGAATTGTTGCTGGCGGATTTCGCCGGCGTCGAGAAGGCGGCCGACAAGGCGGAGAAGGCCGCCAAGGCCGGCAAGAAGGAAGACATCACGCGGCGTGACCTCCTGCAGAAGCTGCGCGCCCACCTGGACGCCGGCCAGCCGGCGCGTACCTTTCCCGTGCCCGACGAGCACCGGCAGGCCATTGCCGAGATGTTCCTGCTCACGGCGAAGCCCGTGATGTACGTAGCGAACGTCGACGAAAAGGGTCTCGCCGGCAACGCCTTCGTGGACAAGGTCCGCGCCCACGCGAAGACTGACGGCGCCGAGGTGGTCGTGGTCTGTGCCGCGATCGAGGCAGAGATCGCCCAGCTCGACGATGCGGACAAGCAGGCCTTCCTCGATGATCTCAAGCTGACGGAGCCCGGCCTGAATCGCGTGATCCTGGCAGGCTACCGGCTGCTTGGCCTGCAGACCTATTTCACGGCGGGCCCGAAGGAAACCCGCGCCTGGACTATTCCCGCCGGCGCCACCGCGCCCCAGGCCGCGGGCGTGATCCACACGGATTTCGAGAAGGGCTTCATTCGCGCCGAGGTGATCGCATTCCCGGACTACATCGGGGGCAAGGGCGAGCAGGGCGCCAAGGAGGCGGGCCGGCTCCGTCTCGAGGGCAAGGAGTACGTGATGCACGAGGGCGACGTCGTGCACTTCCGCTTCAACGTCTGACGCCAGGCTGCGCCCGCCAGGCTGCGCCCGGCAGGCTGGCCGGGACTCTGCCAGTATGGGGGCGTGAACGCCCCGGCTGACAACCCCGGCACCGTGGCCGTCTTCGGCGCGGAAACTGACACCGGCTACCGCCTCGTGCAACTCGTGCGCCGCGAGGGCAGGGTGGTACTGGCGGTGATCCGCCGGGAGCAGGACCGCAGCCTGCTGGAACGACTGGGCGCCGAGGTGGTGCTCGCCGACCCGACCCGCCGCGAGGATGTGGACGCTGTCTTCCGGGGCCGCAACGCGCGCACGTTGTCGGTGGTGTGCTTCATCGGCGGCACACCCCAGCTGAACAGCCAGGGCAACATCAACGTCATCGACGCGGCCCACGCCGCCGGCGTCCGGCGCTTCCTGCTCACTACCTCGATCGGCTGCGGCGACAGCGCCGTGGTGCTGGACCCGTTCGTGAAGGCCTTTGCCGGCAAGTCGATCCGGGCGAAAAACTGGGCCGAGAAACAGCTCCGCGTCACCGCGATGGACTGGACCATCGTCCGCTCGGGCGGCATGACGGTTCGGCCCGGCAAAGGCGGGCCGATCCTCGTGGAAAGCCCCTTCGTGGTGGGCTACATCAACCGGACCGACCTGGGCGACGCGGTGCATCAGGCCCTTGCCAGCCCGAAATCGGTGGGCCGGGTATTTGCGGCCGTGGACCGGGGCAAGGCCATGAATATCAACGGGGACCCACTGGAGCCCGCCGAGCTGTAGGGCGATTTTCTTGACAGCCTGCCGCCCCGGCCAAGACAATGCCGCCCCCGCGTGGTGATGTAGCTCAGTTGGTTAGAGCGCGGCACTCATAATGCTGAGGTCGGTAGTTCAACTCTACCCATCACCACCAT
>JBBQSA010000015.1:0-64709 GCA_038214295.1 Gammaproteobacteria bacterium
GGCGACGCGGGGCATCGCCAGCGGCCGCGAAATGTCGGGTGCCGTGAAGCTGGCGCCGGACAATCCCTGGGTCGTGTTCCAGGACGCCGTCAGCGACTTCATGACACCCGCCATGTTCGGCGGCAACAAGGAACGGGCGCTCGGCAAGCTCCAGCGCGCGGAGCAACTCTTCGTGGCCTCGCGTCCGGAGGGCGGCTCGGGCCCCGTGTTCGGAGAGAGCGAGACCACCCTGTACATCGGCCGGGTGTATCTCGCGCTCGGGCAAGTGGATAAGGCACGCCAGGCCCTGCTGAAGGCCCAGGCCCTCGCGCCCGACAGCGCGGACGTCCGGGATGAGCTAGCGAAGCTGCGCTGAACCCGGCTTTCCGGAAGCCCGCCAGCCGGCGCGCTCCGCTTCCTCCGGGCTGCAGAACCAGCGCTCGCCCCTGCTCTCGTCAATACGCGTCGCCGGGTATGCCGCCGAACCGGGCAGGTGGTATATCCGCTCGCCCCGACGATTGATGTTTCCCTTGATGGGGCAGTGATCCCCGCTGACGGTGACCGTTCCGTTGGCGTTGCCGGGCTCGCTGGTGGCCGCAACAGACGTGCTCTGGCCGATGGCGGCGATGCAGAGCGCGACGGTCTCCGTCGCGTAGCTCCGGGCCGGCACCGCCCGGCCACTGCCCCGCGCCCGGAAACTCCACGGCGGCTCCCAGCCAGCGGGTTCCCAGCCCCACAAGCCGCGCCGTGCGGAGCGCGCCTGCGCCTCCAGACGGCAGTAGGCCTCGTCGGCGGCTTCGTGGCGAAGGTAGCGGCGATACGCCCAGGCATAGCCGCTCTCGACCATGCGCGCGTTGACGTCACGGCTCCGGACAAGGACCTTGGCGACGAGTCGGTCATACGCGTCACGCTGCTCGATGACCTCGAGCTGTAGCGGCTCGCCCTCCAGGAAGTTGCGCAGCGCCTTGGTCGCCGCGGAACCCAGCGCTTCCTTCCGCTCCGGCGAGTCAATGCCGTGCAGGCGGACGGTAATCGGGCCGCTGGCGAGGCGCACCCTTATGGTGTCGCCGTCCACGACCTTGACGAGGGTGGCCGGCAGTACGGGATCAGGGGGCGGTTCGCCACCCGGCACACCGCCAGGAGCGACGCCCGGGAGAGACAGCACACAGAGAAGGCCGGCAAGCAGTGCCGGGAGAGGTGGCCTAGTGCCCGGGGCTACGACGACGCAGTCTCCTGCGGCTCTCGTTGACGATCGTGGACCAGATGTTCTCACGGAACTCGTCGAGATGCCGCTTCCAGACGACCGGGTCGGTAATGCCCATGTTCCCGGAGCCCACGTGCCCGAACCCCAGCTGCAACGGGGAGTCGGCGTCGGTGCACTGGATGAAGTAGGCGGGCAACATCTCGGTCGCGTTGTCCTGCCGGTCGTAGAGCAGGGCCAGCACCCGCCGGCGCGGTTCGCCGGCCAGCACCATCGAGGCCCTGATCTCCAGTTCGCGGAGCACGGCGAGGAGGTGCGGCTCCAGGTCCCTGCAGAGGTAATCGAGGTAGATGGAAGAGTGGCTGCCGGTCGCCTCGCAATTGTTGAAATGCAGGCCGTGCCGTAACCGGACGGTATCGCCGTGCTGGTCCGCGCCTGGGTTCCTGCGGGTCGACTCGTTCATGGCGACCTGATCGTCGCCCCGGACAGCCGCCCGCGGGCGTGAACCGCGTCACGAATACGGGATCGGTCTCAGGCGAAAGGCACCGGCTTTATTTCCACGTCCGGGGTAAATAGCTTGTACATCACCGGCGTAACGAGTCGCGCCAGGAACGTGCTGGTGACGAGGCCGCCGATGATTACCCAGGCCATGGGGCTGTAGAGGCCGACATTCTGCAGGGCGAGCGGCAGCAGCCCGCCGATGGCCGTCGCAGACGTGAGCAGGATCGGTACAAAGCGCGTCTCACCCGCCCGCTCGATGGCCTCGTCCAGCGCGACCCCCTGGGAGCGCAGCTGGTTGGTGAAATCCACGAGCAGGATCGAGTTCTTGATCTCGATGCCGATCAGGGCTATCAGGCCGATGCTGGCGGTGAACGACACGCTGTTGCCGGTTAACAGCAGCGCGAGGAAGCCGCCCAGCAGGCCAATCGGCACCACCGTCAGCACGATGAGCGTCGAACGGAAGCTGCCGAACTCGATCACCAGCACGGCAAAGATACCGAACAGCGCCACGATGGCGGCAGTGCCGACGCCGCTGAACGAATCCGCACCGGTCTGCGCCTCGCCGCCCAGCACGAAGCGGTAACCCTTTGGCCAGGGGAAGCGCTCCAGCTCCCGGACGATGTCCGCGGTGATCTTGGCGGTATTTCGCCCTGCGACGACCTCCGCATTGATGGTCACGGAGCGTTCCCGCATGTACCGCTGGATCTGCGTGGGCGCCTTGTCGAACTCTAGCCGGGCAAGCTGGGACAGGGGCAGGGAACTGCCGCCGGGACCCGGTACGCGCACCTCCGCGAGGGCGGCCAGGTCCGGGCGTGCGCCGAGCGGCGTGCGGACCACGATGGCGTACTGCTCGCCATCGGTCTCCTTGTACCTGCCGACCTCCAGGCCGGCAACCGAGAGCCTCACTGCCTGGTCGAAGGTCGCCGCCGGCACGCCCAGCTGGCTGGACTTCTGGGAATCCAGCGCCAGACGGATATTGGTGCGCGACACGCGCAACGGGTTGTCGACATCCCGGGTGCCACTGACAGTGCGCATCAGCGTCTCTATCCGGCCGGACAACGCCTCGAGAGTCGCGAGATCCGGGCCGACCACCCGGACGGCGATGGGCGCCGTGACCGGCGGCCCGTTAATGAACTCGTCCACGTAGATCCGGGCATTGGGGTAACGGGACAGCTCGTCGCGGAGCTGCTCGAGGCGCCGGGGAGTGCCGCGGGTGCTGTAGGTCTTCAGCTGGACGAACATTTCCGCGTAATTGGCGGCGTCCTCCCGGGGCAGCTGGTTGTAGTAGATCTTCGGGTTACCGTGGCCGAGATTGGAGAAGTAGCTCTGCACCTCCTCCATACGGCCAACGCGCGCCTCCACGAAGCGCAGGGCAGTATCAGTCGCAGCGAGGCTGGACCCGTTCGGGGTCTCGACCTTGATGATGAACATCGGCGCGTTGGACTTCGGGAACAAGCTCGAGCCGACGACGGGCACCAGCAGCAGGGTAAGGCCGATGGAACCCCCGATGGCGACGACGGCCGTGCGGCGGGGCCGGGCCAGGCAGTATTCCAGCGCCGGGCGATACCAGCGCTCTATCAGGCCCATCAACCGCTGCAGTACACGGTTGCCACCCGCCTCCGTGGGCGCGACCAGCACCTGGCTCGCGATGAACGGAATGATGAACAGGGCAATGAGCAGCGACCCGAGGACGGTCGAGACCACCGTCAGGGGCAGCACCCGGATGAACTTGCCGGCCGTCTCCGGCAGCACCATCAGCGGCAGGAACGCAAACAGCAGCGTCGCCGTGCACCCCAGGATCGCCTGGAAGATCTGCTGGGTTCCCTTCAGGGCCGCCTCCGCCCGGCTATAGCCCATGCGCAGGTGCCGGCTGATGTTCTCGACGACGACGATGGAGTCATCTACCAGCAGGCCGAGGGCCAGCACGAAGCCGGCGATCGACAGCTGGTTCAGCGAGAAGCCGAGGAAGAAGATGCTGGCCAGTCCGAAGGACAATGCGAGGGGAATGGATACCATCACGATCCCGGCGGCCCGGAGCCCGAGTGGCAGCAGCGTGAGGCTGACGAGGGCAATGGCGATCATCAGGTCCGTGGACAGGCGGTTCAGCCGGTGCGAGACGTTCCGGGACTGGTCAAAGCCCCACTCCAGCCGGATGCGGCCCGGCACCTGGGCCTGGAACCCGGCGACGGCCGCCGCGATGCGCTCACGGACCTTGAGGATGTTGTAGCCGTCCTTCTGGTTGGCCGTGACGAACACGGCCCGCTGGCCGTTGAAGCGACCCACGTAACTCAGCGGCTGGTCGGCCCAGTACACGCGCGCGACGTCGCGCACACGGGTGATGGCGCCGTTCCGGCTGGCAACGACGGTGTCCCTGACTTCATCGAGAGACGAGTAGCTGCCGGACGTCTTCAGGGTGAAGCTGCGGGGACCGAGATCGAGCGCGCCGGCGGGCAGATTGCTGTTCTCGCTCTGCAGGGCGGCCACCAGCACCGCCGGCGTCACGGCGAGCGCCGCCATCCGGCGCTGGTCGATTTCGATACGCAGCTCGCGCTGCGGAAAGGCCCAGCTTTCAGCAGTGCGGACGCCGTCGACCGTCTTCAGCCTGTCCTTGAGATCACGAGCGAGATTCTCCAGCTCCCGGTAGGTTGCGGTCTCCGACACCAGCGCAAACTGCACCGTATTGACGAGGGCGGGACTGAACTTGCGGATCTCGAGGCGGGCAATCTCCGCGGGGAGAGTCGGACGGAGGGCGTTGGTCTCCCGCTGGACCTCGTCGTACTTCTTGTCGGGATCGGTGAAGGCCTGGAACTCGATGGTCACCACTGCGACGCCATCCCGCATCGTCGACTCGATCTTCTTGACGTCGTCCAGCTCGGCCAGCCGGTCCTCCAGCGGCTTCACGACGAGCCGCTCCAGGTCCACGGGGTCCGCGCCCGGGAGGACGATCGAGATGATGAATGCGGAGATCTTGAAGTAGGGGTCCTCCTCCCGGGGCACGCTGATGAAGGCATAGATGCCGAGAACCACGAGGCAAAGGAAAGCCACGAGGGTGGGCTGGAAGCGCCGGATCGGGTACTCGAGCAGGCCCATCTATCTGGCCGCGGCGGCCGCAGGCGGCACGATCTGCACCTGCTCGCCGTCCTGCAGGTAAAGAGCGCCGTCGGTCGCGACGAATTCACCGGCCTCGAGGCCCTCGGCAATCGCGACTGACGTAGGCGCAATGAACGCGATGCGCACCGCGCGGCGGTGGGCCACGCCGTCACGGACCACGAACACGGCCCCACGGTCGCCATCCGCCTCGATGACTGCCGCGATCGGCGCGTAGGGCAGGGTCACTTCCCCGGCAGCAACCGGGTCGATCCGCAGGCGGGCCGCGAGCCCGCTGACCAGTTTGAGCGGGGTGGCGGCCAGCCCGACCTGGATCTCGAACAGGCCGCTGCCGGCGTCGGCCGCGCCGGGCAGCACCGTGATGCTGCCCTTCAGGACCTGCCCCGGGAACGCGTCCAGTGTGATCGTCGCAGGGTCACCCAGCCGCAACCGCACCACGTCCCGGTCGGAGAGGCCGGCCCGCACGATGTAGCCGGCAGCGCTGGGCCCGATCACGACGACCGCCTGCCCCGGCTGCACGAACTCGCGCTCCTCGACGAGCTTGCGCAGCACGACGCCGTCCCGGGAGGCAAGGATGCGGGAGAACTTGCGATTGAACTCGGCGGCACGCAGTCCCGCGCCGGCTACCGCCGCCTGGGTCCGCAGTCCCTCCAGCTCTTCCTCGCTAATGACCTCGTCGGCGCGCAGTTTGGTGCTGCGGGCCAGGTCGCGCTGGGCCTTGGCCGAGAGCTGCCGCGCCTGCTCCACCTGGGCCTCCACCTCGGTGAGCTCCAGTTCCGCCAGCGTCTGGCCGGCGCGCACGGCCTGCCCTTCCTCCACCGCCACCCGGCGGACGATCCCGCCCACCTTGAAGGACAGCTTCAGCTCCTCACCAGTGGTGATCACGCCGCTCGTCAGCACCGGCGGCGATGCAGGGCCGGTAGTGACGGCCTCGACCGCGACCCGGGTGGGCTCCCGCGCGGCCGGCTTTTCGGCCGGCTTGCAGGCGTGGAGGGATACCAGTGTGACCGCCGGGATGGTGGCCAGAATCACGCCCCGTGCAACGGCGCGCAGCCACGCTGCCGGGCCGGGAATCCCGGGAAATCGTCGCTTCATTGAGTGGCGCCTCCGGAAGGGAGTGACAGCGGCCGTACGGCCGTCGCATAGGCAAGTTCGGACTGCCGGGACAGGAGTTCGAAACGGGTGCGATTGAGATTGAGCTCGGCGCTGGTCAGCGCATTGCGGGCATCAAGGAAGACGACCTGGTTAACGACACCCTCGTCCCGCTTGCTGCTGGCAATCCTGAAGCCGGCCCTGGCCGCCTCGGTACGCGCCTCCGCCGTCGCGAGCGAATCAGCCGCCGAGCGAAGCCGGTCCAGGGCCTGCTGCACCTCGAGCTCGATCTGGCGCGCGGTCTCTTCCCGGCGCAGCGCCGCCTGCCGGGCAACGGCCCGGGCGGCATCCACGCGGGACCGGATCGCGCCGCCATCGAACACAGGCAGCGTGACCTGCACGGACGCGGTGCCGAAGTTATAGCCGCTGCCGAACGCGTAGTCCTCGCCCTGAATGCCAGCATCTGCCCCCACGGAAACCTGGGGCATGCGCGCCGCCCGTTGCTGCTCCACCTGGAAGCCGGCGGCACGCTCCAGGGACTCGAGCTCGCGAAGTTCCGGGCGGCGCTCCAGCGCCCCGCTACGCAGCTCAGGATCGGCCGCGCTCGTGACGGCGAGAGCGGCGGCCGCGTCCCGGGATTCAGGCGCCGGCGCTTCCAGCGCTGAATCCAGCCCGCGGTTCAGCAGGAAATTCACGAGCTGCGCGCTGCGCGCGGCAAGCGTCGCCGCCTCGGTGCGTTGCTGCTGGACCTCAAGCAGCTCGGCCCGGGCCCGAAGGACCTGGTCCTGCGTCACCCGGCCGTTGGCATAGAGCGACTCGTTCACGCGCAGGTTCTCCTGCAGGAGCCCGAAACTCGACTCGACGATGTCAACGGTGCTCCGGGCACGAAGCCAGTCCAGGTAGCCGACTGTGACGTCCCGTTCGAGGCGACGCGCCAGCGCCTGGCGGGCGAACACCGTGCCGTCGAGGACGGCCCGCTGGGCCCGGAAGGCCGCCGGTATCGCGGGCGCGTACAGCGGCTGCCGCAGAGACAGTCGCGTGTCCTGCTCCCGGTCCCGGAGAAACCGGAAGGAAGTGTCGCGGATGTCGGTGAAGCGGGCCGGCTCGCCGTTCGCCACTAGCAGCTCGTTGAGTGTCTGGTATGCGGGATTGACCAGCTCACCGATTGGCAGGCTGATCTCGCGGCCACCCTCGGCACGCGTGTAGCGGGCCTCGAAGCCGATCTGGGGCAGGAAGCGGCTGCGGGCCTCTGCCAGCAGCGCCAGCTGGCGCTCCACATCGAAGCCCTGCCCGCGCAGGGCGAGGTTAGAGGCCAGCGCCTCCCGGACGTACTCGTCGACAATCGCCTGCAGCGGCCGGCCCACGGGCTCCGCCCAGAGCGGGACGGCGATGCACAACAGGATCGTGGCCAGCAGGACGCGCATCAACCACCCCTGAGCAGCGCGATGGTGGCCATACGCAGCGTCTGCTCGACGAGCCTGTCCGGCGTGACGCCGTGCTGGGCCAGCACGGCGCGTTTCATGCTGGCGACCTGGATCGTGCCGTGGGTCATGGCCCAGAGCGACAGCGCCACGGTGCCGGGCGAGCCCGCCGCCGGCGACACGGAGCCGTCGGCCATCCCGGCCTCGAGCGCGGCGACGATCACGGCATGGACATCGGCCCCGGCAACGAGGCAGGCGGAGTGATTGCTGCCGTCGTTGGCGGACGCGCCGGTGGCCTCGAAGCGCGCGAGGATCTCGAACTGCAGGGGGCACTCGGCCGCGAATGCCACATAGGCCCGCCCGAGGGCGACCACGCGGTCGAGGCCCCGGGGATGATCGGCCTCCAGGGCCGCAAACCGGGCGTGCAGGCCGCGCAGCGCGCGCTCGCAGATGCCGGCGGCGAGATCCTGCCTGTCCTTGAAGTACACGTAGACCAGGCCGCGGGACACCCGCGCCTCCCGGGCGACCAGGTCCATTGTCAGGCCCTCGAGGCCGGCGGCTTCCGCGACGCGCTCGGCAGCGTCCAGCAGGTCGCTGCGGCGGCGCTCCTTTTCCTCGAGTCGGCGGGCGGCAATCGGATCCATGGCAGGCAGACTAGCGGCCGTTTTGACACTCTGTCAATTACAGGACAGATGTGAAAACCAGCGCTCGGCCAGGGGCTAGCGATTGCTCGGTGGCGGCAGCCGCTCCGCGAGTTCCGAGCCGCCGGGCGCGAGGCCCGGGACGAGCTCCCGAAGTTCGCGGCGGAGCGAGCGGGGGCGAGCAGGCGCATAACCAAAGCGCAGCAGCACGGAGGGCCGGCCCGCCGGCTCACCCAGTTCCATGCCCAGCCGGGGCCGCAGGGTCCGGCTTTCAGCCGGGGCACTCACCCAGTCGTGCCGGATGCCGAGGGCCGTGGCCAGCAGGGCAAAGCGCTGCACGGCCCGGCCCGTCTCCACCCAGTGTGCCCGGTCGTCAATTGCCGCGATGAAACCGGCGAAACCAGCGGCGCTGCGGACTTCATTGACGAGCCGGTCGTTGACCCGGTCGGCGGTGGCCAGCAGCTCAAACAGCGCGCCACCCAGTGCCGGCGGGAGCGCGGTGCGGCCGGCGGGCCCGGGCGCGAGGCCGTCCCGGGTCGCGAGCGCGGTGGCGTCATCAAACCGGGTCCAGCGCTTCAGCTCGGCCACCCGGGCGGCATCCGCGTACCACTCCCGGTTCGCGGATGCCGCGAGGTCCAGCAGCCGGGTCTTCTGGTTCCGGTCCGTCACCAGCACCGGCGTGACGCCCGGCCCGGTCGCCACCTGCTCCAGGCGGGCAAGGTCCGCTGCGGGAACCGCCTTGCCATCGTAAAGACCGCGGGTGGTCTGCCGCGCCGGAATCGCCTCCGACAGCGGCGAACGCCCCGGCGCTCCGAGGGCCAGCCGCACGATCACGCCATCGCCCGGCGTCGCGCCCGTCTCGACACGGGTGTACAGGGCCACGGCGGCCGCGATCTGCACGATGTTCTCCGCTGCACAGCCGAGGCTCACGTGCAGGTGATGGTCGTCCGGGTCCACGGCGGGCGACCTGCGCGCCGGGTCCGGCAGGATCGTGATCGCGTCCCGGGCCACCCGGAACCGCCAGCATTGGCTGTTGTAGGTGGACGGGGCCAGCGTGGCGTAGCGCACCAGTTCGGCCAGGAGTCCATTGAGGTCAGGCGGCAGGCCCGGCGTGTGCCGCCAGATGCTGTCGGCAAGGGCGCTGTACTCGTCACGGCCGCGGCTGCAGCCGGCCAGTGTTGCCCCGGTCAGGGCGGCACCCGCCACGCCCAGGCTACCGGCGCGCAGGAGGGCACGCCGGGAATGCAGCCGGTCCCGGAACCAGCCAGCGCTATCGGTCATCAGTCGGGTCAATCCGGCATCAAGGATGCCGTAATGCTATCCCAGCCGGCGCTTCCAGCAGTTCCTCGATGCCACGCAGCCGGCGCCTCGCCAGGAATATGGCGTGACGGGCCATCAGTTCGGGCCAGGGATCGTCCGACAACGGGACGTCGGCGAGCGCCGCGCGCGCCAGTGCAACCTCGTCGGCTGCGGCGGCGAGCGCCTCGTGCTCTTCGCCGGCGCCAGTGGCAGGCCGCTCGCTCGCCCGGGCGGCGGGCACGTAAGCCCGCGGCAGACCAACGGGACGGTGCCAGGGGCGCGCCCAGTTGACGGTGACAGTCCAGGGATCGGTGGCCGGCGCCAGTTCCATTTTCAAACCTCGTGACGTTGCGGAATGCACAACGTCACTTGCAGGAATCGTGCCAGCGAATGCACCGGCGACTATCGGCGCCGGTGGCAGGTGGCGAGGTAGCGAGCGCACCGGCGTGAGGCGCGGGCGCGCCGGGCGCGCCCGCCGTTGGAGCGCCTAGCGCTGACGGAATTTCACCAGGTACTCGCCCAGCTTCCGGAACTCGTCACCCCGCGTGGACCCCTGCCGCCAGGCGAGGCCAACTTCCCGGTAGCTCCGCTCGGGCAGCGGATAGGTGACGACCCGCGTGCCCTTCAGCAAGGCAGACCCCTCCGCCATTTCCGGCAGGAAGGTAATGCCGAGATCCGCGTCCACCATTTCGATGAGGGTGAGCAGGCTCGAAGCCGCAAAGGGGCTGATCTTTTCCGACGCCTTCAGCCGGCAGGCAGAAATCGCGTGCTCGCGCAGGCAGTGACCCTCGTTGAGCAGCAGCACCGCCTCCCGATCCAGGCGGTTGTAGGTGTAGTGGACCGGGTCCACGAGCTTCGTGCCCTTGAGGCACGCGAGCCGGAAAGCGTCCCGGAACAGGGGCTGGACCTCCACGTTGTCCAGCTCGTAGGGCAGGGCCAGCAGAAGGAGGTCCAGCTCTCCATTGAGCAACCGGGCGTGGATCTCCGCGGTGGTCCCTTCGTGGAGGAACAGCTTCAGCTTCGGCAGCGCCTTGCGCAGGCGGGGCAGGACCCGGGGCAGCAGGAACGGCGCGATGGTCGGAATGACGCCGAGGCGCAGCGGCCCGGCGAGGGGCGAGCGCTCCGTCTGGGCAAGCACCACCAGGGCCTCGATGTCCCGGAGGCAGAGACGGCACTGGGTCGCCACCTCCTGGCCGAGCGCGGTGATCGTGACCCGCCTGTTGGTGCGGTCGACCAGGCGCACGCCCAACAGGGCTTCCAGCTGGCGGATCGCGATGCTGAAGGCCGACTGGGAAACAAAACAGGCGGTGGCAGCCTTGCCGAAGTGCTGGTGCTCCGCCAGGGCGGCGAAATAGCGCAGTTGCTTGGTGCTGGGCACGTTCATGGGGGCAACTCCTCGGGCAAGGGACGGGATGCCAGTTTCCCATCATCCTGTTTAGCAAATCGTTCCAATTCAAATATACGGCTTTCTGCCTGGCCGGCAAGCGTGTAACCTCGCTTTATCGTTTAACCGCCAGGAGGCAGCCGCCATGTTGCAGAACCGCGAAGGCCAGCGCGTCCCCGAGGTCACGTTCCGGACCCGCAAGGGCGCCGAATGGGTGAACCGCACGAGCAAGGAGATCTTCGAGGGCCGGACTGTCATCGTGTTCTCGCTGCCCGGCGCCTTCACCCCCACCTGCTCCTCGACCCACGTGCCCCGCTACAACCAGTTTGCGCCCGCATTCAGGCAGCAGGGGGTGGACGAGATCATCTGCATGTCCGTCAACGATGCCTTCGTGATGAACGAGTGGCAGGAGGACCAGCAGGCCTGGGATGTCACCTTCCTGCCCGACGGCAACGGCGAGTTCGCCGACCGGATGGGCCTGCTCGTCGGCAAGGAAGACATCGGCTTCGGGCGGCGCTCCTGGCGCTACTCGATGCTCGTCCGCGACGGCGTGATCGAGAAGATGTTCATCGAGCCGGAAGAACCGGGCGACCCCTTCAAGGTGTCCGATGCCGACACGCTGCTGGCTTACCTGGCGCCGCGGGCGCCCAAGCCGCTCGACGTGACTGTCTACTCGCGGAAGGGCTGCCCGCACTGCGCCCGGGCCAAGGCGCGCCTGACCGAGGCCGGTATCGGCTTCGAGGAACTGATCCTCAACAAGGACTTCTCCGACCGGACGCTGCGCGCGGTGGCCGGCAGCACGTCGGTGCCCCGTATATTCGTCAACGGCACCCAGATCGGCGGCGCGGACGAGTTGGAGAAGTGGCTCGCGGGCCGCAAGGCCGCCTGACACCTCACCCGCCGGACGGTAAATCTGGCCCGTCCGGCGGGTAGCCCTTGCAGGGCCCGATGCCTGCCGGGAGGACACCCTCCGCCAGCAGCCGCAGGTTCACCGCCGTCCGCACGTAACCGGGATCCAGCAACAACGCCCGGCGCCAGGCCGCCTCAGCCCGGGGAAGGTCGCACTCGGCAGCCAGGGCCATCCCGAGGTTGTTGAACGCCCGGGCATTGTGGGGCGACTGGGCCACCACGTCCCTCCAGAATCCCACCTCGTCCCGGTACACGTCGTTGCGCAGGTGCGTAGCAAGCCCGGCCAGCATCAGTACCGGGGCCAGCGCGACGGTCGCGAAGACCGGATTGCGCACGCCGAGGCGCTGGATCGCAGCGGCAAGGAGCAGAGCCGGGCCGAGGAGTGCCGCGTAGAGCTGGCGATCGTTGACGAGATCGAGGCGCGCCAGCAGGGAGTTCGTTGGTGCGAGCCACAGCAGGCACCAGAGCACGGCGAAGGCCGGCAGCGGGTAGCGGCGGAGGTTGCTGAGGGCCATGCCGGTCACGACCACGAGCACCGCCAGGACGAGCGAACCGTCTGCGTCCAGGATGGTCGATACCGGCAAGGCGGGATCCGCGTTCAGCCGGTCGATGTTCACCAGCTGCCCGAGCAGGTAACCGAGGCCGTGCAGCTGGGCCACCAGGTTCTCGCCGGCGGAGCGGATGGCCAGGCTGGTCGCCAGGAACTCCCGGTAGGCCGGCAGCGAGAGGCCAGCCCCCACGGCGGCGAACAGCAGCAGCCAGTGCACCGCCGAGCGCCGGAGCGCCGCTTGCAGGCTGAATGGCCGGGACACGTCCGCAGCCTCCCACAGCAGCAGCGCCACCGGCAGGACAGCCACCGTCTCCTTGGTGCCCAGCCCGAGAATCATCAGCAGTGGCGATACGCCGTAAAGGAGCCGGCGATCAGGCCGGCTTCGGCCTGCCACCCACGCGGCGAGGCTGCCGAGCGCGAAGAAGATGCTCAGGGATGTGGACCGGCCCGAGGCGTAGGTCACCGCTTCGGTCTGGACCGGGTGCAGGACAAAGATCAGCGC
This sequence comes from Gammaproteobacteria bacterium, assembly GCA_038214295.1. Classification (GTDB taxonomy): domain Bacteria; phylum Pseudomonadota; class Gammaproteobacteria; order Steroidobacterales; genus SHZI01. Next base: position 12,588 of record JBBQSA010000015.1, read on the forward strand.
CGTGGCGAGGGCGAGCCAGGCCGCTGCCGGTGCCGCGTAACCCACCTGCCCCGTCAGCCGCCGGCACAGGTACAGCACGAGCAGGCCGTTGCCGGCGTGCACGAGGATGTTCACCGCGTGAAAGCCGGCGACGCCAAGGCCGCTGGCATGATTCAGCGCGTAGCTCAGCTTGAGCAGCGGGCGCATCCCCGGCATGGAGCGCCACCAGGCCGCGACGTCCTGCACCCGTGGATCCCGGACGATCACGTCCCAGTCGTCGAACTGGAAGCTGGCCTGCAGGGCGTTGGCGTAGCCAATCACCACCGCCAGCAGCACCAGCACCGCTGGCAGCCAGTGCGGGCCGGTTTCGGCGGCGGTCAGCGTCGCTGGCGCGCGCCCAGGCACGCGGGGGTGGTCCGGCGCCTAGCGGCCGAACAGCCCCTTCAGGCGCTTGGCGCCTTCCTTCATCATGTCCGTCGGCTTGGTGGCCGTTTCCGGAGCCGCCGGTGTCTCCGGCGTGGCGCCAGCCGCCGCCTCGCCCACGGCGCGCTCCGCGCCCGCTGCGTCGTCCGTCACGCCCGGCTTCGACTTGCCACCGTAGCGGCTGCAGAAGTCACGGTACTTTGGCGCTGGCGGCGTCGAGAAGCTGCGCCCGGCGCACTCCCGCTGGGCGATGGGCTGGGCCTGCGCGGGGCACTGCCCGACAATGAAGTCGAGGTCGTCAGCCTTGCTGGCATCGCTGCACAGGCGCGCACGCATGGTTTCCGCCTTGGTGCCGCAGAATTTCGCAACCTCGGGCAAGGTGCCGGCATCGACCATCGGGTCCCCCACCGACTGCCGCTGGGCCACGTCGCGAAAGCCGGCCTTCGTGTTCACCCGTTCGCAGAGCTGCTTCTTGTACTTCGCATCGCACTTGCTGGTCGTGAGAATGTACGGCTGCATCGATTCGGCCCCGGACTCGCAGGACTTCGCCGTCATGGCGGCTGACTGGGCCAGCAAAGCCGCCGTCTGCTTGTCCGGCTGGCTGGCATCGCAGGCGCCGAGCCGTTTGCCGGTGGTTACCATCGTCATGGTGTCGCCATCGGTGGTCATGGTCATCTTCGAGGTGTAGCTGTCCTTGCCCTGGTAAGTCATTTCGCCGGTGCCGGAACCTTCCGGGCACGTGACCTTGTAGCTGAACTTGCCGGGCGAACTCTTGATATCGGACATCTGGCAACGATCGTCGCCGGCCATGGCCGCCGGGCCCTCCGCGTTCGCCGGCGCGCAGAACTGCCGCTTCTGTCCGGGCATCTTCATGCCGGCCATCTCCATGCTGGTGGTGGTATCCCAGAGGTTGCCAGGTTGACCCTGGGCAACGGCCGCGGTGGCGGCAAGGAACAGCAGCGTGACGATTGGCAGGCGCATGTGGAATCCCCGTTGGTCCCCGACTTGCGGCAAAGTATATGCCGGGGTGAATGATCCGGCATGAGCGAATTGGAAGAACTCAGGCAGCGTCTGCGGGCCTTTGCGGCCGAGCGGGACTGGGAGCAGTTCCACACGCCCAAGAACCTGGCCATGGCACTGGTGGCGGAGGCCGGGGAAGTGGTGGAACACTTTCAGTGGCTCACTGCGGCGGAAAGCGGCGCCCTGACCCCGGAGCAGCGGGCCGAGGTGGCGCTGGAACTGGCGGACGTCCTGCTCTACCTCGTCATGCTGGCGGACCGGCTGGGCGTTGACCTCGGGGACGCGGCGCACCGCAAGATCATCCTGAACGAAAAGCGCTTCCCCCGCCCGCCCCGACCCTAGCCGCCGCGTCAGCCGTGGTCGTCCTGGGAATTCCGCCAGGCCTGCCAGAGCTGGATTCCGGAATCCCAGATGATGGCGCCAAACACGGCAGCCAGGAGGGCCGCCACCAGGATTGCGCAGGCCTGCACGAGCAGGTCGATGGAGGCGGCGTTCAGAAACACGGCGGAACCTGCTGCAGCGGACGCGCCAGGAATGCCAGCGCGTTGACGACGACGAGCGCGTAGATGAACCAGGCGCCAGCGCGCCGGTCCACCGTCACGCCCTTGATGCTGCCGGCAATCCCGTAGGCCGGCGCGATTCCCGAAAGCAGCAGGTACTTCACACTGGCGGAGACGCCTGCAAGCAGCGCTGCGAACCCGGGGTCCGACCCCGCCGTGGCCGTGACCAGCTGGTGCAGGAAGTAGTCCTCGCTGCAGTCAAGGAGCGAGGCGCCGAGCGGCGCCCACATCAGGATCCGACCTGCGCGCTGCCAGTTCCCCGGCAGCCGCAGCGTGAGCAAGCCGAGCAGGCCCGTCAGCAGGAAGCCGTAGCCAAAGGCGAAGACCATGTCGCCCGGACGGAGCAGGCTGGCAATCGCCGCGCGCTCGTCCAGCGAAAAGGTGCCGAGGATGGCCGCAACCCGGTCACCGGTAAAAGCGACCTGCAGGCAGGTGAGCTCGGGCAGGCGCTCGCCAAGCACCGCCGCACCCGGACCCATCAGCACGCCCGTGGCGTAGCCGAAGAGCGCCGCGCCGAAGAGGGTCATCGCGGTGTAGAGCCAGGGGAGCCTTGACGATGTCACGGACCACCTCTTGGTCACCAGGGGCGCGAGCCCGTATTCAATCACAAGACGGGCGCTGGCCGGGCTGGCGGAGCGGACCGGGATCCCCTCGGCTATATTCCCAGACCATGCGCCAGCTCGCCCCTGCCAAGCTCCTGCTCAGCAAGTGGACCGCCGTCCAGCCTGTCCGCAAGGAGAAGCACTTCATCGTCACGGCCCTGATCCGGGACGAGGAGGAGAAGATCATCGGCTGCTACCTGGAGGCGGTGCACAGCAAGAAACTGTACGAACTGGACTGGCGGGAGCTGAAGGACTCCGCCAGGTGGCTGCAGGGCTGGCAGTAGTCAGGCCAGCGGACCCACGCGCCAGCCGGTCCGGTCGTCGTTCTTCAGGGTCTGCCAGAGCCAGGGCAGCAGCTGGTTCAGCTGACCCTCCAGTCCGAAGGGCGGGTTGACGATGCAGAGGCCCGAGCCGCGCATGCCATTGAAGGCCTCGATTTCCACCTGCAGCTCCACCTGCAGCAGCTTCGGCAACCCCGTTGCCCTGACCTTGGCGGGGAAGCGCTCGGCCAGCGGGTGGCGGATCAGCGGGTACCAGAGCAGGTAGACACCGGTGGCCCACCGGCGGTGGCAGGTCTTCAGCAGTTCGACCACGCCGACGAAGTCCTCCTTCACTTCGTAGGCCGAGTCCATCAGCACCACGCCGCGCCGCTCCTGCGGAGGCAACAGGGCGGGCAGGCCCTCGAAGACGTCCCGCCCGTGGATATGCACCCGGGGGTCCCGGCCAAAGTTCCGGTGCAGCTTCGCGTAGGCGGCCGGGTGCAGTTCCAGCAGTTCCAGGTGGTCGTCGGGCCGGAGCAGGTGCCGGGCCACCTGGGGCGAGCCCGGGTACAGGTAGATGTCACTCCCCACCCTGTTCAGCGCCCGAACGGCGGCCAGGTAGTCCTTAAGTTCCGGCGGCGGGGACGGCGCGGCCAGCACCCGCTTGATGCCGCCTGCGAACTCTTCGTTCTTCCGGGCTTCGTGGCTCCGCAGGTCATAGATGCCGGAGCCCGCGTGGGCGTCCAGCACCCGCAGAGGCGTGTCCTTTTTCTGCAGCGCGCGGATCGCCAGCGCCAGCACCGAGTGCTTCAGGACGTCGGCGTGGTTACCGGCGTGGTAGTCGTGCTGATAGCTCAACATCTGACACAATTAACCCCATGGGACGCATATTTGAAACCAGAAAACATGTGATGTTCGCCCGCTGGAACCGCATGGCGAAGCAGTTCACGCGGATCGGCAAGGACATCACCATCGCCGTCAAGGCAGCCGGGCCGGACCCCGACAACAACCCGGCGCTCCGCCGCGTGATCGCCAACGCCCGCGCCGTCAACATGCCCAAGGACAAGGTGGAAGCCGCCATCAAGCGGTCCTCGGGCAAGGACGTGGCCAGCTACGAGGAGGTCATCTATGAGGGCTACGCCCCCCACGGTGTCGCGGTCCTCGTGCAGACCGCCACCGACAACCCCACCCGAACCGTCGGCAACGTACGCAACGTCTTCAACAAGAACGGTGGCAATTTTGCCACCACCGGCAGCGTCAGCTTCATGTTTCGGCGCATGGGCGTGTTCCGGCTGGACCCGGCAGGCATCGACCAGGACGACCTGGAGCTTTACCTGATTGACCACGGCCTCGACGAGATGGGCGAGAGCACGGGCGAGAAAGGCGAGCCGCAGCTCGTCGTGCGCTGCAATTTCGCGGATTTCGGCCAGCTGCAGAAGGGACTGGAGGACCGGGGAATCACGCCCCTGTCCGCCGAACAGGAATACATCTGCACCACGCCCACCGAGCTGCCCGAGGACCCGGCCCGGGAAGTGCTCGAGCTGATCGACAAGCTGGAGCAGGACGAGGATGTGCAGAAAGTCTTCCACACTCTCGCCTGACCTTAAAAAAAACAGGGCCCGGAGCAGCCAGCCGCTCCGGGCCCGACATTCGGCTTGCGGCGGCGGTCCTAGTTGACCATCGCCTTCAGGCCCTTCAGGGGCAGTACGCGAACCTTCTTGGACGCCGGCTTGGCCTTGAAGACCATCTTTTCGCCGGTGAACGGGTTGGTGCCTTCCCGCTCCTTGGTGGCAGGCTTCTTCACAACCTTCATCTTGAGCAGGCCGGGCATCGTGAACATGCCACCGCTGCGCAAGCTCTTGCGGATGATGCCGCCCAGGGCGTCCAGCGTGGCGCTGGCGTCCTTGCGGGACAGACCCGTTTCCTTGGCGATGTGATTCAGAATGTCCGACTTGGTCGGAGCGCCGCCGCTCTTGGCCATGCTTGAAATACTCCCTCGGTTGGTGGAATTGCTCGCGGAATACAGCAAATTACTGCTCCGGCGCGTGACCATAGATTGCGCCGATGCTGTCTGCAAGCCTAATTTCAGGGCCCGTACGCATTTCCCCTGCTGGTATTGCGCCGGGAAGCACTTTTCTGGCAGACAAATCGGGCACTTCCCCCACTATCGGTTTGTCTCATCGAGCATGCTCAAAGAGAGGCATTGTCGTGAACACTCCCCGCCGCGACGTCGTTCCCGAGTCCCATCGCGCACTGCTCGATGGGCCGATCGTTGTCAGCCTTGCGACTCAATTGAAATCCGGCGAGCTCCAGGTACAGCCGGTGTGGTGCAGTTACGACGGCCGCCACATCCTGGTGAACACCGAGAAGCACCGGGCCAAGTACGCCAACCTCCACGCCCGCCGGCCCGTCACCGTGCTGGCGGTGGACCCGGCGAACGTCTACCACTGGATCGAGGTCCGGGGGGAGGTCGAGGAAGAGACGGAACAGGGAGCGGACGCGCATATCGACCAACTCGCCCGGCTCTACCTGGGCGTGGACAAGTACCCCATGCACCAGCCGGGCGATGTGCGCGTGATGTTCCGGATAGCGCCGCGGCGGGTGCTTACCCTGGGACCCTGACGGCCGATCTGCGCCAAAGCAGCGTCTGCACCAAAGCAGCGCCGGCCTGCCCGGTAAGCGCCCTGCGCTGGATCATTTCCGGGGCAGGGCAAGCGGCTGCAAGCCGTGGAATCCCGGATTTACGCGGGCGCCCGGCCGGCTGCACGGTGGCACGAAAGATGCTCTAGGGTAATTAGTGGTGATTGGTCGGCACTGAGCCAACAGGGAGGAATCAACCATGGAACACCGTTGCGGAACCCGGCAGAAGGTCGGGATCACGGTCCTGGTCCGCCGGCGCGGCTGGGCCGGGTCAGTGGTGGCGGAGCTCACGGACCTCAGCATCACGGGAGCCTTTATCGCCGCGCCCCCCGAGGTCTTTCCGGTGCACTCCATGCTGCGCATCGAGGCCACCCCGCCCTTCCTGCCCGGCAACACACCACTGTCCTGCCGGGCCATGGTGGCCCGGCTCGGGACGGACGGCATCGGCGTGGTCTTCGACCAGACGCGACCGCGTGGCCTGGCGCCGCTGTTTGACCTGGCTTCGGGCGACCAGGCTTCGGGCGACCTGGCTTCGGGGTCAGGCCGAGCGGGCAGCCTTCGTCGCGGCCGCGGCGGCCGGGACAAGCGGCACGGTATCCAGCACCCAGTTGCCTGACTCCCGCCGCGCGGGGCACGGGATCGCATAGGCCACGTCGCCCACCTTGTCCCGCAGGGCCCTCATGTCGACGCGCCAGCCGCGGCTCTCCCACTCCTTGCAGTGCTCACGGTAACGGAACACCGCGTGGTCGCTGGGCAGCAGGATTTCCTTGTTGTTGGTGTCCGGGGTACGCACGGGGTTCAGGTTCTCGAGGATCCCGATGTCCTCGTGCACGACGCGCATGGTCAGGTCTTCGATACGCTGGTCGTGCTTGTCCTCCATCAGCCAGTTGCGAAGGTTGAGGAAGAATATCCGGGTGTGGTTCTCATCGATGGGCTGCTCGAACAGGTACTGGTGGAAGGCGTTGGTAGCCGTCAGCTCGATCCAGGTCACCAGCTGGTTCGGGCCCTGGTACCAGGACCCGGCCTTGCCGGTGCGTTCGCCGGTGCGATCATTCGCGAGCGTCGTGTCGGGCTTCTTGTCGCCGAAGGGCAGGAAGAACTTGGCGCCCCAGGGAATATCCGACATCGGCGTCTGGTTGCGCTGGATCTCGAGATCCATCTTCGGGGCGCCCTGCAGCGGATGGACGAACTCGTTGTGGATCGGGTCCATGCCGTTTTCCATGGACCGCTGGTAGTAGGCGTTCAGGTTCAGGACGTAGGTCTGGCACTTCCAGCCCGACTGGCCATACTCAGGCACATCGTAGAGCGGCGGGCGCTCGGCCTCCGGCAGGTCGCCGAGGAAGGCAAACACGATCCCGTACTTCTCCTGGACGGGGTAGGCGTCGACCTTGGCCCGGGCGGGAACCTTCCCGTCATCGCCGAGGGACGGCACCTTGGCGCACTTGCCATCACCGCCATAGGCCCAGCCGTGATAGGGGCAGACCACGTTGCCGCCCTTGATCCAGCCCTTGCTCAGGGAACCCCCGCGGTGCACGCAGGTGTCCGACACGACCCGCGCCTGCCCCGACTCGTCCCGGAAGGCGACGAAGGGCAGGCCAAAGACCTGGGCGCGAAACGGCTTTTCCGCCGTGATTTCGGTTGCCAGGCCGATGGGATACCAGAAATTGATAAACATGCTCGTGCTCCAGAGAATATGGGGCGGCTGTCCGCCAGCAATGCTACCCCGTTCCAGGGCCGCCGAGGCCACATCATGACCCCAAGAGCCTCCCCGACGGGTCCGTGAAACTACTTACGACCGCGCTGCGAAAAGCCCTTTCAGGACTCGCAGGACAGCGGCTGTGACAAATAACCTCACCCCCCTCCTTCGCCCCCTGGGGTTGACCGGATGCCTGCTGACGCTGCTTGGCGCCGGCCTGGCGGGCGCCGGGACCGCACTTCCGGAAACCGCTTTCGAGCCCCAGCGCACCCGCATCGAGGAGGCCTTCAGGGACCGGGACCTCGCTGGCATCGAGACGGCCAGGGCCGACCTCCTCCGCCTCTCGGCGGCACCCGGCCGCTCCCCGGCGGAGGCCCGGGGTGCGGCCTATTACGCGGCCTACGCCCGCTTCCGGCAGGCCCTGGCCGCCGACGCGGACCGGGCGTCGGCGCGCGCCTACCTGGAAGACTGCATCGTCGAACTCCGGGACGTGGTGGGTCAGCAACCGGAACTCGCGGAGGCCCGGGCGCTGCTCGGCTCCTGCTACGGCATGAGCACGCTTTACGGGGTACTGGCCACGGTCACCCGGGGCCTCGAGGCGCGCCGGCAGATGGCCGAAGCCCGGCGCCTGGCGCCGGACAACCCCTGGGTCGTGATGCAGGACGGGCTGGCGGACTGGGCGACCCCGCGCCTCTTCGGCGGCGACCGGGGACTGGCCGTGACCAAGCTGGAACGGGCGGCCGGGCTATTCACCACAGCTATGGCCGCGGGGTCCCGCCTGGCGGCCTTTGGTGCCGCCGAGGCCTGGCAACAGCTCGGTCTCCGCTACCGGGAACTCGGCCGGCCGGCAGCGGCGGAACTCGCCTTCAGCCGGGCCGACGCGCTGGTCCGGCGGCGCATCCAGGTCGCCAGCAACGGGCCCTGAGCCCAGGCCCCGGAAAAGCCACACGCCCCGGAAGACCGCGGCCTCAGCGGTAGCGCAGGCGCTTGCAGATCCGCACCTCGCACTGGCCACACTTCGGCACCGTTCCACACAGGTCCCCGTGGTCCTGCGCGGTGAACAGGCTGAACAGGTTCGCCACCAGGCGCGGATCAAGCGCCGCGTGCTCGGCCCAGTTCCAGACGAGCACATCCGCCTCCCCGGGACTGAGGGGCGTGTGCGAGAGCCCGAAGCGGCCAGGCCCCGCCAACCGGGCCAGGAGGTCGGTGGCGGCGACCTTTGGCTTGACCGGCCCGTCACCCGCCTTCGCGAGCGCCGCGTCCACATCAATCTTGTTGCGCCGGAAGGTGGCGCGCACCTGCTCCACGAGTTCCGCCGGGTGGGAATGCGCACGATTGCGCCGCAGCCAGTAGTAGGCCTGGGTCATCCCGCCGCCCACCAGGTCCGGCAGGTCCTCGAATTCCTCCCGGCAAAAAAAGCGCTCCTGCAGCTCCGGCGCGAAGAACTCGAGGATCTCCTGGCGGCTCACCCGCGACGGGCCCATCCGGCCGCTCGGCTGACCCGGGTACCGGGGATGCCAGTGCAGCAACACGAAGTCCCCGTCCTCGGCGATGGCGGAGAGGACCCGCTGGCGGTAGGCAGCGTGGCGCACCACGTCCATGTTATGCAGCAGGCCGTGATCCAGCACGAGGTCGAAGGGCTCGGGGACCACCCACTCCGCGATGTCCGCCTCGACCGGCCGGACGGTGACGCCGGCCTGCTGCGCCCGGGCCTGCGTGTACTCCAGCGCCTTCGGCATGAAATCGAGCGAGGTGACGTCCCAGCCCTTCTTCGCCAGGTAAACGGAGTCCGTACCGGCGCCGCAGCCGATGTCGAGCGCCCGGCCCGGCTTGCGCCGCTCGCAGATCTCGGCGAGGAACACCGTGGGATCCTCGTGGGCCCAGGGCAGGTCCTGCCAGCTCTTTGCCCAGTCGTAGGTGGCGAAGAAGGTGTTCTTTTCGTGGGTGGTCGGGGAAGTGATCATGTGCTGGTACTCCTGGCACGGGGGCCGACGATGTTCATTATGCGGGCCGCTGGCCCGTTGGTCCTGCCGCTCCGCCACTTCGCCTCGTAGCCCAGGCCGAGGCGCAGCAGCCGCTCGAGCAGCGCCCCGTACGGCAGGCCGCCGTTGGCGGCCGACTCGGCAAAGTCCTCGTCCTTGCTGAGGTTCGGGTTGCAGTTGGCCTCCAGCAGGTACACCCGCCCGTCGGGACGCAGGCGAAAATCCATGCGTGCGTAGCCGCTGAGGTGCAGGGCGCGGTAGATGCGCTTGCTGAAGCGGCGTAACTGTTCCTCCGCACCCGGACCGAGCCTGCCCGCCTTGCCCGTGCGGATGCCGTGCTTTTGCTGGTACTTGCGATCCCATTTCACCTTGCGGGTGGCGATGCCGGCCATCACGTCCGGCAGGGTGCCGAAATCCATCTCCCAGACCGGGTGGGTGGTCAGCCGCTCGTTGCCATCCACGGCGACGTAGAGTTCCCGGCCCTCGATGTACTCCTCGACCAGGGCGTCGGTCCGGGTGTGTTCGTGGATGAAGTCGATGCGTTCCTTGAGGCGCGCCCGGTCCTCCACGATCGACGCCTGGGAAATGCCGAGCGACGCGTCCTCGGTGGCTGACTTCACGAACAGCGGGTAGCTGAGCTTCTGCGACAGCTGGTAGCGGCGCCCGCGGCGGAACAGCGCGAATCGCGGCGTCGGAATCCGGTGGAAGGCCAGCACCTGCTTGGAGAGGACCTTGTCACGAGACAGCATCATGCCGCGGGGATTGCAGCCGGTGTAGGGCTGCCGCATCAGCTCCAGGTACGCCACGATGTGCTGGTCGTAGGAGACGACGCCCTGGAATTCCTGCAGGAGATTGAACGCCACCTCGGGCTGCCACTCGACGATCCGCGTACGCAGTTCCGCCAGGTTGTCGTAGAGCCCCAGCACCTGCACGTTGTGCCCCGCCTCCCGCAGCCAGGACATCACGTCGTATTCCGTCTGCCACTCACTGATCTGCTGCTCGCTGCAACCGGCCAGGCTGGCCGGGGGCACGAGGCTCTCGTGCGTCAGGATCAGGACCCGGCGCTTCCTCACAGGGCGTAGCGCTCCCGGCCGCGGCGCACGAAATCGAAGAGGATGTGCTCCAGCAGGCCGAGCGCCTCCCGCTTGGTCAAGCGCAGCGGCTGGTTGACGCACAGCTCCAGGTCCCGGCAGCGACGGATCACCAGGCGCAGGACGTGGCTCACGAGGTACGGGTGCAACCGGCAGCGGCGCACAAGCAGACGGCGCAGCTCGGGCCGGACCTGGCGCAGGAAGGCCGCGGCGGACTGCCGGCCGGGGGTTCCGTCCGGCGGCGCAAAGACCCTCCGCAGGCGGCGGTCGTACCGCCGCGTCTCGCTGCGGTCAGGGCTGTTCAGCTTGGCGGCGTAGTGCTCCCGGAGGGTGTCGCTGTTCCTGCCCAGCGGCTCGACTTGCGCACTGCGACGTACCGGGGCCGGCTCGGCACGGATCTCGACCATCAGGTCGTCGACGAAGCGGAGCTTGCGCACCGCGTGCCACTGCTCATAGTCGGTGCGCCAGGTGGAGTTGGGCGCCAGCCAGACGGCGAAGGTCTCGGCAAAATCCTCTGTGGGGTGGCTCTGGGCATACCAGTGGCCAAGGTGCATGACAAAGTCGCGGCTCGTCGTACGCGGGGTATAGCGGCTCGGGTAGGGCCGGGATGCCGGGCCAAACACCTGGCGCCAGCGCCTGCGCCGGCGCAGGCGGTAGGCATTGTCGATGGCGTGGCCGGCTTCATGGCGAAGGATCCGCTGCAGCCAGCGGGCATTACCCCCCTCCACCTCGTGCATCTGGCGGCGCTCCAGGGCAGCGAGGCGCGGGTGCGCCAGGTAGAACGGGATCGCGAAACCCGGGACGCCGTCAGGACAGAACCACTCGACCGACAGCCACACGTGGGGCCGGAAACGGAAGCCGCGCTTGCCCAGTTCGCCGTAGAGCCGGTCGACGGCAGGCGCCAGGGGGCTGCCGGCGAGCTTCAGTCCCAGGTCCCGGAAACGCAGGTCAAGGAGCGCCTCGTCATCCAGTCCGGCCCACCAGGGCGGCGTGGCGGTAAATGGGGGCATGTCCCCATTTACCGCACCAGCCCTGAAAAGAGAAGGGCCGCATTGCTGCGGCCCTTCGTGAGATCGGGTGTCCCCAATCCCTTGCTTGGCGAGCCCTTCTGGCGGGGCCGCGCTCGAGCCTCTCAGATGGCAGGGGTTACCAGATTGCCACCAGGCGCCACTAGCCCAGAAACGGATCCAAGGTCTGGTGCAGCGTCAGGCCGAGACACGAAGGGTGGATGGACACCGCGAGAATCTCACTAGACATTGGATCACCTCCTTTATACCGGGCCTTAAGCCCCTGGGAACGACAGCCTGAGTATCCAGCGATACCCGGAAAAATCCAAGATGCACCGCACACAATTCAACTCACTGGCTGGACCTGCCGGGAGGTGTGCTAGTCTCAAAAGAGGGGTAAAAAAAACTATGAATAAGATGCTCTGCCAGACTGTCTCCAAGGGGTTCACTGTCGGCATCCTGGTGGTTGCCGGAATTGTGGGGGCGCCACCGGCCAGGGCCCAGGAGGCTCTTGAGGAAATCACGGTCACGGCCCGGAAATTTGCGGAGAGCCTGCAGGAGGCGCCTCTGTCGGTGGTCGTGCTCACCGGCGAAGCGATGGCCGAGTCAGGCGTCAGCCGTATCGAGGAACTGGTTTCCTACGTACCTAATTTCGCGATGTCCGAGACCGGTATCGGTACCAATCTCTACGTGCGCGGTATCGGGTCCGGCATCAACCAGGGTTTCGAGCAGTCGGTGGGCCTCTACATCGACGGCATCTACTATGGCCGCGGCCAGCTCACCCGGGCCCCCTTCATGGACATGGCCCAGGCCGAGGCCCTGCGTGGTCCCCAGGCCATCCTGCTCGGTAACAACAGTATTGCCGGCGCACTGAACTTCACCACGGCAAAGCCCACCGATTACCTGCAGGGCTCCGTCAGCGCGCTCTACGAGCCAACCCATAACGAGCAGGAATTGAACGGCATGATCTCCGGCCCGCTGTCCGACAAGTGGGGGGTCCGCTTCGCGGGCCGCTACCGGACCATGGACGGTTACATCAAGAACACCCTGCTCGGCCGTGACGAACCGAACCGTGAAGAGAAGAGCGCCCGCGTCACCTTCGCCTACAAGGGCGACCGGGTAGACGGCACGCTGAAGCTGGAGAACAACAAGTTCGACGTCCGGGGCCGGCAGATCGAGATCATCCGGGCGGATCCCGCAGTAACCCGGGGCTCCAGCCAGACCGGCTTCAGCAACAACACCGGCAGCTCGGGCCTCTGGGGCCCGGGCTACAACTACCTCCAGTTCCTGGACGAGTTCTTCGACGGCGCCGCACCCGCCACGCCGCCCGGCTTCAATCCCGCCACCGACTACGTGCTCGACAACCCGGGCCTGACGGACGGCAACCTCAACTACCGTCGCCAGTCCAACGGCGACAAGAGCAACAACGACATCAACGCCATTGTCGGCACCCTGAACTTCGTGCTCGGCGACTACACCCTGACCGCGACCGGCGGCCACCTGGACTACAGCTACGTGGAGGACTGCGACTGCGACTTCACGGGCGCCGACCTCTTCCGCCTCACGTCGAAGGAAGACTACAGCCAGAACAGCCTCGAACTGCGCCTGGCCTCGCCCAAGGAAGACCGCCTGCGCTTCCTCGCTGGCACCTATTACCAGCACGACGAACTCGATTTCGGCGACCAGATCTTCCTGCCGCTGGACAGCGGCGTCGTGCGGCTGGTCGGGCTGGCCACCACCGGCAACCCCGAGGGTGCCTTCGAGTCCCTGGGCAACACCTCCGCCTTCCGGGATTTCCATCAGAACACCACCACAAGCTCGGTGTTCGGCCAACTGTCCTACGACATCACCGAGCGCTGGCGGGCCAGTGCCGGCGTCCGCTACAGCCACATCGAGAAGGAAGCCACCCGTATCCTCCGGGAAGGCGACCTGGACCGGAATCCGTTCAACATCAATGATGCCAACGACTTCGACCGGCTGGCTGCCGGCGCCGTGCTCTTTGCCTCGATCTTCAAGGTGTCCTTCCACCAGCTGAGCGGCAACCGGACCGAGAACAGCACCGCCTGGGAACTGGTCACCGACTTTGACCTCACCGACGACATCCTGCTGTATGGCTCGGTGAAGAAGGGCTTCAAGGGCGGTGGCTTTGACGTGCGCTCCAACAGCGAGCCAGTCCCGGGCTCCACGGGCTCGGGCACCCTGTTCCCCGAGTCCTCCCTGTCAGCGGTCGAGAACAATGTGTCCCCCGGCACCTTCGAGTTCGAGGACGAGCAGGCCCTGGCCTTCGAGGTGGGCTCCAAGCTGACCCTCCTGAACGGCACGGCCGAGCTGAACATCGCTGCCTTCCGGACGAACTTCGACAACCTGCAGGTCAGCATCTTCGACGGCACGCTGGGCTTCAATGTGGGCAACGCGGCCAAGGCGATCACCCAGGGCGTGGAGCTGGACGGCCGCTGGGCCCTCACCGACGACTGGTCACTCAACGGCTCGCTGGGCTACCTGGACTTCAAGTTCGACGACTTCAAGAACGGCCAGTGCAACCAGGGCCAGCCCGCCAACCAGCCCGGCGGCTTCTGCGACTACACTGGCCAGACGAACCAGTACGTCGCGGACTGGTCGGGCAACGTGGGCGTCAGCTACCAGCACCCGCTCACCGAGAAGCTTGTCTTCAAGTCCACGCTGGATAGCCAGTTCACCACCAGTTACAACCCGTCCCAGAACCTGGATCCCCGGGTGGAGCAGGCCGCCTACGCCATCTGGAACCTGCGGGTGGGGCTGGCCTCGGCGGACGAGAAGTGGGAGGTGGCGCTACTCGGCCGCAACCTGACGGACGAGGCGGTCGTGTCCTATGCCAACGACACGCCACTTGCCTTCAGCCAGTTCGGCACGCCCACCTGGTATGGCTTCATCGAGCGCTCCCGCAGCGTGGCGCTGCAAGCCAGCTACAAGTTCGGGGAGTGACGAACATGCATTCTCTGGCCAAGACGGAAGCACAAAACAACAATCAACACGTCGACCAAGGCTACGGGAGTAACCGGGTGAAGACCGCAACATGGCTACGGGGCGCAACCGCCCTGCTGATTCTCTCGGCTATGACGTCATCGTTCGCGACGAACGTGGCCATAGACACCACGAGCCCGGCCAACGGCATCACGGACCTCTACAGCGCGACCTTCGATGGATCGCTACAGCCCTGCGGTCCCAGTTCGCCGGCTTACTGCACCTTCTTCAATGGCGAGCCGCGGCCCGGGCGCAATATCGTCATCACGCCCAGCCCGACGGGCTATATCTCCGCAGTGCCACTGGGCATCACCCCGACGCCGCCGTCCGGTTCCTACCTGGACCTGACGCTCAACGGTCCGCGCACCCAGGTGACCATCGCGGGCGGCGTGCTCGCCTACCCCTCTATTACCCTGACCATCCTGGGAAGCACCGCAAACGCCACCGTGGTCAATGCCAATGGTGGCGGCGTGGTGTTCGACACCGCGCCCCAGACCGCGACCCTCAATGCCCAGGGCCAGGCGGAATTCCTGGTGAACCTGGCGCCCGCCATCGCCGTGGACTTCAGTCAGTTCTCCGTCGTCGCGTTTCCGCCGATCGGCTCCTGCGCCGGCAACCTGTGCAGCCTGATTCCGATCCTGACGCTCGACATGGTGAAGTACCGTCTGTTCATCGACTACGACCCGACCTTCACCTACTTCACCGCCAGCTTCATTGGCCAGACAGGCAACAACTCGGTCCTGTCGATGGCGATCAACTCCGTGGCCCCGGAAATCGTCGTCACCGACAGCCGCGCGCCGGCGGGCGACCTGCAGGTGCCGTTCGGGAGCATCACGGAGCTGACGACAGCCACCCAGACCGTCACGGTCACGAACAACGGCGGCGCGAACCTGCTCGTCGGCCAGGTCGGCGGCGCCAACCCACTGGCGGCGCCCTTCGCGATCACAAATGACACCTGCTCAAACGCCAGCGTGCTGCCCAGCGCGGCCTGCACCTTCAACGTCACCTTCACGCCCGGCTCGGTGGGGGCCTTCTCGGACAGCCTCGATATCCCGTCCAATGACGCGGACGAAGCGGTCACGACGGTCGCACTGTCCGGCACCGGCTCGGCCGCGCCTGAGCCCACTATCAGCGTCACCGACACCGTCGCGCCGGTTGACGACAACCTGGTGCCCTTCGGCAGCACGGCGGTGGGCAGCCAGCTGGACCAGACGGTTACCGTCACCAATGTCGGCAACGGCGACCTTATCCTGGGCCAGATCGGGGTGGCCAACGGCCTGCTGGCGCCCTACAGCATCACCACCGATACCTGCTCCAGCCAGACCCTGGCGCCGGCGGCCAACTGCACGATCGGCCTGCGCTTCGAGCCCACCGCGGCGGGTGCGACCAGT
Source organism: Gammaproteobacteria bacterium (assembly GCA_038214295.1). Classification (GTDB taxonomy): domain Bacteria; phylum Pseudomonadota; class Gammaproteobacteria; order Steroidobacterales; genus SHZI01. The sequence continues at coordinate 28,239 of JBBQSA010000015.1, forward strand.
GACAGCTTCGACATCCCGTCGAATGACGCCACGGACCCCACGGTCACCGTGTCGGTCACCGGTACGGGAACCAGCGCCGCCATACCGAACATCGTCGTCACGGACAACACGCTGCCGGCCGACGACCGGATCGTCCCCTTTGGTAACGTGACGCTGGGTACCACGCGGGATCGGGTCATTACCGTGACCAACGGCGGTGGCGCCGACCTCGTGCTTGGCACTGTCGCCGGCAGCAACCCGCTGGCAGCGCCCTTCAGCGTGGTCAGCAACAACTGCTCCGGGCAGATCCTGGCGCCGGCCGCCAGCTGCGCGGTAGTCGCGCACTTCTCCCCGGTCGACACGACCACCTCCAGCGACAGCCTGGACATCCCGTCGAACGATCCGGACGAGCCGGCCATTACGATCGCGGTGAACGGCACCGGCATCAATGCGGGTGAAGGCAACCCGGAAGCTCCCAGCCCGGGTGGCGCGAGCACCGGCTTCATGGCCATCGACCCGGCGACGCTGCTGCTCCTCGGCGCGGCGGGTGTCTTCAGCTGGAGACGGCGGCGGCCCAAGTCCAGGTGACGGGGTCCAGGTGACGGGGCTGAATGACGACTGCTAGATGACGTCACTGGCGACCTTTGACCCGCCCCGGGTATACACCGGGGCGGTGGAAGACTGGCTGATCCTGGCCGTCATCCTGTCGGCCTCGGTCCTCGCGCAGGTCTTCCTCGTCCGGCGCAACAAGCACCCGGACAACGTGCACTCACCGCCGCTGGCGTGGCTGCGGGCCCTGCTCTATTTCAGCGTGGTGCTCGTCATCAGCTGGGCCACGGGCGTCCTGAAGGTGCTGGTGCACGCGCCCTGCGTCGAGCCTGCCCAGCTGGCCAACCCGCTCTGGCTCGGCCTGACGGCCCTCTGGACCGTCGCGACCGCCTGGGGCTACGTGTACTGGTGGCCCCGGGGCACGCTGACCTACGACCGCAAGCTGTACCTGGTGCCCCAGGTGCTGTTTGGCCTCGCCTGGGGCTTGTGCTCCGCCCAGCTGACCCTGGTGCTGTGGGCGCTGGTGGAGGACTTCGGCTTCGCCCGCTGGGTTACCGCGCTGCTGGTCTTCTTCCTGCTCTCCGGTTACGGGCAGATCTACCAGTCAGGCTGGTGGGACATTCACGTGTCCCCACCCCACAACATCCGGGCCACCAACGCGAAGAAGGTGCTCTTCGCCCACATGCCGTTCCTGGTGATTGCCCTCACCCACTTCACGCTGTACGGCAACGCGCTGGTGTTCGCTGGCTTCCACGCCATCGCGCTCGCCTGCTCGGCCGTGGCGATGCGCTTCCCACCCTTCTGGGAGAAGGACGGACCGGCGGTCAACCGCGAGACGGCGCTTGGGGTGTAGGCCTCAGTACTTCACGACCGGCGGCGCGTTGACGGCCGACCAGGCTTCGTAGGGCACGAAGTTCTTCGCGAGCACGTCCCAGAACAGCTGGTCTTCGAGCCAGCCCCGGCGCATGGCGTCCTGGGCGGCGAGTTCGGCAGCGCCGTAGTGCTGGCGCCGGCGCTTGTCGAGCAGCTCGAAGTAGGTGTCCACCACCGTCGAGTAGAGCTCCGATACCAGCGCGAAGTGCTTCTCGTCCGCGACCATGTCAGGGCCGTACATGCTGACCCCGGTGCAGGTTCCCGGCCGGTAGTACTTCCAGGGGCCTTCCCGCTTCTGGGCACAGCCCTTACCCCGGTATTTCTCCCGGTCCATGCCGAACTTCGCGAACACGGCGGTAACCCGCTGGTCGAAGAGCGCCAGGTCCTCGGGTAGCTGGGCCGCCTTGATCATGTCCATCGTCGCGCCGATGTTGCCCGCGCCCTTGTCGGATATCTGCACGGAAAAGGTCGCGTGCAGCATGCCGAGGTACGGGGTCTTCGGGTGCACGGCCACCTCGATGAAGCGGTTCCACTTGCCCCCGATAATGAAGGGCGGCTTCTCCAGCTGGGTGTTGACCGTCATGACACCGGCCTTCTCCACGACCTTGCCCCGCTCGACCCGCACCTCGTAGTGCCCGTTCTTCGGCACGTCCATCACCAGGGTCTCGACCACCGCCTTGCCGGGCTTCACGCCGTTCAGGCTGTCCACCTTCTGCCAGAAGCGGGCCTCGATGCCGGTCATGAAGTCGAGCATCTCCCGGGCCACCTGGGCCTGTTCGGGGGTCAGGTCGTCCAGGGAGTCACCGGGGCCGGCGGCCAGGGCCGGGGTGGCGGCCAGGATGAACGCAAACAAGGCGGGGAGGCGGCGTGCGCGGGACATCGGGGGAACCTCCTCGTTACGGGGTCGCCACTGTGAGCCGGTGCGCTACCGGGGTCAATTATGCGCAGGCGGCTGATTGAGGGCTAGACTCGCCACCATGAGCTTCCGTACCGGGATCCGCGTCAGCCTTCTCGTCCTCGGCCTCGCGGCCTGCGGGACCAACCCTGTCACGGGCAAGAAGGAAGTCCAGTTCGTCTCCGAGTCCCAGGAACTGCAGATCGGGGCAACCCAGTACGCCCCAACCCGCCAGAGCCAGGGCGGGGACTTCAAGGTACTGCCTGCGATCTCGGCCTACGTGAACGAAGTGGGCCAGAAGCTGGGAGCGGCCTCTGACCGGCAGCTGCCCTACGAGTTCGTCGTGCTGAACAGCTCCGTCCCCAACGCCTGGGCGCTCCCCGGCGGCAAGATTGCCCTGAACCGTGGTCTGCTGACCACCCTCGACAACGAGGCCGAGCTGGCCGCCGTGCTGGGCCATGAGATCGTGCACGCGGCCGCGCGCCACGGGGCCAAGGCCCAGGAACGGGGCACCCTGCTGCAGGTGGGAATGGTCGCGGCCCAGGTCGGGATCGCGATGAGCGACGTGAGCGCCGCCACCGGCAACCTGATGGTGCTCGGCGCTGGCGTTGGTACCCAGCTGGTCAGCACGAAATACGGACGGGACGCGGAGCTGGAATCCGATCACTACGGCATGCTCTACATGCAACGCGCCGGCTACGACCCGCAGGGCGCCGTGACGCTCCAGGAGAAGTTCCTGAAGCTCGCCGAGGCCAGCGGGCGCAACCAGAACTGGCTGGAGGGGCTGTTCGCCAGCCACCCGCCGTCCCCGGAGCGGGTCGCGCGGAACAGGGCCACGCTCGCCGAGCTGCGCGCCGCCAGTCCGGCGCAGGGTGATCTCGGCCGCGAGCGCTACGCGGCCCGCATGGCGCCCCTGCTCGCGATCAAGCCCGCCTACGACAAGCAGGACGAAGCGCTGGCGCTCGCGCGCAAGGACGACCTGCCCGCCGCGGCGAAACTGGCCGCGGCGGCGGCCCGGCTCGTGCCCGGGGAAGCGCGTTTCCCGCAGCTGCAGGGCGACCTCGCCCTGGCGCAGAAGGACCCCAGGACGGCACTGGGCTACTACGAGAAGTCGATCGCGCTCGACAGTGACTACTTCGCCGCCTATCTGGGCGCCGGCACGGCCCAGTACCAGCTGCGCACCGGTGACCGCGGCCAGGCCTACCTGACCCGCAGCGCGAAACTGCTGCCGACGGCTCCCGCGCTCTACTACCTCGGCTCCATCGCCAGGGACGCCGGCAACCGGCAACGGGCCATGGAACTCTTCAAGGGCGCTGCCGGCTCGAAGAGCGCCCTCGGCCAGAAGGCCGGTGCCGAGTACGCCCGGCTCGATTTCGCCCAGAACGGGACGAAGTACCTTGCCAGCGGCATCCAGCTGGACTCCCGGGGCCAGGTCGTGGCCGTCGTCGAGAACCGGGCACCCTTTCCCGTCAGCGAGATCCTGCTGACGCCGGTCCTCCTCGATGCCAACGGCCGCATCGCCCAGGAGGGACGGCAGCTCCGGATCACGCAGACGCTCAAGCCCGCTGAACGGGGCTCGGTGAACGCGGGGCTCGGGGCGGTGACCGACGAGGTGCGGCAGCGGATCCGGATCCGCGTGGACGGGGTCCGCGCGGAGTAGGTACTGTTCGCCGCAGGCCTAAACGCTCGCCGGGAACACCCGCCGGTAGTCCCCGATCTGCTCGTCGAGGATCACGTCCTCCGGCCTGACCGGGTGGGCCAGCGCGAGGCCCGCCAGGCTCCGGCAGCGGGACAGCGCCACGTAGGTCTGCCCGTGGCTGAAGGCGCCGCGGCCGAGGTCGATGTACACCCGGTCGAAGGTCTGGCCCTGGCTCTTGTGGATCGTGATCGCCCAGCCGAGCCTGAGCGGCAGCTGCTTGTAGGCGCCGACCTGTTCCCGCGTGATCTGCTTGGTACCCCGGTCGTACTGGTAGACGAGGTTCTCCCAGGCGGTCTTGCGGATCTCGTGCGCGGTGCCGTCCTCGAGCTGCACCGTCGGCCCGTCGGCGCCGAGCGCCGTCACAAGCCCCCAGGAGCCGTTGATCCAGCGGCGCTCCGGATCGTTCTTCAGGAACATCACCTTGGCGCCCACCTTGAGCGTGAGGGCGGGTTCCGTGGGAAAGGCCCCCGTGTCGAACTTGCCGCTGACCTCTGCCGCGTAGACCTTCGCCTTGCCGGGCAGGGCCAGCAGCCGCCGGCTGTTCTCGCGGAAGGCGGCGTCGTTGGTCGCGGTCAGCACCACGTGGCTGTCCGGGTCGGGGAGTTGGTTCTTCGGGAGCACCCGGGCGTTCAGGACTTCCAGGATCTCCTCGCCCGGCTCGCCGTCGCGGATGTGCTGGAGGATCCGGCGGAACTCCGCATCGTCCTTCTGCCGGTAGATCTTCGCAAGGTCCACGGAGCGCCCGGCACACTCCCGCCAGACCAGCGCCTGGAAGAAGTACGGTCCGCCGTAGGTTTCCTCGAAGTACTCCTTCAGCTCGGGTTCCCGCACCACCGGGGGTAGCTGCCAGAGGTCACCAAACATGGCCAGCTGCACGCCGCCGAAGGGCTCGTCGCTGCGCCGGTTCAGGCGCAGCGCCTGGTCGATGCCGTCCATCAGGTCCGCGCGCACCATGGAGACCTCGTCGATGATCAGCAGGTCCAGTGCCTTCATCACGCTGGTGTGGCGCATTGCCCGGAGCTCCCGGGTGTCCACGAAACGCGGTGGCAGCCGGAAAAATGAATGGATCGTCTGCCCGCCCACACTGATCGCGGCCAGCCCGGTGGGGGCCACGACCGCCACGTTGCGCGGCGTCTCGTCCCGGAGCAGGTGCAGGAGCGTGGTCTTGCCGGTGCCCGCGCGCCCGGTGATGAAGACGTGCTCGTCACCGCCCTCGATGAGAGCGAGCGCCCGGTCAAAGTCCGCGTTCGGCTCGAGGCCGTCGCGGAGCGGGGGCTTGCGGGGAATCTGGACGGGGGGCAACGGCATGGACAGGCATTAGGCCACAGGCGGTATATTCAGGCATCGCTCTGCACACAGGGGAACCCCGCCATGCCCGCCAGGAAGAACGCCGCCGTCTCCCGCCGCAAGCTGCTGGCCGCCGGCACCGGCCTCGCAGCTCTCGCCGCCGCCGGCCAGAGTCCCGCCGCATCATCCGGCAGACCCGGGCGGCTGACGCTGGACCAGAGCCGCTTCCGGATGACCAACACCAGCGTGATGACCATCCCGAAGGATCCGCGTCTCGACCTGGACGACCCGGAGACCAACTTCCGGGCCATGCTGAAGCTCCGCGCCGATCTCGCGCAGAAGGACTGCCTCTTCGCCTTTCCCGGCGTGGCCTGGGCCATGGTGCCCCAGGAGAAAAACTACCGTTGCTTCAAGACCTTCGGCATCGGCGCCTCCCGCATCGAGGAGGTTTCCGAGGGCTGGCGGATTTACAGCCGGGAGGTCCTCTACTACCTGGACCCGGAAACGGGCGCGATCCTGGACCGCTGGAAGAACCCCTTCCTGGGCGGGCGGGAAGTGGAAGTTGTGCACGTGGCCAACGACCCGGTGAATGGCGTGTTCGCCCGCCAGGGCAACCCGGTGCTCTCCCCGCCCTACCCCTACGTGTCCGCCGGCGACGACGTGGTCTTCCAGTGGAACTTCTTCATCTTCAAGCCCGCGGAACTCACCCGCTCCGAGTACCCCTTGTACTCCAGCGGCGACAAGGACCAGCACGCGGAGCTGTGGGGTATCAAGGGCCGGAAGAGCGAGATCCTGGACCCGGCCATTACCTCCGCTTCCTGCGTGATGTCCTGGTCACGGGTGGCCGGCTGGCTGCCGTTCATGGAGATGGGCGCGAGCCCCGGCAGCATGGTATTCCACAGCCACAGCATGAAGCTGATGAATGGGCTCGACGATCTCCCCCGCTACATTCTCGACTACACGGCGAAGAACTACCCGAAGTACCTCGAAGCCCCGAAGGAATGGACAGGGCCCGTGATGACGTCCACCTTCGGCGAGTTCAAGAAACGGATCGACGCGCGAAAGAAGCAACCCTGAAAACGGCGCCGGCCTGATAATGCCCTGAATCAGGGAGTCCCTTCATGCCGCCACGACCCGTCCGTCCAGTCCTCCGGCACCTGCTCGCCGGCGCCTCGCTGCTCGCGCTTGCCACGGTCACCGGACCGGGGCCGGGCAGCGCCCGGGCCGACGTCAGCGTGGAGCCGATATTCGCCGCCGCCCGCAGCTACACCGCCTACATCAGCACGCGGATCGAGTTGCCCTATGTCGAGGACGAGGCTCGGGCCCTGATCGGTGCCGCCTTCCTCGTGGACCGGGAGCGGGGCTGGCTGCTGACCAACGGCCACGTGACGGGCCGATCCCCGAGCACCGTACAGGCGGCCTTCATCGACGGACGCACGCGCGCGGCCAGGCCGCTGTACATCGACCCCCGGCTCGATATCGCGGTGCTGGAACTGAAGGACCGCATTGGGCTGCCGGCCGAGGCGGCCACCATGGACTGCGGCCCGGTACCCGCCGTGGGCCACCCGGTCGGCGCCTTCGGTCACCCGGAGGACCTGCGCTTCACGGGCACCCGGGGCATCATCTCCGGCTTCACGGCGCGCTTCGGCGAGGACCGCCTGCAGACTGACGCGCCCATCAACCCCGGCAATTCGGGTGGCCCGCTGATCAGCCTGGAAAGCGGCAAGGTGGTGGGCATCAACACCGACCAGCTGGCCGGCGACAAAGTGCAGAACGCCAACTTCGCGGTGCTGGCCCGCCAGGCCTGCCACATCCTGGACCTGCTCCGGGCCGGCAAGGACCCGACGCCGCCCGACCTTGGCGTCACCTTCTTCGTGGAGAACGACGAGCCCACGCTGACCATCGCCCGGCTGGACGCCGCCGCCGCGGGCTCCGGCCTGCAACGCTACGACCGGATCGTGGGCGTGAACGGCGAGGCGCTCGACTGGCCCACCGAGGGCGCGCTGCTCGACCGGCTGCGCGGCGCGGCGCCCGGCATGACCCTGCAGGTGGAACGGGACGGCAAGCAGGTCACCCTGCGGCCGCCACTGCGCCCGGCGCTGACACCCTTGAAGCGCACGGGCCTGTACGTGGCCGGCGCCCTCTTCTCCGTGACCAACCAGCGCCACCTGAACTTCACCGACGTGGACCCGGCGCTGATGGTGCACTTCGTGGAGGACGGCAGCCCGGCCAACGCCGCGGGGCTGCAACTCTACGATCACCTGGTGGCGGTGAATGGCCGGCGCGTACGCAGCCTGGACGAGCTGGCCGCCGCACTGAAGGGCCTGCCCGCCGACCAGGTCACGACGCTCGAGATCCTGCGTCTGGTGGACCGGGAGGACCGCTTTCTGGAAAGCGTGCTCGCGCGGATGGTGGTGGACGAGGTAGAGCCAGTGGGTTACGGGACGCCGCGCTGACGTCGTGCGCACACTCCTCGAACGCACCAGCCAGCGCGCCCTCGCCTACCTGGAAGGGCTCGACCGTCGCGCCGTCGCGCCGGACCCCGGCGCCGTCACCGCGCTCTCGGCACTGGACGAGCCCTTGCCGTCCGGGCCGACAGACCCGGACGCCGTGCTGGAACTGCTCGATCGCCTCGTCTCACCCGCGACGATGGCCACGGCGGGCTCGCGCTTCTTCGGCTTCGTGATCGGCGGCGCCCTGCCGACAGCGCTGGCGGCGAACTGGCTGGCGGCCGCCTGGGACCAGAATGCAGCGCTGGCAAACGTCACGCCGGGGGCGGCACGCCTTGAGGCCGTGGCACTCCGCTGGCTGCTGGACCTCCTCGGCCTGCCCCCGGAATCCGCGGGCGCCTTCGTCACAGGCGGCACGATGGCGAACTTCACGGCGCTCGCCGCGGCCCGCCATGCGGTGCTGAAGCAGGCCGGCTGGAACGTGGAGGCCGACGGCCTCATCGGTGCGCCGCCGGTCACGATCATCGTCGGCGCCGAGGTGCACCCGACGCTGCTCAAATCCCTGGGGCTGCTGGGCCTCGGCCGCAACCGGGTCCTGCGGGTGCCAGCGGATGCGCAGGGCCGGATGATCGCGGCACAACTACCGCGCATCGGCGGCCCCACCATCGTCTGCACCCAGGCGGGCAACGTGAACTCCGGGGCCTGCGATCCGGTGGGCGAGATCTGCACTCGACTGGCGGGCACTGGCAGCTGGGTCCACGTGGACGGCGCCTTTGGCCTGTGGGCCGCCGCGGTGCCGAAACTCCGCCACCTGGTGGCGGGCGTCGCGGCGGCTGACTCCTGGGCGACGGATGCCCACAAGTGGCTCAACGTGCCCTACGACTCGGGGCTCGCCTTCGTCCGCAACGGTGCGGCGCTCCAGTCCGCCATGGCCATTACCGCGGAGTACCTGCCGAGCGAGAGCCCGGAGCGCAACCCGGCGGACTTCACGCCGGAGCTCTCCCGGCGGGCGCGGGGCGTGGAGGTCTGGGCCGCGCTGCGCTCGCTCGGCCGGTCCGGCGTGGCGGAACTGGTGGGCGGCTGTGTGCGCCACGCGCAGCGCTTTGCCGAGGGCCTCAAGGCCGCCGGCTTCGAGGTGCTGAACGAGGTGGTGCTGAACCAGGTGGTGGTGAGCTTTGGCGACGCGGCCCGGAACCAGCGGGTCATCGCCGCCATCCAGGCCGACGGCACCTGCTGGTGCGGCACGACCGTGTGGCAGGGCCGGCCGGCGATGCGGATCAGCGTGTCGTCCTGGGCGACAACGGGCGAGGATGTGGAGAAGAGCCTCGCGGCGATTGTGCGGACGGCGGGGCGCCAGGGGCTACCGCCAGCGACCCGCACTAGCGGGCAGTAACGACGCGCGCCCCCATCGCCGCCAGCACGCCGAGCAATTCCCCCGGCAGGTACTCCCGAGCCCTGGCTCCGATTGCCTCCGGCACCCTGAAGAGTCCCTCCGCCACGCTGCCGGCAATTGCCGCCACCGTGTCGCTCTCGCCACCGATCGATATGGCATTGCCGTAACTCGAGTACGGTGCGCGGTCCTCCGCGGCGATCCAGCCGTGGAACCGCCCACCGTAACCCCGGCCCGGGTAGCGCCGGCACCAGTCCTGCAGGCAGCGGGCCGGGTCTGTATCTCGCAGGAGTGCGTCGGCAAGCGCCACGGTGCAGACCGTGTCGTCAGTGAAGTCGCAGTCGGGACCGAAGAGCGGGAAGTCCTTGGAGCGGTGATTGTTCCACTCGTAGATGGAACCCACGATGTCGCCAACAATTGCGCCGAGCATGCCTTGTCCCCTGGGCCTCAATCGCTGTGGCTAGCCTGGCTCCGTCGCCCCGCGCAGCGCCTCATGCCAGGCGGCCGCCTTGTGATCCAGGCGGGCGGCAGCGTTCGCCGGGCTCGTGCTGGGCAGGCGGGCGTAGCGCAGGTCGGGAATCAGGGCCGCGAGGCCGGGCCGGACAAGCCGGGCGTGCAGCTGCTCCGCCCTGACGCCGTTGAAGAGCACCAGCCGGATGTCCGGGTGGCTCGCGTGAAAGGCGGCGAAGTCGTTCGCCACCGCGTCGCCGGTGCGGATGTCCGCGTCCATGCTGCCGGGCCGGAAGCAGGAGGCGAGAACGTCCCAGAGCGCAATCCGCCGGTCCTTGAGGATCAGGAGCCGTTGCTCATAGGGGAGGCTCCGCTTGGCGCCGTAGAGCTCACCCATGATCGCCCAGAAGGCGTTGCGCGGCCGGGCGTAGTACTGCTGCTCCTTCAGCGACAGGGTGCTCGGCATCGAGCCGAGGATCAGCACCCGGGCATCGGACCGGGCGACCGGGGCGAGGCTGTGACGTACGGACATCAGCTGCTCCGCCGCGCCAGGGAGCGCGTGGCCCGGTCGAGCCCGTCCAGCGTCAGCGGGAACATCCGCCCGCCCACCAGCTCCCGCACCACGTTGATGGTGTAGTGGTAGCCCCAGTCGCTTTCCGGCGCGGGATTGAGCCAGACGGAGCGCTGGTACAGGCTGGTCAGGCGCCGGAGCCAGTCCGCACCAGCCTCGTCGTTCATGTATTCCAGGGAGCCGCCGGGCCGCAGGATCTCGAAGGGGCTCATCGTGGCATCACCCACGAAGATCAGCCGGTAGTCGTGGTTGAACTTGTGCATCAGGTCCCAGGTGAGCGTGCGCTGGCCGTGGCGCCGCCGATTGTCGTTCCACACGAAGTCGTAGACGCAGTTGTGAAAGTAGAAGAACTCGAGGTGCTTGAACTCGGCCCGCGCGGCCGAGAAGAGCTCGGAACACAGCCTGGAGTGCTCGTCCATCGAGCCGCCGATGTCCAGCAGCAGCAGGACCTTCACCGCATTGTGGCGCTCGGGCCGCAGCTTGAGGTCCAGGAGGCCCGCGTTGCGGGCAGTCTGGTCGATGGTGCCGTCCAGGTCCAGTTCCTCGGCCGCGCCCTCCCGGGCGAAGCGCCGGAGCCGGCGCAGCGCGATCTTCATATTCCGCGTGCCGAGTTGCACGTCGCCGTCAAGGTTGCGGAACTCGCGCTGGTCCCAGACCTTCACGGCGGACCGGTTGCGGGACTGCTCCTGGCCGATGCGGATCCCCTCCGGGTTGTAGCCGTAGGCGCCAAACGGCGACCTGCCCGCCGTGCCGATCCACTTGTTGCCGCCCTCGTGGCGCCCCTTCTGCTCCGCGAGCCGCTCCCGGAAGCGTTTCATCAGCTCGTCCCAGCCGCCCTCGCCCTTCAGGAGGGACTCGATCAGCGCCTTCTCTTCCGGGGACAGGTTCAGCTCTGCCTGCTTGCGGAGCCACTCCAGCGGGATCTCGTGGCTGGGCCCTGTCGCCGCCTCCACCCCCTTGTAGAAAGCGGCAAAAGCCCGGTCGAACTTGTCGAAGTTGGTCTCGTCCTTGACGAGCGCCGAGCGAGCCAGCAGGTAGAAGTCGTTGATGTCAGGCCCGATGACGTCGCTTTTGAGCGCCTGCAGCAGCGTCAGGTATTCCGGGATCGTGACCGGCACCTGGTGTTCGCGGAGCGTCAGGAAGAAGTTGGTGAGCATGGAAAAAGGGCAGCGTCCCCTTTTTAATTATTTCGACGCGCCATGAACACGAGACGTTCGAACAGGTGGACATCCTGCTCGTTCTTCAGGAGCGCGCCGTGGAGGGGCGGGATGATGGACTTGCGGTCGTCGGTGCGCAGCGCTTCCGGGGGGATGTCCTCGGCCAGCAGCAGCTTCAGCCAGTCCAGCAGCTCCGAGGTGGAGGGCTTCTTCTTCAGGCCCGGCACCTCCCGAACAGCGAAAAAGGCTTCCAGCGCCTCCTTGAGCAGCGCCTTCTTGATGCCCGGGTAGTGCACCTCGACGATCTGCTCCATCGTTTGCTTGTCGGGGAAGCGGATGTAGTGGAAGAAGCAGCGGCGCAGAAAGGCGTCCGGCAGGTCCTTCTCGTTGTTACTGGTGATGAACACCACAGGCCGCTGCTTCGCCTTGATGAGCTGCCGGGTCTCGTAGACGTAGACCTCCATCCGGTCCAGTTCCCGGAGCAGGTCGTTGGGGAACTCGATGTCCGCCTTGTCGATCTCGTCGATCAGCAGGACGACCGGCTGGTCGCTCTCGAAAGCCTGCCAGAGCATGCCGGGCACGATGTAGTTGGCGATGTCCTGCACCTTCGGGTCGCCCAGCTGGGAGTCCCGGAGCCGGGACACCGCGTCGTACTCGTAAAGGCCCTGCTGGGCCTTGGTGGTGGACTTGATGTGCCACTCGAGCAGCGGCATGCCGAGGCCCAGGGCGACTTCCTCGGCGAGGCGCGTCTTGCCGGTACCGGGCTCGCCCTTGATCAGCAGCGGCCGGCCCAGCGTGATGGCCGCGTTGACCGCGAGCCGGAGATCGTCCGTGGCGACGTAGGTGCTGGAGCCGGTGAAGCGCATGGGGAGTGGACCCGTGAGGTTTTCCCCAGCTTATAACGCGGAAACCCCGCCAAGGCGGGGTTTCCGGTAGTCGTGGACCTTGGTGGTTGCTAGGCGGCGACGCGGCGCCGCAGGACGCCTGCCAGACCGAGCGCGGAACCGAACAGCCAGACGGCAGCCGGCAGCGGCACAACCGCGGTGTTGAAGGTGAGGAACGCGTCGAAGGTGCCGAGCTGCAGGCCACTGGAGCCCAGCGACACGCCGCACTGGTCGCTGCCGGTGCCAATCGAGCAGGTGAGACCCGAGATGACCGGGGTGTTCTGGACCAGCGGCAGGAACGGGGCGGTCAGCACCGGGCCAGCCAGGCCGTTAGCGGCACCAGCCTGCACCAGCAGGATGCCGCTGCCGAAAGGCAGGCTGATCACCGGGACACCGGTGGCGGAAAAGGTAGAGCCGGCCAGCAGCAGCTCGGCGCCGAAGTTGGCATTGCCCGTCAGGGTGAGCGTGAAGTCCACGGTCTGGGGACCAACGTTGTACGTAAACGCGCCGGCCACGGGTGCCGCGCCAATCAGGCTGAAGATGGAATTGGTCGGGCACAGGTTGCCGGTGCCGCAGATCGCCCCCTGGTCGAGGCCCGGGCCGCCGACCACGTTCAGCGTCGTTGCCTGGCTAAGCTGGGGTGCCATAAGGACCGCGAGGACCACGGCGATGGCGGCATGGCGCAGCGCGGCGCCTACCACTGTCGACCCGACGTGCTGATGACCGCTACCGAATTCACGTCGTGCCATGGCTATCTTCTCCCCCACTTCGAATTTTCTGTTGTGTATTTTTTTCTGCCGGACGTCGCGCTCAGGCGACCTTCCGCCGCCGGATCAGCGGCAGCCCGGCGAGCGCGGAAGCAAATAACAGCGCGGCGGCGGGCACGGGTACAACCCCAGTGAACAGCACGTCGGCCTTCAACGTTGCGAAACCCCCGCCGAGGATCGGCGGTATAGCGAACAACCCGAGGGTGATGCCGTTGAGCCCGAGCGTCCCGCCGGACGTGTTGATCTGGCCCGTCAGGCTGGGATTGACCTGCGCGAGCGGCGTCGGGAGCTGGTTGATGGCGCCGGTGAGCGAGTAGATGCCCGTGACATCAAGCGGCCCGACGGAATAGAAGTACGGATTCGAACCGACGGTCGGGACGATGTCCCCATAGCCCGTGCCAGGCACCACATTGAAATTGCTGATAGTGAGCGTGGTACCCAGCAGGAGGCCGGCCCCAAGGACGTTGGCAGCGGGCACCCGCTGGAACTGGAACGACGTCAGTTGCGGGATCGCGGCGTCAAACGTTACCTGGGTCCCGGTCAGCGCGATCGTGGACCCCGGCTGCAAGAGGTTGCTGGCGCCGTAGATCAGACTGAGCGTCGCCTGGCCGCTGGCGAAGTTGTAGGTGACAGGTGCGGCCTGCGTGCTGTTCATCGCGCCGAAAATGCCGAGCGCAGCAGCGACTGCTGTCAGTGTGGTCTTCAGATTCATTGTGGATTTTCCCCGCTGTAACTTTTTTTCTGTGGGTAAGTTCGGGACCCGCCCACACCGGACCCGGAACACAGCAAGAATATGGACCTTCGGTAATGACAAAGCAATCCGTTTAATTCGTTCCAGGGCGGTATTTTTTGCTTGTCATAACGCGGTTTCCGGCAGCCGGCGCCAGGGACGTGGATGGCGCTGCAAAGTGGAGTTTTGCTCTCCCCACAAACGCGAAAACCCCGCCGAGGCGGGGTTTCCGGTAGTCGAAGCCTTGCGAAAGGCTAGGCGGTGATGCGGCGCCGCAGGACACCTGCCAGGCCGAGAGCGGAACCGAACAGCCAGGCGGCGGCCGGGACCGGAACCACCTGCACGTCCATGCGCACCTGCTCGACAGCCCAGCCAGCCCGGGTCACCTGGATGGCGAAATTGTACTCGCCGAGGGCGTTGGGGTTGAAGCTGGTGAAGGCGCCGCCCGGTGCCGTCAGGAAGGGCGGGCTGCTGACAGCCAGGTAGCTGAACATCAGGTTCTCGGAACCCTGGGCGTTGGTGGCCAGGGGGGTCGTGGCCAGCAGGACGTTAGTGACGTTCACGACACCGAGGTTCACGGGGCCGTTGTCGAACGCAGGGTTGAAGTCGTAATAGAGGTTGATGTCGTAGTCCGTCAGCTTGACGCCTGCAGGCCCGGTGACATCGATGTAGTAGTTGAAGTTCCAGAGCGCGCCGGTGGTCGGGCTCTCGCCCGCACCGCCGGTGTTACTGCCGGGCGTGGCGAAGAAGGTGCCGAGGCCGTCGTTAGTAACGACGGGATTGGAGTAGCGCTGGGTGGCGTTCATTGCCACCGTGATGATGTTGGCGCCGTCCTCGAACTGGGACGAGATCGCCACTGAACCGTTCGGAATGCCCGTGCCACCAAAGTTGGCACCGGTCAGTGGCCCGAAGGTGTCGTAAAGAGGAGTGGCGCTGGCCAGGCCAGGCGCTACGGCAGCAACAGCCAGAGCTGCCAGTTTCAGAATCTGCTTCATTGTTTTTCCCACCCGTGAAGTCGTTGATTTATTAATTCTTGGAAAGAACCTTAACAGGTACTTGCCGCGCTCACCAAACAATTTTCTACACGCCGGCTTATGTCAAAGCCAGCACGCCCGGGCTGGGACGGGCCGATGCAACCTGTTGAATAAGTTGAATTCCCGGATCGACCTCGGCTGGCGGTCAAGCGGGCTAGCCCCCGGTCGGCAGCCGCCGCCGCTCGATCCCCGCAGACCGGACCACCGGCGCCGCCGTCACGGCCCAGTTAATCGGCTCCTGCCGCCGGGCCGGCGAGGGAATCGAGTAGGCCACCCGCCCCCGGTTCTTCCGCAGCGTCTCGCAGTCCAGGCGCCAGCCGCGGCGTTCCCACTCCAGCAGCCGCTGGCGGTAGCTCACGATCACGTCGTCGGCGGGCACGATGAACTCGCCCAGCGCATCCGTCGACGGAATCTGCGGGTCCAGCTTCTCGATCACGATGCGGTCCTCCTCCACGGCGACCGCCATGCGCTTCAGGAAGTTTTCGTCGTACTTCTCCTCGAGCATGCAGTTCCGCTGCATCACCAGGAAGATCTCCAGGTCTGCCTCGTCGCGGGGCACGGCGTAGAGGTAGATGTGCATGTGGTTGGTCGGGCTGAAGTTCACCCGGGTCCAGGTGGATGCGGTCCCGTGGTAGCCGGAGCCCGATTCGTTGCGGCCCTCCGGCTGCAGCTTCTTCATGTCCTTGTCGGGCAGCTCCGGGGAATAGAAAACCACCATGGCACCTGCGCCCCAGTCGGACTCCTGCACGTTGAGCTTCGGCACCTCGTAGTTGGTGCTCTTGCCCGCCATGCCGAAGCCCGCGTGCACGTACTCGATGTGCGACGGGTCGGACTGGTTCTCCACGAGCCGCACGTAGTTCGTCTGCCAGCGGTAGCGCATGAACAGGCTGCGCCAGCCCGGCTGGCCGTATTCGTTGTTCGGCAGGATCGTGGGCCGCTCGCTCTCCGGCAGGTCGCCGAGAAACACGAACACGAGGCCGTAACGCTCCTCGACGGGGTACGCGTCGATCCGGGCCCGGGGCGGGACCTTTGCGAGGGACCCCAGCGACGGAATGCGCTCGCACTCTCCGGTGCCGTTGAACTTCCAGCCGTGGTAGGGGCACTGGATGCAGTCGCCCACCACCTTGCCGTCGCCGAGGGACCCGCCCCGGTGGGTGCAGGTGTTGTGGGCACAGCGGGCCCGGCCCTCACTGTCGCGCCAGAGCACGAACCAGAGGCCCAGCATCTGGACCTTGAGCGGCTTGTCAGTGAGGTTGCTGCTCTCTTCCGCCGGATACCAGAAGTTCATGAACATGGGCGCGTCCTCCTCGGGTGATCTTACTCCGCCACTTTCCGGATGAGGCGGTACCAGAACTCCAGGCTCTGGTTGAAGGCAGCCACGCGGATCCGTTCGTTGGGCGCGTGGGAACGGTCGTCATCGGGATCCTCGGCCACCGCGCCGATGCCGTAGGTGGGAATACCGGCATTCCGGGTGAACAGGCCGTCGGTGGCGCCGGGACTCATCTCGGGGAGTAGCGGGACGCCGGGCCAGAATTCGGCGGCGAGGGCCGCGACCGGGCCGAGCACGGCGGGATCCAGTGGTGACGCTGGACCAATCAATGCGGGCGCGAGCGGCGCGACGCTAACCCCGTCGTCCCGGACCAGCTTGCGCAATACCGCTTCGACCTCGGCGGGTGATGACTCGGGGAGAATGCGGCAGTTCACGACAGCCCGGGCGCGCTCTGGCAGGGCGTTCTCGGCGCTGCCGCCCTGCAGCTCCGTCGCGACGCAGGTCGTGCGCAGCATGGCATTGAGGTACGGGGAAGCCTCGACCGTCGTCACCGCCGGGTCATCGAGGCGGCCAGCACCGAGGGCCAGGGCGCCGGGCCGCAGTTCAGCCGGGGCCAGCGGCGCCCAGCGCTCGAAGTGCGTCCGCGTGGTCTCGTTGAGGGCCCGCGGAAAGCGCCAGGTTTCAACGCGCTGGAGGGCGCGCGCCAGCTTGTAAATCGCGTTGTCCGCCACGGGACGGGAACTGTGCCCTCCGGCAGCGGACGCCTCGAGAGCGAAGCTGGCGTAGACCTTCTCCGCCGTCTGCACGACGAAGGACTCGGGAATGCCCTCCGGCGTCAGGTCCACGTAGCCCGCGTCCGTGTTCAGAGCGACGGCAGCATCAAGCAGGGGCCGGTGCTCGGCCAGCAGCCAGGCCAGGTTGGCGCCCGTGGTTTCCTCGTCCGCGGTCAACAGCAGGATCACGTCCCGCTGCGGGCGGAACCCTTCCGCCTTCAGGCGGATGAAGTTGGCCACCAGCCGGGCCGCAGCGTCCTTCAGGTCCCGGGTGCCGCGTCCATAGTAGTAACCGTCCTTTTCGATGAGCTGCAGCGGGTTGGTGTCCCAGCCGACGGGCGACGCGGACACGGTGTCCAGGTGTGCCATGAGCAAGACAGGCTGCCCGGCCGGCCGGTCGCTGCGGTAACGGGCGATCAGGTTGCCGTCGCCGGCGCCCAGCCCGAGCACCTGGATATCACTGTCCGGAAACCGGGCCCGCTTCAGCATCGCGGCGAGGCGTTCGGCCAGCTCCCGGGTACGGCCGGTCGTGCCCGCCGCCGATGAATCGACAGCGACGAGCTCCACGAGGATGTCGCGGGCGAGTTCCTCGGTGGCAGTCAGCGCGGATGCACTGGCCCACACGAGCAACAGGCACAGGGCACTAGCGAGCCGGCATGCCATTGCGCAGTCCCAGGTAGAGCGGCAGCCCGAGCGCACAGACCACGGCCAGGTAGGCCTGCTGCTGCAGATCCGACGCGAGGACTGCCCAGGCGCAGAAGCTGGCCGCCAGCACCGCGACTACCCGTGGCGCGACGTTCGTCGTCGCGCGCCACAGGGCCGCACAGCAGTAGGCGTAAATCACGAGGTAGAGCAGTGTGGCCAGGTTGATGAGGATCGTGAACTGGCCGGCCAGTGTCGGGGCCAGCGAACTCAGGATCACGATCAGCGACATCAGCCCGGCCACGATCAGCAGGTTCCGGCGCGGCGGACCGTCGGCACTCTCGCGGAAGAAGCGGGGGAACACCCCCGACTCCGCGCCGCTGCGGGCCACCTCCGCCGTCACAAGCAACCAGCCGGACAGGGTGCCGGTCGCCTTCAGGACGGCACACCCGGCCACGAGGGCCGCCGCCCCAGCCCCGATGAAGCGGGCCGCGGCGTCCGCGAAGGGCGCGCTCGACGCGGCCAGGGTTGCAGCGGGCAACAGTCCGCTGATCGCCACCGAGGCCGCGAGGTAGACGAAGGCCGCGAGGGCAACCCCGCCCAGCGTGGCGAGCGGCACGTCCCGCACGGGATCACGCACCACTGCCGCCGCGACCGACGCGCTCTCCAGCCCCACGAAGGCCCAGAAGATCAGGCCGAAGGTGGCCGGCACGACGGCGGCATCCGGCCGCCCGCTGACGTTCCAGGAGTCCTTGAACAGGACGGGGTCGAAGGCGAACCAGCCGAGCACCGCCACGCCGAGCACCGGTAGCAGGCCGATCAGCAGGGTGCCACCCTCGAAGTCAGTGACGCGCCGGGCGCCGAGGAAATTGACGATCACCATCACCCAGATCACGGCCAGCGTGCAGGCGCCCGCCGCCAGGGTGCCCTTCAGCATGGGAAAGAAGACGGAGAGGTAGCCCGTGGCGGCCACGGCGATGGCCACGTTGCCCACCCAGCCGCCCACCCAGTAAAGCAGGCTCGCGTGGAAACCGAAGAAGCGGCCGAGCCCGTCCCGCACCTGGCGCACCATGCCGACACTGTCCGGGCGAAGACTGATCAGCATCACGAAGACGCCTGCCAGCAGGAAGGCCCCGAGGCCGGACACGACCCAGCCAATGACGCTGACCGAGCCGAAGGCGCCCAGCGTGGCCGGCAACAGGTAGACGCCCGAGCCGATCATGTTGCCGGCCACGAGGAAGGTGGCCCGCAGCGGGCCGATGCTCCCGGCCCTGTTCAGCGGCTCGACATTCCGCAAGGCCCCGGCGCGCTTCCGTGCCTAGAACTTCTGGCTGAACTTGAGAGCGAGCGTCCGGGGCGGCGCTACCACCGAGTAGGTCTGGGCCCCGCAGACCGCTTCCGGGCACTCTGCGTAGCGGCTGAACTCCGCGTACTCGTTGAACGCGTTGAGGATGGACAGCTCCAGCTGCCAGTCGTCCGTGCCGGCTCCGAACGACAGGTTGGTGAGCGTGTAGCTGGGCAGCTGCCCCACGACCCCGTTCTCGAAGGTGCGCAGGTCTGACTGCCGCTCGCCCACGTAGACCACCGCGCCCTGCACGTGGGCCTCCAGCGGGCCCAGCGGGAACTGGTAGCGGGCCGTCAGGTTGCCCTTGAAGTCCGGCGTCACCGGCAGCTTGGCACCCTTGGGCGCCGCCGGCGCCTCGCTGCCGCCCCCGTCCAGCGGGCAGGGATTGGCGGACACCGCGGCACCGTTGAAGAGGTTGGCGCAATAGGGACCGCTCAGCTCGGCGTTGATCAGCGCCACGCCGGCCGAAATGCCAAGCCCGTCGGTGGCGGCCCAGTTCACGTCCATCTCGAGGCCGTCGATAGCGGCGTCGCCCGGGGTGTTGGTGACTTCCGTCAGGCCGTTCGGCCCGAGGATCGAGTACTGGAAGTCCTGCCAGACCTGGTGGAAGACCGCGCCGTTGAAGCGCACCCGGTCGTCGAACCAGGTGGTCTTCCAGCCCAGCTCGTAGTTGGTGAGGAAGTCCGGCTTGTAGGGGGGAATCGTGCCGCGGCGGTTGATGCCTCCCGGCCGGAAGCCCTCCGAGTAGGTGGCGTAAACCAGCGCATCAGGGGTGAGCTTGTAGGCGAGGTTGAGCTTGTAGATGGCATCCGTGTCGCTGGTGTCGGCGTCCAGGTTCTTGCAGGGCGCGCCCTGGAAGTCCGGCAGGTCAGCGCCCGGCGCGCCGGTATCCCGGCCATCGCCGTACCGGTCGTCGCACAGGGCTTCACCGCTGTTGCCACTGTTGCTGTAGCCCTGGCCGAAGCCGAAGAAACCTACCAGCGAGTTCTCCGCCTTGAAGAAGCGGGCGCCAACGGTGCCTGTTAGCTTTGCCGTGATGTCGTAGTAGAGCTCGCCAAAGAGGGCGTAGTCCTTGTCGACCCGGTCCTGCTTCGTGAGCCAGAGGGTGTCGGGGCGGCCCGCGACCTCCAGCACTGCTGCCAGGTCGTTGATCTTGTAATTCTGCTCGATACCGTGCGTCTGGCGCTGCCAGAAGGCGCCGACGATGGCCCGGAGCCGCTTGTCCTGGGGCGAGGAGAAGCGCAGCTCCTGGCTGTACTTCCTGTAGTGGTCCGACGAGAGCACGTACTGGGAGAAGTCGATGGCTTCGTTGGCGTCGTTGTAGAAGTAGCTGCTGAAGTTGGCGCCATCGGCCAGGTAAGCGACGTCGTACCAGTAGGAGTAGTCCGCGTAGTCGAAGTCGAAGTTCACGTCCCGGTCCAGGTAGGAGCCGGTGTAGACCATGTCGAAACTGCCGACCCGGCCCTCGACCGTGAGCGCCGCCTGCAGCCACTTGTCATCCGAGCCCTCCGGGAAGCCGTGGCCCACCTTGTACTTGCCGAGCGTGTTGTCGGCGCCGAAGGAGCCGTCGGCCGTCTGCTTCTGGGCCATGAGCGTCGGGGTCACGGTCCAGCTGTCATTGAGATCGATGCGGAGCGCGGCGCGGGCGCCGTAGGTGTCGACGCCGTTGTAGTTGTCCTCGACGCGGGCGGCGTTGTCGGTGGTGATGCCGTCCGGCGGCACCGTGATGAGCGTGCTCGGGAAGGTGCGCTGGAAACGGACGTTGTCGATGTAACCCCCGTCCCGCTTCGCCCAGCCGACGAGACGGATCGCCGCGCTGTCCGTCAGGGGCACATTCACGAAGCCCTCCGCCAGGTAACCCGCGTCGCCGCCGTCGATGACATTGCCCTCGACACCGTAGCCGGCGGCGAAGCCCGAGGGATCCGGCTTGTTGGTGATGATCTTGACCGTGCCGGCCTCGGAACTGGCTCCGTACAGCGTGCCCTGTGGACCCGCCAGCGCCTCGACGCGGGCGATGTCGTAGAGGTGCACGTCCAGCGCGCCCTGGATCGTGGTGATGGGCTGCTCGTCCAGGTAGGTGCCGATTAGCGGCTGGGAGCCCGAGTGGTTTGCGTCCGCGTCGCCGGCGCTCGCCACGCCGCGCATGTAGATCTGGGCAAAGCCCGGGCGGACGTTGATGAAGGAGACGCTGGGCAGCAGGTTGGCGTAGTCGTCGAAGCTCTCGACCTTGAGCTGGTCCAGCTTCTCGGTGCCGAAGGCCTGCACGCTGATCGGCACGTTCTGCAGGCTTTCCGCCCGCTTCTGCGCCGTGACGATCACCTCGTCGAGTTTGCCGCCGGTCTGCTGGGCCACTGCGTGGCCGGGCGCGTAGCCGGCCAGCAACAAGGGCGCGAGCGTCATGAGCCGGACGGCGCGCGGTGGAACGGGGGCTGCAACAGCCCGGTGCAACTTCCGCCGGCGACTCCGCGTCATTGGCAAGCCCTCCCCCCGAAGTTGGTCGATTCTGTCAGAAGTCAGGCGCCGCCGGATAGGCCTCGAGCACCGGCCCCAGGGCCGCCCGCAGGGGCCCGAGCCAGGCGGCATAGCCGCGCCAGGGTTCCAGGGCAGTCTTATATATGGGCTGGCGGACCTGTTCGGAGCTGGCCGTGCGCACCGCCCGCTCGTTGCGGTGGAACTGGAGACAGGCCTCGTCGAAGGGCAGGCCGCAGAAGCCGAGCAGCCGGCGGACTTCGGCCTCCGTGTCCGCCACCAGTTGCTCGTAGATCACCCGGTGCACGCGGCCGGGCAGCACCGCGTCGAAGTGGGCCATCAGCTCCACGTAGTTCCGGTAGTAGGCGCCGATCTCCGGGAGGCTGTAGGTGAAGTTCTGGCCCCGGGCGAAATGCTGCTTGAAGCCCGAGAAGCAGCAGCTCAGGGGGTGGCGGCGGGCATCGATGATCTTCGCGTTCGGCAGGACCAGGTGGATGAGGCCCACGTGGGCCCAGTTGTTCGGCAGCTTGTCGATAAAGAAGGGCGCGCCGGTCTTCCGCTGGATCCGGGTCTGCTCCAGGTACTGCTCGCCGAGGGCCCGGAGCTGGTCCGGCGTGAGATCAGCAAGGATTTCCGGGTACTTCGAGACGTCATCCCGCCGGGCCTTGCCGCCCAGCTGACGCACGATGGACACCAGGTCGGGCAGCTCCATCGTGCCCTCCACCGCCGGGTGGCTGGCGAGGATCTGCTCGACCAGCGTGGAACCGGCCCGGGGCAGCCCCACGATGAAGACCGGGTCGGGCGCCGCGGTCCCGGTGCCGGAGCGGGCGGCGAAAAACGTTGGCGTGAACAGCTGCTTGCAGCGCCGGACGTAGCTGGCGGTCTCCTCCGGGTCGTAGCGCACGGCCGCGCGGCGCAGGCGGTTGCCCTCGGCGTAGTGCCGGAAGGACCCGGCATGGTCCGCCGCGTCCTCCAGCGCCTTGCCGAGCGCGAATTCGAAATGCAGGCGGTCGTCGTCGCCGAGATCCGGGCGCGCGAGCTGGCCCCGCAGGGCTGCCACGTCCTCCGGGCTGAAGCGGAAGGTCTTCAGGTTGGCGAGGCTCCACCAGGCCTCGCCGAGCCCGGGCAGCAGCCCGATGCTCCGGCGGTAGGCGGCGATACTGTCCGGCTGCCGCCCGGCGGTCTTCAGGGCATGGCCGTAGCTCATCCAGATCTTCGGCTGCTGCGGGTACTCGGCCACGAGCCCCGCGTAGAGCTCGAGCGCCGCGGCGTACTCGCCGATGCTGCCGAGCACGGCGGCCTTCAGGTTGCGCAGGCTGGGGTTGCGGGGCTCCGCCTGCAACAGCATTGCCAGCTGGGCCAGCGCCGGGGCCGGCTTGTTCTGCCGGTGCAGGACCAGCGCGTAGTTCTGCCGGGCCGCCGCAAAGCCGGGGGCCAACTCCAGGCAGCGAGCCAGCAGGTTCTCGGCATCGGCATAGCGCTGCAGGCGTCCCGCCACTTCGGCCAGCATGCGGATCGCGGGCACGTCCGTCGGGAACTCGCGCAGATGCTCCCGGAGCTGCTGTTCCGCCACCGCGATCCGGCCATCGGAGAGCGCGGCGGCTGGCGCAAGGAGCCGGGGATCCCGGGTCGAGGCCTGGATATGGCGGGCGTAGGCGGCATCCGCTGCCGCCGTTTCGCCGAGCACGGTGTACTGGTCACCGAGTGCACGCCAGGCGTCCGCGAGCAGCGCCAGGGCGTCCGGCTGCCCCGGCAAGGCCTTCAGGATCTCGGCCGCCTGGCTGATGGCGAGCTTCGGGTCGGTAGCCAGGAGGTCACGCCCGTGGGCCAGGGCCACGCCGAGGGTGCCGATGGGCTCGCTGGCCGGGTTCATGCTGATCTGCGCCGCTTTGACACCGCGTCCGGCCCAATGAAAGACTCCCTCCCCTGCCTTGTCAAATCAGCGCCCATGCCCCCGGAAGCCCCGCCCCTAACTGCCGCCGATCTGCACGCGACCTGCCGGGCCTTCGCGGAGGCCAGCACCCTGCCCGCGGCCGTCTACACCGCGCCGGCAATTCTCGCGCTGGACCAGGCCGGGATCTTCGGCAAGACCTGGCTCTGCGCCGGGCGCGAGGCCGACCTGCCCGCGCCGGGCGATTTCTTCACCCGCGAGATCGCCGGCGACTCCGTGATCGTGGTGCGCGGCGCCGATAGCCGGGTGCGGGCCTTCTTCAACGTGTGCCGGCACCGGGGCTCCCGGCTGATCGATGCCGCAGCAGGCCGGGGCCTGCACCGGATCCTCTGCCCCTACCACGCCTGGAGCTACCAGCTGGACGGCAGCCTGGCCCAGGTCCCGGGCGCTGGCGGCGCTCGCGGGAATGACGCGGGGCTCGACCGGGCGGCGCTCGGCCTCACGCCCGTCCACGCCGGTATCCACGAAGGCTTCATCTTCCTGAACCTGGACAGCGCGCCGCCACCTCTGGCCCTGCAGCTTGAAGACCTGCCGGACCTGGGGCGCTTCCGCCTGCCGGAACTGCGCCGCGGCTGGCACTGCACTTATGACGTGCAGGCCAACTGGAAGCTGGTCTGCGAAAACTACAGCGAGTGCTACCACTGCCCGGTGGCCCACCCGCAGCTCGCGCGGATCAGCGACCTGATCAGCCGGGGTACCCGGCCGATGGAGATCGGCGCGGGCTTCAACGGCGGCCCCATGCAGCTGAAGGACGGCATCGAGACCATGTCCCTGAGCGGCAGGCGCAGCGTGCCACCGATCCCCGGCCTGTCCGCCGACGACCACCGGCACGTCTACTACTACGTGATCTATCCGAACCTGCTGCTGAGCCCCCACCCGGACTACTTGCTCACCCACACAGTGTGGCCGCTGGCGGCCGACCGGAGCCGGGTGGAGTGCGAGCTGCTCTTCACCGCGGAAGCGCTTGCCAGTCCCGGCTTCGATCCCGCCGACATGGCGGACTTCTGGGACCTGACCAACCGGCAGGACTGGGCGCTCTGCGAACGGGCCCAGAAGGGCGCGGGCTCCCGGGGCTACCGCCCTGGCCCCTACCAGCCCGCCGAGGACTGCGTGCACGTCTTCGACCGCTGGTACGCCGAGCGGCTAGCCGCCCTGCTCTGACGCCGCCTCCCGCTCCAGCCGGAAACAGGTGCCCGTCTCCGCGGGCCAGGCCCGGCTGACGCCGAGCGCACGGTCGTAGGTAAGGCCCGTGCCGAGCGCCGCCGCGGTCGACGCCGCGACGCCCACCAGCAGCAGCCAGGCGAGCAGCAGCGGACCCGGAGCCCGGTGCCGGGTGCGATAAACCGCGATCCCGGCAATCAGCGACGACCACCAGGTCACGGCACCGGAGCGCCGGTGGATGATGGTGGCCGCGATGGCGTCGGCGTCGCACTGGGCAGCGAGGTAGTCCACGAAGCCGCTGGCGATGGACGCCAGGGCAAACCCGGAGCCGATCCACACGTTCCAGCGGGCGGCCGCGAGGACGCTGCCGGCCCAGGGACGGTCACCAGCCAGCGCACCGATGAAAAACAGCACGACGCCCAGCAGGATCAGGGCGACGGCGAAGTGCACGACGTAGGGGTGCAGCTGCGTGAGCATGGCGGTAGTTACGATAGCAGCTGACGGGGCAAACGCGCCCGCAGCTCACCTAAAATGCGGCGGCAGCCAGCCCCGTTCGACGCATTCCCGGAAGCTCCAGGCCGGCGTCGTCTCGGTGCGGTAGCTCCAGAAGAACCAGCCCCGGTAGCGCTCGAAGGCGTGCAGCTGCGCGGCCCCGTAGGCCCGGTACGCCGCCTGCTCCGCGGCGGGGTCCAGGTTCTCGAGCGCGTGGTTGAAGGGGCCCTCGGCCCACAGGGACACCGCGCGCAGGTCGAGTCCCAGGCTCCATTCGCCCGCAATCGCGGGCAGGCCCAGCTCGCGCTGGATCTCGTCGGCCTCGTTCCGCCAGAGCACGCCCGCCTTGCGCAGGTGCCCGGCCATGTCGAGGTCCAGATCCGTCCTCTCGAAGCACTGGTAGCGATGCACGTCGAAGAGCACGTTCCGGAAGTCGGGCGGCTTGAGGAAGCCAAGGTACTCCCGGTGGGAGCGGGAGCCGTCATGCAGGAGCACCGCCACCTGCGCCGGGTCGCAGTGATTGCGGATCGCGCTGTAGGCCTGCAGGTAATAGGTCTTGAGGATCTCCGTGGGCACGTCCCAGCGGGGATCGTTGAGCATCTGGATGCCGAACAGCGCGGGCGACGCCCGGTAGCGGGCCGCCAGCCGCTCCAGTACCTCGACCGAGTGCGCCAGGTATTCCTCGCGGGTGTGCCAGTCGCAGACGCCCAGCATGCCGCCGTTGTCGAAGCCGTTCTGGCAGCCGGGCGCCGCGTGCAGATCCAGCACCACGCGCAGGCCGGTTTCAGCGGCCCACTCCAGCGCCCGGTCGAGCACCTCGATACCGCCCTCGACGAAGGGCTGCTGGTCGCTGCCGTACTTGGGGTGCCAGGGATAGGGGGAGCCGAAGATCCAGTGGCCGAGCGGGATGCGCACCGCGTTGATCCCGACGCCCGCGAGCCAGGCGAAATCCTCCCGCGTGATGAAGCTGTCCCAGTGCTGCCGGAGCCGGGGCGCCGCGTCCCGGCCAAGCTCCACACTCCAGGTGGTCTCGTCGGTGGCCGCGAGCCCCGCGAAGAGGCTGGGCGTCATCCACTTCTCCAGCACAAGCCAGCCCCCGAGGTTTACGCCCCGGAGGGCAGTTGCCGGGCCGGCCCCAGGCGCCTGACTGGATGACGCCACGGGTTCAGTCCTCGGGCAAGCGGTTCAGCTGCGCACGGCTCGCCTGCCAGTCCGGCAGGAACCGGTCAAGGAAGCCGTAGAAGCGGCTGTTGTGCCCGCGCTCAAGCAGGTGGACGAGTTCGTGGACAAGCACGTACTCGACGCAGGCCGGCGGCTTCTTCGCGAGCTCCGTGCTGAGCCAGATACGCCCGGCGCGGGTATTGCACGATCCCCAGCGCGTCCTCATGCGCCGCACGCCCCAGTCCGTGACGGTGACGCCGATCACCGGCTGCCAGCGGTCGAGCAGCGGGGGAACGAGTGCGCGCAGCTGGTCCCGGTACCAGCCGTAGAGCAGCGCCTCGCGCTGAGCCGTGGTGGCGGCCGGGCGGACGCGGAGCTCGAGCCCGGCCTCCGCACACAGCCGGACCCGGGCGGCGCCCGGCTGCTCCACGACGGCGAGCGGGTATGCCTGCCCCAGGAACGGGTGGCGCTCCCCGCTGACCATCGCCACCGGCCGGACCGGTGGCCGGGCCGCGAGGCGGGCCTGCTGCTGGCGGATCCAGCGCTGCTTGTCGGCAACGAAGCGACGGATCACGTCCTCGCTGACCCGGGACGGTGCCGAGACGCGCACCGGGCCGTCGGGCGAACTGACGACGAGGCGCAGTGTGCGGATCGGCTTGCGCAGGACCTGCACCGCAAGGCCGTCGACCTGAATTTCACGGGATGCTTCGGACCACACCCGGGTGAGTCTAGCGAATAGTCCGGCTGTCGGCCGCGCCAACCGGGGGGCGTCGACCGGTCCGGGCGCCTCTGTTAGCGTTGCCTGTCGCCGACCAGCAACGCACCGGAGCCCCCATGAACCAGACCGCAGCGCTTACCGCAGGGACCGAAGCCGATCCCCAGCGCTTCTTCTGGTACGGCGTGTGGGTGGTGATCATGGTGGCCTCGGGCCTGCCGCTGCTCGGCCTCGTCCGCCTGCCAAACCTGCTGGGCTACCTGCCCACGCTGGTCATCCACGAGATGGCGGCGTTCCTGTACTTCGGCCACACCTTCTTCAGCAACATCTGGGCTCTGCAGATCCGCCTCACCCAGCCTCCCGCCATCGGCGTCTGGGCCCGCGGGTTCCTCCGCAAGCTGTGCCTGGGCGTCACGGCGCCGACCGCCGTGATCACCCCGCTCTTCGGCCTGATGCTGATCGAGGACTGGGGCGGCCTCCTGAACGTGCCCTGGGCCTGGGACGCCTACTTCGTGTTCTGGCTCATGGCGGGCTTCAGCGTGGTGCCGGACGTGATCCGCTACGGCCGTAACCGCAACGCCGGCGATCCCCGCCATGGCCTGAAGAGTGGTGGCGTGCGCGGCATGCTCGCCCTGGTCGCCACGCTCTATATCCTGATCTGGTGCATGATCATGAAGGGCAGCCTGTTCGCGGGGCCGGTGCAGGCGCTGCTCGGCGTCGGGAGCTGACCGCGGACCGGGTGACATCCACTGTCGATGTGCACGCCGACAGTGATGTCCGGCTACGGATGGAATCCCGACGGGCCCGGCGGCGCGCCGAGCCGGCTGCGGAACTGCGTGGTGTCCTGGGCGTTCACAGCACCGTTACAGTTCATGTCCGCCTTGTTATAGGTCGGGGCAACGCTGGGCTGTCCCAGCTGGGCGCGGAAGAGCGTCGTGTCCTGGGCATTTGTGACCCCGTTGCCGGTGCCCGGGCCCAGGTCGCCGTCGCAGAGGTTTCCATAGCCGTCGCCGTCGCTGTCGCACTGGCTGGCGTTGGCCAGCCCGCTGCAGTTGTCGATGCCATTAAGCACGCCGTCCCCATCGCTGTCGACCGAGGGCACCAGGTGGCCGTTGCGAAACACGAAGAAGTAGTTGTTCAGGATTGCGTTGGCGCCACCGAGCGGATTGGCCAGCGTCGCCACATCTCCCGGCAGGCCCGTGACCAGCGAAAAGCCCGCGAGGGCAGTGTACGCGTCGGCATCGGACGTGCCGTAGCGCACGCGCAGGTAGAAGTCGCCGGTATTGCCCGCTGAGTACAGGACGATCTGGGTGGCAATCTGGGGGTTGATGTTGAAGTCATCATCGATCCACGTCACCGCGAAGGCCGGGACGCGGCCCGCTGCCGTGTAGGGTTCAATGGGATCCGCGGTGGCGCGGAAGTAACTGGAGCCGCCGCCAAACGGGGCAAACTGCGTGATGGGCCCGGACGGCACCGCCAGGTTGGCGTAGAACGGCGCGATGAAGGGCCGCGTGACGGTGCCGTTCGCCGTGATGATCTGTTGCAGGGCCGAAATACTGGCCGCCGCCGAAAAGGTGGTGCCGGGGAGCGCGGATCCGAAGGTGACGAAGCCGTTGTTGTTGATGAACAGCGAGTCATAGGACGTCGTGCCGATCTTGATCGTGAAGCCCAGCTTGGTTTCTCCACTGGAGTTTCCCGTGAACGTGACGCCGCAGGATCCGGGCAGTTGCGACAGGGCGCCGCAGACCGTGGCGTCGGACGTGAGGACCCAGGAGTCCCCGGCCGAGGTCACGTCGCCGGTCTCGCCGCCAAAGTCGATCGAGACACGGGGCCGGGCGTGCACCTGGGGCGCCAGTCCCAGAAGGCCGATGACGGCCAGCGCGGCCAAGGCCGCTGTCCAGCGGCTGCAAAGGGTTGTGTGGGGCTGCATGGAGGAACCTCCGGATCTGGTAGTGGCTGGTTAGCGGTACTCTAATTAGCACAGAATATGGGCCCGGCGGAGCCTGGATTATCCTCGCCATGCGTTATGTCGCCTTCATCAGCTACAGCCACGTGGACGCCGACTGGGCCCGCTGGCTACACCGGGCGATAGAGCGTTACCGTCTCCCTGCGTCTCTACGGGAGCGCGCCACGCAGGCGGGCGCCCGGGCCAGTGCCCTCACGCCCGTGTTCCTGGACCGGGAAGAGCTCTCCTCGTCCGCCGACCTCGCCACGACGGTGCGGACCGCGCTCGAACAGTCTGCCGCGCTGATTGTCGTCTGCTCGCCCGCTGCGGCCCGGTCCCGCTGGGTCAACGAGGAGATCCGCAGCTTCAAGGCCCTGGGCCGGGAAAGCCGCATCCTGTGCCTGATCGTGGCCGGAGAGCCCGGCGGCGGCGTTGCCGCGGACGACTGCTTCCCGGCGGCCCTGCGCTACCAGGTGGTGGACGGTCAGGTGACTGAACTGCCCGGCCCCGAACCCCTCGCAGCGGATGTCCGTCCGGGCGCCGACCATCGGCGCGATGCCAAGCTCAAGCTCATCGCCGCACTCCTGGGCGTCAACCTCGATGACCTGCGGCAGCGGGAGCAGGCCCAGCGGCAGCGGCGCCTGGCGATCATCGCCGGGGCGACGACCGTCGGCTGTGTGGTGCTGGGCGCCCTGGCGCTCACCGCGTGGCTTGCCCGCAATGAAGCCGAACGGCAGCGGCAGGTCGCCGTGCGGAAATCCCTCACCGCCGAGCGCACGACAGAGTTCATCGTGTCGCTCTTTGCGGTGTCGGATCCGAGCGAAGCCCGCGGGAATGTCATCACCGCCCGGGAAATTCTCGACCGGGGTGCACGGCAGATTGACGCCGGGCTGGAGGGCGAGCCCATCGTGCGGGCCGAACTCGCCACGACGCTGGGCCAGGTCTACTACGGCCTGGGACTGTACACGCAGGCATCAGAACTCCTGGACAAGGGCCGCTCAGCCGCGGTCCAGGACCCGCGGCTGCTGGGTCGCCAGGCCGTCGCCCTGGCGGATGTGGCCGCGGCCCAGGGCGACTACGCCAGGGCGGAGGCGTTGTATGCCGAGGCTGAAGGCCACACGGCTGAAGCCAGCCCCGTGGACCTGCAGACCGAGGGCCGCGCGCTGATCGGGCGCGGCGATACCGCAAGCAGGCAGGAGCGCTTTGCGGACGCCCAGCAATTCTTCGACAGGTCGTTGGCACTTGCCCGGGAGCCCGGTGCCCCAGCCGATCTGGCGGCCCGTGCACTCGAGGGCATTGCCCTTGTGAAGGTCTATGCGGGCGACACCTCGGCGGCACTCGACTGGTACGGCAAGGCACTTGCCGAGCGCACACGTGTTTCAGGCAGCAATCATCCCAACGTGGGGCAGATCCTGGCCAACATGGGCGCCACGACCTATCTCCGCGGCGAGAGTGCGCAGGCCGAAGGCTACATGCTGCGGGCGCTGGCCGTGGACAGGCTCGTGCTGGGCCCGGAGCACCCGGATGTCGCGATCAGCATGAATACCCTGGGACGATTGCGCCTCGAGCAACGGCACTTCGCGGAGGCACGGCAGATGCTTGCCGAGTCAGTCGCCATCCTTGACCGGAAGCTGCCGCCGGACCATGAAGATCTGACCTTCCCCCTGAGCAATCTCGCCCTCGCCGCGCTGGGCCAGGGAGATGCCGGCGCGGCAGAGCCCTTGCTTGCACGGAGCCTCCGGGCAGCCGTCGCGAACGGGCAGGACGGCAACCGGGGGATGGTGCTTACGTACCTGGCCGATCTCGAGTGCCGGACTGACCGCGCGCCGCAGGCTCTCGATCGTCTCGCCACGGCCCGGCCCCTGGTCCAGGCGCAGTACCCGGACGATCCCTGGCGGAACGCCCTGGTGGACAACGTGGAGGCCGGCTGCCTGATGGAACTCAAGCGCTACCGGGAGGCCGAGGTGCTGGCCACCCGCAGCCTGCCAGTGCTGCTGAAGCGGTGGCCCGCAGCGTCGCTGTACGGCGCCGATGCCCTGGAACGTTCCCGGCGGCTCTACCAGCGGACCGGCAATGGCCCCAAACTCGGCGAAATCGCCCGGCTTGCCGGAAAATGATGCGAGGGAGAACTCTGCCGTGACGGACGAAGGCCAGAAAGTCGGGGTGGCACCGTCGCTGAAGTTACCGCTCATGGTCGGCGTGGTCGGGCACCGTGACCTGTGTGATCACGAACTGCCCGCCATCCGCGCCGCCGTCGAGGCGCTGCTTCGTGCCCTCCGCGATCAGGAGCCGGACGTACCGGTGCAACTGCTCTCACCCCTGGCCGAGGGAGCCGATCTCCTGGTTGCCGAGATCGCCCTCGACCTGGGTCTCCAGGTAATCGCGCTCCTGCCTTATGCCAGCGCCCAGTGCCGGAACGACATCGCCCGCGACGCGGACCGTCTGGTTTTTGACCGCCTCGTCCAGCACGCCGAAGTCCTGCAGCTGCCGCTACCCGAGGGGCTGGATGCCGGGGCGCTGACGAGGCCCGGCCCGGCCCGGGACCGGCAGTTTCAGGAAGCAGGGTTCCTGGTGGCCCGATACAGCTCGCTGCTGATCTCGATCTGGGACGGCCAGGACACCGGGCATGCGGCGGGAACCGCACGGGTCATCGAGTACCGCCGGCGCGGTCTCGCGCCCGCCGAACCGGCCAAGCCGACCTTCGATGCGCTGCTTGCAGCTTCGGACAACGACTGGATCTATGACATCCGCAGTTCCCGCCGATCGGCGGCAGCGGGGAGCGACACCGCGAGTCCGGAAATCATCGGCTTTGTCTGCGGCGGACGGTGCCAGGGCGGCGTCCAGGCGGGCCTGCCCGCGGAACTGGTCACGCTCCTCAGCCGGACGGCGGATTTCAACCAGGATGCGGCGGAATACGGCGACCGCATCGCCGCCGGTGGACACCGGCTCGCACTGCCCAGCCCCTATGCAATTCCCGAAACACTCCTCTATGTTGACCGACTGTTTGTTGCGGCCGACTGGCTGGGCGTCCATTTCGGCCGGTGCTTTACCCGCGCGCTCCGCGCCCGCTACACCCTCTGGGCAATTCTTGCGCTGCTCCTGCTGGGCCTGGACAGGCAGGCGGATGAAAGCCTTGGTCTTGCCAACATCCTGGTCGTGCTGCTGGTCTTCGGCACAGGCTGGCTGCTGGCATTCTGGGCGCACCGCCGCAGCTGGCACCGGCGATTCCTCAACTACCGGGCCCTGGCCGAGGCGCTGCGTGTGGATTTCTACTGCGAACTGGCCGGGGTCCGTGCCCAGTTCGGGGGCGAGTTTTCCCACGCGGCCTTCCTTCAACGGCAGGACTTCGAGCTCGAGTGGATCCGTGCGGCCATGCGGGCCGTCAGTCTCCGCCGTGCGTTGTATCCCCGGGCGGTCCTGCCGCACGGTTTTGAACACGCCTATGCGGCCTGGATTGGCGATCCGGACCCGGTGAATGGCGCGGGACAGCTGCACTACTACCGGCAGCGCGGGCGGTCCCTCGAACGGCGCCAGAGGATTGTCGAAGCCATATCCACCACGATGCTCTTCAGCGGACTGGCGCTGGGGCTTGTGCTGGCGGTTGCGGCCCTCCTGTCCTTCGTGAGCGAGGTGCGGCTCGGCGGCCACCTGCGGGAAGGACTGGTCCTGGTGCTCGCGCTCGTGAGCGTGTACGGCGCGATCTTCGAGATCTACCTGGGCGAGAAGGCGGATCGCGCCCTGATCCGCCAGTACCGCTACATGGAATCGCTGTTCAGCATCGCGGCCCGGGAGCTGGCCTCGGCCCGCTCGCTCCCCGACAAGCTGGAGATCCTGCGGTCACTGGGTCACGCCTGTCTCGCCGAGCATGCGCAGTGGATTCTCGCGCATCGGGACAAGCGAATTGACGGGCTGCGCTGGTAGCTTCCGTCCACGTCGCCAGGCAGAGGGGCGACTGCAACAAGACAACAAGAGGCAACAACCCGATGAAAATTCTGATGGTTCTCACATCGCACGACCAGCTGGGCGACACCGGTAAAAAGACGGGCTTCTGGCTTGAGGAATTCGCGGCGCCCTATTACGTCTTCAAGGACGCTGGCGCCGAGATTACCCTGGCCTCACCCAGAGGCGGCCAGCCGCCGCTCGATCCGTCGAGCGATGCGGAGGGTGCGCAGACCGCCGCCACCAAACGCTTCAAGGCGGACGCCGCGGCTCAAAAGGATCTCGCGAGCACCGAAATCCTGTCCACCGTTTCTGCTGACGGGTTCGACGCAATATTTTATCCCGGCGGGCATGGCCCCCTCTGGGACCTCGCCGAAGATGGCGACAGCAAGGCACTGATCGAAACCTTCGCCGCCAGCGACCGTCCGATCGGTGCGGTGTGCCACGCCCCGGCGGTGTTCAGGCACCCCAGGGGCGAGGACGGCAAACCCCTTGTGTCCGGCAGGACCGTGACCGGCTTCACCAACACCGAGGAAGAAGGCGTCGGCCTGACCAAGGTCGTGCCGTTCCTGGTCGAGGACATGCTGAAGACCAACGGCGGCAATTACCGGAGGGGCGACGACTGGGCGTCATTCGTGGTGACCGACGGCAAACTGGTGACCGGCCAGAATCCAGCGTCCTCCGAAGAGGCTGCACGCAAAATTCTGGCGCTGCTGTAACCAGGCGCACCCGGGCGGCAGGCCCCGACCGGCTGAGGCAAGGCAGCCCCATCGTCAGTGAATCCATTCATACCGGTGACCCCGGATTCCAGCCGCTCTGGGCTGTCGTGTTTTGGAGAGGTCCTCCAGGGGCGGCTGGCCCGTCATCCCGGCATCGGACGCGCCTTCCTGATCCAGGAGAACCAGCTGGCGAAGGCAGAGAATGACCGCCTGATCGTGGATGGCCTGATGGCACTGGCCAGCTTCATGCCATTCGGACCCGGGGACTATGTGTTCATCGACCGGTCCACGGAGGCGGGCACGCTGAATGGCCGGCTGGGGCTGCTGCAGGCGGCCTGTGCGCCGATCGGTTTGCCGCTCCGGAATATCGTCTACGTCTCGCAGACCGGGGGACGCGTTTGCCCCCCCACGCGGCCTGCTGGCGCCAACGCGCCCCACTGGATGTTCTTCAACAGCTACCTGATGAAGTTCGCGCGCACCTACACGAACAGGGATGACCCCGCCCCGGGGGTCGATTGCGCCGGCAAGGTGCTCTGCATGAACAACAAGATCAGGCCCCACCGGATCGCCGTTGCCCTGATGGCAAGGCGCCTGTGCCAGGAGCGGCTGATACTTTCCTGGCGCGGCAAGACCAGCATCTATTCCCTGGAGCAGGCGACCACCGAGTTCCGCAAGAACTTTCCCTCGCTGTCGGGAGAGTCCGTCATGCTCGAAGAGCGTTCACTCGATGTGGACGCCGATCTCGGCGACGTGTACGGCGTGCCAATGGGCCCGGCCACCGAGAGCTTCCTGCACATTGTCACCGAAAGTGATTACCTCCCCTGGTCGGACCGCTTCACGGAAAAGCTCCTCAAGCCGGTCGTGGCCGGCCGGCCCTTCCTGGTCTTTGGCCCTCCCCGCATCCTGCAAGTCTTCCGGTCACTCGGCTTCCGGACGTTTGCCGACGTGTTCGACGAGTCCTACGACCAGACCGAGGAACCCGAGGCGCGGCTCGTGGCCATCATGCGGACCCTGGAGGACCTGCTGCAGCGGGACTACCGCGCCGTGCTCGAGCAGTGCGCCGCTGTCTGTGTGCACAACAGGCGGCACCTGAGGTTCGGTCTCGAGGACAGGCTGCTCGGCATGCTGGACCGGCGTCTTGGGGAAATCACGGGCTGAGGAGCGCCCGGCAGCTTGACTAAATCCTTGCTGTCGGGTGGCGTGGTCGCACCGGATGTGGCTACTAGCAAAAGAGCGGTCCGATTAGTCCGGAGGCATTGGGATGCAGTGCAAGACGAGCCCCCCACGCCGACGAACATCACGCTGAGCCCGATCAATCCTGCTGTGGCCGCCGGTGTGAGTGTGCAGTTCACCGCAACCGGCTTCTTCGACGATCTCGGCAGCCCGACCCTCCGCGCGACGACGGTCGTGGCGGGTGATGACCACACCTGCATATTGACGGCAATCGGCAAAGTGCTGTGCTGGGGGCAAAACGGCTCCGCACAGCTGGGGAATAGTACGTCGGCAGGCCTCGCGGTCATTCCCGAGCACGTCAGCGCCATCACAACCGCAACCGCACTGGCGGCCGGGAGCAGCCATAACTGCACCTGGTGCCGAACCCGTCCCAGTGCGATTCCGACGGCGATGGCTATGGCAACCACTGCGACGGCGACCTGAACAACAACTTCACGAACGCGCAGGACACCACGTTGTTCCGCAAGCTGCTCGCCCGCCCGCAGCAACTCATTGATCCGCGCGCTGATTAATCCATCGAAAGTGTTCGAGACAGGTATCCATACACCGTCGACACCCGGCGCAGATGCCGTGACTCGGGGTGGGTCAGTAACCACAACTCCGTCTGGCACTCGTCGAGCACTTCGGTCAACGGCACCAGGTTCGGGTGGGACTTCGCCAGGAACAGCGGCACAACACCCACGCCGAGGCCCAGGCCGACCAGTTCCATCACCGTCAGGATGCTGGTGACACGGTAGCTCGGCACGACCTTCGGGAAATGCCGCTTGCGCCACACCACCGAAGGGTGTTCGGGCAGCGCATCGTCCGGTGCCACCCAGGGCGCCTGCCGGCTTCGACATCGGCGTAGCGCTTGATGGGCCCCTTCTTCGCGGTGAACAACGCCACGCGAATGGGACCCACGTGCTTGCCCACCAGGTGCTGCGGGGGCCGCTTGGTGGCGCGCACGGCGATGTCGGCGTCGCGTCGTGTCAGGCTGGCCAGCTCGTTGCCGGTGTGCAACTCGAAGCTCAGCAACGGATGCACTGCCCTGAGGTCCTTCAACGCCGGCGCCACCACGCCGTGCAGGATGGTGTCGGTCGTGGTGATGCGCACGGTGCCCGACACCTCATCGGGCAGCAACTGCGCCGCTGACCGCGCCGACTCCAGCGCCGCCTCCAGGTGCTCACCGTGCTCGGCCAGGGTGCCTGAGCGAACCAGGGACAACACGGTCTCCAGATCGGCCGCGCTGAGCTTGTATTGCATCGATGCAATCATGGTTTGCGGCGGCGCCTGTTTTCATTGTGGCAGCGCAATCGTACAGTCTGGCCGTGATGTGGATCGCCCATGCGCTGCTGAAGCTGCCGGTTTTTACCCTGCCAGGCACCGCCCAGTACTTTGCCAGCGTCGGCTTCCCCGGCTTCCTGGCCTACCCGGTGTTCGCTGCCGAGCTGCTGGGCGGCCTGGCCCTGGTGTTCGGCTTCTACGCGCGCCAGGTGTCGCTGGCACTGGTGCCGGTCATGGCCGGGGCCGCATGGGGTGCATCTGCCGAATGGGTGGGTGCACACCAGCCCTAACGGCGGCTGGGAGTACCCGGTGTTCCTGACCGTGGCATCCATCGCCCTCTGGCTACTTGGTGACGGTGCGCTGGCGGCCCGCCGCAGCGATCGTCCTGTCGGAGAAGGACATCGTCTTTGAGCGCGTTGACATCGATCTGGCCCACAAGCCTGACTGGTTTCTCAAGGTCTCACCCCTGGGTCATTCCGTTTATCTCAACCTCACAGTATTTTCCCCCTCGCCGCCTCCTCCGCCAGGGCCCGCAGGACGTCCTCGTCGGACATGGCGTCGATCTCGCGCTCCAGTTCAGCGGTTGCGCCACGCGATGCCGCCCGGGCGTCCCCGACGACCCGCGCCAGCTCGACGATGGTCGGGTGGTGGAACAGCGCCGTCGGCGGCAGCTCGACG